>NZ_KE150490.1:217944-327923 GCF_000411575.1 Capnocytophaga sp. oral taxon 336 str. F0502 | reverse complement strand
TTAATGATTAATGGTTAATGATTAATGGTTAATGGTGAATAGTGAAATTGGGAGAGAGGTATACAAAGCTTATAAAATAATTAAAGAATGAGTGGCTTTTCAGTGGCTCTACAGTGGGTCTACAATGAAGACTGACCAAAGATTAATTGAATATTAACTGAATAGCAATTGAATTTAGAATATTACTAATATCAATCAAGGGTTGAATTAATTGATGTGAGTTTGATGTGAGAAAGGGAAATTAGCAGATTAGCAAATTTGTGAATTTGCTAATTAGTTCGTACCTTTGCGCCCTGAAAATGTTAATTATTAACTGTCAATCGTTAGTTAAAAATATATGACTTCGCAAGAAATAAGAGAACAATTCCTAAAATTCTTTGAAAGCAAAGGGCACACTATTGTTCCCTCGGCTCCTATGGTGGTTAAAAACGACCCTACCCTGATGTTTACCAACGCTGGTATGAACCAATTTAAAGAGTTCTTCCTTGGTAATGCTAAACCTAAATACAAACGCGTAGCCGATACTCAAAAGTGTTTGCGCGTATCGGGGAAGCACAACGATTTGGAAGAGGTAGGTCGCGACACGTATCACCACACGATGTTTGAGATGCTTGGCAACTGGTCGTTTGGCGATTACTTCAAAAAAGAAGCCATTAGCTGGGCGTGGGAATTGCTCACCGAAATATACAAAATTCCCAAAGAAAACCTCTATGTAACCGTTTTTGAAGGCAGTGAAGAAGACGGCGTGCCTTTTGACCAAGAAGCCTATGATATATGGAAAGAACGGATTGCTGAAAACCATATACTTCTCGGAAATAAAAAAGATAACTTTTGGGAAATGGGTGACCAAGGTCCTTGTGGTCCTTGTACCGAAATTCACGTGGACATTCGTTCGGAAGAAGAGAAAGCGAAAGTGCCAGGTCGCGACCTTGTGAATAACGACCACCCTCAGGTAATTGAGATTTGGAACAATGTGTTTATGGAGTTCAACCGCAAAGCCGACGGTAGTCTCGAAAAACTACCTTCTCGCAACGTGGATACAGGTATGGGTTTTGAACGCCTCTGTATGGTATTGCAGAAGAAACAATCAAATTACGATACCGATGTGTTTACCCCACTCATTCACAAAGTGGAAGAGATTACCCAAAGTAGATATACCTCAGGCGACCGTGTAACTCCTGAACAAGAACAAGTAAATATTGCGATTCGTGTGATTTCAGACCATATTAGGGCTGTGGCTTTTGCTATTAGCGACGGTCAGTTGCCCTCTAACAATGGTGCTGGTTATGTGATACGCCGTATTTTGCGTCGTGCTATTCGCTATGGTTTTACTTTCTTAAACCAAAAAGAGCCGTTTATCTACAAATTAGTAGAGACACTCTCTAACCAAATGGGAGGTACTTTCCCCGAATTGGAGAAACAGCAATTCCTGATTATGAGCGTCATAAAAGAAGAAGAAGCCTCTTTCTTGCGCACGCTTGAACAGGGTTTATTGATGCTAGACGTAATGATACAAAACAGTCCTGGCAAGCAACTATCGGGCGGTAAAGCCTTTGAATTATACGACACTTACGGCTTCCCCAAAGATTTGACAGCACTCATTCTCTCGGAGAAAGGGCTCACTATGGACGAAGCCAGTTTTGAAGAACAATTACAAAAACAAAAAGAGCGTTCACGTGCAGCAGCTCAAATAAAAGCTGACGACTGGGTAATACTCCGCGACGACGATGAAGAGGAGTTTATAGGCTATGATACCTTAGAGGCTGTGGTGCGATTGGTGAAATACCGCAGAGTGGAAAGTCAGAAAGACGATACTCATTTTCAGCTGGTATTCAACACTACTCCTTTTTATCCGGAAGGAGGTGGACAAGTGGGTGATAAAGGTACTCTCCAAAGTGCTAACGGTGAGCTTATCTATATTTTAGATACCAAGAAAGAAAATAACCTTATCATTCACATTTCAGAACACCTGCCTACTAATTTAAACGACCCTTTCAAAGCAGAAGTACATTCAATATCACGTGAAATGGCAGAAGCTAACCACAGTGCTACCCACCTATTACACCAAGCTCTACGCGAAGTGTTGGGTACACACGTTGAACAGAAGGGCTCTCGTGTAGCTCCTGAAACTTTGCGTTTCGACTTCTCACACTTTGCTAAACTTACTGAGGAAGAGCTCAAAAAGGTAGAGCAATTGGTAAACAAACGCATTTTTGAGAAAATTCCTTTGCAAGAGCATCGTAATATTCCTATGCAACAAGCAGTGGAATCAGGAGCTATGGCACTCTTTGGTGAAAAGTACGGCGACCGTGTGCGTATGATTCAGTTTGGTGATAGCAAAGAGCTTTGTGGGGGAACTCACGTAAAGAACACAGGCGATATTTGGTATTTCAAAATCATCTCAGAAGGTGCTGTAGCAGCAGGTATTCGCCGTATTGAAGCGATTACCCGTGGAGGAGCTATGATGTATTTTACAGAGCAAGAACAGCTGGTAGAACAAATAAAAGAGACGCTGAAAAACGCGCAAGACCCTGTAAAAGCGATTAGGCACTTGCAAGAAGAAAATGCAGCTTTACACAAAGAACTTGAACAGTTGAGAAAAGAACAAGCTAAACAACTTAAAACAAGCATCAAAGCTGAATTTACAGAAGTAAATGGTGTTCAGTGTCTCGTAAAACAAGTAGATGCAGAAGTGGCAACTCTCAAAGACCTTGCTTTCGAGTTAGGTAATGAGGTAAAAAATGCTTTTGTATTCTTTGCATCAGCTCACGAAGAAGGCAAAGCACTCTTGTTATGCTATATCAATAAAGAATTGGCACAAGCCAAAGGATTAGATGCTGGTAAGATAGTACGAGAACTGGGCAAATACATTCACGGAGGAGGTGGCGGACAGCCATTCTTTGCAACCGCAGGAGGTAAAAACCCTGGTGGTATTACCGAAGCACTTTCTAAGGTAAAAGATTATTTATAATGAACTTTTTGGCTCATATTTATCTTTCAGGCGAAGGCGATGAACTGCTCACTATTGGCAACTTTATCGCCGATACCGTACGAGGCAAAGAATACTTACAATACCCCGAAGCAATGCAACGGGGTATTTTATTACATCGGAGAATAGATACTTTCACTGATGCACACGCCATTTTCCGGAAAAGTAAACACCGATTGGTGCCTACTTACAACCATTACGCAGGGGTGCTGGTAGATATTTTTTACGATTATTGTCTTGCTAAACATTGGAAAGAATATTCTGATAAATCCTTAGAACAATATGTTCAGCACTTTTACGATGCCTTAGAACGCCATCAACAATTGCTCAACAATAAAGCTCAAACTTTGAGTAAATACATCATTGCCGAACGTTGGTTAGAAAGCTATCAAACCTTTGAAGGTATCTCCTCCATATTATACCGAATGGATAGGCGTACAGGCTTTGTTTCGAAAATGCAATATGCCATAGAAGATTTAAAAAGAGATGAAAAATTATATGAAGAAGAATTTACTCAGTTCTTTAAAGAAATACAAATGATGTAATTACAAAAACTTTTCAGTAGAATTGATTGTTTCTTAGTAATATTTCTACTTAACACAATATTCATATAATTAGCTAATAAACAAACAGATACACAGTTACAAATAAAAAAACATCTTCAAAAATCATAAAATTATTTGGCTAATTCAAAGATTATTTGTAATTTTGCCATAATTTTTTAAGGGCATAGAGTATTAATTTATCATTATTGTTTCATTCTTTCCTATTAGAAATAGCCCTACTAAAATACTCTCGTTCCTAATTAGGAAATACAAATTTTATTATCAGCAAATGGCTGAAAACACTCAAAATCCAGAAGAGTTCTTACAGAACTTTGATTGGGACAAGTACCAAGAAGGTATTGACAGCGTACAAGAAGACCAATTGAAAAACTTCGAAGAATTGGTTAAAAACAATTTCGTTGACACTCAAGACAATGAAGTAGTAGAAGGAGTAGTAACTCGCATCACTGACAGAGAAGCGATTATCGACATCAACGCTAAATCAGAAGGCGTTATCTCTCTCAACGAGTTCCGCTACAACCCGAACCTTAAAGTAGGTGACAAAGTAGAAGTGCTTATCGATATCCGTGAGGATAAAAACGGTCAGTTAGTACTTTCACACCGCAAAGCACGTACGCTTAAAGCTTGGGATAGAATTAACTTGGCACACGAAAACGGCGAAATCGTAAACGGTTTTGTAAAAAGCCGTACCAAAGGCGGTATGATAGTAGATGTATTTGGCATCGAAGCATTCTTACCTGGTTCTCAAATCGATGTGAAACCTATCCGCGATTACGAACAATTCGTAAACAAAACAATGGAATTCAAGATTGTGAAAGTAAATCACGAGTTCAAAAACGTAGTGGTTTCTCACAAAGCGCTCATCGAAGCAGATATCGAAGAACAGAAGAAAGAAATCATCAGTCAACTCGAAAAAGGACAAGTACTCGAAGGTGTTGTGAAAAATATCACTTCTTACGGTGTATTTGTAGACCTTGGTGGCGTAGACGGATTGATTCACATCACCGACCTTTCTTGGGCTCGTATCAATCACCCAAGCGAAGTGGTATCGGTAGACCAAAAGCTCAATGTGGTAATCCTCGATTTCGACGACAACAAATCACGTATTCAATTAGGTTTAAAACAGCTTAGCAAACACCCTTGGGACGCTCTTGCTGATGACCTTAAAGTAGGCGATAAAGTAAAAGGTAAAGTAGTGGTAATTGCCGACTATGGTGCTTTCGTAGAAATCGCTGATGGTGTAGAAGGTCTTATCCACGTTTCTGAAATGTCTTGGAGTACTCACTTGCGTTCTGCTCAAGATTTCGTAAAACTCGGCGACGAGGTAGAAGCTGTTATCTTGACTCTCGACCGCAACGAGCGCAAAATGTCTTTGGGTATTAAACAACTTACCCCAGACCCTTGGATTAACATCACTGAAAAATATCCAGTAGGTTCTAAACATACAGGTACTGTTCGCAATTTCACTAATTTCGGTGTATTCGTAGAACTCGAAGAAGGTATCGATGGTCTTATTCACATCACCGACCTTTCTTGGACTAAGAAAATTAAACACCCATCAGAATTTGTAAACTCTGGTGATAAGATTGAAGTAGTAGTACTTGAATTAGATGCCGAAGGACACAAATTGTCATTAGGACATAAGCAAACCACTCCTAACCCTTGGGACAAATACGAAACTGAATTTGCGGTAGGTACAGTTCACAAAGGTACTATTTCTAAAATGGTAGATAAAGGTGCTACTGTTCCTTTCAACGACGACATCTTAGCGTTTGTTCCTTCACGTCACTTAGAAAAAGAAGACGGAAAGAAATTAGGCAAAGGAGACACTGCTGATTTCAAAGTGATTGAATTTAACAAAGAATTTAAACGTGTAGTAGCTTCTCACACTGCTATCTTCAAAGAAGAAGAAGAGAAAATAGCTAAAGAAGCTGCTGTAAATACCAGCTCATCTACAGTCGAAAAATCAACACTTGGTGATCTTGAAGCATTACAAGAGTTGAAAGACAAGATGGAAAAAGAGAAGTAATTTAGTTTTTTTCATAATTTTTTGTTTTAATGAGGAAAAGTCGTTGCTGGGAAGTGACGACTTTTTTTATTATTCATCATATACCTATTATTCATAAAAGAAAGCCTCAGTGTATAAAAACACTGAGGCTTTCTTTTATTAAATATTGGAGATTACTTAAACTCCTTTTCGTGGCGTTTGCGTTCATTCTCATCTAAGTAGATTTTACGTAAGCGCATATTTTTAGGAGTTACTTCTACATACTCATCTTTTTGGATATATTCCAAGGCTTCTTCTAAAGAAAACTTAATAGGCGGTGCCAATTTTACTTTTTCATCAGAGCCCGCAGCACGTACGTTAGTAAGTTTTTTAGTCTTCGTTACATTTACTACGATATCTCCACTACGAGAGTTTTCACCGATTACTTGTCCTGTATAAATATCTTCACCAGGGAAGATGAAGAATTTGCCTCGGTCTTGCAATTTGTCGAGAGAATAAGGAATAGCAGTACCTTGTTCCATAGAAATAAGCGAACCATTAATACGTCCTGCTATTTCACCTTTAAAAGGTTTGAACTCCAAGAAACGGTGGTGGATAATAGCTTCACCAGCAGTAGCTGTAAGCAATTGATTTCGCAACCCTATAATACCGCGAGACGGAATGATAAACTTAATAATCATACGTTCACCTTTAGGTTCCATACTTAGCATTTCGCCCTTGCGAAGGGTAACTAAATCGACTGCTTTACCACTTACATTCTCAGGCAAATCAATAGTAAGTTCTTCTATAGGTTCGCATTTTACGCCGTCAATCTCTTTGATGATAACTTGTGGCTGACCAATTTGCAATTCATAACCTTCACGACGCATTGTTTCAATGAGTACAGAGAGGTGCAATACCCCACGACCATAAACGATAAACTTATCAGCACTATCAGTAGGTTCTACGCGCAAAGCAAGGTTTTTCTCTAATTCGCGTTCTAAACGCTCTTTGATATGGCGAGAGGTTACAAACTTACCATCTTTACCAAAAAAAGGAGAATCGTTGATAGTGAAGAGCATACTCATAGTAGGTTCATCGATAGCGATAGTAGGGAGCGCTTCTGGGTTTTCGTAATCGGCGATAGTATCACCAATTTCAAAGCCTTCTAAGCCTGCAATCGCACAAATGTCGCCTGCTTGTACTTCTTCTACTTTCTTACGACCTAAACCATCAAAAATGTGTAGCTCTTTAATTTTAGATTTTACAATAGTTCCGTCGCGTTTCATCAGTGAAATATTCATACCCGATTTTAGGGTGCCACGGTGTAAGCGACCAATAGCAATACGTCCTGTAAAGGTAGAATAATCTAATGAAGTAATGAGCATTTGTAAGCTACCCTCTTCAATTTGAGGAGCCGGAATATGCTCTACCACCATATCGAGTAGGGGTGCAATACTATCGGTTTTCTTATGCCAATCTTCTGACATCCAATTTTGTTTAGCTGAACCATATACGGTAGGAAAATCGAGTTGCCAATCTTCAGCACCGAGTTCAAACATCAGGTCGAATACAGCTTCGTGTACCTCATCAGGAGTACAGTTTTCTTTATCAACTTTGTTGATTACCACAATGGGTTTCAACTTCATCTCTATAGCCTTTTGGAGTACAAAGCGTGTTTGAGGCATAGGCCCTTCAAAAGCATCAACAAGTAAGAGCACGCCATCAGCCATATTGAGTACACGTTCCACCTCCCCACCAAAGTCGGCGTGGCCAGGTGTATCAATAATGTTTATTTTGATGTCTTTATAAACTACTGAAACATTTTTAGAGAGGATAGTAATTCCTCGTTCGCGTTCGAGGTCGTTATTATCTAATATCAGTTCGCCTGAATCTTGATTTTCGCGGAAGAGAGCGCAGTGGTGTAAAATCTTGTCTACTAAGGTAGTTTTGCCGTGGTCTACGTGGGCAATAATAGCTATATTTCTAATAGCGGTCATAGATATAATTTGTGTTTTAAAAATTTGAGGGTGCAAAAGTACAAAGTAATTAGCAATTTAGCAAATTCGTAAATTGACAGTTATTGCCTTTTCTAATATTATTAGAATGATTTAGTTTTTATTTACTATCTTTGCCCCCTATTCAAACCATTATGTTTCAATCTATAAAAAAAGAAGCCTTATTGCTGTTGCGCGATGTGGGGGCACTTATCATTCTCTTTGCAATGCCATTGCTATTGGTGGTAACCATTACGCTTTTGCAGGACGGGGCTTTTAAGAATATCAGTGAGCAGAAAACAGCCGTTCTGTTAGTGGATAACGATGGCGGTGAAATTGCCAAAAACATCAGTAAGAGCTTAGAAGGAAGTGCTTTCGAAATGGTGAAAACGCTGGACGACAAACCTATTAGCGAAGCTATGGCGCGTGAACAAGTGCTGAAAGGCAACTACCTACTGGCTATTGTAATCCCTGCTGAACTCTCCTCTAGCTTGCAAACTAAAGTGCAACAGAATGTTGAGACGATTATCAGCACTTTTGCAGGCGAGACCGTAACGCCTACTGAAACGGCTTATACTACCAAAGAAATACGCCTTTATTTTGACCCTACTTTGCAGACTTCGTTTAAGGAGAGTGTGAAGAGTGGTATTGACAAATTGCTATACCAAATAGAAAATCAGTTTATTTATAAAGCTTTTGAGAGTCAGTTAGAGGAAGGGGTGAGTTTACCAAAAACTGAAGCATTAGTGAGTTTTAGAGAAATCAATCCTAATACAGCTACTGTTGCTATCCCCAACGCTACCCAACACAACGTCCCCGCGTGGGCTCTCTTTGCTATCTTCTTCATTACCATACCACTATCGGCGAGTATTGTCAAGGAAAAAACACAAGGCACAGGACTCCGACTCTTCACGAGTCCCCTACCCTACTGGGCATTACTCACCGCTAAAATCATTGTTTTTCTGATGATTAGCTTACTACAATTCGCTTTGATGGTAGTAATGGGCGTATTTGTATTTCCTTACTTAGGCTTACCGATGTTAGAAGTGGGAGGTAAACTTTTACCCTTGTTATTAGTCGCCATAGTGTCAGGGCTTTCGGCAATAGGATTGGGGGTGCTCTTAGGGACTTTAGCAAAAACCCAAGAACAATCAGCGCCCTTGGGAGCTACCCTCACGGTGCTTTTTGCAGCCATTGGGGGCGTATGGATACCTACCTTTGCAATGCCCCACATTATGCAATTACTTTCTAATATTTCCCCTATGAACTGGGGATTACAAGCCTTCTACGATGTATTACTAAGAGGAGGTTCTGCGAGTAGTTTGTTACCTAAAATAGGAGCTTTACTGCTCTTTTTCATCAGTTGTATACTTATCTCTATTTATTATGACAAAGCCAAAAGAAACGTATAAACCTGCGAATTTATCTGAGAGTCTTATTATTACGGTACGCTTTAGCGAAACCGACCCACTTGGTATTGTATGGCACGGCAACTACATCAAATATTTTGAAGACGGACGTGAGGCGTTTGGGAGAAAGTACGGTATTTCTTACCTTGATGTAGAGCGCGAAGGCTATGCAACTCCTATTGTGAAGAGTGTATGTGAACACAAGAAGATGGTGCGTTATGGCGAACGCTTGCGCATTGATACTCACTATATCCCTACCAATGTAGCGAAACTCATCTTTCAGTATTTTATCTACAATGAAGCCAATGAGTTGGTTTGCACGGGAGAAACTGTACAGGTATTTACTTCTCTAAAAGATAATAGCTTATCGCTGTATAAACCTAAGTTTTTTGAAGAATGGGAGAAACAAATAACAAGTAACAGGTAACAATACACTTTGTCAAAGTCTCTAAGACTTTGACAAAGTGTATTGAGGTTAAAAGTGTTGTAATTATTATTATTTTTTAAGGCGTTTGATGATGAGCTTTCCAAAGGATTTAGCGGTTTTCTCAAAGCCTTCTCCTATACGCAACTCATTACTGTAATTATGTCCTATTTGGTCGCCTGGGGCTTCGATAGAGCGTATTTGGTATAGTACATTTTCTCTGTTATTTGTTTCTACAAAACTGAGTACAGTAGTTACTTTGGCTTTTTGTTTCATTACCCAAGCATCCCAACCTGGATATATCCATTGGGCATCTACAATAAGGGTATAGGCTGCTTGAGGAGCATCTTTTTGAAATGCAATTCCTTTAGATTCAGTAACTGTACGTCTCATCAAATCTAAAAATTTAGGCTCCCAAAAGGTTTCTCTCGCTCCTTCCCATTTCTTCAGCCAATTATCTCCCTCATCTTTATTTCTGTTATTAAGAAACTCACGACGTTCATCTACGTATTCTTTTTCGGTAACATTGTCTTTCATTAGTCGCAAATTATCGTATTTGAACTCTACATTCACGACTTTTTGATCTTTTAGAAAAGATAAATTACCTCTTTCTTCTTGAAAATCTTGCGCTGTTACAGCTAAGGTAACGCACAAAAATAAGACAGCTAATAGATTTTTTGTCTTCATATATAATTAATTTAATGGTTTGCGTTTGTCTACAAATTTCATCGGTTTGCGACTGCCCAACGGATAGAGCTGCTGCTCAATGAGGGCTATGTTGCAGAACTCAATCTTAGGTACTACCCTGAGTTTAGCACGGAAGTGATGACTTATTTGCTCGCGAAGAGCTTCAGTAGGGTTTTTTGTCCCTATTTTGATGAGAATTTCATCGGTGAGGATATCATTGGTATTGATTTCTATAATGTAATTCTCTATGGCTTCAAACCCCGTAAGCAAATCCATTAGGGCTGGCGGGTAGAGGGTCGTTCCTTTGTATTTAATCATCTGCTGTTTGCGACCCAGTACAGGACTCACTCGTGCCGTATGTCGCCCACACTTACAAGGGGTACTGTGCATCGCTACTATATCACCTGTGCGAAAACGCAACAATGGCATACCTTCCACTCCCAAAGTAGTGATAGTGAGCTCGCCACTCTCACCATCGGGTACGGGGTGTCCTTCGTCGTCTAATACCTCAGTAATGATGAGCTCAGGGTGGTGATGCCCTCCGTGTTGGTACTCACACTCGGTGAAAGTAGTGCTCATCTCGGTAGAAGCATAAGTGGAGTAAAGTTGCAATCCTTGCCATTTTTCGGTAATCTTTTTTGCTAAGAGCGTAGGGCTAAAATCCTGATTGCGCAATGCCTCACCTATACATACCACTCCTTTTACGGAAGAAGCGCGATAATCGATACCATTCTTTTCGGCATATTCTATCATTTTCAGCACAAAGGAAGGCACTGCAATAAGGTATTTAGGTTCGTACAATCGGATAGAATCCCATTGCAATTCGGGTATTCCTGCCCCTACCCTAATGATGCTTGCCCCCATTTTGCGTATGCCTAAGAAATAAGCCAAGCCTGCCATAAAACGGCGGTCGATAGTAGTCATTAGTTGGACTACATCACCTTTTTGAATGCCTGCACAAGCCAATGAGATAGCTTCGTTGTATGCCAAACGGTCTAAATCCTTATCGGTGAGACCGAAAGTAACAGGCGTTCCCATAGTGCCTGAGGTTGAAGCATAGTCTACAATAGCAGTTTTAGGCACGCAGAGAAAAGCGTCGTTCTCACGTTGCAAATCGTCTTTATGAGTAGTGGGTATTTTTTGTAAATCGGCAAGGGTGCGGATATCCTCTATACGGATATGGTGCTTGCGGAAGAGATTTTGATAAAAAACCGATTTTTCATTGAGATATTGCAATAGCTCTCGCAGTTTTTCTTCTTGAAAAGCGATAATCTCGGCTTCCGATTGGGTTTCTATGGTTGGAATAAGTGCACTCATTATTTTTGTTAATAAAACTTTGCCAAAGGTTCTAATGCCCGTGTGGCTCACACCTTTGGCAAAGTTGTATGTAAATTTCTTTATTTAAAAAGTCGTTTTAAGGAATTTAAGAATCCTTTTTCTACCACATCGATACCGATACCGAAGTTGCTATCAGCCATAGTGTGATAATCTTCGCGAATAGGCTCCAATTTATCTAATGGTAACTCAATATTCGTGAGCGGATTGTACTCTACAATCACCTTACCAGAGTTCTTAGTGATAAACTTTTGGGTTTTATGAGTGAAATACTCGTTTTTGATATCACACTCTTGTACGGTGTATTTTTCCTTAGTATCGATATTCTCATCGGTTTTGAGTTCTATTTCGTAACGCTCGCTATCGAAGTTATGCCAAAAGCTCGCATCGCTGTGCTGGTGTTCACGAATACTATTTTTCAACACACTACCATCGTAGTACATCAAGAAACGACGACCTTCATTGTCTATAAAATAAGGCTGTTCAATAGTTGCTTCGTACTTCACTACAAATTCATTTTCCACCTTATCGTCCTTCACTATTTGCAAGGTAGCATCTTTGAAAATCTCGCGGAAATCTTTGCCTTTGCGGTCGTTCACATAGTTGAGCGCATAAAATAAGGAGTTGTTCCAGCTGTCCAAACGTTCGTTTTTGTTGCTCGACTTAAAGTAACCGCGCATAGAGTTTGCACGATTGTAACGATAGGTAGTAAGCAGTTGTATTTTACCCGTATTGCCTTTGGCTTCTAAGGTGATGTGCTCATCTATACAAAAATTGTCGAAATGGGTAGGTTTGCGCACTTGTAACTCTTGGTCAGGCAATATCTCCATAAAGTGACAAAAAGAAATCACTGCGCGTTTCTCCAATTTACCAAACTCGTTACGAGCAGTTGCATCTACAAAGTATTCTTTACCTTCGTAGTTGATTTTCACCACTACGTGATTGAACGAAAGCAACGAAGGGAGATAGAATTGCAAGTAATAATCAGAATTGTAGTTCACCAATATCACTGAAGCCTCTACACCGAGATAGTTGAGGATAGATTTCAACAATACGCATTTCGCTTTACAATCACCTTGCTTATTTTGGTAAGTAAGTGCAGGTGCTTGCGGTTTGTGTCCATTCATCTCATCGGCGTTGTACACGTAGTAGATGTTGTTTTGCACGAACTCTATAGCGTATTGCAATTTCTCGTCGAGGGTAGCCATACTGTTGAGTTTCTCCACCAAATCGGGGGCGAAATCAGCGGGTTGAGCTTTGAACACTTCTTCGTAAAGCGGATAGATATAGTTAGAAAGTTCTTTCCAAGTACTATCAGTAGCGAAGTCTATAAAAGGGAAGATTTCGCGGTTAGGGTCTACTGGGTTGATGTAGTTTTCTTGTACTATCTCAAATGCCTCTCCTTGTGCTAAGTACTTCACCTGACTTGGGATTACGTTGCCTTGCTCGTCGCGGAAGAACACATCTTTATAAGCCACGCGTTTGTCGCGATTGTTGATGAGTTTGAAGTGGTATTTACCGTACGCCCAGTAAGTATCGGGGGTTACATATACGTATTTCATAAAGTCCCGACGCAAGAACTCTTTCTCAGTAAATACCTTTTCTTTGGTGTCTTCCAAAATAAGGATATCATCTAAGTGAAGGTCTTTGATGGAGAAGTTCAGTTTTTTAGAACTGCTGATAATACCACGACCGCTTTGTCCTTCGTTGTCCAATACTTTTATAGTAGTATCAGCTGTTTTGTCAATTAGCTGACCGTTGCGATACACACTGATGCGGTGTATACTGAAATACTCATTTTCTTCGAGTATCATATCGTACATCGAAGCACGTTCCAAGTTTTCGGGTTGGGTAAGGGTATAAGCCATCAACGTATAGTCAGAGGCACTATTATCGTCTATTTTGCTGTATTTATGTAAGAAATAGCAGTAGTCACGTCCCTCGTCGGTTTGCTCTCTAGAAAAGTCAGTCTCTACTAAAAGTTCTTCCATTTCACTATCTGAAAGGGAATTTGTCCAATCTCCCGCTTCTACAAAGCGGTACAATTCTTTTTCTTCTGTTTGCACTTTTTTAGTTTAAAGTTTAAAATTAAGAGTTATGAGAGTATTTAAGTGGTTGCAAAAGTACTACTTTTTTACCGTTCAGCCAAAAAAGTTTATGCCTCCTTCATTCCCAAACCGTTATCAATGGCATACGCCATATTTTCAATGATATGCTTGTGTTTGGTTACAAACGGATTGGTAGTATCCCACACGTAACCCGCAAGTACCGAACATATCTTCTTCTTCACCTCTTCATTTCCTGGCTGATGAAAGAAGAGCGTTTGTAAATTGCCTGTATACCATTCTCTTACATAAGAAGTAAACACGTCTATACCACGTTGCATATACTCGGCGTATTCCTTTTGCCAATCTACTTTTTCACCCGCAAGTTCGCGTTTTACCAATTTAGCCGCCAACATCCCCGATTCGGTAGCAAATGCCACTCCTGAGGAGAACACAGGATCTAAGAACTCGGTACTGTTGCCCGTGAGCACAAACCCTTCGCCAAAGAGTTTTTTCACCGAGCAAGAATAACTTTGTATCTTATTGGGCTTGAACAGAAAATCCGAATGTTCAAAGCGTGGTCGGTAGAAGTCAGAACGTTTAATTGCTTTGCGAAGCGCTTCTTCGGTATCTCCCGAAGCCGACAAAGCGTTGATATAGTGCGTAGGTCCTACAATGCCCACGCTAGTATTGCCGTTAGAGAACGGAATTACCCATAGCCATACTTCACGCTCCAATACATCAAATGAAATAAGCGTACCTTCTTCACCCGCAGGACGTACCTTATCCTCTTTGATATGAGTAAAAATAGACGAGTGGTCGTCTAACTTCGAAGGAGAATTGAGGTCTAACAAGCGAGGCAACACACGTCCATAACCACTGGCATCAATTACAAATTTAGAGGTAATTTCGCTCACCTCGCCATTAGCGTCTTTCACCGTAGTGACCTGATGGTCGGGGAAGAATTGCACATCGGTAACTTCGGTTTCAAAAGTGAGATTTACCCCTTTTCGAATGACCTCTTGTGCTAAAACATTATCGAAATCGGCACGAGGCACTTGCCACGTCCAATCCCAACCTTTGCCGTACTTCTTGCCAAAATCAAACTGACATACTTGTTCCCCGCGAATAAAACGGGCACCCCATTTTACTTCGTACTTTTGGGCTTCCAAGGCTGGCATAAAACCCGCTTCCTCAAAATGATCCATCACACGCGGAATAAGGCTCTCACCTACTACTAAGCGCGGGAATTTAGTTTTCTCTACCACGCGCACCTTCACACCGTTGTTGTGCAAATAGGCTGCTGATACACAACCCGAAGGACCTGCGCCAATTACCAATACATCTGTTACTTCTTTTTTCATAGATACTCTTTTTTAAAAGTATGGGGACAAATATACTACTTTTTTTGTAAAACTACGCTTCTTCGTCGTGAATAAAGCGTTTTTTAGCCAAAAGTTCTTCTTCTGTTTCTTGGTAGGCATCATCGGGCACACAACAATCCACAGGACATACAGCAGCACATTGGGGTTCATCGTGAAAACCAATACATTCAGTACACTTGTCCGCCACGATAAAGTAAATATCATCACTGATAGCTTTCTGGGGCTCGTCCGCATCTACTTCCAATCCGCTCGGTAATACCACACGTCCCTTTAAGGTCGTACCATCGCTATAACGCCAATCGTCAGCACCTTCATAAATAGCATTGTTAGGACATTCGGGTTCGCAAGCCCCGCAATTGATACAATCGTCAGTTATTATTATAGCCACTTGAGTTTTATGTTTTTAGTTATGAATTATCAGTTAAAAAGGGTGCAAAGATAATACTTTTATTTCTATTATTCAACAACTACCCATAATCACCTTCTACAAACTCCACTTTTTCTACTATTTTGCAAGCCTTATCCTTCATTATTTCTCCACCTTTCCTTCGTTCATTGTTCGTCTTTACGTCGCTGTAATTCCTCCTTTGGAGGAAGCCAGCGAAAGCTGGGTATGCGTAAGGAGGAGGTTTTCTTCGTCTTTTCTCTATCTGCTCGTGCGGCTCGCACCGTCTTTTGTTCGTCTTTTGTTCGTTCTTCCTTCGTCTTTTGTTCGTCTTTTGTTCGTTCATTGTTCGTTCATTATTCGTTCATTGTTCGTCTTTTGTTTATCTGCCTGTGCGGCTCGCACCGTCTTTTCTCTAACTGCCTGTCGTGCTACGACTGCCTGTGCGGCTCTCACCTGCCTGTGTGGCTCACAACGTCATTAACTTGGTATTATTGGCATTTTTGGCATTATGGTATTAAAAAAGACTGCCAGATATTCTCTAACAGTCCTTTTTACCTTTTACCTTTTACCTTTTACCTTTTATCTTTTACCTATTTACCTGAATCCGACCATTCCACCTTCCGCGACACATACATCACAATAGCCAAAATGGTAAATAAACCTATACTTCCCACTAATAAAGCATAACTTTCCAGCTGAATAATCACGTAAATAAAACCGTAGAGTGCTGCTAATGAAAGTCCTATAAAAGTAGGGAACTTCTTGTTTTTCAGTATAGAAACCGAATACAAACTGATAAGTCCTACCGTCATTACCGATGATATAAAGTAAGCAAACGAGAAACTACTGTGTTCTGTAATCGATATGAGCAAAGTATAGAACAACACCAATGCCAACCCTATCATTGAGTATTGGAAGATGTGAATCTTTATCTTGCTAATGCTTTGTATCAAGAAGAATATCAAGAAAGTGAGGAATATCACCAAATAACCGTATTTAGTAGCGCGTTCATTCTGCTGATATTGGTCTACAGGAATGATAAAATCTACATCGTAAGTGTATTGCGAAATGTTCGGTAAACTCCCAAACGATTGTTGTGCAAACGGACGGTTGATGTGCAATACCTTCCACGAAGCGTTAAACCCATTGCCGTTTATCTGTTTGGTGTAAGGCAAAAAGCTACCTGTAAAGCTAGGGTTAGCCCAGTTAGAGGTAAGGGTACTCTCGGTAGTCTTCCCTATGGGCACAATAGCTATTTTCTTACTACCGTCGTACTGCACCGTAAAACTAAACGAAGGGTTAGCCAAAAACTCCTGATAGTTGATAAAGCCTGTTTCGAGCGATGCCACCTCATTAGCCTTACTATCATTCTCATAGTAATAATCCTCGTCGTCTTTTTGCTCATAGATAGGTTCAAAAGCGTAATCCTTGCCACCTAATTGAATGCTTACTCCATTCTTAATACTCGCGAGGTTAGTAGTGCGAATGAGAATCGTAGCCTTATCCCAACTGATATCTTCGTTAGGAATTCCTTTGGCTATAAAATTAGGCGCCACATAACTACCCGTAAAGTCCATAGACGCATTAAATACTACTGATTCGTAGTTGTTGCGCTTCTTCACCTCAGTCTTTACATTCGAAGTATTTTTTAGTTCCTCGGGGAAGAAATAAGCGTACTGTGTCTCAAAAGCGTTTTTGTTCTTGTCGCTGTACACTTTGTAAGGAATTTTGAGGATAGGTCCATAGAAAAAGACCTCGCGCCCCCACTTGCTATCAATCTCATTGATAACCTCCTGCTGACGTTCTTTGCGCTCTCTCACTAAGTTTTGTACTAATAAGAGCGGAATGAGCAATACCAAAGTAAGTGCCCCAATAAGCACCAAACGAAAAGTGTTTGATTGCCATACATTAGATGTTGTTGATGGTTTTTCTGGATACATAATATTTAAATTTACAATTAATAATTCACACTAAAGCACTTTGCGTTTCAAAGTATCTCTATAAAAAAGAAAGGAGTTAATGTTTCTCCTTTACGGATTGTCCTCCTTCGCGGGTTCGGGGGCAAATCGACAAATCTGCTAATTTCCTAATTTCCCAATAATCTTCTCGAGTGCATTCAAATGTTCTTGAAACGCCTCTTTTCCCTTTTTAGTTACCTTATAACTCGTATTGGTCTTACGTCCCACAAACGATTTTTCAATAGTGATATACTCTTCAGCTTCCAAGGCACGGGTATGGCTTGCCAGATTGCCATCGGTTACCCCTAAGAGTTCCTTTAGGGTATTAAAGTCGGCACTGTCATTCACCATCAACACCGACATTATGGCTAAGCGAATGCGGTGGTCAAAAGCCTTATTGATATGTGCTAAAAAAGTCTTCAATTTTCTTTATCCGTCCCGACTTATGTCACTGTTGGTCTTTTCCTTTATTGCGTTCGTATTTAAAGTGCATTACGCCACCATAGAGAATATGGCATACTCCAAAGCCCAATGTCCAAAACAAGAGTCCGTAACCAGGAAAATATACCGCTAATAAGCCTAACACAATCTCGGTAATTCCCAAATAATGTACATCTCCAAAGGTGTATTTACTCACATTCACACACGCCAAACCGTAGAAAATAAGCGTCATTGGCGCAAGCAGTCCGTAGTACCCATTTTTGATGAGCAATACACTGAGTAGCCCACCCGTAAGTAGCGGAATAGCAAAGTTATACAAAGCCCTTTTGCCGGTAGCATTCACAAGGCTTTCTCCATTGCGCTTCGCCTTACGTGCCGAAAACAAGTAAGCCGTCACCAATGAGGCTACAAGCACCGCTAATGCAATTGCCATAATAGCCTTAAAGGTACGACTTTCTATAAGCACATAAGGATAATAGATGTAATGATGTTCCAACAACATATATACCCCTGCCGCACCTATCAGGGCATACACACCTGCCAATACCCCCGAAAGTCCGCTAAGCGAAAGAAAAAGGGTAGACTTACGCATCATCTGGCGTATCTCGTGTAGGTCGTTTAAGTATTTATTCTCTTCCATAATGAAGCACTTTGTGGCGCAAAGTAACGGATAATAATAATAACTACCAAATATTTTTATCACAAATCTTTAAAATATTTTAGATGAGTATTGTAAATGAGTGTATTATATATAAATAATCAGTGTTAAAGTCGTACGACTTTAACACTGATTATGAGAAATAAAAAATAATTTCTTATTCTAATATCCGAAGAGCTCCTCTAATGAAAGCTTCTTAAAGTCTCCTATTTTTTGGAGGTCATCTTTTGAGAGTTTCTTTTCTGAAGCTAAAATCACATAAGTATAAGGTTTTTTAGAGAGGTATTTGTCGTGGAAAGCTTTGATATCTTTCATTGTAATACCATCTACATTTTGATATACTTGCTTGCGTATATCGTCTTTAAGACCCAATTCTTGTGCGGCTAAATAGCTATAAATAATACCGTCTTGTGTAATGCGCTCGGTTTCTATTTCTTGCTTGATTTGTAGTTTAGCTAATTGGAGATTAGCAGGCAATTCAGGCATTGTATTGAGCAGTTCATTCATTGCTTCAACGGCTTCTTTAAACTTATCAGCTTGTGAACCTACATAGGCAAGCATATAATATTTATCAGCTTTCTTTCTTGGGGAAGCGTAGAAACCATAAGTGCTATATGCCAAAGCTTTACTTTCGCGAATGGTTTGGAATACCAAAGAGCCCATACCGCCACCGAAGTAGTTGTTGAACGCACTAATTACAGTACTTTCAGCTGGATTAAAAGGAACGGTATTGCGTATCCAACGAGTTTCAGCTTGTACCATTTCATAATCGGCAAAGAGCACTTGGTTCTTAGTTTGCTCTACTTGTTTAAACTCTTTTTTAGGAGCTACCTTGGCAAACTTAGCAGGCACTTTATGCAAGGTTTTTAGTTTATTAGTAAGTTCTGAAAGGGTAGCAGGTCCATAATAAATAACAGTTTGCTCTACATTGTTTAGGTTTTTGAGTTTATCTACCAACTCTTTCCCTGTAATAGCCTCAATTTCGGCATCAGAGAAGGTGTAGTTATATTTGTTTTTAGCCCCATACATTGCATAATTTGTTAAAGCTTGCATAATAGCATTTCTATTAGCTTTGGCATCTATACGCGATTTAACTACACGAGCTTTCAAGGCTTTAAGGGCTTCTTCATCTACTTTAATATTGGCAATAAAGTCTTCGTAAAGTTTCACAGCTGCTTCAAAGTTTTCTTGTAACCCTTCTATATTTACAGTAGTGTACTCGTCACTATTTGAAATTCTAAAGCTTGAAGCTATTTTATAGAATTCTTTGGTAAGCTGTTCAGCTGATTTTTTATCAGTACCCAAAAACTGACTATAATTAGCAGCTATTGCTAATTTCAAATCATTAAGAGTACCTACTTTATAACGGAAAGTAAGGCGATACAATTCATTGTCTTTGTTTTGCACGTAAAGTATTTCTGCTTTGCCTAATTTTCCTTTCTGCAAGTCTTTATTATAATCTAAGAAAACAGGCTTTACAGGAGTACTTGGCATCTCGTTCACCATTTTCACAAAAGCTGATTGTTTATCGGCATTGGTCTCAACGGGAGTAATAGCCGGTTTTTCAATCTTCTCTACATTAGGGCGAGTTCCTTTCTCTTTATACACAGCTACGTAGTTATTGCCGAGGTATTTATTGGCAAAAGCTACGATATCAGCTTTGGTGAGTTTAGAAAGGTTGTTCACATATGCTACTTGGTCTTTCCAGTCTAAGTTATCAGTAAAAGCTGACATTAGCATATTAGCGCGGTTGCCATAAGACTCAGTGCCTTGAATGGTTTGCTTTTTCAAGTTGTTGATGATAGAAGGAATAAGGTCATCATCAAAGTTACCTTTTTTGAGGTTTTCTATTTCCCCCAACATAAGGTCTTTTACTTGTTCTAACGACTGCCCTTGTAGAGGTCTTCCAGAGAGGTATAATACGCCATAGTCTATAAGCGTATAAGCAAAGGCACTTGCCCCAAGGAGTTTTTGTTTTTTTACAAGGTTCAAGTCAATAAGACCTGCTTTACCATTAGTAAGAATTTCCCCTACTAAATCGGCTAAGAGAGCATCTTTATCTTGGTTACCAGGCAAGCGGAATGCCATCGAAACGCTTTCGGCATCAGGTCCTACTACCTTCTTAATGATAGGTGCTGTAATAGGAGCTTCTTTCTCAAAAGTATATTGAGGCACTGCTTTGGGTTGCATATAGCTAAATGCCTTATCAATTTGAGCAATAACAGTATCAGGGTTGAAATCTCCTGCCAATATTACTGCCATATTGTTGGGCACATAATAAGTATGGAAGTATTTGCGAATTTCTTTCAGTGAAGGATTTTTCAAATGCTCTACTGTACCGATAGTGGTTTGCAAGCCATAATTGTGCTTTTTGAATAGCTCAGAGAAGAGAGTTTCAAACACCTCGCTATTATCGCTATCCAAAGAGCGGTTTTTCTCTTCGTATACAGCTTCCAATTCAGTATGGAAGATACGAAGTACAGGGTTGCGGAAGCGTTCAGCTTGTACAGTAATGTACTTATTGATAGCATTAGCAGGCACATCGTCAGTATACACTGTTTTTTCAAACGAAGTAAAAGCATTGGTACCTTGTGCACCCATAGCAGTCATCATCTTATCGTACTCATTGGCGATAGCATACTTACTAGCTACTCCTGAAACCGAATCTATCAGTTTATAGATAGCTTTGCGTTTAGCAGGGTCTTTGGTGTGATTGTACTCTTCGTAGAGGGCGTCGATTTTGTCGAGTTCTACTTTTTCCTTAGCCCAATCAAGTGAACCGTATTTATCAGTTCCCTTAAAGAGCAAATGCTCTAAATAATGTGCAAGCCCTGTATTAGTTGCAGGGTCGGTTTTACTACCTGCTTTCACAGCTACATAGCACTGAATGCGAGGTTCTTTATTCGTAGGACTCAAAATAACTGTAAGTCCGTTTTTCAAGGTATAAAACCTTGCATTGGTGGGGTCGTGTGTTACATATTTATAAGTGTAACCGCCTCCTTGAGCTTCTTTCCACTCATAGTTTTGAGCGGAAGCACCGAATGTTATAGCTACTGTGAAGAGCCATAAGAATAGATTCCTTTTTAACATATTTGGCGAATTAATATTTAAACTGTGCAAAAGTAGTAATTTAATGCTCAACTACAAAATACTTCTCAATATTTTTTATCTTTCTTATGCAAATGGTGCTAATACCACTTCCAAACCATCTATTTCAGGTGTAATCGGAATTTGGCAACCTAATCTACTATTAGGTTTCACGTAAAAAGCCTCCGAAAGCATTGCATCTTCTTCTGCTGACATCTCAGGAAGCGACACCTCTTCTGCATTCTGAATATAGCACTGGCAAGAGGCGCACATTGCCATACCACCACAGATGCCTATCTCGCCATCTTGGGCAATTTCATAAGCACGCATTACCTCCATAAGGTTCATATTCATATCAGTAGGGGCTTCTATTTCGTATAGAAGCCCCTCGCGATCGGTTATTTTAAGATGTATCTCGTTCATTTATTTTGCGGGGAAGTACTCTATTCTGCGAACGCGAGCGCAAACGGGCTTGTCGTTCTCAAACATTATAATCTGTGTCCAGTTACCCATTTTATCAAAAGTATAACGGTATCTATAATTGAAATCAGGAGTAGTATAAGCAGTAAGCAAATTGTGCTCATCATACACTTTGGTCGAGGCTACCCCTTTCCGTGTTTTAATAATCTGCGTCTCTCCAAATTTGTTAAACATATAATTCGTCTCTACGTAAAAGTTAGGGTCATCATTAGCCGTACAAATGGTCTGTATGAGTTGCCCTGCTTTGTTGTATTTGTGCTGGCATACGGTCTCTTGTCCTGCTTGGTTAATATACGTCGCTTTGGTTAAATTCTTATCCTTGTCGTATTGGTTCTCTGTTTTTAAAAACACATTCTTGTTAAGCACTTTTTCCTCTGTCTCGCTCACCTTGTTCATATTGTTGTATTTATACGACTTCTCTTTGGTGTACTCCGGACGTATTTTCTGTTCCAATACAAGGTTCTTCTGCTCATATCGTTGAATATCTTTCTCCAATGCCGATACACTAGCTACCTTATTCTTCTCAATGCAGTTACCTAAATCGTCGTATTTATACGTGATAGTGATAAGCCACTCATTGGTCAACCCATCATTCTCATCAATCTTTACCAACTGATTCTTCTCATTGTAAAAATACTGCCGGTTTACCGTCAGTTCTCCGTCTCCCAAGGTAAACACCGACTGACTTTTATTGATTTTTCCCTTCTTGTCATAAAAGAAGCGCATTCCTCCAAAAGGTCGATTTTCAGCATTATAGGTTTTAATTTCAAGATTGCGCCCTCCGTTGTCGAACAGATAAGATATATTAGTTTTAGAATACTTCTTTTCGTCTTTTTCCACCTTCCATTCTTCGGAATAAGGAAAAACGTTATAAGTGTTCCCATCAAAGGTTTTAGTACCTTTCGGACTCGCTTCCAGAAGAAATGAATAATCCTCTACTTTCTTTACTTTCCCTTTCAGTTGTAGGGATTTACTACCCAAAGTATCTATTTGGGCGTGTAGCGAAACACCACCTGCCAATAAGACACTTGCTAATAGTACATTTATGCTCTTCATTTTATATTTAGTTATTAGTATTTTAGAAGTAATTATTCCGAATAGTATTCTTGAACAATTTCCTTTACGATATCCATATCCACTGTATCATATTCACTTTTGTCATAAATAACAGCAAAAAGAATATTTCTTGTTTCATCTTCCTCGTTTACATTCACGAGAACTTCGTGGGTGATAACACGCCCTCCTCCTCTTTTCCCCTTATTTTTAGAAGCTATTTCAAGACGCATCTTCTTATATCCTTCTCCTAAATCTGTTCCTAAAAGAGGATTTATCTCTATCTCTGCTTTAAGATTTTCTATATCTTTCTTCAGACTCTTATACTTTTTGCTCAACCTTTTAAGCTCTCTATCAAAAGTAGCAACTGATAAAAATTTACAATTCATTGAGGACTTCATCTAAATCACGCGCTTTCATTTTTCCCTCTCTTACCGCTTTCACTTCTTTCATTCCTTGCGAAAGCATCTTCTTGAATTTTTGTTCTTTAGGTGTGAGCGAACGTTTAGTTTTAGGCAACGCATCATCATCATTTGTTTCTGTATACTGTACAAAACTAAGTTTTTTAGCATATTCCACAAAAGCCAATGCTGAAGCACTCGTCTCATTAATAGTTAGTGTTATGGGCATATCCTTTTATTTAATCATTAGTTTTTTTATTTCTTCTACCTTTTACCTCTTATCTCTTACCTCATCTAAATCGCTTTCACCACTGCCTTTTCAGCCTCTTTGCGAGACCCATCAAAACCGTCTATACCCACTACCGTAGTGTATTTTAACACGTATTTTTTATTAGGGTAAATGTGGTTGTACACACTTTGGCACATTAAGGTCGCTTCGTGAAAGCCACAAAGTATTAGTTTCAGTTTCCCTGGGTAAGTATTTACGTCGCCTATGGCGTATACTCCCTCTATACAAGTTTGATAGTCTAAGGCATTGTTCACCTTCACAGCATTTCTTTCAATCTCCACCCCCCACGTAGCAATAGGGCCTAATTTAGGAGTAAGTCCAAACAAAGGTATAAAAGCATCAGCTACAAGAGTTTCTCTTTCGCCCCCTTCATGCTCCAATACTACCGATTCCAAATGCTTTTCTCCACCTAGTCCCACTACCTCATAAGGCGTTTTTAAGTTGATTTTCCCCGCCTCTTTGAGGGCTCTCACTTTTTCAACCGAATCCAATGCCCCGCGAAACTCATTACGTCGGTGCACTAAGGTAACCGAAGCCGTTGCTACTTTCTCGGCTAAGTAAATACTCCAATCGAGTGCAGAGTCGCCTCCTCCGGCTATCACCACGTGTTTGCCTGCGTAACTCTCGGGGTGTTTCACAAAGTAAGCCACTCCCCTATCTTCATATTGTTCAAGGTTCGGCAGTTCAGGCTTGCGAGGTTCAAAAGTACCTAATCCTCCTGCAATAGCTACAGCTTTCCCTTTTATTTGGGTGCCTTTATCAGTAGTAACCACAAAAGTATCATCATCATTTTTAGTAAGAGTCATCGCTGTTTCGCCAAGCGTAAATTCAGGCTGAAACTGCTTAATTTGCTCCATTAAATTATCCACTAATTCCGAAGCCCCTACACTCGGGTATCCTGGTATATCAAAAATAGGCTTCTTGGGGTACAACTCAGTAAGCTGACCGCCCACCTGAGGGAGCGTATCTATCAAATGACATTTTAACCTAAGCAATCCTGCCTCAAACACAGCAAACAATCCCGTAGGTCCGGCCCCTATAATGATGATATCCGTTTCTTTCATTCATTGTTATTTTGGGTGCAAAATTACTAAAAAAACTGAAAAGCAAAAAGCAAAACAGCAAAATAAGCATATTTACCGTATTTCTATTCACCAAAATACCTATTGATTACCAGCATTTTCTTAATACGCCCTTTGCATACTATCCCATAAGGTTCATCTTTTGTCCGTCTGTCCGTACAGCCCGCACCGTCTTTGCCTCGCTACACTCCCTTTTCACAGTATGGACTTTACCAAAGTTTCAGACTTTACCAAAGCTGAAAGCTCCCAATAGTCTCTTTCTTACCTCCATTATATCCTTAATTTAAATTTGTCTTTTGTTCGTTCATTGTTCGTCTTTCGTTCGTTCATTGTTCGTCTTTCCTTCATCTTTCCTTCATCTTTTGTTCATCTGCCTGTGCGGCTCGCACCGTCATTTGTTCGTCTTTTGTTCGTTGTAGACCCACTGTAGACCCACTGTAGACCCACTGTAGAGCCACTCATCGTTCGTTTATTCTATAAGCTTCTTATAAGCTTTATATAATCCTCTGCCAATTTCTCCATTAATCATTAACCACTAACCATTAATCATTAACCATTAACCTTGCTTCCAAAGTGAATAACAAAGATTTTTAAACTTCTATCTTTTTGGTCAATGAATATTATTTTATTACTTTTGCACCCGTTAAGTTCAATATTGAAACAGAAACCGTTTTTTATGAAACGCACATTTTTAGATTACTTTTTTATCACCCTCAAAGGGCTCGCTATGGGTGCTGCCGATGTAGTACCAGGAGTCTCAGGGGGAACTATTGCCTTCATTTCGGGCATCTATGAGGAGTTAGTCGATTCTATCAGCAAAGTAAACTTACAAGCCTTCAAACTCCTTTTTACAAAAGGTATAGTTGCTTTCTGGAAACACATCAATGGGAACTTTTTTGTAGCTCTCTTTGCAGGGATAGGTATCAGTATCCTTTCGCTTGCCAAAGGTATGAAATGGCTGTTAGAAAATCACCCCATAATGGTATGGTCTTTCTTCTTCGGACTAATGATTGCAAGTGTCTTTTTCCTAACAAAAGAAATAAAACGTTGGAATCTCGCCGCTGTCTTAACTATGATAGTTGGAGGGATTGTTGCTTATATTATCACCGTCGTTCCTCCTTTGGTAAATGGCAGTAACCAAAGTATTATCTTTATCTTTTTCTGTGGTGCCTTAGCCATTTGCGCTATGATACTCCCAGGTATATCAGGAGCTTTTGTATTGGTGCTTCTGGGGGCTTATCACACTGTTTTAGATGCGCTTAGTTCTTGGAATCTTAAAGTGATTGGCGTTTTTGCTATTGGGGCTATCACAGGTATTCTTAGCTTTTCAAAAGCCTTAAAATGGTTATTTGCTAAATTCCGAAACCTTACCTTTGCAGGACTCACAGGCTTTATTATTGGGTCACTAAACAAAGTATGGCCTTGGAAAGAAACTCTCGAAACAGACCCTACTAATGGCAGTGTGATATGGGAAAAAAGCATATCGCCTTGTGCTTTCAAAACAATCACCAATACCAATCCGCAAATCCTAACCGCTATCTTATTGGCTATTATAGGTTTCTGTGTGATTTACTCTATTGAAAAGTTAGGCGCAAAACGCACTCAAAATTAATATGAAACCATTAGAACGAGGACATAAAAAACTACTCAATGCGTGGGCTTTTTACGATTGGGCTAACTCTGTCTATTCTCTCACCATTGTCTCTACTATCTTCCCTATTTTCTACGGATTGTTATTTCGCATTGCAAAGCTCACTCATATTGAGCTCTTTGGAATGGTGATTAAAAGCACTTCTGTGATTGCTTTTGTAACCGCTTTAGCTTTTGCAGTAGTGGTAGTACTCTCCCCTATCCTCAGTGGTATCGCCGATTACTTAGGGAATAAAAAGAGCTTTATGCGCTTTTTCTGCTATTTAGGAGCTATCTCTTGTGTAGGGTTATATTGGTTTTCCTTAGAACATATTTACTTCGGACTCTTGTGCTATTTTTGTGGCGTAGTAGGCTTTTGGGGGAGTATCGTATTCTATAATTCTTATTTACCCGATATCGCTCTCCCTGAACAGTACGACGCTGTAAGTGCCAAAGGATACAGCTTAGGGTATACAGGTAGTGTATTACTGCTTATTTTTAACCTCATAATGGTAATGAAACCACAATGGGTAGGCTTTGCTACTGCTGATGCTGAAACGACTCTCACCACTATGCGCATCTCGTTTATTACAGTAGGAATATGGTGGATAGGTTTTAGTAGTATCCCTTTCTATTATCTTCCTTCTTATAAAAAAGGCAGAGGGGAGTTCAGCAAAAGCATTCTTTTCAACGGTTTTAAAGAACTGCGCAAAGTATGGCAATCTCTCTCAGCTTCTCCTCGTTTGAAGTGGTATCTTATTGCTTTCTTTGTGTACAGTATGGGTGTACAAACCGTTATGCTGATAGCCACTTATTTTGGAGAGCAAGAAATACAATGGGCAAACTCCGAAGAAAGCACTATGGGGCTCATTATAAGTGTACTCATTATTCAATTAGTAGCTATTTTAGGAGCACACCTTACGGTTTTAACAGTGCGCAAATGGGGTAATATTGCAGTGCTCATTGGGCTTAATGTTATATGGGTAGGCATCTGTTTGCTTTCATATTGCGTATATAAACCTACTGAGTTTTATGCAATAGCTATTTTAGTAGGGCTTGTAATGGGGGGCATACAAACGCTATCACGTTCCACCTATTCTGCTTACTTACCTGAAACTAAAGATACTACTTCCTTTTTCAGTTTTTACGATGTAACTGAGAAATTGGGTATTGTAATAGGAATGGGTGTTTATGGTATGATAGACCAATTTACAAATAATATGCGCAATGCTACTATTTCACTAATAGTTTTCTTTGTTTTAGGAATGTTACTGCTTTTTAAAGTGCGAAAAGTAAGTCGTGTAGCTAATGAATAATTATGAAGATATTTTCTGAATTTAGGTTTTTCCTTGAGAAATACGGCTTTGCAGTATCATCGCGTTTAGCCGAGAAGTTAGGAATGCGTGCCAAAGACGTCCGTATTGTTTTTATTTACGGTACCTTTGCCACCTTAGGAGCTTGGTTTGGTGTATATTTGCTTTTAGCATCACTTTTGAAAATTAAAGATTTGTTCTTTGCTAAACGCACCTCTGTATTTGATTTGTAATTATTTTTTTCTTTAAATTTGCACCTTTCAAAAATACTTTGTATATTTGTGCGTTTATTAGAGTATAACTACTAATAACTCTAATCGTAAGTAAAACTAAAATTTATTATATTATGGCAAAAACAGGAAACATATTATTAGGATTGGTAGCAGGAGCTGCTATTGGAGTGGGCTTAGGTATTCTCTTTGCCCCTGATAAGGGTAAAGTCACCCGCGAAAAGATTAAAGATAGCGTAAGTGACAAGGCAGAAAAGCTAAAAGAACAACTTGACCGTTTAACTGAGAATGTAAAAGAAAAATCAGCGGAACTAAAAGGCTCTTTGGAAGAAAAAGTAGACACCCTGCTTTCCAAATCAAGCTATAAAGCCGAAGATGTGATTACTTTCTTAGAAAAGAAATTAGCCGCCTTAAAAGCAGCTAACGCTAAATTGCAGAAATAAGCACATATGTCTATCCACTCTATCAAAGAAACTTTTGAGGAAGTTCCTACAAAAGCAAGTACCGCTCTCAATTCGCAGATAGCTTACTATAAATTATTCCTTTTTAGGTTTATAGGTAAATCGTCTTACGGACTTATAACCTTTTTTATAGTAGCCTTTACGAGTTTGTTGGTATTGTTCTTTTTGTCTTTCGCCGGAGCGTATGCTATTGGTGAAGCACTTGGTAGCAATGCCTTAGGTTTTGTTATTGTAGGAGCTTTCTATGTGTTGATTGCGGTAATAATATTGGCTTTCCGCAAAAAACTTATTGAGAAGCCTCTATTAGAAAAACTCTCTGAAATCTATTTTAAAGCTGAACCCGATGACGAAGAATAAAATCTATAGCTCTTTCGAAGAAATTGATAACGACCTTAAAATACTGCGTTTAGAAAAGGAAATAGACCGACTATCACTTACCAATCAAGTATCGGCAGTGGCAGAGAGTTTAACTCCTAAAAATTTACTTGCTCACACGTGGCTTTCTTTTTTGTTTAACGAAAGAAGATGGCTAAACTTAGCTATTGAATACGCTATGTTTTTCCCTTTCAGAAGAAAACGCAAATAACCCACTTATAACTTACAATGAGACATAGCCTTGTAAAGAACCTCGATTGGACTTCAGTAATACTATACTTACTATTGGTAATGTGTGGCTGGATAGCTATCTTTTCCACTACTTACAGCGACTTAAACGTTACTTCTATCTTCGACCTCAATCAGTTTTATGGAAAGCAGTTGCTTTTTATTGGGCTTAGTTTCTTGCTTATTATCTTTATCTTAGCCATAGATAGCAGGTTTTATATCAACTTTTCAGTAATATTCTACATCATTTCGATTATACTATTAGCCGGACTGTTTATTTTTGGTAAAGAGACAAATGGAGCTAAAGCTTGGTATGCCTTTGGCTCAGTTACGGTACAACCCAGTGAGTTTGCTAAAGTAGCTACGGCTCTTGCCTTTTCGCGTTATGTGAGCGATATCCACACCGATATTCGCCGTACTCCTGACCTCTTACGGGCTATTGCAATTATTTGTATTCCTGCCGTACTCATCTTATTACAACCCGACGTAGGGAGCTTATTAGTGTTCTTTTCATTAGCTTTTGTACTTTTCCGCGAAGGTATGCCCTCTGCCCTACTCTTCTATCTATTTCTTTCAGGAGTAGTATTTGTTTCCTCACTAAAGTTTGGAACAACTTTCACTCTGTTTGCTTGTGTAGCTTGTATTGGATTTTACGGCTTTTGGCATAAGAGAAAAACAAAACGCTTTCCGTTTCAAAATATATTTATCTTATCGGTTATATGCTTGCTTACGGCGTTTGTTACGCACCCAGTATACGATAACGTACTCAAACAACATCACCGCAATCGTTTGAACTTATGGCTACGTCTTGAAACTGACCCTCAGAAGATAGCTGCAATGAAACGCGATTTTGCCTATAATACTAATATGGCTGAATCAGCGATAACCTCAGGAGGTACTTTTGGGAAAGGTTTCTTGGAAGGTACTCGTACCAAAGGTAGCTTTATCCCTGAACAACATACCGACTATATCTTCACAACCGTAGGTGAAGAATGGGGCTTTATGGGTACTGCCTTAGTGGTCATACTCTTCTCATTTTTACTATTGCGACTTATAGTACTTGCCGAGCGACAGAAATCTAAGTTTAACAGGGTGTATGGGTATTGTGTGGTATCAATACTGTTTGTGCATTTCTGTATCAATATCGGTATGGTGATTAGCTTAATTCCTACCATCGGGATTCCGTTGCCTTTTTTCAGCTACGGAGGTTCTGGGCTTTGGGCGTTTACTATTCTGCTCTTTATCTTCTTACGATTAGATGCTAACAGACTGAACGATTGGATTCGATAATAATGACGAATGAGAAATTACGAATGACAACAAATTCATATAAAGAAAAACTTTCAGAGGCAACACAGCAATACCTAAAACTTACTAAACAATACAACCAAATTAGCTTCTTCCGATTAGCTGAAATGCTACTTATTATTTGGTCAGTATACAAACTTATAAAAGCTCCATCAGTAGTAATGGGGCTATTTTGTATGCTTACTATTGTGGTTTTTCTTCTCTTGATAGTAAAACACAAGAAAATAAGTACGTTGCGCAGTATTGCCCAAACTAAAATACGCCTCAATGAGCAGGAAATTGCATTTTTAGAACAACATACTTTCTTCACCGATAACGGCAAAGATTTTCAAGAAGAAAACCACCCTTATGCTTACGATTTGGATATTTTAGGTGAACATTCACTTTATCATTATCTTAACCGTACGCATACTTTCTTAGGCAAAAAACTTTTAGCCAAACGACTTCTCTCTCCTTCTTCTGAGGACATTATCAACACACAAGAACAGATAAAAGCACTTACTCCCGACCTAAGCTGGCGACAAACCTTTACTGCTTATGCTCAACAAATAGATGACAGCAAAGATTTTTACATTAAACTACGCACTTGGGCAAGCAGTACTGCGAAACTATTGAGCAAAACAATGCAATATACTCTCATTGTTCTACCTATATTCCTCATCATAAGTCTTTTGATAGGATATGGAAACGACAACGAACTACTAAAAAGCGTCGGAAAGCTCTTAATCACTGTAAACTTGCTACTGTTTTTCTCTTTTATTGGTAAAATGACGAAAGAAAAACTCGGTTTTGAGCGTACTTATACGATGTTATATGCTTTTAAGGAGTGTATTGCGCAAGTAGAAGCGCGTTTCCCTGAGAAAAACAAACAAGCAAGCACTAAAATAGCTCAACTTTCGCGATTATTAGACGATTTGGACAATGTGAGTAATATATTAGTCTCTATACCTCTAAACCTTTTCTCTTTTTATCACGTACATCGTTATCAGCAACTTTTGCAATGGAAGGCGCAATATGCAAGCTGTATTGAAGAATGGTTAGAGTCGGTGGGGGAAACGGAAGTGTTGTGCAGTTTTGCTAATTTTAGTTATAATAACCCTGAATTTGTTTATCCTACCCTCAATAATAATTATGAAATAGCTTTTGAAGCCGTAGGACACCCGCTTATCCCTTCTGAACATCGGATTACCAATGATATTACACTAGGAGAGCACGCTTTTGTATTGCTTACAGGCTCTAATATGTCGGGTAAGAGTACTTTCTTGCGCACTTTGGGAGTTAATATGTTGCTTACCCTTGTTGGGTTACCTGTTTGTGCGCGCAAAGCCAATATACACCCTTTGCGTTTGCTCGTCTCTATGCGTCTTGCTGATTCGCTTAACGACGGCAAATCGTATTTCTTTGCTGAAATCAATCGTATACAGCAGATAATGGAGACCTTAGAGGACGAACGTTGCTTTGTGCTCTTGGACGAAGTACTACGGGGTACTAATTCAGAAGACAAACAGTACGGCACTATTAAGATTATCGAACGATTGCTTTCCTTACAAGCTTTGGGTGTGCTGGCTACTCACGATATAGAAGTGTGTAAACTTACTGAACAATATCCTCATCAACTTCAAAATAAATGCTTTGAGTCTGACATCACCAATGGAGAACTCACTTTCGACTATAAGTTAAGAGAGGGCGTTTGCCAAAACAAAAATGCTACTTTCTTGATGAAGAAATTGGGAATCATTGAAGATAGAAATGATTAATGATTAATGGTTAGTGGTTAATGATTAATAATAAAGTGTGAGTGGAGAGGCTTGAAGAGTTTGGGGGACTTGGAGGAGTTCGGAAAATATCGGAAGAAGAAAATAAAAGAGTTGCTAAAAGGAATAAAACGCTGTATTTTCTTCCAAAAGATGAAAAGTACCGGAGAAGGGATTGTGATACAGTTAGCTTATAGGAAGCTTAATAGGATAAACGAACAAAGAGTGGCTTTTCAGTGGGTCTACAGTGGGTCTACAACGAACAAAAGACGAACAAAAGACGAAGGAAGAGTGTAGCTAAGTTAGTACTAAGTAGAAGAATACTTGAACGTGTAAGGCAAGTTTCTTCTATTTTTTATGTCTTTAAACTAACATTTTAGGCTTTAAATATTGTTAGTTGGTAATTATTCACTACCTTTGCACCAAATTAAATAGAAATGGCAAATACCAAATATATATTTGTAACTGGGGGCGTAACTTCTTCTTTGGGGAAGGGCATCATTGCGGCTTCGCTTGCCAAGCTCTTGCAGGCTCGTGGCTATAGGGTGACGATACAAAAATTTGACCCTTACATCAATGTAGACCCTGGTACGCTCAACCCTTATGAACACGGCGAATGTTTCGTGACAGAAGACGGTGCTGAGACTGACCTCGACTTGGGACATTATGAACGTTTCCTAAACGTACACACTTCGCAAGCTAATAATGTAACCACAGGACGCGTTTACCAAAGCGTTATCGAGAAAGAACGCCGTGGCGAGTTCTTGGGCAAAACGGTGCAAGTAATACCACATATTACCAACGAAATTAAGGAACGCATTCAGATACTTGGCAAAACAGGCGAATACGACATTGTGATTACCGAAATAGGTGGTACGGTGGGCGACATCGAATCGTTGCCTTATATAGAATCAGTAAGACAGCTTTTGTGGGACTTGGGAGAGCACAATGGCATCGTGATACATCTTACCTTAGTACCTTACCTTGCTGCGGCGGGTGAACTGAAAACCAAACCTACGCAACACAGCGTGAAAACCCTGATGGAAAGCGGTATTCAAGCCGATATACTGGTTTGCCGTACCGAACACGAACTTTCGGACGAGCTTCGATACAAGCTGGCGCTTTTCTGCAATGTGAAGCGAGAGGCAGTAATCCAGTCTATTGATGTGCCTACTATTTACGATGTACCTAATATGATGCTTTTAGAAGGGTTGGACAAAGTGACACTCAAGAAGCTGAACCTCCCTTGTAAAAACGAACCCGACCTCACCCAATGGAACACTTTTTTGCAACGCTACAAGAACCCCAAACACCGCATAAAAGTAGGTTTAGTAGGCAAATACGTAGAGTTACAAGATGCGTATAAGTCGATTTTAGAAGCCTTTATACACGCCGGAGCGGCGAACGAAGTGCGCGTGGATGTGGAGAGTATTCACTCAGAACACCTCAATGAAGAAAATATAGAAGCCAAATTAGGTCATCTGGACGCTGTGCTCGTAGCCCCAGGTTTTGGCGGTCGCGGTATTGAAGGCAAGATAAAAGCTATTGAATACGTGCGTGAACACCGCATTCCGTTTTTGGGAATTTGCCTTGGAATGCAAATGGCAGTCATTGAATTTGCGCGACACATAGCTGGACTTAAAGGGGCTAATTCTACCGAGATGAACGAGCAAACGCCTTATCCGGTAATCAGCTTGATGGAAAGTCAGAAGGAAATTACTCACAAAGGGGGCACTATGCGTCTTGGGGCTTGGGCTTGTGAGCTTAGCAAAGGCAGTAAGATATACGAAGCCTATGGTAAAAAAGAGATTTCGGAACGACATCGCCACCGCTATGAGTTTAACAACGACTACAAAGAACAGCTCGAAAAGGCAGGCTTGCAGTGCACTGGTATCAACCCCGATACGGGTTTGGTGGAAGTGATAGAATTGCCAAATCACCCTTGGTTTGTGGGCGTACAGTATCACCCCGAATACAAGAGCACCGTTGCCAATCCGCATCCGCTATTTGTAGCTTTTGTGAGGGCAGCCTTAAACAATAAACTAAAAAAGAACTAAAACACGGATAAAAACACTTATATGGAAGAAAAAAAATTCGATTTAAAGAGTATTATAGGTTTTACCTTGATTTTTATACTTTTGATATGGTTTATGAATAACAATAAACCAAGTGAAGAAGAATTAGCTAAACGCAAAGCACAACAAGAACAACAAGCAAATCAAGCTACTAACACCCAAAAAGACACCCATACCGCTACCTTCCAAGGTATCCCTACTGATTCGGTAGCCTTAGAAAAGTACAAAGCCAGCTTAGGTGTTTTTGCCTATTCGGCTACTCTACCGTCGGCAAAAGACGGAGTAACTGTATTGGAAAACAAAGACATCAAGCTTACTATCAGCAACCGGGGCGGACAACCCAAGGAGGTTTTGCTCAAAGAATTTAAAACTTATGATTCTTTGCCTGTTTACTTAATTAAAGATTGGAATGCTACTTTTAACCTTAGTTTTACTACTGCTCAGAACCAAACCCTAAGTTCTAAAGACTTGTATTTTGAGCCCACGCTAAGCGAAAACAACGGCAACAAAGTGCTTTCGATGAAGCTCAAAACTTCAGAAAACGCTTATTTAGAATATGTGTACACCCTACCAAAAGAGGGGTATATGTTGGACGTGGCAGTGCGCTCACAAGGTTTATCGGGTGTTGTGAATACTTCTAAGCCTATGAACATCGACTGGAAGTTACAGGCACGCCGTATGGAGAAGAGCGTCACCTATGAAAACCGTTATACGCAAGCGACCGTGCAGTACGACGGCGACCGCATTAGTCGCTTAAGTCAAGGGGGTAATGACGAGCAAAAAGAAGAGAAAGTGAACTGGGTGGCTTACAAACAGCACTTGTTTACATCGGTGCTCATTTCTGACAACCCGTTTGCCAAAGGCGATTTCGTTTCTCACAATATCGCTGTGAGCGAAGGGAAAGATGTAAAATACACCAAGAACTTCCTCACTTCTTTGCCTATACAAGCGAAAAGCGGAGAGCTAAGCGAGTCGTTGCACTTCTATTTTGGACCTAGCGATTACAACGTGCTCAAACAGTACAACGACAAGTATGAACTTACTGAGCTCATTCCGTTAGGCTGGGGTATTTTTGGTTGGCTCAACAAATGGTTGTTCATTCCGCTTTACAACTTCCTCACTGATTATTTCTCGGTAGGATTGGTGATTATTTTGATGACCATTATCGTGCGTTTATTATTGTCGCCTATCGTTTACAAATCGTACGTATCGCAGGCTAAGATGAAGGTATTGCGCCCTGAGATTGAGGAAATCAACAAGAAATATGAAGAACCTATGAAACGCCAACAAGAAACTATGGCGCTCTACAACAAAGCAGGTGTGAACCCGCTCAGCGGTTGTATTCCTGCTCTGTTACAGTTGCCTGTGTTCTTAGCACTCTTTAACTTCTTCCCTACCGAATTTGGATTGAGACAAAAGAGTTTTTTATGGGCTCACGACCTATCGTCATACGATGCTATTTTTGAACTTCCTTTCTCTATACCGTTCTACGGAAGTCACGTGAGTTTGTTTCCATTGTTGGCTTCTGTGGCTATTTTCATATACTCAATGATGACAATGGCACAGACTGCACAACCTCAGCAACCTGGAATGCCTAATATGAAGTTCCTCATCTACTTATCACCAGTGATGATGTTGTTCTTCTTTAACAACTACGCCAGCGGACTGAGTTTGTACTACTTTATATCTAACCTATTGACCATAGGCATTATGTTGGCTATCAAGTATTGGATTATAGACGAACAGAAGATTCACACACAGATACAAGAAAACAAGAAAAAACCTAAGAAGGAAAGTAAATTCCAAGCCAAGATGCGTGAGATGATGGAGCAAGCCGAAGCCCAACGCAAGGCACAACAGAAGAGATAACCGAAGGATTAAAAAATAATTATAAGGTACTCCGAGCCCTTAACATAAGGGGGTGGGGTACTTTATAAGTTGTGGAGAATATCCCAAAAGCCTTTAACAGAGTAGGAAAGAAGATTAATAATTAAAAACAAATGAGAAAAGTTATTCTTATAGCAGTAGCAGTGCTAGTAGCACTGACTGTTACTAATTGTGGGAAAGGGGGCGATGACGCTCCTAAGGAGCCAAAAACTAAGATTTATGAGAATTTTGAAATTACTGAAGATGGCTCGACATTAGTGAAATGGCTTACTGATGAAGAAACTACCATTGATATGGCAGCAGACGAGATGCTGAGCAAAGTAACTGCTATCTCAGATTATGCTTTTGCAGAACACCGAGAAATAACCTCAGTGACTTTGCCCAAAGGCTTAAAGAAAATGGGGAAATGTGCTTTTAAGAGCTGTTCAAAATTAACTTCCATTGTTATTCCTGAGGGGATAACAAGCATAGAAGAGAGTTCTTTTGCGTGGTGTGGAGCCTTAACTTCGGTTACTATCCCGGGCAGTGTTACAAGCGTAGGATATGCGGCTTTTTCCCAATGTACCAATTTAGCCAAAATTACTATTCCTGACAAAGGTTTAGTAACCATAGGAGAGCGCGCTTTTTCGTGCCCTGCCTTAAAATCGTTTACTATCCCTACTACTGTAACAAGTATAGAGAAATGGGCTTTTTTTGATTGTCAAAAGCTTACTTCGTTAGTTATTCCTACTACTGTAAGAAGCATAGGAGAGGGTGCTTTTGCAAACTGTAAGGCTATAACCTCTATAATAATTCCTAAGGGAATAACAAAAATTGAAGATTCTACTTTTATGAATTGTGAAGCTTTGACCTCGGTTACTATCCCTAATACCGTAACAAGCATAGGTAGTGGTGCCTTCAGTTCTTGTAAGTCCTTACCTTCTATTGCCATTCCTAATACTGTAACAAATATAGGAAAAAGTGCTTTTAGTTCGTGTTCTGCATTGAAATCGTTCACCTTCCCTGATAATAATAGTATTACTAGCATTGAGAATGATACTTTTTTAGGAGCAGGTTTAACTTCTATTACTATTCCTAATACTGTAAAAAGTATAGGAGATGGTGCTTTAGCTGGATGCTCAGCATTAAAGTCGGTTACTTTAAAAGGAGGTACACCTCCCTCCATAAACATTAAAGATTGGTATGGTACTTTTATCGATACTGAGCTTAATGCTATTTATGTGCCTGCTAATAGCGTAGAGACTTATAAAAAGGCTGATGGTTGGAACAAATTTGCCGATAAAATACAAGCTATTAAATAAGTTATTTGATAGATAACCTATTTTTTCTTGCTTTTTAGCAATACAATTTGTATCTTTGGTACATTATATAAAAAAGCATACAATGACACAGATATTAAACCACACTGATATTGAACACAAGATAAGACGGATTGCTTATCAAATTTACGAAACACACCTCAATGAAGAGGAGATTGTGCTGGCAGGCATTAATGGCAATGGCTATGTGTTTGCTGAGAAACTTGCGGTAGCACTTGCAAGTATAGCCCCTCTGAAAGTAGTTTTATGCCAAATTATAATGGATAAGAAGAACCCATTGGCAGGCACTGCTACTTCTATTCCTGCGGAACAATACACCAATAAAGCAGTGATAGTGGTAGACGATGTGCTCAATTCAGGACGTACGCTCATCTATGGGGTAAAACACTTCTTGGAAGTCCCCTTAAAACGACTTACTACCGCTGTATTAGTTAATCGTAATCACAAGAACTATCCTGTAAAAGCCGATTTTAAAGGCATATCACTATCTACTTCACTGCAAGAGCACGTTTCGGTAACATTCGACACAAGTAAGTATAGTGTTGACTTATCAAATTAATAAGCTAATCTGTTCATTTGCTAATTAACTAATTTGTTATGTATACCACTCTTATCATTCTTTTTATATCGGCTTTGTTTTTTATGAGCGGGAAGGTGCGCTCCGATTTGGTAGCTATGTGTGCCTTAGTGCTCTTGGTGCTCTTTGGCATATTAACCCCTGAACAAGCTTTATCGGGCTTTTCGGACAAGGTAGTAGTGATGATGATAGGGCTCTTTGTGGTAGGAGGCGCTATCTTCCAAACGGGATTAGCAAAGATGATGAGCAGTAAAATCTTACGCTTGGCAGGCGATAGCGAGGTAAAACTCCTTATCTTGGTAATGCTCGTTACGGCTTTTATTGGGGCTTTTGTAAGCAATACAGGTACGGTAGCCTTGATGATGCCCATAGTGGTGAGTATGGCAATGAGTGGTAACATCAACAGTAGTCGCCTGCTGATGCCTATGGCTTTTGCCAGTAGTATGGGCGGTATGATGACGCTCATCGGTACGCCTCCTAACTTGGTAATCGATGGAGAGTTAGTGAAAAACGGCTACGATAAACTCACTTTCTTTTCCTTTACTCCAGTGGGATTGGTGTGTTTGGCAATAGGACTGTTAGTTTTAATTCCCACCAGTAAGTTTTTTCTTTCTAAAAAAGGTGATTCTAAGCAAGAAGGAAACCGAAATGGCAAATCACTTACCGATTTGGTACGTGAATATCAACTCTCTAACAACTTATACCGCGTATTAGTAGAAGGAAACACTTTATTTATAGGTAAAACGCTCAAAGAAATCAACCTTTCGCAACGTTATCACATTTCGGTATTAGAAATCAGGCGCAAACCTACTTCTAACAATCCTTTTTTCAAAACAGGCAACCAAGAGGTAGTAAATGCTGATACCGTAATTTATGAAGGAGATATTCTTTATTTACGCGGTAGCTTTGAGTCGATTGAACAAATGAACGCCGAAAATCACTTAAATTTTCTCGACACACACCATCCCGAACAACGCTTGCCTAACGAGTTGCACTTCCACGATATAGGCATAGCCGAAGTACTGATAATGCCCGCTTCGAAATTGGTAAACACTCGCATCAGTGATAGCAAACTGCGCGAACACTTTGGGCTCAATATCTTAGGTATTCAGCGCAAGGATAACTATATTTTGCAAAACTTAAAAGACGAAAAGATGCACGCTGGCGACATACTATTGGTGCAAGGAACTTGGGAGCACATTACTAAAATGGACGCTGAACGCAGTCAGTTGGTAGTATTAGGGCAACCTCTTGCCGAGGCTTCTAAGGTAACCCTCACCCACAAAGCTCCTATTGCTGCGCTGATAATGGTAGGAATGGTAGTCGCAATGATGTTTGATTTTATCCCCATAGCACCCGTTACTGCTGTGCTTATCGCCTCTTTATTGATGGTTATTTCAGGAGCTTTGCGCAATATTGAAGCTGCTTATAAGACGATTAACTGGGAGAGTATTGTACTCATTGCAGGTATGTTACCTATGGCATTAGCCTTGGAAAAAACAGGAGTATCAGCCTTAGTATCGAATGCATTAGTAGGGAGTTTAGGCGATAAGAGTCCGTACATACTCTTGGCAGGCGTGTATTTTACTACTTCGCTTATGACGATGTTCATCAGCAATACCGCTACAGCCGTACTCTTGGCTCCCATTGCTATTAAAACCGCCTTATCGTTAGGCTTACAACCCCACGCTTTTATGTTTGCAGTAGCCGTAGGTGCGAGTATGTGTTTTGCTTCTCCTTTCTCCACTCCGCCCAATGCATTAGTAATGTCGGCTGGGCGTTACACTTTTATGGATTACGTGAAAGTGGGCTTACCTCTGCAAATCATTATGGGGATTGTAATGGTATTCGTATTGCCATTATTATTCCCATTTCAATAAAAAGTTGTATCTTTGCCGAAATTTTTAAAAGTAAAGAATGAAAAAAAGAATTTCAGATTTTTTGTTAGACGTTTCTAAATACGTATTTGCGGGCTTATTAATCGCTCCACTATTCAACTCAACTTTCGCGTGCAACGATGCTTATTGGTGCGCTTTTACTGTAGCTATTTTAGCTTTTATAGTAGGGCTTTTCCTCTCTAAACAGAAAAAAGGAGCGGTGAATAAAAACAACAATAACAACCACAACAAAAACTATCGCAAGAACAATAATAGCAGAAATAATACAACTTCTAACAGAGCATAACTATTTCTTCCTCTCAAAACTATGAAAGTCTATTTCGATAATGCGGCTACTACCCCCGTCTATCCAGAGGTAATACAGAAGATGACGGAAGTACTGAGGGATACTTATGGCAACCCCTCTTCTACACACGCCTTTGGGCGTAAAGCCAAGTCGCTTATTGAATATAGTCGCAAGCAAATAGCTAAACAACTGAAAGCTTCACCCTCTGAAATTATTTTCACTTCAGGGGGTACTGAAGCTAATAACCTTATCTTGCGCAGTTGTGTGCACGATTTAGGTGTACAAGTTGTCATTTCTTCCCCAATAGAGCATCACGCTGTTTTGCATACCTTAGAGGTATTAGCCAAAGAATATCCTATAAAAATAGTTTACGTAAACCTTACTAACAAAGGGGTCGTAGACCTCTCTCATTTAGAATACTTGCTCCAGCAATATACTGAAAAAAAGGTATTGGTGAGCCTAATGCACATAAACAACGAAATAGGGAACATTCTACCTTTAAAAGAAGTAACTGTACTCTGTAAACAATACAATGCTTATTTCCATTCAGATACCGTACAGTCTGTGGGGCATTACCCTATCGATTTGGAGGAAATCCCTGCCGACTTTATTACGGCTTCAGCTCATAAGTTTCACGGACCTAAAGGAGTAGGATTTGCTTTTATTAGAAAAGGTATTGCGCTACACAGCAGTATCACAGGGGGCGAACAAGAAAAAGGCTTGCGTGCAGGTACCGAAGCTGTTCATAATATAGTAGGAATGGAAGTTGCTTTTAGTCTATCATACACTAATTTAGATAGAAACACTGAAAAGCTCAAAGACCTGAAGCGTTATTTTATCAAACAACTCAAACATCATTTCCCAGAGGCGGTATTTAACGGAATGTCGGATACTTTAGACGAAAGCAGTTACACCATTGTGAACATAGGTTTTCCCTTATTGAAAAACCAAAATAGCACCCTGCTTTTTCAGTTAGACTTAAAAGGCATAGCTTGTTCCAAAGGGAGTGCTTGCCAGAGTGGAAGCGTGCAAACCTCTCACGTACTATCGGCTTTTTTACCTGAGGAAGCTCTACAATATCCCTCACTCAGATGCTCTTTTTCCATCTTTAACACAGTAAAAGACGTCGATTTTCTTATCGAAAGCCTTAAAGAAATCTCCCATAATAAACACTGATAATAAACTACTTACATTTCTACTACACATTAAGCAGAAAAATATTTACAGAAAAATAGTAGGTAATTCAAAATATTGTTGTAATTTAGTAGCGTTTTTAAACAATAGTTGCATTTAAATCTTAGATATGTCAGAGGAAAAAAACACATTAGCCATAGAGGATAACCGCGAGGACAACCGTTTAGAAGATGCGTCATTAGTAAACTATGAGGCAATGTCTCTTAGTGAATTAACCAAAGAACTAAAAGAACTACTCCAAACTGAGAAAACCCAAGCTATCAAAAAGCAAGTGGACGCTATTCGTTATGAGTTCGACAAAAAATACGACGCTCTTGTAGAAGAGAAAAAAGAAGAGTTCATAGCCGACGGAGGAGAATTATATAATTTTTCTTACGAAATTCCTGTTTATAGAGAATTCTACACTGCTTTCAACGATTATCGCGAAAAGCGCAATCAATACTATAAAGAGATTGAGAAAACCCATAAAGAAAATCTTGCTAAACGCCGAGAAATCATCGAAGAACTCAAAAGCCTTCTCAATGCCGAAGAACATTTGGGTACTACCTTCAAGCAGTTTCAACAATTGCAAGAGCGTTGGCGCAAAGCAGGAGCCGTCTCTAATGCCGATTATGAGGATTTGTGGAATACTTATCATCACCACGTAGAGAACTTCTATGACTTTATCCACCTCAGCAAAGACTTGCGTGACATCGACTTTAAGCGCAATTTAGAAGAAAAACTAAAAATTATTGAGCGCGCCGAAGCACTTGCCCAAGACGACGTAGATGCTCTCATTGCCTCTCGTGAGCTACAAGTGTTACACCGTGTTTGGAAAGAGGAAATAGGCCCTGTAGATAAAGAACACCGCGAAAGCATATGGCAACGTTTCAGTGAACTTACCAAGAAAATACACGACAAACGCCAATATTACCTCAAAAACTTAGATAAGATATACGAAGAAAATGCAGTGAAGAAGCAAGGCATCATTGAGCGGATTAAGAAACTCGGTGAGAAAGAGCCTACTACTCACAGCGCTTGGAAACAGCTTTCTAAGCAAGTAGAAGATTTACGTCAGTCGTTCCTAAATGTAGGAAAAGTACCTTTACAACAAGCTGATGAGGTATGGAAATCTTTCAATATAGCTTTACGTGCTTTTAACAAGAAGAAGAACCAATTTTACAAAACACTCAAAAAAGAGCAACAAGAGAACCTCACTAAGAAATTAGCCTTATTAGAAATAGCAAAAGCTAACCAAAATAGCACCGATTGGGAAACCACTACTGAACTGATGAAGAACATTCAGAGAGAGTGGAAAGAAATAGGAAGCGTTCCTCTTAGAAATACCGAAAAAATTTGGAAGGAATTCAAGAGAGCTTGTGATACGTATTTCAGTAGATTTGCTGAGACTATTCAGCATTCTAAAAATAAAGAGTCTGATGCGCTTGAACAAAAGAAAGCCTTTTTGGATAAGCTGAAAGAATATCAATTAGGTACCGATAGAGATAAAGAGATAGCAACCTTACAAAACTTTGTGAATGAATGGAATGCTATAGGAAACACTCATCATTCTAATAGAACCATCGACATCAAATTCCATAAGATTATCGATGCACTGTACAAGAAACTTAATTTTGATAAGCAAGAAATTGAGCTTATCAAGTATAACAACAAGTTAGAACGACTTATCAACGATGATAACGAGAACTCCCTTAACAATGAGGTGATTTTTGTAAGACGTCGTATTGATGAACTCAAATCGGAGATACTACAGTTAGAAAACAACTTAGCTTTCTTTGGTAATATCGACGAGAAGAACCCATTAGTACGCGATGTGATTAAGAACATCAACAACCAAAAAGAAGCTCTTAAAACGTGGGAAAATAAACTTCGTGAGCTAAAGCATTTGCAAAAAACACAATTAGCTGAAGCCTCTGAAGAAAAAATAGAAGAAAAAGAATAATTTTATTGTTTTCATATTTAGAGAAGAGGTTATGCTTGCTAAGTAACCTCTTTTCGAGTTTTATATCTGTATGAAATTAGTGTTTGCTACCCATAATCAGCATAAATTAAAGGAAATACAAGCCCTTTTACCTAAAAATATCGAACTGCTAAGTTTGAGCGACATAGGTTGCAATGACGATATAGCCGAGACTGCTACTACTATTGAGGGCAACGCTTTGCTGAAAGCTCAATACATCAAAGAGCATTATCATTGCAACGTTTTTGCCGATGATACAGGCTTAGAAGCACAGGCACTAAACAATGCTCCTGGGGTATATTCGGCACGGTATGCAGGTGAGCACAAAAGCGATACAGACAATATGTATTTGCTACTAAAGAATATGGAAGGAATTTCACACAGAGAGGCTCAGTTTAAAACGGTTATTGCTTTATGTTTAGATGGCTCTATATATACTTTTGAAGGTATCGCAAAGGGACGTATAGGCACTACCCCTGTAGGCACTAACGGTTTTGGGTATGACCCTATATTTATTCCTGAGGGTTCTGACCAAACTTTTGCCGAGCTGACCCAAGAAGAAAAGAACCGTATCAGTCACCGTGGAAAAGCCTTTGGAAAGCTATTACATTTCTTAAACCAAAATATTCAGTAAGAAAAATGAGTTTATTAGAGATTAAAAATATCAAACGAGATTTTAGATTAGGGTCTGAAATACTGCACGTACTGAAAGGCATCAACCTATCTATAGAAAAGGGAGAATACCTTGCCCTTATGGGACCATCGGGCTCTGGTAAATCTACTTTGATGAACATCTTAGGGTGCTTAGATACGCCTACCTCAGGCGAGTATATTCTGAACGGTAAAGATGTAAGCAAGATGAGCGACTCGGAATTAGCCGACATTCGCAATAAAGAGATAGGCTTCGTATTTCAAACCTTCAACCTAATGCCACGTACTACGGCTTTAGACAATGTAGCTTTGCCTATGGTATACGCAGGCGTTAAGAAAGAAAAACGACACGAGCGCGCTAAAGAAGTACTGAAATTAGTGGGATTAGAAAACCGTATGCTTCACAAACCCAATGAACTATCAGGAGGGCAACGCCAAAGAGTAGCTATAGCAAGAGCTTTGGTAAACCACCCTTCAATTATCTTAGCCGATGAGCCTACTGGGAACCTTGACTCTAAAACTTCTTATGAAATAATGAACCTTTTTGACGAAATCTACCAAAAAGGGAATACCGTTATCTTGGTAACCCACGAAGAAGACATTGCTCGGTATGCCAAACGGATTGTCCGCTTAAAAGACGGACTTATAGAAACTGATAGCGCTAAGTAAATGAATATCGGAATTATTATCCCTGCTTATAACGAAGCTGAAAGTATTGGTGTTACCTTGCAATCTCTGCTAAATCAGACCTTTCTTCCCTATCAAATTATAGTAGTAGACGACGGTTCTACCGATACCACTGCTGAGGTAGTGAACCAAATTGCTACCCAATATCCCGTAGTACAATTGGTGCAACGCAGTGAGAAGGGTGAACATCTACCAGGGGCTAAAATAGTGCAGACTTTTAACTATGGGCTTCCTTACCTAAAAGAAGACGTAGAGGTTATTTGCAAATTTGATGCCGACCTCATCTTCCCTAACAACTATCTCGAAACAATGTGCCAGCAATACAGTAAAAATCGACAGTTGGGAATGTTTGGGGGCTTTTGTTATATTGAGAGAAATGGCTCTTGGGTACTTGAGAATCTCACTAATAAAGACCACCTAAGAGGTGCTGTAAAATCTTATCGGAAGGCGTGTTTTGAAGCTATAGGTGGACTTAAAATAGCAATGGGCTGGGACACCGCCGATGAGCTATTGGCGCGCTACCACGGTTGGGCAGTACAAACTGACGATACTCTTCACGTAAAACACCTACGCCCGACAGGTGCTGGCTATAAAAGCAATGCCCGTTACCTGCAAGGAAGCGTTTTCTACCGTCTGCGATACGGTTTCTTCCTCACTTTACTCGCTGCCATAAAATTAGCCATAAGAAAACGCAATGGTAAACTCTTCTTAGATTATTGCAAAGGATTTTATAAAGCTAAACAAGAAAAACAACCTTACTTACTCACTCCTGAAGAAGGTAAATGGGTAAGACAATACCGATGGAAAGGGATTTTCAGTAAAGTAGTGAAAAGCAAAAAATGAAAAAGTAATAATATCAAAAATGCCAATAATGCCAATAATACTAAATCGATGATGATACGAGGTCGTAGTACGACAGGCAACTAAACAAAGAGTAGCTAAATAAAAGATGGCGCGAACCGCACGGGCAGATAGAGAAAAGACGAACAAAAGACGAACAAAAGACGAACAATGAACGAACAAAAGACGGACAAATGACGGTGCGAGCCGCACGGGCAAATGAACAATGAACGAAGAAAAGACAAAAGATGAACGAACCTAAGTAGAAGGTAAGTTAAAGCTAAGATAGACATAAAAAGAGAGTTATTAATAGATTTCAACATTGCCGAAGTTTGAAACTTTAGCACCCCCCCATACCGCAAAAGTAATAGCATACAAGAGATACCCTTATCCCTCTCCTAATTAAATGCTTTTCAGTTATTTTTATGCATCAAATGGCATATTTGGCAAATAATTATTATCTTTGCCCCGACTAAGAAACTAAAAAAACAAGGTTCAAGAATGATAAAACACAAGTATGGCAGAACGCAAACCAGTTTGCCCACTGAAATTATTGAACTACTGAGCGACCAAGTGAGTAAAGAATTGGTATGTTCTATTCTTGACCCCTTCGAGTTCTACGACGAAAAAGATTCGCCTATGGCTCTTAAACTTATTGATGAACACATTCTTTTAGACGAAAAATAATGATTTTAGTAACTGGCGGAACAGGGCTGATTGGCAGTCGCTTGCTTTTTTACCTTACTCAAAACAAGGTGCATAAAGTAAGGGCTATCTATCGCAATGCCCATTCATTAGAAAAAATCGAACAACTTTTTATACAACAATTAGACGAAAAATGATGATTTTAGTAACTGGCGGAACAGGGCAGATTGGCAGCCGCTTGCTTTTTTACCTTACCCAAAACAAGGCGCATAAAGTAAGAGCTATCTATCGCAATGCCCATTCATTAGAAAAAATCGAACAACTTTTTATACAACAATCCCCCAATGGAGCGGAACAATTCCGCTCTATTGAGTGGGTAGAAGCCGATATAAGTAACATTCCTGCGCTGGAACAAGCGTTTGCGAATGTTTCTTTTGTTTTTCACTGTGCAGGCTTTATCTCTTACCAACCTAAAGATTTTGCTCAGCTCATCAAAGTGAATGTCGAAGGAACGGCTAATATCGTAAACTTGTGTATTGACTTTAAGGTAAAAAAACTCTGTTATGTGAGCTCTGTAGCTACCCTTTCGGCTTTGCCTCACACACCTATTGATGAGGAAAACGACTGGAATAGTGAGGACAATAACACTGATTACGCTATCAGTAAGAACGGTGGCGAAATGGAGGTATGGCGTGGCTCGCAAGAAGGATTGCCAGTGGTTATTGTAAATCCTTCAGTGGTGTTGGGTGCTGATTTCTCTGAACAAGGCTCTGGCTTGTGGTTTAAAAAAGTAGCTGATGGACAGAAATATTACCCCACAGGGGGTACAGGCTTTGTGGCGGCAGACGATGTCGTACGCGCAATGATTGCCTTACAATTCTCCGAAGTTACGGGAGAACGCTTTGTGCTGAATACGGCTAACCTTACTTATCAATCACTTTTTGAGAAGATAGCCAAAGGATTAGGAGTGAAAGCTCCTACTAAAAAAATTTCTCATAAAGTATTGCGTCGTTTGGCACGTTTAGACGGCTTTTTGAGTTTCTTGGGTATCAAAAAACGAACCCTCACTCTCCAAACAGCCGATGCTCTCGGCTTAATAAGGACTTATAATGGCAATAAAATAAAAGAGTTTATCAATTTTCAGTACAGTGATATCGATGAAGTAATCCAAGAGATTTGTGCAAAATATCCACTATGAGAAAATGGTTTAAATATCTTTTTAAAATACTTCTTTTCCCTTTGGCGTGTTTGTATGGTGCAATAGTTCGTCTGCGCCATTGGTGCTACAACGTGGGTATCTTTAAAGAACATACTTTTGCCGTACCTACTATTTGCGTGGGCAATGTAGCAGTAGGAGGGACAGGTAAGAGCCCAATGGTGGAGTACCTCATCAGACGATGGCATAAACAGCGTAGAGTGGGCGTGCTCAGTCGTGGTTATAAACGCAAGACAAGGGGCTTTATATTAGCTACCGAGACTTCTACGGTATTGGATTTAGGTGATGAACCTTTCCAATTTTGGTGGAAATTTAAGGATATTATCTTAGCTGTTTGTGCCAACCGAGTAGAAGGTGTAGAACGAATGCTCGCCTTGCCTATGCCTCCTGAACTCATTATATTAGACGACGCTTTCCAACATCGCCCCGTAAAAGCAAAAATCAACATAGTGCTTACCGCTTACGGGCATCTGTTTACTGACGATTGGCTACTGCCAATGGGGCGACTCCGCGATGTAGTAAGCCGAGTGCAACAAGCCGATATAGTGGTTGTAACTAAATGTCCTCCCTCATTGTCAGAAAAAGAACGTACTCAGCTCATAACGCGTTTACAGAAGCATTGCCTTTGTCCTATCGTCTTTGCAACCATTGCCTACGATAAGCAAGTATTTTCAGGGACGAAAAACATATCTTTGACGACTTTCATTCAAGAACCTTTTACTTTGGTAACAGGCATTGCCAATCCGAGTCCTCTACTCACATTCTTGAAAGAACAAGGAGCAGATTTTCAGCATTTAGCTTTTGCCGACCATCATCATTTTACCGAGAGAGAAATACAGCAATTGCAAGGCAAGCGAATCTTGACCACTGAGAAAGACTACGTGCGCCTGCAACCTCATTTGCAAGACTTGTACTACCTGCCTATCGCAATGCAATTCCTCACCCCCACTGATGAACATACATTTGGCACGGTTTTTGAAAATCTATAAACACGAAAAAATTACAAACTTTTATCAGTATGACAAGAAAACTCATCGCTATTGTAGCTTTTGTTTTGGTAGCTACTGCTACTCTTGAAGCTCAGGAAATTAAATGGATGACTTTTGATCAAGCTATTGCTGCTCAGAAGAAAAAACCTAAAAAAATATTTATTGACGTATACACTAATTGGTGTGGACCTTGCAAAATGTTAGCGAACAACACTTTTAAGAACAAAGACTTAGTAAAGTATGTGAACGATAATTACTACGCTGTAAAGTTCAATGGTGAAGGTAACGAAGTAGCGAACTACAAAGGACAAAAGTTTGAGAACAAAGGCTATGACCCCGCATTGGCTGAACGCCGTAACGCCACACACCCACTTACTGGCTATATGCAAGTACAGGCTTACCCAACAATGGTGTTCTTAGACGAAAATAACGATTTGATAACAGGTATCACCGGGTATATGTCGCCTACTCAATTAGAACTCTACTTGAAGATGTTTAACAACAATGATTACAAAAAAATCACTACTCAACAAGAGTTTCAAGTATATCAATCGAAGTTCAAACCTACATTTAAAAACTAATAAATACACTTTTTCATAAACACACGTCAAAAACTCTTGGCAGAATGTCAAGAGTTTTTTATTTTTTTACTACCTTTGCGGAGTAATTAGCAGATTATTCAAATTGGCAAATGGAAAGATTGAATTTATGGCAAAAATACTCATCATAGAAGACGAATCGGCAATTCGCCGTGTACTTACCAAAATATTGGTAGAAGAAAGCAAAGAGTACGAAGTAGAAGAAGCAGCTGATGGTGTAGAAGGCGTTGAGAAACTCAAAAAAGAGGACTACGACTTAGTGCTATGCGACATCAAAATGCCTAAGATGGACGGTATGGAAGTACTCGCTGAGGTCAAGAAACTCAAACCCGAAATCCCCTTTGTGATGATATCAGGTCACGGCGACCTCGAGACAGCAGTAAACGCAATGCGCTTAGGGGCTTACGACTATATCTCAAAACCACCCGATTTGAACCGCTTGCTCAACACCGTGCGCAATGCTCTCGACAAGAAGAAATTAGTGGTAGAGAATAAACATCTCAAAAAGAAGGTGAGCAAGAGCTATGAGATGATAGGAGAAAGTGCACCTTTGCAACAAATCCGTCAGATGATAGAAAAGGTGGCTCCTACCGAAGCGCGTGTGCTCATCACGGGCTCTAATGGTACAGGTAAAGAGTTGGTAGCTCACGCTATTCATTACCAAAGCGAGCGCAGTGAAGCTCCGATGGTAGAGGTAAACTGTGCCGCTATTCCTTCTGAACTGATAGAAAGTGAACTCTTCGGACATATCAAAGGGGCGTTTACTTCGGCGGTAAAAGACCGTGCAGGTAAGTTTGAGGCTGCTAACAATGGTACTATTTTCTTGGATGAGATAGGCGATATGAGTCTCTCTGCCCAAGCCAAAGTGTTGCGTGCCTTGCAGGAGAACAAGATTACCCGCGTGGGAAGTGATAAGGACATCAATGTAGATGTACGTGTAATAGCGGCAACCAATAAAGATTTAAAAAAAGAAATAGCCGAAGGTCGTTTCCGTGAGGATTTGTACCACCGTTTGGCAGTAATTCTCATCAGAGTACCGTCACTTAACGAACGCAGAGACGATATCCCTCTACTTATTGATTATTTTTCAGCAAAAATAGCCGAGGAACAAGGTATTAGTCCAAAGAAATTTAGCAAAAAAGCAATAGAGCTTCTTCAAAAACAAGATTGGACGGGTAATATTCGCGAACTGCGTAATGTAGTAGAGCGACTCATTATCTTAGGAGGCAAAGAAATCTCAGAAGATGATGTAAAAGCGTTTGCAGGAAAATAGTGCGAGCCACACTGGCTCTTTAAATTAGGAAATAAGTAAGCGTTACAAAATCTTACCGATTAACTATGAACAAAATAAAATTCCTCTCTATAACTATTCAGAAATAAAAAATGACGGCAAGGAGTTTTCTCTACCGTCATCTTCTTTATATATAACTCTTCTTATAGAATAAGCATCGCATCGCCGTAAGAATAGAATTTATATTTCTGCTCTACGGCTTCTTTATAAGCACGCATAATGAGGTCGTGCCCAGCAAAAGCTGAGACCATCATTAACAAGGTAGATTTAGGAGTGTGAAAGTTGGTAATCATTGCATTGGCTATACTAAAATCATATGGAGGAAAAATAAACTTATTTGTCCAACCGTCAAATGGATTTAGAAAACCATCAGATGAAACTGAGCTTTCCAACACGCGCATTACGGTAGTTCCTACCGCACATACACGTTTTTTATTCACCTTAGCTGCATTAATGATTTTTGTTTGACTTTCAGGAATATGTATCTCTTCACTATCCATTTTGTGCTTAGAAAGGTCTTCTACCTCTACAGGATTGAAAGTTCCTAACCCCACGTGCAAAGTTACTTCGGAAAAGGTAATACCTTTTATTTCCAAACGCTTCATCAAGTGTTTAGAGAAGTGCAACCCCGCAGTGGGTGCAGCTACAGCGCCTTCGTATTTAGCATAGATAGTTTGGTAGCGTTCTTCATCTTCAGGTTCTACTGGACGAGAGATGTATTTAGGCAGAGGTGTTTGCCCTAATTCTGTAAGATGTTGGCGAAACTCTTCATAAGTACCATCGTATAGAAAACGAAGGGTGCGACCGCGAGAGGTAGTATTGTCTATTACCTCGGCTACCAATTCAGCATTTTTGCCAAAATAGAGTTTATTGCCTATCCGTATCTTTCGAGCAGGGTCTACAAGTACGTCCCACAAACGTTGTTCAGCACTGAGTTCACGCAACAAAAATACTTCTATCTTTGCCTTTGTTTTTTCTTTATTCCCATACAAGCGAGCAGGAAATACTTTAGTATTATTCAGTACAAACACATCTCCATCGTCAAAATAGTCGATTACATCTTTAAATAGTCGGTGTTCGATTTCTCCTGTTTTACGATGTATTACCATTAGGCGTGCTTCGTCGCGGTTCTCACTGGGATACTCAGCTAATAGCTCTTTAGGAAGTTCAAAATTAAAGTTTGAAAGTTTCATATATTTTCTATATAATAATCATCAGTTTATAAATGGTATCGTAACTTTTATGCTGAATTTAAAACAATCCATATTGTTCTCCACCATAAATATCCGTAGATATACATTCAAGAAATAGACGCTAAAGAAGGGTAAAATAGAGATATAATAACAAAGGAAGATATACCTTATTCATTTCAAATAGCTATTAAAGAAAAAGTCGGGATGACTGGACTCGAACCAGCGACCACACGCACCCCATACGTGTACGCTACCAACTGCGCCACATCCCGATTTTTAATTTTAGAGCGCAAAACTACTACCTTTTACAGAAACTACCAAATAAATAGAATAAAATATTTTACGACAAGGGCTATTTATTTGATATACTGAAAAGTCCTATTTTTCTATCTTCCCTAATGAAACTGTAAAGATTCCAAAATCATCTATCAGCATATCCTGCTTTTGCACTCCATTAAGAGAAAATATCCCGTCTAACTCTCGCTGACTACGGCGACGCATCACCCAATCTTTCTCTTGATGACTTTTTAGTACAAAGGCTATCGTTTTGAGTTGTGGGTGCCACGGCTGTCCTGTATAAATCAAAAAACCGTTTTCTGAAATCGACACAACTCCCTTTACCGCCTCATTAGCTAATTTATTATCACCAAAAAGTTCAAAAATACCTGATATGATAGTGATATTAGGATTATAGTCTAACCTTGTGTAGTTATTGGCTTTAAAACAATTGTAGTTAGTGAATCGTATATCTTGAAAGCCTCTTTCTCTGACGGTTTGCTCCCCTTTTTCTATATTAGCTGGTAAAAACTCATTGATGACAATTTCTACCTCTGGGTGCTTTTCTTTGATGTCAAACAAATAATTACCTACTCCTCCAGCAATATCAAGTATCTTTATTTTCTTCCCTTCGGCTTGCAAAGCTTGTATCGCTTTATCTACTTGCTCCAATAAGTGTGCTTTGCGTATACGTACGCCTCGCCACCCAATGGCATTGAGATAACTTTTGTCCATCAGTTTACCTATACCCCATTTCCCTTGAGGAATATTCTTGTAAACGTAATCCATTGAAGCTCCTGAATCAAATCCATATTCCAGTCCTATCGCCATTCCGCCACTGAGGTGTCCTAACTTACTCAGTGCCCATTTCTGAAATCGGTAATAGTACTTTTCTCTATTGGGTATGAGCTCGTATTGCATTATTTCGTACTCTTTTTGAGTAAAAGTATCGGGTTTCAAAGAAGGTGATACAAGAGGTGTTTCAAAAGCTCTACTGATAAAATGTTCAAGTAATTTATATACCTCTTCTCTGCCTTGCTCAAACAAAATGCCGTGGTGGAATCCTTCTAAGGTAATAAATTCTTTTATTTCAGAAGATAAGTTTACATAGAATTGCTTCTGCTGCTTGTTAATCACCACAAAGTCTTTTTCAGCTGAAAGCAGTAGTGTGGGAATAGTAATAGCAGCAGCATCTTCGACCAATCGCTTACCTGCATTAGCTAAATCTATAAGCAGTTTGCCGTTGATAGACCGCGTGATAAACCTATCTGTATCATAGGCGCGTTGCTGTTCAGGGTCACGAGTGAGCATTTTAGATTTAACATAGCTTTTTACAACAAGATTAGGTTTCACTTTTAGTGCTAATTCTATAGCTTGCTTGGCTAAGGGAACTATTAAATTGATTTCAAAAGCAGGTGCTAAAAGTGCCATTCCAGCAATACGTGGAGCAAAATCGTGTACCCAAGCCGATACAATCACCCCTCCTATACTGTTGGCTACTACAAAAATATCCTCTTCTTGCACGTCGTATTCTTGTTGCAAAAACTTAGCAAAAGCATCTAAATCTCGTACTGAATCCATAAAAGCAGGCGATACTGAAGCTTTAGTATGCCCGTGCCCTCTCATATCAAAAGCAAAAATATTATAGGACACAAACAACGGGTGCGTAGCAAATTCCTGTAAGCGCTCACCGTACTCGTGACCGCGATGTATTACAATAAGCGTTTTTTGTTGAGGCTTGTAATTCCATTCGTAGAAGTATAACTCTGCCCCTTGATATCCCTTGAAAAAACCTGTATTCATTATCTTGTTATTTTATTGTGCAGGCAAAGGTACGCTTTTTAATGATAAAAACAATAAAAGTGAAGGATAATTACTTCATTACATTAATATTTAAGAAGTATATAATAACAAAAAAATCACTACCTCTCTTCGTAAGTAGTGATTGAAGATTGTACTCGGAGCGGGACTGTAACCACGTATTTTCAGGACTTTTGTAAATGTCTATTTTTTAGTATATAATTATATGAAAAACAGATATTTAAAGAGTGTTTTGGTAGTGTGTGGTGATTGTATGGTATTGCATAAAATTGCATATTTTCGGCTAATTTTCGGCTAAATGTCGGCTAACTTTTTGGAGGTGTATTTTTTTATTTTTATCTTTGCAATGTTTTTAAAAATAGTGGTTGTAATATGGTTATAAAATTCATTCTTCAAAGTAAAAGTGATAACGCTCCTATATACGTGCGTTTAATCATTAGTAGAGATAAAGACTACAAATGTAAAACGGGGCTATTTATAGACCCTAAATCGTGGAGCGTGGCAAAGCAACTGCCAAAGACTACTGCAATAGAGCATAAAAATACAGCAATAGACCTGAACGCCTTGCGACAATTCATTGAAAAGTGTGTGAACCAATCAGACCAACGGGGCGAGGTGATTAATACGCAATGGTTAAAAGACAAAGTGGATATACACTTTAAACGAATAACAGATACCGCAACAAAGCAAAGCGACCTAATTACTGAACTAATAGACCATATCATACAGAACGCCTCCACACGCAAAAACGCACGGGGTACTTTGGGGCTATCTGTTAGCCGTGTGAAATCATATCACACCCTCAAAAGCATTTTTATAGACTATCAGGCGTACACCCGCAAACGATACAAGGCAAAGGATATAAACACCCCCTTTGAAAAAGTGTTTTTGGGCTGGCTAATGAATGAAAGAGGGTATAAAGATAGTTATGCCCTGAAAATTATTGACAACCTGAAGGCAGTATGCAACGAGGCGCAAGCGTTGGGAATGGAAACCAGCCCGCAACTGACAAAAGTAGGAAAGGGAACGCCTGACAAAGAAACGCCCGTATATCTTAATGCGTTGGACTTGGAAAGGGTGCGTGGTTGTGTGATTGAAAATAAAAGTTTGGATAACGCCCGCAAATGGTTATTATTAGGGTGCTTGTTAGGACAACGCGGGGGCGACTTGTTAGACCTTACAGAAAGCAATTTTGTACAGCATATTGACGGGGTGGAGTATGTAGAACTTAAACAACAAAAGACGGGCAAGATAGCACGCATTCCGATTGTTGGAGCATTGCAGGAAATAAACACTATCAGGAATAACGGACTCCCTTACAAAATATCGGTACAGAAGTTTGACCAATATATAAAGCAGGTGTGCAAATTAGCGGGTATTAACGAACTTATCGAGCATTCCAAAGTGTGTATGGTGGACGATAAGGGTAATATTATAGAGCAGGACGATAAGGGTAACTACACCAGTAAGGGGGTGAAAAGAACGGTTAAGGGCATGTTTGAGAAGTGGCAACTGGTAGGCTCTCACACGTGTAGGCGTTCATTTGCGACAAACCTATATGGCAAATTGGAGACGGCTTTTATTATGCAAATGACGGGGCACACAAAGGAAAGCACGTTTTTAGCATACATAGGTAAAACCGCAACGGACTACCTATTGCAAACGGCTAATAGGCTGCAAGAGTTGGAGGCGGTGAACGTTCCTACATTAAAACCTTTGAGGACGAAGATAGGATAATCCAAAGGTTAGAGGGTAGCCCTGAATAATATTGAATAACGTTTTTAAAAAATTGTGGAAATATGAATATTGAATTAATAGATTTATCTGTTTATGAATTATGTAATTACATTAGAGAAAATGAATTAGGGGAATTTGATATGCTAAAAATATTAAAAGCATATACAGATGATTTTAATTTAGAGTTGTTAAAAAGATTGGACTGGGATATATCGTTTTATCTTTTTCAGGAGGGCGAGATAATGGAAGCAAAATTCACTACTGAAGATATAGACAATGCTATAAAGGAAAGAACAAATGCAGGTATAGAAATACCCTATATAATGCCTAAAACAATTGAGAAACTAACACCTCGACAAATAGAGAATAGAAAAAAAGCAAAAAATATTCTTTTTCAAACTGAGAAAATAATTAACTTAGAAGCATTATTATTTCCTTATGAGTTTTACAGTGTTAGAACGTTTAGGAGGTTGGTACAATCAAAAATAAAAGAGTTACAGCCAAACCAAAAATATACCCCTATAAGTATTCGTTTGAATGATTATATGGAAAAAACGGACGGAAGCGATACCTCAACGCCTCCACCTCCTGAACCTGAATTGATAGACTTTTCAGAGGATATGGATACAAAAACGAGACTTGCTATATTGCAGGAGTTGGGTATTTTTGATTACCTAATAAAAACAGCATATCCGATTAACAACGCTAATAAAATAGCCTCTTTATTGAGTGCTATTATAGGGGGTGAAGCAAAGACTTTGCAAACCTATGTAAACCCGATTATTAGCCCCAATACAGACCAACGAAACGCACCCAAAAAGATACATAAAGAGAAAGCGCGGCAAATATTGCAGAAGTTAGGCTATGTCGCTAAGAAGTTATAAAACATTCTAATTGCTTATATACAAAGGCTTTAAGGTTATTCCTTAGAGCCTTTTTCGTTTTTATTATTATTCATTGATTCTTTTTAAGTACTACTTAATTTTTACCTAACTTTCCTTTGCACCGCAAACAAATAAAAACAATCATTAGAAAAATGGAAGCAGTACAATTTATTCAAACTACACCTGCACAACTGCAAACAATGATTTTGGAGGGTGTGCGTGCTGAACTTAGAGAACTAAAAAAAGACTTTCAGCCAAAAGAGCCAACGGAGTACCTAACACGTAAGGAGGTGCAAAAAATGCTTAATATCAATATGAGTACTTTGCACCACTGGACGAAGCAAGGGAAGTTAAAAGCGTACGGTATAGGTGCACGTGTATACTACAAAAGGCAGGAGGTAGATAATGCCCTAATACGGCTAAAAGAGGGGTAAAAACAAACAAAGAGGCACGTAGCCCCTTTGTATGCGTTTTTAAAAATTGTGGGTGTGCAAATTCACACGAGGCAAAGGTACAAATATTTTTTTGATTAACAAATAAAAAACACCCTCCCCACATCGGGGGAGGGGTATAAATCGACTGAAAAGTTAGCCTTTTGCATACCAGCACAACACAATATTTTTACTTAGTATAATAACCTTTAAACACAATAAAAAATGGCACACGAAATAATAATACATTCATTTGATAGGGTAGAAACCTCCGACAAATACAAAGAGGTTAAACATTTCGAGCGTATTTGGATAAGTGGTAATGAGGCAAAGACACGTATTAAAGATTTTGCTAACATATCATTACAAAGACACTTTAACAAGTCTCAAAATGTTTATTTTTGGTACAGAAATGCCTCAATGAATAACGGCAAGCGTGGCAAATGGAGTGCCCCAATTACGGGGCTATTTGCCACAAATCACAACCTAATTTATTTTGGTGATATATCAGAAAAACAACCAAACGGCTACACCCGCAAAGTATCTTTTTTGTTTTTCGTATTTAAATACGACAATAGTAGAATGGTAATATTTGAGTACCCTAACTATTACCCGTCCGCTAATGATATAGGAGCATTCATCAGCGACCAAATAGGGTATATAAAAAAGAAGTTAGGGCTATGATTGACTATTTTAAGGCATTTATCAATTACCGCAACGATACCCGCTTTCAGGAACTAAAAGAGGCGGGTACGTTTGGGGTATTAAAGGAAAAGATAGACACAGAGACGGGAGAGGTAAAAAATGCATATCTGTACAAAAATATGATTATAAAACCGACCAGTGAGGGATTTTTACTTGCAGGCAGTTTGCATAAGTATAGGAGCATTATCAAAGACATTGCAACCAGTTGGCAAATAGATAAATATCAAGGATTTAATGGTGATGTATTTACATTGGAAGATATTACAGCCACTGCTGAAAGTCTTTGCTCTGAATTAGGGGTTAGCCCGCACATTTGCAAATTACAAAATATTGAATTTGGTATAAATAACGTGGTTACCTTTGCGCCGTTTGATTTTCTAAAAGGGGTACTATATCACCGCAACGATTATAGCCCTACCATAAAACACAGGGGTAATTATATTCAGTTTGAACACAGTGACTATTTCATAAAGATTTATAACAAAAGTAGGCAGTATAAACTACCTAACAACGTTGTTAGGATAGAAATTAAAGTAATGAAAATGCGTAAATTAATAGAGGCAGGTATAAACATTAGTACCCTTGCTGATATTAACAAAACGACTTTAAAACAAGCGTTTAATTTACTTTATAACGAGTTTAACGAGTTAGTTTATTACGACTACTCAATAAATACAAAGGGACTAACAAAGGCAAAGCAGGCACGCCTCAAAGACTATAAGGATAAAAACTTTTGGAAAGAAGCAAGCAGACGAAACAAACAGCACCACAAAGAGCAATTAAGTATCCTAATTAAAAATTATTCGGATAACTATAAGGAACAAATGCAACGGCAAATGATAGCGGGGTATAATGCCACAATTGAGGGCAAAGCGGGTGATTATACCCTGCCAGCACCGCAACCAATAGGGAGAAAGCAGGAAACAAAAGACACTTCACAAAGTGAAAAATATGTTACAATCTCACCGCAAATTGATAACCAAAAAATAACTTCACAAAGTGAAAAAACGTGTTACAATCTCACCGCCTCTAAAAAAGCAAATATGTTACAATCTCACCGTTTAAGTATAGGGTGGGAATGTAACATAGGGGGTACTAAAAAGATTGTAGAAAAAGAGACCTCCGAAAAGGTTAAAAAACCGCTCTCGGATAACTATCAAAAAAAGTGTGTTATCACTGGTATAAGTTTGGAGTTAGAGGATAAGGGGGCGAGGTACATACAGACGAAGACAATTAGGCACGTAAAAGATACAGACTTGCATTTATATTCATTGCTTTGTAGTTTGTTATTACCACACACGGGCGTTAGACCAGTTTTTGAGAAAAATATCATAAACCAGTTAGCAAAGCAAGTACGCAATCGTTATTACAACAAATCAGAGGGCACAAGGTCTATAATGCGTGGTAGTGATTTAAAACAGCAATTAACATTAAATTTATAAACATAAAAAAAAAGACTATGAAACAGAAAATAAAAATCAAACCGAGAGCGTTTAAGGGCGAAGACGGTATTTGGTTGGTTGCGGTAGATATTATCAGCACTGACCCAAAAGAGCAAGATATACGCATTTTGCTGACTACTGAACTTGCTACCGAATTAGCAAATGAAATTAAGTTTGCAAACTACACGGCAAAAAGTCAAAACCACAAAAACCCCTAATACCCGTCAAAAATAAACGCAAACGGCTCTTTTTTTGATTATCAACCGTATAGCAATACAAACTAAAAATAACGCAAAGTTAATAGATTTTCTCATTGTGTTTTTATTATTTTACCCTTGCTCAGATTTGGGCAGGGGTATTTCATTTAGATTTACAGTTAAAAGCACTTGTTTTTCTTTTCGTTTTTCAAGCGATTAGGGTATTTTATGCGCCTTATAAAAAAAGCAAATCAGGAACAAATATTTTTTCGTTTTTGAAGCGATTGTGAATTTAATTCTTTATAAAAAAACAAATGCTTTTTTTGATTTTTGTCGCCTTTATAAAAAGCATACTCAGAACTGAGGAAGACTGCTAAATAATCAGCACTGCTCAAAATTGAGCATACCTCAAAAGGTTGCAACCTATCAGGGCAAAAGGTTGTAAGTTGCAACCTAACAGCAGGCAAAAGCAAGGAACTAACATCTGTACCGCGCAAAAGGTACTTTTTATAACTTTTGATATAGTTGAGGTGATTAGCATTCAATATTTTTCAATATACCCCGCTTAAATTGTTACCCCCTTTTCTAACTATCAGTAAATCAGCCGAACTATAATTTTTTATTTCGGTAAATTGGGGTAATGGTGCGCTAAATGTACGCTAAAATGCGGTAAAACGGGGGTAAAACGGGGTAAAACATTCAGTAAATATTCAGTAGTACAACCGTAAAAAAACATACACTTGTACAAAGTTAGGAGACAACCATAAATCAGCGGTATTTTTTACGCCTTATAAAAAAGAAAAAATCACTACCTACAAAAGGCGGTGATTTTCTTTTTTATAAGTTACATTCAGGAGGTAAAAAAACACCCCTAAAAAATAGTTTTTTGAAAGTTTTCGGCTAAATGTCGGCTAAATTAGCCATTAAAAAAATATAACCCTTTGATTTCCAAAGGGTTATATTTAAGAATTGTACTCGGAGCGGGACTTGAACCCGCACAGGCATTACTGCCCACTGGATTTTAAGTCCAGCGTGTCTACCGATTCCACCATCCGAGCCTTCTATGATAAACATAAAAAAAGAGCGAAAAACGGGGTTCGAACCCGCGACCTCAACCTTGGCAAGGTTGCGCTCTACCAACTGAGCTATTTTCGCTTATTTCTTTTCCAATAAATTCGCAACTGGCTTTTCCTTTATTTGCGGTTGCAAAGGTACAACAATTATTCATTCCTGCAAATTTTTTGAATACTTTTTTTATACTACTATTATAACCTACATTCTTTCAGGAACTTGTATGCCCAGCATTTTAAACGACTCTGCTATAATTTCTCCTATTTTCTTGCTCAACATTACCCTAAAATCACGCTTGCTCTCCTCTTCCTCTCCCAAAATCGATACATTTTGGTAAAACGAATTGAAGTCTTTTACCAAATCATACACATAATTGGCAATAATAGCAGGACTATAACTATCAGCCGCATCTTGTACAACCGACGGAAATAGGGTGATGCTCTTTAGCAAAGCCTTCTCTTTCTCGTGTAAACCTTTAACTTTTTCTACCGCTGCTTCATTCCTACCTCCCATTTTAGCATACTTGCGCATAATCGACTGGATACGAGCGTAAGTGTATTGTATAAACGGACCTGTATTCCCTTGAAAATCGATAGACTCTTTAGGGTCAAACAAAATACGCTTCTTGGGGTCTACTTTTAATATATAGTATTTTAAGGCTCCCAAACCTATGGTGTGATACAAGGTTTCTTTCTGCGCTTCGGTATAACCGTCGAGTTTGCCGAGTTCTTGTGAAATCTCTTTGGCGGTTTGCTCCATTTCAGCAATAAGGTCATCGGCATCTACTACGGTGCCCTCGCGACTTTTCATCTTGCCACTGGGCAAATCTACCATACCATAGCTCAGGTGATACAAGTGTGATGCCCAATCGTAACCCAACTTTTTCAGAATAAGAAAAAGCACTTTGAAGTGATAATCTTGCTCGTTACCTACCGTGTACACCATTCCTTTTACGTCAGGATAGTCCTTCACACGCTGGGTAGCAGTCCCCATATCTTGCGTCATATAAACCGACGTACCATCAGCACGAAGCACCAACTTCTCATCTAAGCCATCGGTGGTAAGGTCACACCAAACTGAACCATCTTCTTTCTTGAAGAATACACCTTGCTCCAAACCGCGTTCCACAATGTCTTTCCCTAACAAATAGGTATTGCTCTCGTAGTAATACGAATCAAAATCAACACCTAAATTCTTATAAGTAACGGCAAAACCATCGTATACCCAGCCATTCATCTGTTTCCAAAGTTTTATTACTTCGGGGTTGCCCGCTTCCCATTGGCGAAGCATCTCTTGGGCTGCTACAAATATAGGAGCTTGTTTTTCCGCTTCTTCTTTGGTCTTCCCTTGTTCTACTAATTGCTGTATTTCAGCTTTGTACGCCTTATCAAACGCCACATAGTAATTCCCTACTAATTTATCACCCTTCAACCCTGTATTTTCAGGAGTCTCACCATTGCCAAAACGTTGCCACGCCACCATCGATTTGCAAATGTGTATCCCCCTATCGTTGATGATTTGGGTTTTATACACCTTATGTCCAGCTGCTTTTAAGATTTCAGCTACCGAATACCCTAAGAGATTGTTGCGGATATGCCCTAAGTGCAACGGTTTATTAGTATTAGGCGATGAGTATTCCACCAAAATAGCCTCTTTGCTATTAGGCGTTGCCAAACCAAACTGAGGATTATTCTTCACTTCTTTTAAAAAGTCGATGTAGTAACTATCAGCAATTACAAGATTTAAAAAACCTTTAATCACATTGAAGTCAGTTACCAAATCACCTACTTTCTCTTTTAAGTACCCTCCTATTTGTTCTCCTATCTGCACAGGATTACCTTTGATATGACGCAATAGCGGAAACACCACAAGAGTAATATCGCCCACAAACTCTTTTTTAGTCTGTTGCAATTCAACGCTTTCTAAGCTCACACCATACAGTTCCTGTACAGCTTGTAATATATATTGTTTAAGAGTATCGTTTAAGTTCAACATTTGCAAATTCTTTCTTTTGAGAGGGCAAAGGTACAAATAATTTAATATATAAAAACATTTTGCTTTCAGTTTTATTCCCAGCGCCCACCTTCTTACCCTCAGCTTTTCCTCACTTTATCCCCCTCCTCCTTTTAGTCATCTATCACTATAAACCCACTATAGACCCACTGTAGAGCCACTGTAGAGCCACTGTAGAGCCATTGTAGACCCACTATTGAGCCATTGTAGACCCACTGTAGCCCCACTATAGACCCACTTATTGTTCGATTATCCTATAAGCTTTGTATAATCTTCTCCCAATTTCACCATTAATCATTAACCATTAATCATTAACCATTAATCATTAACCATTAATCATTAATCATTAACCATTAATCATTAACCATTAATCATTAACCATTAATCATTAACCATTAATCACTAACCATTAACCATTAACCACTCGTTTAGCATACACCTAATCTACTAATTTACCGACCATTATCCCACAACTCAAATAAAATGTTAAAATTTTTCTAATAAAAATTTGGTAGTTACAAAAAAAGAGAGTACCTTTGGCTCGCTTTTTAAGACATTTATTGGGCAATGAACTTTCCATCTGATTTAAAATACACTAAAGAACACATATGGGTGCGCATCGAAGGTGATATAGCCACAGCAGGCATTACCGATTTTGCTCAACACCAATTAGGCGACATTGTGTATGTGGAAGTAGAAACCATAGGCGATACCCTTAATGAAGATGAAGTATTTGGCAGTATCGAAGCCGTAAAAACAGTATCCGATTTATTTATGCCCCTCACGGGCGAAGTAATCGCGTTTAATGAACCGCTAAACCAAAAACCTGAGAAAGTAAATACCGACCCATATGGCAAAGGGTGGATAATACAACTGAAAATAAGCGATATTACCCAGTTAGATAATCTACTCTCAGCCGAAGCGTATAAAACTCTAATATATGCTTAAAAAACACAAATACACTTTGTTATGGGGCATATGGACGATAGCTATTATCACTCTAAGTCTTATCTCATTCAGCGAAATGCCCAAAGCACCTCGTATTCCCTATTTAGACAAAGTTGCTCATTTCAGCTTCTATTTCGGTTACACGGCACTGTTTATATTAGCATTTAGAAGTAAATTATGGGCAGTAATCACCGCCTTATTTTTAGGCGCAACAATGGAAATACTACAAGGCTTACTTACCACTACTCGCTCTGCCGACTATATTGATATGCTCTTCAATACATTTGGCACAGTTGTTGCTCTACTGTTTATGAGAAAGTATGAAAAGCTTTTCAGATAAAAAGTATATTTAATAACCTTTTAAAAGAAAATCATTATGCAACCTAAAAAAAATCCGAAAGCCGATTTGGCAAAAAGTAGCGGATTGTTCTTTGCCATAGGATTCGCTCTTGTATCTGCCCTTACCTTATGGGGGTTCGAAACAAAAGTGTATGACAAAAGCGTTCAAGACAACCGTACGTCAGATGTGGATAAGGCTCTTGACGAAAATCAAGAGAACTACACAATGGAGACCCCTCCTGAAACTCCACCACCTCCACCACCTCCAGCCCCTACAGTGGTAGAGGAAGTAAAAGTAGTGGAAAACGATACTAAAATCGAAGAACAAGTAATTGGTACTACTGAAACTACTAAAAATGAGCAAATAGCTAAAGTAGAAGAAATTAAACAAACTGTAGTAGAAGAAGCTCCTGATGTAGATGTGCCTTTTACTATTATCGAAGATAAACCTATGTTCGAAGCTTGTAAAAACGTTCCTAAAGATCAACAAATGAAATGTTTTCAAGAAAACTTGAACAAACACGTAGTAAAGAACTTTAGCTATCCACAAGCTGCCGCCGAAATGGGTATTCAAGGAAAAGTATTTGTAAACTTCCGCATCAATACCGATGGTACTATTACCGTTTTAGGAGTGCGTGGTCCCGATAAAATTTTGGAAGATGATGCTAAGAAACTTATTATGAAACTTCCTAGACTTATCCCAGGTAAACAACGTGGTAAACCTACACCAGTTACCTTTGCTTACCCTATCAACTACAAATTACAAAACAACTAAAAAACAAAAGCCAATAGTAAAATACTATTGGCTTTTTTATTTAATAATTCTACATTATTGTTAAGCAAAAATGATTCGCAAATGTTTTTAGAGTCAAAGTCGCGAAGAACTGAATATGCGAGGTAATTTGTGCTTCTTAAGTAATCAGTCTTAATCTTAACTTTTCACTAATCGCTCCACAACACTTCTATCATTCGCCAATCGCTGTATTTTATTCTGTCCGCCGAGCTTTCCTTGCGACTTCATATAAGAGGCAAAACCGCCTTCGGCGACTTCGGTTATTTTGAGCGGTTGGAGTACTTTACCTTGTATGAGGTCGTAGTAGTACATATTCTGTTTTTGTAGAGCCTCATCTATCACTTGGGCAAAGCGTTTCATATCAGTAGGTTTCTGCTCAAATTCTACAAACCACTCGTGATAAGGCAATTCACCCCCTACCGGATTTACCTGAGGAGCGACCGTAAATTCTGTGATACGCGCTCCTGTAGCCTCTAACCCCTCGCGCATTGCCTCTTCCACTTCTTTGCCAATCACGTGTTCGCCAAAAGCCGAAATAAAATGCTTAATGCGCCCCGTAACTACTATACGGTAAGGCGCAAGCGAAGTAAATTGCACCGTGTCGCCTATATTGTAGCCCCAAAGTCCGGCATTGGTAGATATAATGAGCGCATAATTTACCCCCAATTGTACGTCCTGCAAAGCCACTCGTTTGGGAGCATCACTGAAGAAAGTATCAGCTTCTACGAACTCGTAAAAAATCCCCGAATTGAGCAGTAAGAGCATTCCCTTCTCTGTTTGACTATCTTGATAGGCAAAGAATCCCTCGCTGGCGGGATAGAGTTCTATGCTATCCACTTTGCGCCCGATGAGGTGCTCAAATTGTTGGCGATAAGGTTCGTAGTTCACCCCTCCATAAATAAACAAGTTGAAGTTAGGGAACAATTTTCCTATCTTGATACCTGAGCGCGTGTACAATCGCTCGAAGTACATCAGCACCCAAGAAGGTATCCCGCTGATGAGGGTCATATTTTCAGAAAAAGTCTCGGTAACAATCGCTTCTACTTTGGTCTCCCAATCTTCTATACAGTTAGTTTTGTACGAAGGCATACGATTGCGCTGCAAATAAGCAGGTACATAGTGTGCTACTATACCCGAAAGTCGCCCTGTTTTAATACCGTTTTTTTCACCTAAAATAGGACTTCCTTGCAAGAAAATCATCTTTCCTTCTACAAAATCGGCTTTTTTAGTCTCGTGTATATAACATAAAATCGCATCACGTGCTGCCTGAATATGGAAGGGCATCGAGGCTTTGGTAATAGGAATATACTTCGCCCCGCTGGTAGTCCCTGAAGTCTTGGCAAAATAGAGTGGTTTACCTTTCCATAACACATCTTTTTCGCCTTCCACTACCCTATCGATATAAGGGCGCAAGGCTTCATAATCGCGTATAGGCACGCGAGCAACAAAATCTTCATACGTTTGGATTTCCTCAAAATGATGGTCACGTCCAAAAGCCGTATTTTTAGCTTGTTCTATAAGCGACTGGAATACTTTTTGTTGTATGTCTATTGGAGCTTTAGCCCAGCGGTCTATCTTTTTTTTAACGATAGAGGCAAATATTTTGGATATATATGATTTAATCATAATGAAGTCTGTTTGACTCCGCAAAGATACTACTTTTTTTAATTTGCAATACGATAAGTATTAATTTTATAACAAAGCCATTCCTCTCTCCGCATCATTTTATGCTATTGAGAAGAATGGCAAAAAAGTTTTCTTGGATATTCACAAACTCCAAGAGTTATTTTTAGTAAGGTATATCGTCTTCGGTTGAAGCTGTTGAAGGTGCACCAAAAGCCTGCTCCGGATTGGCAGTAGGCACTGTTTCAAAAGCTACATTTTCATTCATCTTCGAAACAAATTCTTGTGTTCCCATAGGTAAATAGCTTCCACTGTCGTATTCCTCTAAGTTAGCAAACCTTCCCAAATGTCCTTCAAACTTCAATCGGATACTATCCAAACCTCCATTGCGGTGTTTAGCCACAATAAATTCAGCTTGTCCAGCGGTAGGTGTTCCTGATTCGTCGTCCCATTCTGTAATTTTATAGTATTCAGGACGGTAGATAAACGATACAATATCGGCGTCTTGCTCAATAGCTCCTGATTCACGTAAGTCGGATAACTGCGGACGCTTTTGCTGTCCAGGACGTGATTCCACATTACGCGAAAGCTGTGAAAGAGCTATTACGGGTATGTTCAACTCCTTAGCGAGAGCTTTTAAGTTACGAGAAATTGTAGAAATTTCTTGCTCGCGGTTACCCACTCCTTTGCTACCTCCTGCCGTCATCAACTGTAAGTAATCAATAATAATTAGCTGAATGCCGTGCTGTGTAGAGAGTCGGCGCGCTTTAGCTCGGAGGTCAAAAATTGATATAGAAGGCGTATCATCTATAAAAAGAGGCGCCTTTTCTAGGTCTTTCACCTTAGTATTTAGCACGTACCACTCGTGCTCTTCCAACTTCCCTGTACGCAATTTCTCTGACGACAGACCTGTTTCTGAAGAAATCAAACGCGTAATAAGCTGTACCGACGACATTTCCAATGAGAAAAACGCTACGGGTATCCCCTGCCCTACTGCTATATTTCTTGCCATAGAAAGCGTGAGGGCTGTTTTCCCCATACCTGGGCGTGCCGCTACGATAATAAGGTCACTCGCTTGCCAACCTGAGGTGAGTTGGTCGAGTTTGGTAAAGCCCGAAGGTACTCCACTAAACCCATCAGTTTTATTAGAGAGGTCTTGTATTTTCTTGAGTGCTTTTATCACCAAATCTCCCGCTACTTCACTGGAACGCTTTAGGTTACCTTGTGTTACTTCATAGAGTTTCTGCTCAGCACTGTCCAACGAATCAAACACATCGCGAGTATCGTCGTAAGCGTCTTCTATAATTTCCGAAGAAATTTCAATGAGTTTGCGCTTGATGAACTTCTGTAAAATAATACGCGCGTGAAATTCCACGTTAGCAGATGATGATACTCGTTGGGTGAGATTAATAAGGTAAAACTCTCCTCCCACCGCCTCCAAATTGCCATTTTTGCGAAGTTGTTCTGCCACCGTAAGCAGGTCGATAGCTTCCGATTCGTTGAAAAGTTCAAAAATAGCTTGATAGATAAGTTGATGTTGCTTTTTATAAAAAACTTCAGGGTTGAGTATGTCTATCACATCATCAACGCCTTTCTTGTCAATGAGCATAGCTCCCAAGATAGCTTCTTCAAGATTGAGGTCTTGTGGAGGGAGTTTTCCTCGCTCTAAACTCACTTGTGTTCGCGAGAATGGTTGTATTGCAGGAACAATTTCTGGTACTGATGTGTTTTCTGTTTCGTTCATACGGCAAAGATACGAAATAGTTTAATTTGGGGTAGATGATTTTACCCACAAACACTGTTAATAGTCTGTTGATAACTTCTGAAAAGTTTTCTTTACTCTTCTATTTAGCAACCGTTTACTATCTTCATTTTATAAAAAAAGCGCTTAAATAGCGCCTTTATAAGTTGTTGATATTATCATTTTCTTACTTCTCACTGAACACTCCCATCGCGAGGTACTTGTTCATTCGTTTTTCAACCAATTTATCGGTGGGAAGCTTCTTCAAATCCTTATAAGTGTCCAATATCACTTTGCGAACAGTAGCAAACATCATTTCGCGATCGCGATGTGCCCCCCCGAGTGGTTCCTTAATAATCTCATCTATCAGTTTTAACTTCTTCATATCAGGAGCGGTGAGTTTTAGAGCTTCAGCTGCTTCCTTTTTGTACTCCCAGCTACGCCATAATATAGAGGAACAAGACTCTGGCGATATTACCGAATACCAAGTATTTTCAAGCATATACACTTTATCACCTACACCGATACCTAGCGCTCCTCCCGAAGCTCCTTCGCCTATGATAAACACTATTACAGGCACTTTCAAACGTGACATCTCCAATATATTGCGAGCAATTGCTTCTCCTTGTCCGCGTTCTTCAGCTTCAATACCAGGGAAAGCTCCTGGCGTGTCTACAAAACTCACTATAGGAATGTTAAACTTTTCAGCTTGTTTCATCAATCGCAAGGCTTTGCGATACCCTTCGGGGTTTGCCATACCAAAATTGCGATATTGTCGCATCTTAGTATTTACTCCTTTTTGCTGACCAATAAACAAAAAACTCTGGTCATCTATCTTTCCAAAACCTCCTATCATCGCCTTATCGTCTTTCACTGTACGGTCGCCGTGAAGTTCCAAGAAAGTGTTTCCTGCAAGTGAGTTGATATAGTCAAGAGTATAAGGTCTCTCCAAGTGACGAGAGATTTGCACTCGTTGCCACGCCGTAAGATTACCATAAACTTCCTTCTTTACTTGGTTGAGTTTCTTTTCTATTTTCTTGCAAGCATCAGTCATATCCACATCACTTTCATTACCGATGACCTGACACTTTTCCATCTGTTCTTCAAGCTCTTTAATAGGTTGTTCAAAATCTAAATATTCCATAAACTAAGCGTTATTTGATTTTTTAGAATGCAAAGATATAAAATAATTTTGAATTACGAACTAATATTTTTTGTTTATAAGCTTAACTCCCTTTTTTTATCCGGCAATTCTTCTAAGCAATTAAATGATTATCAACGTTTTTTCAATATAACTCCAACCCATTTGCTAATTTAATCTCCCGTCTCTTCTATCCCACCCATCTTACCTCGTCCCTCTCGTCCTCATTTGCCAATTTCCAAATCTGCTAATTCTCTAATTTATCAATCTGCCTATCCACTTTCCGTCATAACCCTATTGCCTATGCCCTAAGACCTCACACCTCCCCATTTTACTAATTTTCTAATTTGCTAATTCCCTAATTATCCCTTCTCCTTTCCGTCGTACTTCCCCCTATTGCCTATGGCCTAAGGCCTAGTGCCTATTCTTTTTCTTTCGTCTCGAAACCCCGTTTTTAGCATTTTTAGCACTGTTGTATTGTGTTATGAATCAACTGCTTATATACCCTTTCTATACCAATCGTCCAAGATTCGTATAAGCTTCCTATAAGCTCTCTATAAGCTAACCCCACCCTCCTTACAGCCTTTTTTCATCAAAAACTCTCCCTCCTCTCTTCCGGACTTCTTCGTTTCCTTCCGATGCCTCCTTAGTATCTCTGTTTCCTCTCCAACCCTTCCCAAAAACTCAGAGTTTTTCGGAGTTTCTTCGGCAATTCTCAAATGTCTGACTCGTCCGGTCTGTCCTACAAGTTCAACCTGTCAAATAACTATTTTCATCTCTTCCTTTTACTAATTTGCTAATTTCTAAATTTACTAATCTACCAATTTTTATTTAATTTCTAAGGCATAACCTCACCTCTTTAAATCGAAGTTACGCTGTCTTAAAAAATATTTTCCTTTTTTCTTTTCTATTAAAAAAAACTTCCGTACTTTTACCGAAATTTTTTAAACCGATACAATCTCATTATATAACGTAAGTATCATATATAAAATTACTAAAAATATAAAATTTAAAATTATGACAAAATTTAGAACAGAATCCGACCTTATCGGCGACTTGCAAGTGCCCGCCGATGCTTACTATGGCGTACAAACACAACGCGCCATCGAAAACTTTCGCATTACAGGAACTAAAATGGGTGATTACCCTGAGTTTGTAAAAGCTATTGGTTATGTAAAACTCGCCGCAGCTCAAACAAATCACGCTTTGGGATTACTCCCCGACGAACTACTCAAACCTATTTCTGAGGCTTGCAAAGAAGTAATCGAAGGGAAGTTTAACCATCAGTTCCTCGTAGATATGATTCAAGGAGGGGCAGGTACTTCGGTGAATATGAACGCTAATGAAGTAATAGCCAATCGCGCCTTGGAAATTATGGGGTATCCTCGCGGTGATTACCAACACTGCTCTCCTAACGACCACGTGAATCAATCACAATCTACAAACGACGCTTACCCTACTACTGTAAAGTTAGCTGTTATCAAGATGAACGAAACGCTCATCAAGCGCCTATCATTGCTCATTGAGGCTTTTCGGAAGAAAGGTAAAGAGTTCGCTGATGTAATAAAAATGGGTCGTACCCAGTTGCAAGATGCCGTACCTATGACGCTTGGTCAAGAATTCGAAGCTTTTGCAGCCAACCTCGAAGAAGAAATCGCCCGCTTGCAAAGCAACGCCAAGCTCTTCTTAGAAATCAATATGGGAGGCACCGCCATTGGTACAGGACTCAACGCTCCTAAGGGATATGCCAAACTATGTGCCGAAAACTTAGCTAAACTCACAGGCGAAGCCTTCGTTACTGCTTCTAACTTGGTGGAAGCTACCCCTGATACCGGTTCATATGTAATTTATTCCTCTGCGCTAAAACGTATGGCTGTAAAACTCTCTAAGATTTGTAACGACTTGCGTTTGCTCTCCTCAGGACCTCGTGCAGGACTCAACGAAATCAACCTACCTAAAATGCAACCTGGTTCGTCTATTATGCCCGGCAAAGTAAACCCTGTTATCCCCGAAGTAGTGAACCAAGTGTGCTTCAAAGTAATTGGTAATGACCTTACCGTTACCTTCGCCGCTGAGGCAGGTCAGTTGCAACTCAACGTAATGGAACCCGTGCTCTGCCAGTGCATTATCGAGTCTATCGTATTCTTAGAACGCGCTATCGACACCTTGCGCACCAAGTGTATCGAAGGTATTACCGCCAATCGCGAAATATGCCTCAATATGGTAAAACACAGTATCGGTATCGTTACAGCGCTCAACCCACATATAGGGTATAAGAACAGCACCAAGATAGCCAAAGAAGCCCTTGAAACAGGTAAGTCAGTGTACAATTTAGTATTAGAACACGGCTTGCTTTCTAAGGATAAGCTCGATGAGATTTTAGACCCCAAGAATATGTTAGGCGTTTAATAATTTATAAATTTAGAGATTTCAATATTCAACAAGAAAAGGCGTAAACTTTTTTAATATCAACTTCCAGTTACGCCTTTTCACTCAAAAACCAACAAAAATGTTAAGAGATAATACTACCCGTGCTAAGAATGCCATAATAATGTTGTGGATATCCTTTGCTTTTTTATTCATATTTCTGATTTCAGATATTTTTGAACTATATGTTATTAGAGAGTTCCTTGTAGGTGAAATAGATGACAAATTGTTTGCAAGAGCTGAACTGAGTGATGTTTTCTCAGGTATAGTAGGTATTTTGTGGCTTGTGATATTCATTATAATGAGTATTCTTTTTTTGATGTGGTTCAGGCGCGCTTATTACAACTTGCACCAACTGAAAAATAACCTCTCATATACCGATGGTTGGGCAGTAGGAAGCTGGTTCATTCCTTTTGCTAACTGGGTACTCCCATATCGCATAATGAAAGAAATATACGATAGTACTCGCAATCTTTTCATACAAAGGGGAGACATACAACCCAAACTACCTACTAATTTTGTAACCATTTGGTGGACGTTTTCAATTATTTCTTCCGTAGTAAATTACTTTGTTTTTAGAGCCTCTATGCTTGATGACCCTACTATCGAGATGTCATATACAACCTCAATTATAAATGTGATTGGTACCCTTTTGTTAATCATTTCCCTTTTTTTATGCATCAAAGTCGTAAAAGATTATGCCAAGGTAGAACCCTTATTATCCAATCTTCAAAAAGACGAAACTAATACTAATAATTTATGAAACACTATTTTAGAACAGTAAGTACCCTGCTAAGTTTACTACTCTCTCCTTATTTATTAGCCCAGCACAAACCTTTGGGTGGTTTTGCTTATGGCACTCTCTCAGCCCCTACGGGTAAAGAATGGGAGTCAGTAGAGGAACTCTCGCTTAACAAAGAGTACCCTCGTGCTTATTTCTTCTCGTTTAAAGACGAAAAGACAGCTACCCAAGTATTACCTGAACATTCTCCCTATTGGAAATCTCTCAATGGACAATGGCAATTCCACTGGTGCAAAACCCCCGAAGAGCGTCCCAAAGATTTCTATAAACCCGATTTCAACGCTTCTGCTTGGGAGTTGATTCCTGTGCCTTCTAACTGGAATATTCAAGGTATCCAAAAAAACGGTACGCTCAAATATGGAGTGCCTATCTATGTAAACCAACCCGTGATTTTCTATCACGAGCGCAAGGTAGACGATTGGCGTAAAGGGGTAATGCGTACCCCTCCTAAAACGTGGACAACCTATGAGTACCGCAATGAGGTAGGCTCTTATATTCGCGATTTTGAAGTACCTACCGATTGGGACGGTCGTGAAATCTTCATCGATTTCGATGGAGTAGACTCTTTCTTCTACCTTTGGATTAATGGGCAGTATGTAGGCTTTTCTAAAAACTCACGCAATGTAGCTTCTTTTGATATTACCAAATATCTACACAAAGGCAAGAATAAAGTAGCCGTAGAAGTATACCGCAATTCCGATGGTTCTTTTCTCGAATCACAAGATATGTTCCGCCTCCCTGGTATATTCAGAACAGTAGCTTTGCGCAGTACTCCTAAGGTGCAAATCTTTAGCCTCAACATTCTTACAGATACCCAAAACCTCACCGATTGGCAGTTAAAAGTGAATGCCGAAGTGCGCAACCTCAGCCCAAAAGCAGTCAAAGATTATCAAGTGCGCTATAACGTATACGAAGTCTCATTGTATAAAGACGACGTTACCTCCACTGCTACCAAAGGAAGTATTCCCCTAAAAACAGTAGCCCCTAACACTATCGATAAGGTGAGCGGTACAATAGCCGTAAAGAATCCTAAACTATGGTCGGCTGAGGAGCCTCATCGTTATGTGCTCGTAGCTCAACTTTTGGATAAAAAAGGGAAAGTGGTAGAAACAGTATCGTCTTACTTTGGCTTTAGAAAAGTTGAAATCAAAGATACTAAGGCTGAAGACGATGCTTTCGGAAAGGCAGGAAGGTATTATTATCTCAATAATAAGACTATCAAATTTAAAGGCGTAAACCGTCACGAAAGTCACCCCGCACAAGGGCACGTGCTCACACATCAACAAATGGAAGAAGAGGTGATGATGATGAAGCGAGCTAATATCAACCACGTGCGCAACTCTCACTATCCACCCGACCCTTATTGGTTTTACCTCTGCGATAAGTATGGTATTTATTTAGAAAACGAAGCTAATATAGAGTCTCACGAGTATTACTACGGCAAAGAATCTCTTTCTCACCCTAAAGAATGGGAAAAGGCACATACAGCCCGCGTAACCGAAATGGTAGAGGCTACCTATAATTCGCCTGCCATTGTGATATGGTCACTTGGTAATGAAGCAGGTCCTGGTCAGAACTTTGTAACGGCTTATAATCACCTCAAAACACTCGATACTTCTCGCCCTGTACAATATGAGCGCAATAACGACATCGTAGATATGGGCTCTAATCAATACCCTTCCGTAGCGTGGGTACAGGGTGCTGCTACAGGTAAGTACGACATCAAATATCCGTTTCACATCTCGGAATACGCGCATTCTATGGGTAATGCGGTAGGGAATCTCGCCGATTATTGGGAGGCTATCGAAAGCTCCAATTTTCTATGCGGAGGTGCTATCTGGGATTGGGTAGACCAAGCGATGTACAACTATACCAAAGACGGCATTCGTTACCAAGCCTATGGAGGTGATTTTGGCGACTTCCCTAACGATGGTCAGTTTGTGATGAACGGCATTATCTTTGCCGATAGAACAGTAAAACCACAGTACTACGAAGTGCAGAAAGTGTATCAGAATATAGGCGTGAAAAAACTCAATAGTTTTACTTTTGAAATTTTCAATAAAGGCTATTTTACTGATCTTTCAAACTATGAGGGTATATGGAAACTCTATAAGAACGGTGTGCTTGTAGAAGAGCGTCCTTTTGAAGTGCCTTCTGTGATGCCACAGCAAAAATCAAGTGTGACCATTACCCCTGTAACCTTAGATAGCAATGAAGAATATTACAGTATTGTAGAATTCCGTCTTAAAGCAGATGCCCCTTGGGCTAAAAAAGGATTTGTGCAAGCTCGCGAACAATTCTTAGTGCAACCTGCTACCCAAAAGCCTTCTCTTTCCTCTGTAGCCAAAGGAGAAAAACTCACTCTTAGCAAAGACAAAAAGACCATTACCGGAAAAGACTTTTCAGTAACTTTTGATTTCGATAAAGGTACGATAGGCTCCCTCCGCTATGGTGAGCATACTATTATTGCCAACAGCAACCTAAGTCTCAACGCTTTCCGCGCCTTCACCAATAACGACAACTGGATATACGAACAATGGTTTGAAAAAGGATTGCATAACCTGCGTCATAAAGCCATTGCTTCCTCAGTGAAACCTAATAAAGAAGGTGGTTATACATTCTATTTCACGGTGGAATCACAAGCGCCTAATGCAGCTAAAATAACAGGTGGTGCCAGCTCAGGACGCAATAAGATAGAGGAACTTACCCACCAGAAATTTGGTACAAACGACTTTAAGTTCACTACCAACCAAATTTTCACCGTCTATCCCGACGGCTCTATCGAACTACAAGCTAGCGTGGTGTCTAACGATGCCTCTTTGGTATTGCCACAATTAGGCTATTTACTCAAACTGCCTAAAGAGTACGAGAATTTCACCTATTACGGTCGCGGTAAACAAGATAATTATCCCGACCGCAAATCAGGGGCTTTTGTAGGTCTCTACAGCGGTAAAATAGCCGATGAATTTGTGCCTTTCCCTAAACCACAAGATATGGGGCAACACCAAGAAACCCGCTGGGCAGCTCTTACCAATGCTCAGGGTGCCGGCGCAGTGTTTGTAGGGGCTGAACCGCTATCGGTAGCAGCTTTGCCTTATAAAGCTATCGATATGACTCTGGCAGGACACCCCTACCAATTACCAGAATCTGACGGCGTGTATTTGCAACTGAACATAGGCAACACAGGTTTGGGCGGACATAGTTGCGGTCCTCGTCCGTTGTTGCGTGACCGTTTGTTAGCAACCCCTCATAATTTCGGTTTCATCATTCGTCCAGCCAAAGAAGATTTGCAAACCATAACCAATGTAAGTGCAAGCGGTGAGCAACCTCTTTCTATTACTCGTAGCAAAGTAGGAAAAGTATCTATCAGCACAGCCAATGCCCTTGCAAATATCTATTATAGCATCAATAATAGCAAAGCACAGAAATACACCCTTCCTTTCGATTTTCCTAACGGAGGTACTGTAAAAGCTTGGTTTGCAGGTAATGAAACTCAAAAGTACACCCTTACTTTCGGTAAAGCTGAAAGCACGGCAATGGAAGTAATTTTCGCCAGCAGTGAAGAAGCAGGTGTAGGTGACGCCAAACATTTAGTAGATGGCGACCCCAATACCATTTGGCACTCCGCCTATTCAGTTACTGTAGCCAAACACCCACATTGGGTAGATTTCGATATGGGAAAGGTTGTTAATGTAAAAGGCTTTAGCTTTACCCAGCGCACTGATAGCTGGAGCGGAAAGGTAAAAGATTACCAAATACAACTGAGCAACGACGGTAAGAACTGGGGCGACCCCGTGAAAGTAGGAGCTTTTAAAGATGTGAGTAGCGCCCAACAAGTGTTGCTCGACAAAGTTACAAAAGCACGCTATGTGCGTTTCACCGCCCTAAGTGATTTCTATGGCGAAGATTTCGCCACAGGTGCCGAATTTATGGTGATATTAGAATAGAAATTTAATTTGTTGTCATTGTAAGTTAAATTAAATTTAATTGAAAGGAGGCTGGCTCTTTAAGAGCCAGCCTCCCCTGTTATTCGTTATTCACCATTCGTCCCTACACCCCCTCTCCTTGGGAGAGGGACGGGGTGAGGATTCCCTTTCTTTCGCCTCGAACCCCCTTTTTTAACATTTTTACCCTTGTTGTATCATATTATTAATCAATTATTTATACACCCTTTCTATACCAATCTTCCAAGATTCGTATAAGCTTCCTATAAGCTCTCTATAAGCTAACCATACCCATCTAATAGTTTTTTTCATCAAAAACCCTCCCTCCCCTCTTCCGAACTTCTCCGTTTCCTTTCGCTCTCTCTAACCTATCCGATTTGTCCGACAAGTCTCACCTATCAATAAACAATTTTTATCACTACTCATTTACTAATTTTCTAATTCTCTCATTTTCTCATTTCTGGTATTATTGGCATTATTGGCATTATTATTAATTTCTTATTTTTCCTTATATATTTTACATCGTAATAAAAAATAATTAAAAAGTTGCGAAAATATTTGCTTTATATAACTTTTTATTAATATATTTGCGCCATTAAATAACCAATAGAAAGTTTTGGAAGTATGAAACGAAAAATCTTCTTATTACTCATAGCTCTATGGAGTACTACCTCTCTGCTATGGGCACAAAACAAACAAATTTCCGGTACTGTTACCGATGAGAAAGGCACTCCTCTTCCCGGAGTGAGTGTGCAAATCAAATCAACTACCCGTGGGGTAGCTACTGATTTTGATGGTAAATATAGCATTGAGGCCTCTCAAGGCAACGTGCTATTGTTCAGTTCTATGGGCTATGCCTCCCAAGAAAAAACCGTTGGCAAGGGGGGGGGTAATAGCTTGATTATCAATGTACAGCTGAAAGAAGATACCCAAGAATTGAGTGAAGTAGTAGTAGTGGGCTATGGTACCCAAAAGAAAGAAAACCTTACGGGAGCTGTAGCAGCGGTAGACGCTAAGAAATTAGCTAGCCGCCCAGCAACAAGTATTACCAAAGCCTTGCAAGGAAGTGTAGCTGGGGTTACCGTTATCTCCCGTCCTGGAGGTACCACTCTTAACATTCGTGGACGCGGTAACTTAGGTAATTCCGACCCTCTCTATATCGTAGATGGTATAGAGGTAAGTAGCAATTTCTTCAATGCTATGAATCCTAATAGTATTGAGAACATCTCTTTCTTAAAAGACGCTTCTTCTGCAGCTATCTATGGCGCAAAAGCTGCTTATGGCGTGGTATTAGTAACTACCAAATCCGCTAAAACAGGCGTGATGCAAATTAGTTACGAAGGTGCTACAGGGGTACAAATGCCTACCTACTTACCTAAGATGGTAAATTCAGCTGAATATGCCGAAATGTACCGCTTAGCCGAACGCAACACAGGTGTCCCCGAAGCTAACCTTACTTTTACTAATGAAATGATACAAAAGTATCGTGATGGCTCCGACCCCGACCGCTATCCCAATACCAATTGGTTTGATCTCATTGTGCGTAAACAAAGCTTCATTACCAAACACAACGTACAATTCTCAGGGGGTGTAGAAAAATTCAAATATCTATTAGACGGAGGTTTCTTTAGAGAAGAAGGAGCTTCAAGAGGTGATGTAACCGACCGTTACAACTTGAACTCCAAAACTTCTTCCGATATTAAAAAATGGCTTACTCTTACTTCTAATATTAATTTTATCTATACCAAACGTAACAATACTCGCGGTGGGATTAACTACGTCGAGGCTTTGCGCGTACCTCCCACCCAAGTAGCTAAACATTCTAATGGTGAATGGGGTACCGTTCGTAACGGGCGACAAACAACTTCTGAAGAAACCAATGCAAACCCTTACCGCTCTTGGGCTGAAGGTGGTCGAAGCAGCTTTACAGCACGTCGTCTTTTAGGTTCTATCGCTGCCGAAGTACGTCCATTCAAAAAAGTAAAAGTTACCAATCAGTTCGCCTATAGTTATTATGATTATCGAGGGTTCTCTTTTGCTAACAGAAAGAAAGGCGTACCAAGTTTCCTAAATCCCGCTTCAGGAATTATTGCAGGTACAGCCTCCACTAATAATCAAATGGACTTAGATTGGTTCTATTCCGATAAGTTTATCTATGACGGTTGGCTTAACTACGACCAGACCTTTAACGACCTACACGCCGTAACCTTAATGATAGGGGCGCACACCGATATCTATTCATTCAGACGCCTTACTGTGGGGCGTAAAAACTTCGCTAGCAATGATATGAACGACTTTTCAGGAGGTTCTTTAAAAGAAGTAGACCAAATACTCACAGACACAAAAGAGAATATAAATTATTACGAAGAAGAAAGTATCAATTCTTATTTTGGTAGGATAGGTTACACTTACGATCAAAGATACCTTTTTGAAGCCAATTTCCGTGCCGATGCTTCTTCTCGTTTCGCTAAAAAAGGTCGTTGGGGCTACTTCCCCTCTTTTTCAGTAGGCTGGCGTGTAGACCAAGAGAAGTTTATGGAAAATGCCTCTTGGCTCGACGGACTCAAATTGCGTGCCTCTTGGGGTGAGAATGGTAATATCAAAAACATAGGATTATACGACACTTATTCTACTTACAATAGTGGAGGTACCACAGTATTAGGTGGAGCAAGCGTTCCTACCCTTACCGAAGGACGTATAGGAAATAAAAACTTAACTTGGGAAACCACTGCATCCACAAATTTGGGTATTGACTTAAGTATTGGCAAAGGGCTTATCAATATCACTGCCGATTTCTACAACCGTTTAACAAAAGGTATCCTTATCCGTGCCAACGATATAATGGCTGAAACAGGTCTATCATCAAGTCAAATCCCAGCACGTAATGTAGGTAAAGTGCGCAACAAAGGTATTGAGTTAGTACTCTCTCATTATAAAACCTTTGGTGATTTCAGTTATAACGTTTCTTTAAACGGCACTTATAACCACAACGAAATTGTCGACTTAGGTGATAAAGTAGACCAATTACCTCCTAATGATCTTTGGTTATACAAAAAAGGAGGTTCTATTGGCGATTTCTATATGTATAAAGCTAATGGTATCTATTCTCAACAAGACATTGATAGCGGAAATTTCGTACCTTTAGGAAAACAAAAACCTGAAGCTGGTATGATTCGTTATGTAGACATTAACGGCGATGGAAAAATTGATGCTAAAGACCGTACTGTAGTAGGTAATGATGTTCCTAAATACACTTATGGAGTAAACATTGAACTCAACTACAAAAACTTCTCTTTCTCTGTAATGGGGCAAGGTATTCAAGGCGTAAAAGTATATCTAAGGAATGAAGCCTCACAAGCTTTTTTTGATAACTCTGTACCTCGTGAGTGGCAACGCGATAACTGGACTCCCGAAAATCAAGAGGCTTCTTATCCTAAACTTTTTGTCCCTTCCGATGCTCGGTATAAGTATAATACAGAAACTTCATCTTTTTGGTTATTTAATGCCGATTATTTCAGAATTAAAAACATAACCCTTGGGTATACTCTACCCGATGAAGTACAAAAGATATTAGGAGTAACCAATGCGCGTGTATATCTTTCAGGTGAAAACCTCTTTACTTTTAGAGGCGATAAACGTATGAAAGACTTTGACCCCGAAGTAGCCAGTGGTCGTGGTTATTCATTGGTGTTAAAAAGCTATATCGCTGGTCTGTCTTTCTTTTTCTAACCTATCATAACTATTAAATTTAAAGACAATGAAAAATATCATACAAAAATCATTTATTGCGCTTACCTTAATGGGTACAATGAGTTGTGGCGATGACTTTTTCGATAAAACCCCACAAAATTCATTAGACCCTTCAAAGATAGATGAACGTCTTTTTATAGGGCTCCGCAATGGTATCTATCGCCATTTAAATGATGGCTATAGTGGAATTTTCGAAGACGGATATGCCGATAATGGCTATTCACGAAATCTGTGGGATAGTAATGGTAGTTCTGTACAAGGAAACACACTTACATCATCTCAAGACTATGGTTATGGCGGATTTTACTCAAGTATACGTGCTTGTAACCAAGTTATTGAACAAGTCGATAACTTTCAACAGATTTCAGCCAGTTTGCGCGAGAAGTATAAGACTGAAGCTCGCGTAATGCGCGCGTGGATTTACGGGAACCTTACGCTTTATTTTAATAATGTACCTTTCGTAACCACCGTTGCCAATGATTATCCTGATGGCTTATCTCAAACACCAGCCTCCGAAATCAGAACGTGGGTGCTTAAAGAGTTAGACGAAGCCATTGCTATATTGCCTCAAACTAATGACAAAGGTTGTTTCAACAAAGCGATGACCTATGCCATTAAAGCGCGTTTAGCTTATTATTTTGGTAAATACGATCAAGCCGAAACAGCAGCCCGCTATGTAATTGATAACGGTGGTTATCGCTTGCATCAAGTAGCATCTCTTACCCCCGATATGATAAAAGATGCTGAATACTTCAAAAAGTTTGTTGACTTTTCTGCTTATGGTATTAATGAAGATACTTTTATCAAAGGTATATTCAATTATCAAAACATTTGGAAAGCTGATAATAGTCCAGAAACGATTATTGCTAAAGAATTTATTGCAAATGAACGTGAAGGTAATTGGTTAAGAGTAACAGCCTTACTAACTCCTAATCTAGTATCTAAACACGCTTGGGCTACTATTGTCCCTATTCAAGAATTGGTAGATGCTTACTGGACAACCGATGGTAAAACCAAACCTACCCTTTCTACTATGGAGCAACGTATTCTAGATTATAAAGCACTTTCCGATGAAGTAAAAGCAATTCAAGAAGCCAATAAATCTACTTACAGTCAAGCCGTACATAGCATTGTGAACACCTTGCCTAACAAAGCCTATATGACACAGTTCAAAAATAGAGATAGCCGTTTGTATGCTTCTATCATCTTCCCTTTCTCCTCTGTAAGTAAATACCGAATGAACGAATATCAGCAATACATTCCTGATATTGTAAACTACGGTAAAAGTGGTTATGCCTTTAGGAAGATGAGTGGTGCAGACGACGTAGTGCCTATATGGGGTGACGCTTATTACACTACAGGAGTAGATTTCCCGCTCATTCGTTTAGCTGAAATGTTGCTTATCTATGCTGAAGCCCATACCCAAAATACAGGTTATGATGGTACAGTAGTTGCTGAGCTCAACAAGTTGCGCACTCGTGCGGGTATGCCCGAAGTACCTACCGGTCTTTCTAAAAACGATGCTCTCGACTTTATCCGCAAAGAACGCCGTATAGAGTTGGCAGGTGAAGGGTTACGCTTTCTCGATATTCGTTTATATGAAGACGACCTACGTAACGGAGGTTTTAAAGGCACTGAAGCGGCAAGTATAGTAATGAGAGGACAAATAAAAGACGTAGTCGGTAACCCAGGGGCTACCAAAACTTGGTCTGCACGCCTTATGTATTTACCTTTTCCACAAACAGCTTTAGACAAAAACAAAAACGCTGGTATGAAACAAAACCCAGGATATTAATCAAATTCATATATAAGTAAAAAGGCTATCTTGAAAAGTTACTTTCTCAGGGTAGCCTTTTTATTATTTAATTGTTAAACTTTTAACAAAATATTTTGATAAAAAGCTGTAAAAATATTTGTTTTATATTCCTTTTATTAATATATTTGCGCCATTAAATAACCAATAGAAAGTTTTGGAAGTATGAAAAGAAAAATCTTCTTATTACTCATAGCTCTATGGAGTACTACCTCTATGCTATGGGCACAAAACAAACAAATTTCCGGTACTGTTACCGATGATAAAGGCACTCCTCTTCCTGGAGTGAGTGTGCAAATCAAATCAACTACCCGTGGGGTAGCTACCGATTTTGATGGTAAATATAGCATTGAAGCCTCTCAAGGCAACGTGCTATTGTTCAGTTCTATGGGCTATGCCTCCCAAGAAAAAACCGTTGGTAAGGGGGGGGGTAATAGCTTGATTATCAACGTACAACTGAAAGAAGATACCCAAGAATTGGGTGAAGTAGTAGTAGTAGGCTATGGTACCCAAAAGAAAGAAAACCTTACAGGAGCTGTAGCAGCAGTTTCGGCTGAAACACTTACCAAACGCCCAGTAGCTAATACCGCTACAATGCTGCAAGGGCAAGTACCTGGGTTACGCATTGTGCAAGGTTCAGGGCAACCTGGTGCCGAGTCGGCTTCAATACGTGTGCGTGGACAAGGTACTTATAGCTCCGCTGGCTCCGACCCCTTGGTACTTATCGATGGAGTTCCTGGTTCTTTGGCAAACATCAATCCTAATGACATCGAAAACATTTCAGTGCTCAAAGATGCTGCTTCAGCTTCTATCTATGGGGCAAGAGCTGCTAATGGGGTAATTTTAGTCACTACTAAATTAGGTAACGACGGGCATTTCAAAATCTCTTATCAAAACAACTTTGCCATTCATACCCCTACACGTATGCTCAAATTGGTTACCAATTCAGCCGAATATATGCGCTTGTTCAACGAAGCTAAAACCAATTCGGGTATTACTGATGGGCATTACACTCCCGAAATGATAGCTGCCTATGAGAATGCTACCGATCGCATTCAATATCCAAACTTCGATTGGATAGACTATATGTTCAACCCTGCTTTTGTGCAAAACCACAATCTTACGCTCAGTGGGGGTGCTAAAGGAACTCTCTACAATATTGCTTTAGGTTATGTAGACCAGCCAGGGGTGCTACGAGGCTTTAAGTATGACCGACTTAACTTCCGTAGCAATATAAAATCCGAAATTAAACCGTGGGCTACTGTAGGTGTAAACGTAGCTTTGGATAGAGGTAAAACTGAACGTCCTCGCCAAGGTCACGTAGATACTTTCCTTTCTACTATAGCACAAGCTCCTACTTATAGACCTTTTACTCCTGATGGCAAATATGTTTCTAAGGCTTACGACTTCGAACAAGCCAACAAGAATATGCCTGCCATTATCGATAGTGGAGCACTTCGCAACACTACCGAATACAACTTATCGGGTCAGTTGTGGGACGATATTACTTTGACAAAAGGCTTGAATTGGTATTCCAAATTAGCCGTTACCTATTCCGATGAATCCTATAAAGACTGGCGCCCTGTGGTACCTGTTTACAATTATCACACAGGGGCTGTAACAGGCGACCTCGATGTAGGAGGTAAAGGTTTAATTTCTAACAACGCTAAAAACTTTTATACCAACTTCTTTACCTATCTAAAATACACTAAAACTTTTGCAGAAAAACATACCATAGGCTTACAAGCAGGGTATAGCCAAGAGTACAATAATTATCAGACCTTACAAGGTCATAGACGTGACTATATAGCTAATAACTTACACGAACTTGATGCGGGTACTACCGCCATTCAAACCAATAATGGTAATACAATAGAATGGGCTTTACAATCTTTTTTCGGAAGATTTAATTACAATTATAAAGAACGTTATTTGCTTGAAGCTAATGTACGCTATGATGGTACTTCACGTATTGCTAAAGCTAACCGTTGGGGTTGGTTCCCTTCTTTCTCAGCAGGCTGGCGCATTTCCGAAGAAAGCCTTATCAAAGACACTCCTGCTATGCAATGGCTTACCAACTTAAAAATACGCGGTTCTTACGGTCTATTGGGCAACCAAAATATAGGCAACTACCCTTATCAATCATTGCTCAACTACACAGGAGCTTATCCGTTTGATAACTCTACCCTTTCTCCAGGAGTAGCACAAACAAGTTATGCAAATAACGATATCAAATGGGAGTCTACTTCCGTTACCGATATAGGAGTTGATATCACTCTATTTAAGCGTATTTCTATTGTGTATGACTGGTATAAAAAACACACTTTTGATATACTCCGTAGCGCACAAGTAACAGGAGCATTAGGATTAAATGCTCCTACTATTAATAGTGGCGAAATGGATAATTATGGACACGAACTGTCAGTGCAATATAATCATTCTATCAATAAAGGTCGTTTAGAAGGGTTGAGCTATGGAGCTGGTTTCTATGTTGATATTTCACGTAACAAGTTAGTAAATTTTGGAGCGCGTGAAATTGACGGTTATAACCTTCGCGAAGATGGTTTGCCTTATAACTCCTTCTATATGCTCGAGATGATAGGCATTTTCCAAAACCAAGCCGAAATTGATAACTCTCCCAAACAATTCAACGACCCCGTACGTCCTGGTGATTTTAAATATCGCGATGTAAATGGCGATGGCAAAATTGATAACGATGACCGTACTGTAGTAGATGGTCGTTTCCCTAAATACGAATATTCATTCAATGCACATTTAGAGTATAAAGGTATCGATTTCTCTATCCTCTTTCAAGGGGTAGAAGGTCGCAAAATCTATACTACGGGGTGGGGCTTAGACCCATTTCGTCAAGGTACAGCTCCTACTTTAGACTATGTGAACAACCGTTGGCGTGGCGAAGGTACTTCTAACAGCTATCCACGTATGTACTTTAATCAAGTAGGCGACGAACATAACCGCCGCTTTAACACTTGGTATTTGCAAGATGCCTCTTACTTACGCTTGAAAAATATCACCGTTGGGTTCTCTTTCCCCGAAGATATCATTTCTAAAGTAGGTCTAACCAAACTCAGAGTGTATTTCGCAGGTGATAATCTATGGACTCTTACTGACTATAAAGGATTAGACCCCGAACGTGCTGGCGACGGACTCTTTGTCCAATACCCACAAAATAAAATCATTTCAATGGGGTTAAATGTAGAATTTTAATTTTGAAAAGATATGAAAAAAATATTAACACTTTTCGTTACAGTGTTGTTATTAACGGCTTGTAACAAAGATTTCTTAGATCTTAATCCAAACGACAGACCTTCTTCTGGTACGTTTTGGAAAACTGAAAGTGACTATAAAATGGCACTCACCGCTTGTTATGGTGCTATGCAATACCCTCACTTTGCGCAAGGTCTTCCTACGTGGGATAACCTTACCGATAATGCTTACGGGCAACATAATGAAGACCAATACGGTTTAACCATAGGACTATCACAAGGTAATATTGATGCCAATTCAGGTGGTTTCGTAAAAAACATTTATATCTATGGTCTCAAAGCAGTAATACGTTCAAATATCTTCTTGAAAAACTTAGAGGTTTTTTCAGGTATTGATGCCTCTACCAAAAAGAGAAATGAAGCTGAAGCAAGAATGATTCGCGCTTTCTTTTATACCTACCTTTATCGTTGTTATGGCGAAGTGCCTATTGTGAATGAGGTGTTAGATTTGGAAACACAGTACAAAGCCAAAGCAACCGCCTCTGAGGTGTATAACTTCATAATGCAAGACCTCGATTTTGCTATTGCCAACTTGCCTTCTGAACCTTATAGCGTTGAAAAAGGACGTTGGACGAGCAACGCTGCTAAAGCCTTCAAAGCGCGATTGATTTTGTATACCGCCTATGACGACAGTGGTAATGCCATTGCTGCCAAAATGCAAGAAGCAAAAACAGTGTTAGCTTCTATTTCAGGTTATTCATTGGCACCTGATTTCTCCGATAACTTTTTCGATTTAAAACAAGAAAGTTGCCCTGAGATAATGATGTCAGTCAAATACCTTGCTCCTAATAACTATACTTATGCCGATTTGTGGTATGGCGACTGGATAGTAGTTTCGCCTTTGGCTAACTTTATGAATGAGTTTGAAAATGCTGATGGCTCTACCGCTACCGCTGTAGCACAAACTAACGGTAAAGTAGATATTACAGCCTTTACCAATGCCTCAATGGCAACTCGCGACCCACGTATGGCAAAGACGATCTTTGTAGATAAGTTTTTGCACCGTGGCGTTTACGTAACTCCCAGCAATGCACGTGCTACCAATATAGGCTTAGCAAAATTCTTGTCTCCTAACTTAGATGCTCCTTATCAATACTCTACTCAAAGCCAACAAGACTGGGTGCTAATGCGTTACGCCGATGTACTCCTAATGAAAGCAGAAGTAGAAAACGAACTTTCAGGAGCCTCTGCCGAAGTGTATAACTATATAAACCAAGTACGCACAAGAGCAGGAATGCCTAATCTACCAGCAGGTCTTTCTAAAGAGAATATGAGAACCCGCATTCGCCACGAACGTCGGGTGGAATTGGCTTTTGAAGGCGAGCGCTATTTCGATCTTAAACGTTGGAAAATTGCCCCTCAAGTGCTCAACAATGTTACTGACGGTATCGTAGCACGTAAGTTTGAATCCAAACACTATCTATGGCCTCTACCTCAATCAGAAATTGATAAAAACAGAGGTATTTTAGTTCAAAATCCTAATTATTAACTTGTAGGGGCGAATTGCAATTCGCCCCTACAAAACAAACCTTTTTTAACAGCCTCTTAACTTATTATCTATTGAAAACAATGAAAACTCTTTCCATTGCCCTATGCACTGCATTGCTATGCTTGGCATCGTGCAAAACAGCCGTTACTACCCCTGCTACACCCGCTCAAATGGAAGTAAGTAGCCATAAACATATCGTCCTTAACAAAGATACTTATCATTTTTATCTCAACCAAACTACCGATAAAGAACTCTACATCTCCAACCACGACCAAACCAATCCCAAAAAAGTAGGACTTTATCTCGAAAACTTAAACAATGTAGTGATTGACGGCAGTAACAGCGAATGGCTCTTTCACGGCACTATCTTGCCTATCGTAGTGAAAAACTGTACCAATATCACTCTCAAAAACTTTTCGATAGACTTTGCAACTCCTCATTTGCGTCAGTTGCACATTACCGAAGTAGATGCAAAAAATAACACCGTAAAAGCCCAACTCTACCCCGAAGGAAACTATAAAATCAAAGATGGGAAACTCTTCTTCACTGGCGAAGATTATGAAGAAACTCCCTTTGGAGGTATGATATTCAGAGCTGACAAACGTTTGGCTTATAAGCGAGCTGACGTAAATTTTAACCCTACTAAAATTACCGAAATAGCCCCTAATGAGTTCCGCATCGAAGGCATAGGTGCTAAACCTTATTTGGAAAAAGGAGAGCGTTTTGTATTGCGCACCTACACACGTCCTACACCTGCCATTTTCGTTACTGAAAGCAAGAACGTGAAGTTAGAAAATATAACTGTGCATAACACCCAAGGTATGGGACTCTTAGCCCAACTCACCGAAAATATAACCCTCAACCGCTTTCGCGTAGCTTTAAAAGAAGGCACCGAACGCTATTTCACTACCCAAGCCGATGCAACTCACTTTTCAGCTTGCAAAGGACTCATACGCTCTGAAAACGGAGTCTATGAAGGTATGGCTGATGATGCTATTAACGTACACGGCACTTACCTAAAAATAATAGCTCGTGAAGACAATCACACTATCAAAGCGCAGTATATGCACCCCCAATCGTGGGGATTCCTTTGGGGCAATGTAGGTGATAAAGTGCAGTTTATCGCCTCCAAGACAATGGACGTTATCGGTGATAAAACCTATCGCATTCAAGCTATTAAAGCCGTTGATAAACCTACCGAAGTAGGTGCTAAAATATTTAAAATCACTTTTAATGAAATACTACCTGCCGAAGTAAAACCCGATACACCTTGTGGGGTAGAAAACCTTACTTGGACACCTGAGGTGATTTTCAAAAACAATATAGTGCGTAACAATCGGGCTCGTGGGGCACTGTTTAGCACTCCTAAAAAGGTCGTCTGTGCCAATAACACCTTCGACCATACTCACGGCACTGCTATCTTACTCTGTGGCGATTGTAATGGTTGGTATGAAACAGGTGCTTGCCACAATGTTATCATCAAAAACAACCACTTCATCAATGCACTTACCGCTAATTATCAATTTACGAACGCTATCATTTCCATCTATCCCGAAATCCCTAACTTAGAAGCTCAACAAAAGTATTTCCATTCTAATATTACTATTGAAAACAATGTGTTTGAAACTTTTGATGAGCCTATTCTCTATGCCAAATCAGTAGAGAATCTCATTTACCGCAATAATAAAATTATCAAAAATCAAGAGTTCAAACCTTTTCATTGGAATAAAGAACGTTTTAAGTTAGAACGCACTAAGAATGTAAAGATTGATTAATGCACCCTAATAGAATATTACCAAAGCCTCTTTTGCATCGCTACAGTTCCCCCTCTTTAAGGGGAGAGAGGGAGGCTTTTATACTTTTATAATCATTTATTTTCTTATATTATGTCTAAACTATTTTACATCTTACTATTTTTAGCCTTACCACTTTCCGCACAAATCAATGTGGTACCACAGCCTAATGAGATAACTTATCATAAGGGTACTTGTCCGATAAGTACCAAAATTAGCTATATACAGGATAAGTTTATTAATAATCCCGAAGGCTATCAGCTTATCATCAAATCTAACCAAATTATCATCAAGTTTGCTACCGAAGCAGGAAAGTTCTATGCCGAACAAACCTTCAACCAACTTGTTTTTGGGGCAGAGGTAACACACAAAAAATCTTTGCCTTGTCTTACCATTACCGATGCGCCTCGTTTTGCTTATCGTGCCTTAATGATTGACCCCGCTCGGCATTACTGGAAGATAGACGATATTAAAAAATACATTGATGTAATGGCTCATTACAAGTTCAATTACTTACATTTGCACCTCACCGACGACCAAGGGTGGCGTATAGAAATCAAGAAATATCCTAAACTCACCGAAATAGGGAGCAAACGTTCCGATTTCGAAGGTTCTAAACGCAATAACGAAGGCTTTTATACCCAAGAGCAGATAAAAGATCTCGTACTATATGCTCTTCAGCGCAACGTACAGTTAGTGCCTGAGTTCGATGTACCAGGTCATAGCGATGCTGCCATAGCTGCTTATCCTTTCCTCAGTTGCAACGATACCCTCATTGGGGTACGCACTACCGCGGGTGTTTCTAAGAATTTATTGTGTGTAGGCAAAGAAGAAGTCTTTACTTTCATCGATGATGTCATTACCGAATTATCAGCTATTTTCCCCTGCCCTTATTTTCATATTGGGGGTGATGAAGCACCTATGGACAAGTGGCTTGAACACTCCCCTACCCTCAAACTCAAACAGAGTCTTCACACTGCCAATAACCAACAACTGATGAGTGAGTTTTTCAAAAGGGTAAATCGATCATTAGAGAAAAACCACAAGCGTCCTCTTATTTGGTTAGAGTTAGAAGTCCCCTCCTATCCCAAAAATAGTGTGATGTATCTATGGCGAATGCGTACTACTCCGCAAGTATTGGAGCGCGCTAAAAAAGATAATTTCAAACTGATTTGTTCCCCCGGTGAATACGCCTACTTCGATTATCCACAAGCCAAAAACGATTTGCCTAATGTAGATTGGATGCCTACCCTCACCCTACAACGCGTATATGAATTTAATCCCGCCTTTTCGCTCACAGCCGAAGAAGAAAAGCAATATATTTTAGGAGTTGAAGCTACTTTGTGGGGCGAAAGTGTGAAAGATGTATTCCGCGCTTTTTATATGACCTATCCTCGTGCTTTAGCCTTATCCGAAGCAGGGTGGACAGAGATGCCTAAGCGTGATTGGCAACAATTCACCCAAAAGTTAGACCTCCAATTGCAATATTTGCTACACAAAGGCATTAATTATCGTCCCCCAGTAGAATTGCATCAGTAACCATCTATTAGTAAATGTCAGTTCGATATATATAATACTGATATACAGTTGTATTTACATTGTAATTTGTGAAATCCAGCAACGCAGTTGCCAGTCCGTGCCCATCACATTTGTCAATTATCAATTGTCAATTGGGCTATCCGTGCAATCCGTGTAATCTGTGCGAGGCTTTCAGGCAACTTGTTGCCTTTCTCTTTGATTTGTAAAGATTTGTAGTTTTTTTTATAGCGTAAGCTACACTTTTCTTACCTCAATATATAATATTATTTTCAAATTGCCTGTCGCACTACGACAATCTAGCTTCTCTGACCTTCTCCTAAAACTCCTACGAACCTTCTGCCAGTGTACCTCTCACTTTTCCGTCATTATATTCCCCTTTGAAGGTAGCCAGACACAGCTGAGTATGTGCCTTGCAAGAACGGAGTAGGTGTAAGGGGGGAGGTTTCCTCCGCTTTTCCGTCCCTACATTCCCCCTTTGAAGGTAGCCAGCGACAGTTGGGTATGTGTAAAGGGGGATGTTATCTCCTAGTGCCTATGGCCTAAGGCCTATCACCTATTCCCTTTTCTTTCGCCTCGAAACCCTGTTTTTAACATTTTTTGTATCGCTGTATTATACTATGAGTCAACTAATTATACACCCTTCCTATACCAATCGTCCAAGATTCGTATAAGCTTCCTATAAGCTCTCTATAAGCTAACCCCACCCTCCTTACACCCTTTTTTCACCAAAAAACCTCCCTTCCCTCTTCCGAACTTCTCCGTTTCCTTTCGCCCTCTCTAACCTGTACGATTTGTCCGACAAGTCTTACCTGTCAAAAAACGATTTTTATCACTACTCATTTGCTAATTTCCAAATTTTCTCATTTTCTCATTTTCTCATTTCCTAATTCTCTCATTTTCCCCCGCTCATATGGCTCACACACTTATTTTATTTCAATTTCTGTACCGTCAAGTACACTTCTTTTTTAAAGAAAAATTTGTGCGTTTGCTCTATTCTGTCCCATAAAAAGTAAGTAAATAGAAAATAGTTTTATATCTTTGCTTATTCAAAAATAAATTATCATTAAAAAGTATATTATGGAAGATAAAACAATTTTCACCGAAACTTATAAAGTGCGTAGCACACAAGTAAACCTTAACAATCAGCTCGGGTTATATGGCGTATTAGGTATGTTGCAAGATATCGCTGCCGAACACGCTTCACTTTTAGGGTTCGGTTATGAAGAGTTAGTAAAAAAAGGATTCTTTTGGGCACTCATACAGCAAAAACTAAAAATGCACTATTGGCCTCAATGGAATGAACGTATCACCGTCAAAACGTGGTCTCTCCCTGTAAAAGGAGTGTATGCTTTTCGCGAATTCGAACTTTTTTGCAACGACAAAAAAATAGGTGAATGTGCTAGTAGTTGGATTACCTTAGATATTCAAACACGTCGCCCCATTGAGCTTACTGACCGCCAAGAAATCTTCTCTCCTCGTACCGAAGGCGGACTCTCTTTCCATACCGACCGTATCAATCTCCCCGAAGGTATGTACCAGGTCAACGATTTTAAAGTGCGTGTAAGCGATTTAGATGTCAATTCACACGTAAATAATGTAAAATACACTCAGTGGGCACTCGATATGATGACAGAGCGCAACCATCGCGAGTTTGTCATTAAAGAATATGATATTAATTTCTTATCCGAAACTTTTATGGGAAACGAAATGCAAGGATTTAAAAGCAAAGGTAAATACATCGACGATGCCCATAACTTGGTAGAAACTTATCTGTATGCACAAAAAATAGGTGCTCCTAAACCTGCGTTCATATCTCGCTGGATTGCTGAACGAATCTAAACTATTTATTACTTTTAATAAAAAACCCCTGCGAAGTTTCCTTCGCAGGGGTTTTATTTATTATAGATATTACTTACTATCTATACAATGTGAAGTGACCCATATATTCTCGTGCATCTTCACCGTCTTCGTGAGTCTTCAAGATGTACCAGTAGTCACCCGCTGGTAATTCTTTACCGTCATAACGTCCGTCCCATTTTTGTCCTGAACGCAACGTTGTGATATAACGTCCGTAGCGGTCGTAGATATCTACAGTCAAGTTTGGATAACTGCGAAATCTATCAGGATCCCAACCATCGTTGCTACCATCATCATTCGGTGTAAAGAAGTTAGGTGGTACTGACTTCATAAACTCTTTCTCGATGCGCAAGTCAGCTTCACAACCATTTGCATCTTGTACAGTAGCGGTTACCACTTTGTATACTCTTCCGTTTACTATACGGCTGGTTGGGTCAGTAGGTTTAAGAGTATACTCATTGCTTCCATTTTCGTAACTTCCGTTAAAGTAGTAAGTGTATGGAGGATTACCTCCTCTTGCTTCTACTTTTATAAGGTTCAATTCACGTGGGTCGCTCTTGTCTTTCAATTCTAATCCTGGATAACGTTCTATATCAAAACGTTGTGCAATAGTTTCCTGACAAGTAGATGCTACACCTGCTCCGCGATAGAATACAGTTATATATTGGTTCGTTCCTGGTTCAATAGGTGCTGTCTTAGCTCTATTACCGTCAAACGATTCAAATGGTCTCGCATCACGCGCATCAGTACTATTGATAGCATAGCTTGTATTGCTTCGTGTGAGTGCACCGTCCAAATTGTTGAACGTTAGCATCAAGTAGCCTGTCGTCCAAGTAGTAGATACTGTAGAACAGTTAAAGCCTTTTTCAAAAGTAGCATTAATGCTTGGTGCAGCGGCTACTGTTATTTCTAAGGTTTGTGAACAGATACCAGAGTCACCATATTCTAATTGGTATCTACCTGGTGCTATTCCTGTTCTAGATACTACTGTACCTGTTGCTACACTGCTTGAAGTTCCTATCACATTACCTGATGGGTCTTTCAACGTATAGTTGTATGGTGCACGTCCACCTGTGAATCGGAAGCTGAGAGCTCCATCATTAGTGCCGTAGCAAGTTTCTGTTACGGTGCTTGCGTGAGCTATCAACTGTTCAGGTTCTACAATGGTAAAGGTGCGTTCTACTTCACAGCCTATCACATTGTCTTTCACCTTCACAATATACTGTCCTTTTGGCAAGTTAGTGAACTTATTAGTTCCATCAAAAGTTCCTGCCTCTGGTGAGATAGTAAATGTATAGCTTCCTGTACCACCTGTGGTTGCATAAGTAATCGTACCATCATTCACACCATAACAACTCATATCAGTCTTAGTAGACGATACTGTAAGATTTGTATAAGCTTCTACATCTACCGTTATAGTACGTGTACAACCGTTATTATGTGCTATGGTAACAGTGTGAGTACCTGGTGTTACTATAAAGCGTCCTGAAGCTTGTGGTGCTCCTCCATCTATGCTATATGATACATATCCTGCATATTTTGGATTAGAAGAAGCTACAATAGTATTCACTACGGTATTATTACCACAACTGTACTCTACGGTAGCAGTAGCTTGTAAGTCTACTCCTTCCTTGATTGTTACCGATACTTCGGTAGTACAGCTTCGAGCGTCTTTCACGTAGATAGTATAAGTACCAGAAGCTAATCCCGTATAGAGGGTCTTGCCTACTGTCCAAGTTACATTATCTATTGAAGTACTGTAAGAAGCAGTTCCTCCTTTGATAGTGATAGATACTGTACCATCATTACCACCTTTACATACCTCATCAGTTATCTTGTCTATTGAAGCCTCTAATAAAGTAGGTTCTTTGATTTCAAAGGTAGTATCAGTATAGCAACCATTTTCATCTTGAGCTCTTACAATATAGTTACCTCTTGCTAATTTAGTGAAGTAACCACTATCTACAAATCGGTCTAATCGTGGACTGATAGCGTAGAGAATTCTTCCTGTACCTCCTGTTACAGTTACTGAAATAGTTCCATCAGATTCCCCATTACAGCTAATATCAGTACTTGCAGTAGCTACTGAAAGTGGTCCTGCCTCTCCAATATTTATAACTGTACTGGTTTGTACACAGTCTACACTAATTACTTCCACTTGGTAAGTACCAGAAGTCAAACCTCCAAATGCCCAATCAGTAGCATTTTCTTGAGTAGCAGTAGCAGTTTGTGCTACACCTCCTTTATACAATTTGTATTGGTAGTTACCCAAAGCACCAGTGGCTGAGAAAGTAATCTTAGCTGTACTATCTCCATTACATTTTACATATGCCTCAGAAGTATCTACGTGTAATTGCAATGGTTGTAATGCTTCTATCGTTATCTTGTTAGACAACTTCGATTGACAACCGTGGCTATCTATCACATAGAACTCATACTCTCCTACTCCTGCTTGAGTGCTATTTCCTGTAAGTGTTGTAGTAGTTGTACCGTTGGCTACCATATAGTAAGTATAACCTGGAGTACCACCTGTTACAGTAATTGAAATAGTAGCTTGTTGCAAGCAAGTAAGCGGTTTAGCAATTGAGGCAGTTACCTTCATTTCACGAGGTTCATCAATGGTTACTGGAATAGTAACATCACAACCCCAACCATCTATAATCTTCACGTTATACGAACCTGCATATAGGTTAGTGAAAGTAGTGCTAGTTTGTGCACCTCCTATTTGTGCACCTCCCACATTCCACAATTCGTAAGCGTAATTACCACTTCCTCCTGTTGGGCTCACCACTGTTATTACCCCTGTTCTATCGTTGAAGCAATTCAAAACAGTAGTTGCTGATATAGTTGCCGAAATAGGTGCTGGTGGTGCCATTACTACATTAGTAGTAGTTGAACAACCTCCGCGGTCAGTTACTTCTACCGTATAGGTATTGGCAGTCAATCCTTCAAATAAGGTAGTGGTGGTATAGGTACCATAAGTAGCGTGAGGAACTCCTCCCACTAACAAGCGGTATTGATAATCACCCCAACCTCCTGTTACATCTATACTAAAAGCTCCTCTGTTATCACCTGGTTTACAAGTGATGCGATTTGTAATGGTAGGACTCACTGTTAAAGCTCGTGTAGGTCCTGATACCATTACTGAAGTAGTGGTTACCGTACAATATGGTGATTGTGTTTCCACTACTCTTATCACATATGTTCCTGCCGATAAACCTGCAATCACTTCTTTTCTTTCAGTAGCTGCATTTGCAGGTACTGTATGAACAGTTCCAACAGGCGCTAGAGTAGCCGCATCAAGCACTTGATAGTTGTAAATACCTTGATAACCTTTTACAGTAAGGGTAATCTCACCATCATTGCCTCCTACGCACGATACTGGTTTAGTTTGTGCAGCAGTTACTTCTATACCGCTGAAATCTATAACCGTATGCGATGCAGTAGCATAACAACCTGTTTCAAGATCTATTACTTTCATTTCATAGTAACCAGGTGTATTAAAGCCTATATTAGCTGTGTTTACTCCTGCGGTAAGTGTTTGTGTACTTGGAATAGCCACTCCAGCTCCTGTAGAAGTTACTTCTATACGATATCCTTTATTATTACCTCCATTGATAGTTAAGGTAATACTTTCGGTAGCGTTACAGCTTATTTGGCTTGTACGGTTCACATCAATACTAGTAATGCGTTTTAATGGTGGTATTAGCAATGGATTCGCTTTATTATCTGCTTGACAACCATTAGCATCGCGTATGTACACTATTACTGTTTGAGTGTGAGTACCATTGCTGGTTATACTGTATACTCCTGTATGGTTCACCCAACCTGAAGTAGCGGTAGAAGTACCGTCAAACACTTCAAAGTTGAAAGTATAAGCACCTGTTCCACCGTGACCTGTTGCTTGAACGATAGCTTGTTGTGCATTATTATTGGCGTCACATTTGAAGTGTGTAGTTACCGTAGTGTTGCTCACTATCAACTTATCAGGTTCTCCTATAGTGATTACCTCAGTTGCAGTACAATTGCGTGATGAGGTAAGAGTTACAGTATAAGTACCTGCTGGCATACCTTCAAAGGCTATTTCCTTAGGTGTTACGTTCACGGTTTCAGTGCGTGTTAAGCCTGTACCTACAATCTTGATTTGGTAATCAGTTTGAGTTTGTGTACCAGGTATGGTAATCACAAAACGTCCATTACTATCACCGTGACAACTTACTGCCGTAGTAGTGTAAGTGAAAGTTACTGTAGCAGCATCTGTGATTTCTACGTCAGCACCTGTTACAGTAGCACAACCTGTTATAAGGTCGGCGATAGACACTTTATAAACACCTGCTGGCACATTAGTGAATACCCCTGTATTGTTCACTTGCGGAGTACCTCCTGCATTATTAGTTAAAGTATAACGTAAACTGTTTGAACCTCCTTGGTGAGTTACCGATAAAGTAGCCCCCGTAGCAGGAATACAAGTTATCTGTTTAGTAATCACTACTCCTATTGCACTATCAATTGGGTCATACAAGGTCACAGATTGAGTAAGGGTAGCGGTACAACCCCAAGTATCACTGATAGCTACTTGGTAAGTGCCTGCTCCTAAACCTGTAAATACAGTACTTGTTTGGGCAGCTCCCTGTAACACTCCATTTCTAATGAGTTGGAAAGTATAATTGCGTCCTTCACCACCTGTTACATTCTGTACGGTTATCTCTCCTGAGTTAGGAGTACAGTTTTGTGCTGTAATAGATAGAGTACCTGTAATGTTATTAGGATTAGCAAGTACCACTGTCGAGCTAAGCGTTACCATACAACCTCCTCTATCGCGTATAGCTACGTGATAAATACCCGCTGTTAAGCCTCTAAATACATTAGTATCTGACCAAACAGCACTTGCTGGGGTTGGTGGTGTAGTACTTACATAGTACTGATAGCCTCCCCAACCACCTGTGGCATTGGTAACCGCTATTTCACCATCATTATAATTTGGTGCACTCGAACAAGTGATAGACTGAACACTAATACTTGCTGTAAGAGCTACATCAGCCTCTGATATATTAAAGGTATATGTTTGTACACAACCTGTATTAGTATCTTTCACAGTCATTGTATAGGTAGCCGGTCTCAAGCCTGCTATATTAAAGGTAGGATTAGCTCCTGATACAGTTGGTACTGTAGGTGGCGTTACCCCACCAGAGGCTACCAAGTTCACAGTATAGTTATGTGCACTTACTGTATTACTCAATGTGAAAGTAGCAGTACCATCGTTATTACCTTTACAAGTAACGTTCTTCACTTGTGGGTTCACAATACGGAAGTTGTTAGGATCTGGTGATACGTACAACACTTTCACCACACAACCTGTATCTACGTGACCTATCCAGAACGTATGAGTTTGGTTAGGTGTTACAGTAAATACTCCTGAAGTTTGCCAAGGAGCCCCAGCACTTGGTGCTACCGTAGGCTGTGTATCGCCGTGATAGTAACGCAATTTCGCTTGATTGATAGGAGGAGCACCTGGTGCTGCTACTATACTTACAAGTACTTGCTCACCTGCGGTACAAGTACCAGGTGTTTGCACTGTAACAGTAGCTTGTGATGGGTCTAAGCCTTCAAACGGATTAATAGTCACTACTGTCTGTGTGCTACAGCCATTGGCATCAATAGCAGTAATAGTAACATTTCCACCTGCTATATTACCCACTGTAAAGTTATTACCTGTGCTAGTAGTAGTGCCATAAGCAAACTGTATGGTATAAGGTCTTGTACCTCCTGTAATAGCTCCATTAGGTACGCTTATAGTAGCCTGTTGTGCCACACCATTAGCGGTACAAGCAAACTGTCGTGTTACTATCTGTGTGGTGCTGATAGTTACTGCAGTTGGCTCAGGAACTGTTACTGTATATACTGATGCACAGTTATTAGCTGTTACTGTGATAGTGTATACACCAGCTTTCAAGTTGCTATAAGTTCTTGTAGCAGCTGTCCATATAGGGCTTGAACCTGCAGGACCAACAATACCTGCTGGTGGTGTATTATAATTAAAGGCTCCAATAGTACCATTCTTTTCAGTAACATAAATTTCACCGTCATTACCACCGTGACAAGTTACTGACTTCACTGAGGTTTCTATTACTGGTTTTTCAGCTTCTAATACCTCAATAGTTTTTGTAAAGGTATTGCAACCCGCAACGGCTTTGTTATCGGTTACAGTTACTGTATAAGAACCTTTATTGGTAATATTGTTTACTGTAATTTCATATTTACCACTCACTTGTGGTATATTGCCATTATTTGTATAACCACTTGGTCCATCTATTTTATAGCTATAATTACCAGAACCATTATCTACTCTAATTGTGATTTCGGCATTAGCTCCTATACCACAACCTAAGGCTTTAGTAAGCTCAGCAGTAGCCTGTAAGTTAGCAGTAACGGTATAGGTAAGTGTCGCAATACAGCCTGTCGCCTTATCGCGGATTTGCAAGTCGTAAGCACCTGCTACCAAGTTGCCAAAAGTAGGACTTGTTTGGTAATCCAAACCACCATCTATTGAGTATTCATAACCGTTGAGTTCTGCCCCTGTAGCCGAAGTACCAGAGCCCGCTGGTGCTTTTGCTTGTGGTTCAATAGTCAAACTGATAGAACCATTCACACAACCCATTAAGCTAACTTTGTTAATCTTAGGTGCTGGTGGCACTGTAAAGGTATAGTTACCAAGATTTGCACTACAACCATATTGGTCTTCCATTGTCAAATTCACAGTGAATGAATATGGTGTAGCTGGATTAACAGGCAATGCAGGTGCTGTAATATTATCTCTTATAATTTGAACACGTGAGTTACCAGTTTGTATTGGTACTCCAAAGGTAACCCCTGGTGTTACAGGAGTCACTTTATATGTATAAGTACCTCCACCTCCTGATGGGTTCAACACTTCTAAGATACCGTTCTTATCACAAGTAATTTGTGTACTTGCTGATACGGTAGCAGTAAGAGTGCCTAACTCTTTAATATGAGCATCACGACTACCCCACTTACAACTACCTTCGGTTACTACTACATAGTAAGTTTCGTTAGGTGCTAAGTTATAAGGACCTGCTGGGGTAATATTTGTAGCATCATTACCTGGTGCTGGCATTACAGCAGTACCATTCACAATTGGTGTACCTAAACCTGCACCTGGTGTTCTTTTATATAATACCCAAGTAAGTGATGTACCTGCAGGAGAACCCATAGTATATTGTGGCTCTCGATGAATCCTGAATGTTACTTGACCCTGACCACCATTACAAGCTGGTTTGGGTAATACAGTAATCGTCATTGCAGGAGTAGCTACACTACCGTAGATATCACCAGTAAAGGCAGCAATACAGCCATTAGCATCTTCTACTTCAAACTTATAAGTTCTACCCACTATTAAGTTAGTAAACACGTGTGTACGTGAGTTTGGAGGAGTTGGGGTTTCCCAAGCTCCCTCATTTACTCTGAACTTAAACGGAGCTTTACCAGTTCCATTAGCAATAGTCACTGTAGCAGTAAAGTAAGTCTTACTTGCAGCAGTACAACCTAAATGGAAGTCACCGATATCAGTAGTTACACTCACTCCTCCTAATGGACTTGGTACTACGTGAGCCGTAGCATTCGTACTACAAATATTGGCTCCACCTAATGCTGGACGATTAGCCAAACGCAAGTTAAATATCTTACCTGGTTCAGTAACACCTGTAATAGGTGCTAAGTCAAACGGATTTGTTGTCATTGGGTGCCAATTAGCACCATTATCATAGCTGAAATATATTTTGTTACCACCTGCAGTATAAGCATTCCATACGTTTGGTGGTATGGTGATGGTAAGTGGCAAGGCTTTATTACTTCCTGTTGTACAAGTAGCCGTGCTTGCTAGGCTGATACTAGCAGTAAGCGCCGGCATATCTTGTAAGGTAACATTTTTGCTTGCACTACAACCATAACGGTCGGTTACAGTAATAGAGTAAGCTCCTGCTACCAAGTTGTCAATTGTATAAGTATTAGTTGCAATACCTGTGAAAGTAGCAATTACTGGAGTACCTGCATTACCGTAACGTATGGTAAAGTTAGCATCACCGGTAATATGCTTCACTACTATCTTACCGTTACCTGAACCCTGACAAGTAGGTGTGATTGTTTCGGTATCGAAGGTAATAGCTGGAGCTTTGCGTACCCCTACTTCGTGACGTTTCACACAACGATCAGACTTCACAAACACGGTATAAGTCTGTACTGAACCTGTAATAGTAGGTACATTGTAAGTATTGGTAGTTCCAAAAGTTCCTGCTGTAACAGTAGTTACTGAACCTCGTGCAAAAGCATAGGTATAATTACCATCTCCTCCTGTTGCAGTTACTTCTATCTTACCTGGCACACAACTTTCATTAGTTACCTTCACGCTAGTATTCAAGGTAGGACGAATAATAATATTTTTAGTAGCACTACAACCGTATTGGTCAGTAACTGTTACGTTATAGCTTCCTTGAGTAAGTCCTGTAAAAGTGTGAGCAGTAACTCCCGTTGCTAAAGTTACAGGAGTACCATTGTTCAATTTTACTTTATAACCACCATTACCTCCATTTATTTTCACGGTTACCTCACCTGTATTACCTCCTTCGTAGCAATCAGTAGCCGAAAGGGTAAAGCTTACGGTTTGTGGGGTAGGTATATTCAAGTTGCTTCCTAAATTAGTAACACACCCGTTTTTATCAGTTACTCTGAAAGTAGCTGCTCCTGTCTCTACACTATTAAACACATTACTACTTTGAGGACCCGCCTTCACTGTACCGCCTATGAGATACTCATAAGTGTAAGGAGCTACTCCACCATTTGCTGTAAGTGTTACACGTGCCTTACTATTATTAGAACACATAGCAGGCTGTGTGATAGTAGCCGTAAGAGTGAGTTTATCAGGCTCTGTAATAGTTACTGTTTGAGTAGCTTTACAATTACCATTATGGAAAAATTCTACAAGGTGTGTGCGTGCGGTCAAGCCGGTTATCTCAAAGGTAGTCGCATTAGTATCAGTTGTCCAACCTGCACCAGAACCGTGAGTGCTTCCATTCAATCGCACGTGGTAAGTACCTCCATTCAAGTTTTCTAACTTAAAGGTAGCTTTACCAGTATTGCCTCCTTGACAAGCTACATTGGTTTGGCTTACTACACTGGCTCTAAATTCTTTGCCTTGTGGTACAATTACTTGTTTGGTAATTTCCATAGGACAAGCCTTAGGTTCTTGATATACATAAATATCATCTACTAAGAAGTCGCAACCCCAATTAGCCCACGCATTGGTACGTATTTCTATGCGTATAGAGGATTCTGTTACATTTAACTCACCCGCAAAACGTATCCAGTTATTAGGGTTTGTGTGGTCTGCCAATGGACCTGATTGCTGACTTGCTAAGGTTGCATTTGTAGCTTTTGAAACAATACGTATCTCAACATTTGGTGCAGTTGCTCCACGACCAGGCATAAATAGATTGTAAAGATACATCTCGAATTTAACCTTTTTAGTAGTATCAATATCATTTACATCTTTATAATATAAAACGTCTTGAGCTTTTACATTTCCAACATCTACAATAAAGAAACGATCATTCGTTACCCCCGAACGTGGGTTCGGTATTGTCCAAATAGGTCCGCTTGGACTTGTATTTCCAAATGTTAGAAAACCTGAATTTCTATTTCCTACTACATATTTACCAGGACCTCCTGCTGTGGTAGCATTAGGCCAACATTGTAAATTAGGCGAAACATTAGAAATACAAGTGTCTCCTCCAAATCCAAAATCTTCTTTTAATAAAATACTTGAGGCTGGTGGATTTGCATCTTTATATTTAATGGTTACCGTATAAGTACCTGGTGCCAAACCTGTAAAGGTAGCTGTAGCTCCTGTAAGAGTTCTACCATTTATTATATATTCGTAATTATAGGTAGTAGGTGTACCTGTAAATACTACGGTAGCATTACCATTACAGTCATAACTTGTGATAGTGTAAGTAGTTCCCGTAGGAGCTGGTATTCTTGGAGGTACAGTAACTTGTAAGGCTAATTCACAACCCTTAGCATCTTTTACATATACAGTGTGTGTACCTGCAGGTAAATAGCCTATTGGTGTACCTTGATAATTACCATCAAATTTGTATTGGTAAGGGGGTGTACCACCTGTTACGTTGGTGATACGCACTTGAGCTTTGTCTTTATTAGCTCCTGTGGTTTCACAACCTATGAGTTCAGAAACTCCTGCAAAACCTTTCAAAGCTTCAGCAGGTTGTGTAACGGCTACGGTTTGAGTAGCCTCACAATTATTAGCATCTACTACTTTTACTATGTAGTTAGCTTTAGCAGGAAGGTTATTAAATACTTTTTGAGCCCCCATACCTTTGTTTACACCATCTAAGAAAATAGTGTAAGGAGGCTTTCCTCCTGTTACAGTTACCGAAATAGTACCATTATTAGTACCATAACAGCTTATAGCAGTAGCTACTGCATTGAGCGTAGGATTTGTTTTGGCAGCTATGGTGACATTAGCACTCACCTTGCATCCTTTGGCATCACTTATTTCAATAGTATAAGTGCCTGGAGTAGCGGTTTCATAGGTAGCTGTATTACCTGCCATTGAGGTAGTATTTTGTACAATATTTCCTGCTTTTTTCACTACAAAGGTATAAGGTGCATAACCATCTTTTACTTTTATCTCTACTTTGGCATTGGCAGCTGCCCCTGGATGACAAGAAATACCTTTAGTCACCATTGAAGCAGCAGGAGTAGTAATAGTAATAGGGTTTTTAATTTCTACACTATATGTAGCCTTACAACCATATCTGTCAATTACAGTAAAAGTATGAGTACCTACGCTCAGGTTATTAAAGATATAAGTATTAGTATTTTGGGTTGCCTTGGTTGCCCCATCGAGTTGGAAAGTATAAGGAGCATTGTTACCTCCCCCTGCTACATTCACTTGTACTTCCACTTTGGCAGGTGTACCTCCTGTTGTACAGTAATTATTATTAGCAGGATTGGTAGTGCCTGTAAGGGTAATAGCGCTGGCAGATGTAATAGTAAAGCTTACATCTTTTTTACAACCGTTAGCATCTTCTACTTCTATACGATAAGCTCCCACGCTGGTAATACTAAACTGTGGCGCTACTTGGGTAGTAATTACAGTAGCTCCTTTATACAAGGTATACTTATAAGTTCCTGTTCCTCCTGAGGCGGTTACTTTGGCAGTAGCCACAGCAGGGTTACAACCCAATACGGTATCTCCTGTATAAGCAAGAGTAAGAGCCGTAGGGTTGTTAATTGTAAAGGTATGGCTTACCTCACAATTAGCATTATTTTGTTCTGCACGTATTTTTACAGTATGAGTACCAGCTGGTATATTATCCCATTTAAAAGGATTACCTGTAGTAGCCACAAAACTACCTGTTCCATCTTTTTGTACATAATAGGTAGTAGGTGCATTTTTCAAGCCTATTTGATAACTACCTGTACCATTGTTACAGTTAGGTTGTGCAATCTTTTGAGAGGCTGGGTCAGAACCGAAAGCCTTGTCGTTAGCAATCGTTACAGTAGTAGTATAGGTAAAGCCACAAGCCTTTGGCTCTTGGTAAAGGTAGATATCGTCTACAACCAAGTCATTACCGCTAAGTACCAAACTATAAGAACGTACAACTGCTATAAGTTTAGTATGATTTCCTGGATTTAATGGTCTTCGCGCCACTGTCCAATCATCTGCATTACGAGCTCCTCTAATAGGTGGTGTAATGCGATAGCTATCTAAAGGTGTTCGGGCATCTATAGCTGCTTGGTCAGTATAAAGTTCTATCACAATATCCGGAGCTCCCACAGGATAACGAGGGTCATTATATCTCAACATATTCATTAAAGCTATTGAGAAATTAACCTCCTTATTTGGAATCAAATCCTCTATGGGTCTCTGATAAAGTATTGCCCCCGCTTGTCCTAAGATATCACCAATATTTATAAAGAGCATACGTCCATTAGCTAATCCTGTGTGGTCATTAGGTTGCATCCAAGCAGGATTATTAGGATTTAGCCTTTGTGATACTACGTATTCACCATCAGCAACGTATGTGCCTTCGTGATTCGTTCCATCAGCCCAAGTTTGTCCATAAGCATTCTTAGGCATTAAACCATCTTGCAATTCAAGATAGTATTTCTTGTTAATATATTCATTACCACCATTGCGCCCTGTACCGAAGTCCTCAAAAAAGAGTACATTTTTGGTAGGAGGGTTCGCATCAGCATACTCAATAGTAATAGTATGTATACCTGGTGCAAGATTCTTAAAGTTATTATCGGTTGCAGGCTGACCGTCTATGTAATATTTATATTTGTAATTATTTTTGTTATTAGTAATTGTAACAGAACCGCGTCCTTGGCAGTCGTAAGTAATTTGCGAAGGAGTAAAGGTAGGTTCTGGAATTCTTGGGGCTACAGTTACCTTTATGTTTTCACGAGTACAACCTATCGCATCGCGTACTGCCATATTATAGGTGCCTGGTAACATCCATTTTTTCATATCGGTAGTCCAGTTACCATCACCAAAGTTAAATTCATAAGGTTTTTGCCCACCTTGTACGTTCGAGAAACGAACGAGAGCTTTATCAGCATTAACTCCTGTGCCACAACCTACCAATTCTTCTACCCCTGCTGAGGCAATAAGGTTACCTCCCACAAAAGTAGGAATAGTAATAGTGGCACCTGTAACTGTACATAAAGCACCTGCTCCTCCGTTACCATAGCGTAATACAGGGGTATAGCTTCTTCCCGTTTGTAAGTTCGGGAAGTCTCGCCCTGATTGGAAATTCACTCCGTCTATACTGTATTGCAACACGTTATAACTGGAAGCGTTAGTAGGTTCGCTAATAGTTATCTTTGCTTTATCTCCACAGTTTTGTACGGTATAGCTGGCTGTGATAGCAGGTGTAGGCAAAGTATTCACAGTAGCCGAAGCTTCAGCAATACAGCCATTATCATCTATCACCTTAAAGTTTTTCATCCCTGCAGTAGTAAAGGTAAAGTCGTAATAACTATTTGCGAAGTTATTTTGGTAGGAAGCTCCTCCATCGTTACTATAGCCATAGCCATTAGGTCTGTTAGTTTTACCGCCCGTCGCAGTTACACGCACTATAGCAGTACCACAACTCAAGTGTCGCAATACCGAAGCCGTAGCTTTAAGGTCTGGCACTTTATCAATACGCACACTAGTAGTAAATTTACAACCATCTGGGCTCGTTACCTCTATATAGTAATTACCAGCAGTAAAATGGTTAGTAATATTTAAGTCGGTAGTATTGGTAACCGTAGTATAAGCCACTCCACCTGTAGCGTTGTTATTGCGAATAGTATAAGTAAAAGGTGGATAAGGGTTACCACTAAGTTGTACGCGTATACCGCCTTTATTAGTGCTACAAGCCATAGGTGTAACGCTGGCAGTCATCGAAGGAGTTCGTTTGTTTATTTGTATTGATTTTTCAAAAATACAAGGTTGTGTAGTAATGGTAGTAGTAAGTACTTGGCGTACGTACACAGTATAGTTGTCTGGAGTTGCTATATCAAATACATTACTGCTTTGATAGGTTTTCACCCAGCTAGTAGAACCTGTTTTCTTCAATCCGTATTCATATCCTGCTGGCACCCCATTCACAGTAATACTACCGTTTTTATTACAAATAAGGTCTCGACCTACTAATTGTGGGTCTACATTGTTTTTGGTAATACGGAAATAGTAATAAGGCGACACACAGTTGCCATAAGTAACTACCAAACGGTATACTCCTTCATCTCGCAAAGTAATGTCTCCACTATTCCCTATATCTGTCCAGTTACAGTTATAGTTGTCGTTAGAAGGTGGACACTCTTTACTGAGAGTTTGAGGTAGATTGGTACAACTAACTAATTTTTGCCACTGATAAGCAGTAGCCCCCGTAATTCTAAGACTTACAGGCACTGTAGTACTACCTCCGCACAAATACACTTGTGGATACTCAGTACCCCCTGTATCTGCACAGATGTACACCTCACCATTTAATTTCCCTTTCGAAAGCAAATCTTTAATAGGGTGTACTGCATTAGCATAAGCATTAGGGTTCACAGTGTGCTCTTCGTACATTGTAGCACAACCTGCTTTACTCTTCGTTACTTTGTAAACTCCTGGTTCACTTACTACTAAGGTGCGTGAGTTACCTCCTATAGTACCTCCACCTACTTTTTCCCATTTGTAAGAGTCAAAGTTAGCTCCTGCCTCCAAGGTAACTGTACGCTCACACAATACCGTAGTAGCTTTAAACTTACAGTTGGTAAAATCAAGGTTTACAATAAAGTTAGACGGTCCTTCTACCCCACCGTTACAAGCCGTAAATTGTGTATTGAAGCTACCTGCTTTTAAGGGTGTAGAAGAGTTAGACACTCCTTTATAGCTTGCTGAGGCTCTATTCTCTACTACGTTAGAACACGCATCACGCCATTTGTTGCAGTCATTCACTACTTTTATACCAAAAGAAAGCTCTTGTACGGTACTTCCTTTCTTCACTAAGCTCTGAGGAATATTAAACGTAAGTTTACGAGAAGCAGCTACATAGGTATAGGTTACTCCTGAAGGTACAGAGATATTCGCAGTTGTAGCGTCAAAATCTTGTAAGTTCACGGGAAGTATATCAGTAATTTCTACGTCCTTTGCATCGTCATTCCCTATATTTTGGAAACGTATTTTATAACGTAATGACTGACCCATTTGAACATTTTGCCCTGTAATATCGGCACCTGCACTGCTGAGCACGCGTTTCTCCATCACAATATGGGGTGCTATCACTTCCACGTTAAAAGCAAACATAAAAGGATAGTAAGCATCTTGGTTTGAAAACGGTCTAAAAGAAGTGGAAGTATCGTTATTATCTAAAAAAGTTTTACCACTATTAGCCAGCTCAAAAATACCCGCATCAAACCCTAATAAGTTGGTAGAGGCAGGTCTACGATGAGGATTAATACCGTTTTCATTTGTAAGAGTACTATTAAAGAAGTTATTAGCAGGTCGACCGGGTGCTGTAAGAGCTTCGTAAGAACCATTTCTTTTTTTCATTGTGAGCTGGTCTCCTTCAATTCCTAACTCACCTTCCAAAGCAGCAAAGCCTATCTTAGCTTTTACAGGTCCGGTAGGTACCGTTTTAAACCCTGAAATGTCAATAGTAGGATTATTATATTTGTTCACTACTGAAAAACCATCAAACACAGTTATATTACGGGCTTCACGAGTCAAGTCCTCATATACTATTACAAGCGTCCAACCAGCGGCATAACCTACCCCTGTTTTTTCATTACCTTTGGGTGCTTGTATATTCCCTACGGTATAGGTATTAGCAATAATACCATTGAGATAATTGGTCACCTCAGCACGGTATACATAGGCACGTTGTGCATTAGAATTATCATTATTATTAGAACTCACTATATCATAACCGTCATACACACGTTCCCCTACCAAATCATTATAAGCTCCCGAACCTACTTTAAATTTTACATTCGCAAACTTACTCCTTTCTAAGCGAGGATTCGTTTGGTTATTGAGTCGCTCTTCGGTATAAGCAGCTGCCCAATACAAATAAGCTCTCACTACCTTTTTACAGGTAGATGCAGGATTAGGGTCGAGCACAGTTGCCGAACTCGAGTTAAACACTCCCGACTCAGGCACTACATTGATATACTTCATCTCAATACGTGAATTATCACCGTGAGTACCTGTATAGTTTTGATTGCCCTGTGGACTAAGAATAGTATTTCCCACCACAATCATATCCCCCTTTACAGTACCTTGGTAACGAATACCAAAAGGAATATAATTCTGCCCAAAGGCAACTGAGAGGGTCGCCCAAAAGAAACATTGTAATAGTAATAACTTTTTCATATGGAAGTTATGTTTGTATTTATGCTATTGCAGTATAGCAATAGTGAAATTATTAATATTGTTGCTTGAAATCCTAAATATGTAAATCAAATGCCAAAAAGTAAACCTCCTACTGCTCGTGCATAGTAACCACCGCTACAATTCCCCCTCTGTGAGGGGGGGCAAGGGGGAGGTTTCTCCTAAGCTTGATTTATTTTTATATAATATATAAAGGTGTCTCATATATCTTTTTGTATAATAGTTACACCTCTCTCTTCAAACGCAAAAGTAAGATATTTATTTTATATAATATACACTACACAAATATTTAACATTATTTAACATAGTGCTACACAACACAAATTACCTTTTTACACATTAAACATATTGCAAATCAACAGATAGCGTCTTTTACACTCTCTTGTTGTGCATTTTGTATTCTGTTAAATAAAAAGGCGTTTTATTAAGAGTTTTTCTCTCCATTCTCCCCTAAAAAAGGAAAAACACTACACGGTATAACTGTGTAGCTTTTCTTTCTGGTGCAAAGATACAACAAACTTTTCTCTTTTCCACATTTTTTCATTCTCTCATTTCCTCATTTGCTAATTTCCAAATTATTCTTACCTTTGCGCCCGATAAACAAATTAAAACACAATGGTTTTACCTATTATTGCTTATGGCGACCCAGTGCTCAGAAAGGTAGGAACTGAAATCCCCCCCGATTATCCTCAACTCAAAACACTGATTGCTAATATGTACGACACTATGAATGCCGCTTATGGCGTGGGGCTCGCTGCTCCTCAGGTAGGTCTCTCTATACGCTTGTTCGTAGTAGATGCCTCTCCTTTCGCCGATGACGATGAGCTTTCAGAAGAAGAGCAAACTTTCTTAAAAGGCTTCAAAAAAACTTTTATCAATGCCAAAATAATAGAGGAAACAGGCGATACTTGGAACTTCAACGAAGGGTGCCTCAGTATTCCTGGCGTACGAGAAGACGTTAGCAGGCACAAGCAAATCACCATTGAATACTTTGATGAAGACTTTAATAAGCAAGCACTTACCATTGGAGGACTCGCGGCTCGTATCATTCAGCACGAATACGACCATATCGAAGGCATTCTGTTCACTGATAAACTCTCTTCTTTTAAACGCCAACTCATCAAAAGTAAGCTGACTAATATCAGTAAAGGAAAGGTAAAGGTAGACTACCGAATGAAATTCTTCGATGCCAAAAACAAAAGATAGTACACTAACTTACAGTTATAATTAGTAACACTCATAACTTTTAACTCTTAACTTTTTAACTCTTAAATAAATACAATGAATCTAACAAAAGTATTAGCCATTTCTGGCAAACCTGGTTTATATCACTTAGAAACTCAAACGCGCTCTGGTTTCTTAGCCACTTCATTAGCCGATGGTAAGCGTATATCGGTAGGCATTCGCAACAACGTGAGCCTATTGTCTGAAATCGCAATTTATACACTCGAAAAAGAAGTGCCTCTCACCGAAGTTTTTACTAATATGAAGAACTTTGAAGAAGGAAAAGAAGCGCGTATCTCTCCAAAATCCGATGGAGCTACTCTCGAAGAGTATTTCTCTCAAGTACTCCCTAATTACGACCGCGACCGTGTGTATGCCAGCGATATTAAGAAAATAATCCAATGGTACAACCTTCTATTAGCCAAAGGTTTCTTAGAAGAAGACGCTCAAGAAGACACCCAAAAAAGCTAATTCACAGCACAGTCATTTTACAATCAGTATTATTTTGCTAAAATTTTAATCACTTGTCTTGCTACGACCTTTGTCAGAGTAGACTATCTTGATAATCAATTTCCTTTAGTTATATTGTAGGGGCGATTTGCAAATCGCCCTCACAAAGCAAAAAAAGAGAACAATATTAATATTGTTCTCTTTTTTTATAATCTTATAAAATCAAATGAAGTAAAGCTATTTTGCTTCTTCTGTACTATCCACAAGCACCTGTCCACGATAGTACAATTTACCTTCGTGCCAGTGTGCGCGGTGATACAAATGGTTTTCACCAGTTGTTGGATCTTTTGCTATTTGAGGAACTACCGCTACGTCGTGGGTTCTTCTCTTATCTCTTCTTGTTTTTGATTGTCGTCTCTTAGGATGTGCCATTACTTAATTCTTTATATTATTTATCTGTTATTAAATTCTTTAAACTTTCCCAACGCGGGTCTATAGTCACTGTATTATGGTGCTCTCTTGGAGCAAGTGCTTCCAATTTATCTAATACCACCGAGTGCATCGTCCCATTCAAAACATCAGGGTGTACGCGCTTAGCAGGGATTGACAACACAATAAGTTCATATATATATTGTGCCACATTCAGTTGGTATTCTCCGTGAGGAAGTATCAAGATTTCTTCATCGTCATCATTATACTCTTCACCAAACTTCACCACCAAAAAAAGTGTTCCTTCTACTGCCAAGTCAAAAGGCTCATTAGAAACATCACAATTCACATTCACAGTACCCCTGTTGTGAAAATGCAGTTCCAACAAGTTGCTCTTCTTGTCTAAATCAACGATTACTTGCTGATGAATATCATTCACCTCGTCAAAATTAAACAGTTGCAAAAACGCTTTGTCAATCTCATAAACAAATTGATATCTCCCCTGTTTCAAGCCTGCAAAAGAAATATCGTATTCTTTTAACTTTCTCATTTTCTACAAGTTTAGTAATCAATTGTTCATTTTTCAAGGTGCAAAGATACAACTTTATTTTTATATACAAACTTTTTACCTCACTTTTTTATCATAGCCACATCATATCCCCTCAAAAACCCCATCTTTCATTGAGCAATCCTCTCTTCTCAAACATTCTTGTCTTTGTCTTGTCTTTGTCTTGTCTTTGTCTTGTCTTTGTCTTGTCTTTGTCTTGTCTTTGTCTT
>NZ_KE150490.1:188263-217864 GCF_000411575.1 Capnocytophaga sp. oral taxon 336 str. F0502 | reverse complement strand
TCTTTGTCTTATCTTTGTCTTATCTTTGTCTTGTCTCCACCTTATCTTCGTCCATTCTTCGTTCATTCTCCGTCCATTCTTCGTCCATTCCTCATTGACCGTGCGACTTGCATCTGCCCGTGCGGCTCGCACCTGCCTGTGTGGCTCACACTTTTCCGTCATACTCCCCCTAGTGCCTATGGCCTAAGGCCTAGTGCCTATTCCTTTTTCTTTCGCCTCGAAACCTTGTTTTTAACATTTTTAGCCCTGTTGTATTATGGTATAAATCAACTACTTATATACCCTTTCTATACCAATCTTCCAAGATTCGTATAAGCTTCCTATAAGCTCCCTATAAGCTAACCCCACCCTCCTTACACCCTTTTTTCACCAAAAATCCTTCCAACTCACTTTTTATATTTTTCGTTTTCCTCCGACAACTCAGACCAGTCCGATTTGTCCGACAAGTCAGACCCGTCAAAAAACCTTTTTTATCACTACCCATTTGCTAATTTCTTAATTTTCTCATCGGTATTTTTGGCATTTTTGACATTTTTGGTATTATATTAACATTGTCACTTCTCTTCCTTAGTAAAAACAAGGGTTTATAAAAGAAAAACTACAGTATTTCAGCCTTCTTAAAAAGGGTACTCCTTAATCTTTTGTTAAATTTTTAAGAGAATTTGTTTTTTATATAAAATATTTGTTTTAACTTTGCCCGGTGAATAAGCGATTATACATACTCGCAGTAGTGCTCATAAGCCTTTCTCTTGTAGGAATTATTGCCATACAAGGGTATTGGATTAAATCAGCTATCGACAATAAAGAAGAAGCTTTTACTTATTCTATTCAGCAGGTACTCAATAATGTAGCTAAACAAATAGAGCAAGACGAAGTCGATAAATACGTAGCTCAAATTATCTATTTGCGCGAGAACGATAGCACCTTAAAACTCAAAGACAGTCATCTGCGAGAGTTTATCTATGTGCAAGAAAACAAACTAAGCAAAGAGACCTTTATTTATAAACACGGTATTTTAGAGGAAGATTACGCTTTGGCTACCAATCTGCGCAATCCTGTACTCATCGATGATTTGAAACTCTCCGATTCTTTTACCTTAAAGAACTATACAAACAGAGAAAGTTTTCAGCATATCAACAGAGGTAATAACATAGATAACAAACAGTTGCCTATCATAAAAGCCTACGAAAAGCTAAGTGAATTACCCGAGATTGAACGCTTAATGATAGAAGAATCATTTAAGAGTATCATAAGGCAACAAACCATTAGCGAACGAGTGTCCGTAAGCCAAATAAACACACTCTTAGAGCAAAAACTCAAAAAAAGAGGCTTGAATTTACCTTTCGAGTTTGCCGTGTATAACCGCAATATTTTATCGAAGATACACTCTAAGTACTTTGACCCTAATGAAACTAAGGAATATCGCACCTTGCTTTTTGGAGGCAATAGCTCCGACGATTCAGTATACGAATTAGCAGTAGTATTCCCTCAGCGAGAGCGCTATGTACTATCATCAGTAATAGGGGTAGCAACCCTATCAGTAGTATTTTTACTAATAGTTATAGGTGTGTTTGTGGTTACCTTCCACCAGCTCATCACTCAGCGTCGCATTTCCGAAATTAAGACTGATTTCATCAATAATATGACGCACGAGTTCAAAACACCTATTGCCACTATGAACTTAGTGCTGGACAGTCTCAAAACACCTGTCGCCCTGCACGACCCTGAGAAAATAAAAGGATATGTAAAAATACTCAAACAGGAAAACAAGCGAATGCTGGCTCAGGTAGAAAACATTTTGCAAATATCACGTCTCGAAAAAGGAAACTTACATTTAGAGAGAGAGCCGTTGGACGTGCACGAACTTATAAGCAATGCCATAGGGCACCTACAAGTAATGCTCGACGAACGTGGAGGCGTATTGCGCACTCACTTTTTGGCAGAAAACGGCGATGTATCAGCAAACAAATCACACCTTACTAATGTATTTGTGAATGTGATTGAAAATGCTATCAAATACTCACCTAATGCCCCCGAAATAGACATTTATACTGAAAATATAAAGAATAAAATACTAATACGTGTAAAAGACAGAGGGCAAGGAATGAGCAGGCAGGCTATGAAACACGTATTTACCAAGTTTTATAGAGAACATACTGGCGATTTACACAACGTAAAAGGACACGGGTTAGGGCTTGCCTACGTGAAAAGTATCGTAGAATACCATCAAGGAAGCATTGATGTAGAAAGCGACAAAGGAAAAGGGAGTACCTTCTTTATCAAATTGCCGGTAATATAATTTAAGAACTTAACAATTTAATTCATAATTGCCTAAAACAATAAAAAAATGAATACAGACGGAAACTATTACAGTTCAAATGCTTCTACGGACAATAAACACATTCTCTTAGTAGAAGACGACCCCAACTTCGGCACTGTACTAAAAGACTATTTGGTGATGAGTGGCTTCGACGTTACTTTAGCTAAAAACGGTATGGAAGGCTTCGAAAAGTTTAAGAAAGAAACATACGATATGTGTATCTTAGACGTGATGATGCCTTATAAAGACGGTTTTACTTTAGCCAAAGAAATTCGTGAGAAAGATGAGAAAATACCTATTATCTTCCTTACAGCTCGTACAATGCGTGAAGATGTGATAAAAGGCTATCGCTCAGGAGCTGATGACTACCTAAACAAACCCTTCGACTCCGAAATCCTATTGATGAAAATACGTTCAATTTTGCAACGTAAAAGCATCGAAACAATGGTAGACGACAATAAGTTTGAGTTCGAAATAGGAAGATTCTTTCTCAATACCAAATTGCGTATTCTCAAATATAAGGACGAAGAACCTGTAAAACTCTCCCCTAAGGAAAATGAACTTTTGCGTTTGCTCGCCTTACACACCGATGATTTTATGTCACGTGAGTTAGCTCTTTCCAAAATATGGAAAGACGACAACTATTTCACCTCTCGCAGTATGGACGTATATATCGCAAAACTGCGTAAACTCTTGAAAAAAGACGACAAAGTGGAAATCTTAAACATTCACGGCGAAGGCTTCCGTTTGGTCGCCAATAAAGAAGCTGATGAATTTATTTAGGTAAAATAATAGTCTATTTCTTGCATATTCAAAAAATAGTCACACCTTTGCCCCCCTATTTCAAAAACATTTGCTTTACTAAATAAAGATATACACGAAGAAAAATGACCTATGTCAAGTTACATATCGTATCAGTTTTACCTTTTTACAAGGTAATGCTTCGTGTCGTATCTGCTTGATTAGAAGAATAGTATAATATATAGAAGAGCTCGAAGCGTCCCGTTTCGGGCTCTTTGTTTTTTGAGTGAAAAATAAATGAGGGTACCACCTCAGCAATTGAACAAATCACAACAAATTAAACATTTTTTAGCTACTTGTTTGAAAATCGTTTGCAAAGAAGATTTCTCTCCTTGGTAATTTACGATTCTTTTGCAATACATATTTTATTTCTTAAACAAATTCACTAACCAAAGAATAGGTATCCTTACTACCATTACAACGATAGCCACTATAAAGAAAACAAAAAGTGCTATTGTTATTGCGACAAAACCTAAGAATAGGTTATATTCTTTGACTTTGATCACTTTATCAATAGAGGCATTCAAGAGTCGCGAATTTATGAGTTTATTCAGGTTCATTTTTCAGCATCTTATATATTTCCCTACGCCATTAGCCCATTTAAGATTGCCTTCAGTTAGCTTGAACAAAGCTGAGGCTTCTTATAGCGGTATGGAAAGCCGTTTTTTTTAGGGCTTGTATTTCTTTTAAGCATTGCATTTTTAGGCACGAGCCCCAAGAAGCGCACCTACTTAAGACGACAAAAATAAAAATAACTCAGTAAATTAACAAATTTAAATGAAAGGTTATTTATCAATTTCTAATCTCAAATAACTTCTTTTGCCACATAAAAGTTTCTTCTTAGCTTCAGGCTATCTCTATCTTTTGTACGTTTATTGTTCGTCTTTTCTTCGTCTTAGGTTCGCTTTAACTTCGCTCTCCCTTCGAATAAGCTTTGTCCATCAAGCTAATAAGTATCAATACTAAGTTACTCTGTCACGGCATTCACATTTAAAAACAACAACCTATATATCTTGAGAATAAACTTCACAATAGTAGAAAATATTAGATGTTTTCTCATAAAAAAAGTAGTCTTTGTGGCTTGCCCCCTTCCCTTCGGAAGGGGGAACGGGGGTAGGCCTTTAAACGCAAGTGTCGTGTTGCCCTATGAAGTTTTTTTTGTCATTTGTAATTATTTCGTATCTTTGCACCAACTTTATTTTTGATAATGAAAAGAACTATCTTTATATCATTTTTAATACTCTCGCTTTCAATGTTGATAAGTTGTGAGTCCGACGACCTTTGCGACCACAGCGTGAATACACCTCGCTTGGTGGTGCGTTTCTACAACCAAAATAACACCCGTACGCCTTTTAGCGTGACTAACCTTACAGTTTATGGCGAAGGAAATACTACGCCTCTGGTAAGCAGTGCAACTTTAGATTCACTTGCACTACCTTTGCGCTTGGAGTCCCCTACTACCTACTTATTTCAAACCGTAGTTTCAGGTACTACCACTAGCACCGCAACCCTCACGCTCACTTATACTCCCGAACAGTCGTTCGTAAGCAAGGCTTGTGGAGTGAAAATTACTTACAACACCCTTTCAGCTACCATTCAAGATACAAATACCTCTTGGCTAAAAGGTCTTAACATCAAGAACACTACCGTAGATAATGAAAAAAGAGCTCATATACATTTGTATCATTAGTATTTGGTGGGGCTTAGGTGCAATGGCTCAAACGGCTACCCGCACGACCTCACAAACTACTATTGCCTTGCCCGAAAAACAAGAAGCCCCTGTGTACAAACAGCGGTATGGCTTGCGCGTAGGTGCCGACCTAAGCAAACTGGTACGCCCTTTCTTTGATAAGGATTACTACGGACTCGAATTGGTAGGCGATTACCGCCTAACAACCAACTACTACTTCGCTGCTGAACTCGGTATGGAAAAAAGAACTAAAAACGAAGATTTCTTTACTTACTCTACCGAAGGTCAATTTTTACGTGCTGGTTTCGATTATAACACCTATGGCAATTGGTATGGTATGGAGAATATGATTTACGTGGGGGCTCGCTATGGCATTTCGCTCTTCTCTCAAGACCTTACCTCGTATATTATCCATAAAGATAACCAATATTGGAACGAAACTATCACAGGCTCCGATCCTTCTTTCTTAAAGAAATACGACGGACGTACAGCCCATTGGTTGGAACTCGTATTGGGCATTAAAGCGGAACTCTTGCATAACCTTTACGCAGGAGCAAGCGTACGCGTAGGTCTTTTGGTGGCTCAAACGGGCAGTAGTGGTTTCCCTAACTACTATATTCCTGCCTTTGGTCGGGTATATGAAGGGAGTCGTTTTGGTGTGAATTTCAACTATACTCTCAGCTATCTCATTCCTCTTTATAAAAAAGAGAAAAAGAAAGAAGAGACAGATACCAAAAAAACTAACTCCTCTCCTACCCCTTCAGCTCCTGCTAAAAAACCAAAAGGAAGAAGATAATAACAAATGACAAGTTACGAATGAATAGATATATTACTTTTTTTCTGCTATTAGTTTGTTCTGTAGTTTCTGCTCAAGATGTGGAGGCAATGCTTACCGAAAAAGTAAAACTCCTTGACAAAAGTTATGCTACTAAAGAATTACAGACTTTAGCTAAAGATTTTGAAACTCTTGCCAACACAGCGCCTTCGCATTGGCTCGCAAATTACTATGCGGCTTATGTGAACATACGTCTTGCCGACCAATCATCGGGAGGGTCTATTGACAGTTATTGCAATCTGGCAGAAAAGTACATAAAGATAGCTGAAAAACAACCCGATGCCGATGCATCGGAAATCAACGCCTTATACGCCTATCTGTATAGTGCTAAAGTGAAGGTAAACCCAATGTTTCGCGGAGCTAAATACGGTAAGCTGAGTCGTGAGTATTCCGAAAAATCTATTAAAGAAAACCCCAAAAACCCAAGACCCTATCTCATTCGTGCTATTGGCATTTACTTTACACCCAAGATATTTGGTGGGGGCGTAGCAAAAGCTAAACCAATGCTCCAAAAAGCCTTAGAGAAGTTCGAACATTTTACTCCAAAAATGCCTAATCATCCTCATTGGGGCAAAGGAATGGCTGAATCAATTAACAAATAACAATTAACAAGTGCACAAAGCTGGATTTGTAAATATCATCGGGAACCCTAATGTAGGGAAATCTACCCTTATGAACGCCTTTGTAGACGAAAAACTCTCTATTATCACCTCCAAGGCACAAACCACGCGACACCGTATTTTTGGTATCGTAAGTGGTGATGATTTTCAGGTAGTTTTTTCGGATACCCCCGGTATTATCAAGCCATCGTACGCCTTACAAGCCTCGATGATGGACTTTGTAAAGAGTGCTTTCGAAGACGCCGACATTCTCATTTATATGGTAGAAATAGGCGAAAAAGAGCTGAAAGACGAGGCTTTCTTTAAGCGCATCAACCAGTTGAAAGTGCCTGTATTGTTGCTCATTAACAAAGTAGATACTTCCGACCAAAATGTATTAGAGGAACAAGTCGCCTACTGGAAAGAAAAAGTGCCTCGCGCCGAGATATATCCTATTTCGGCTTTGCGTAACTTTCAAACCGAAGTGGTGTTCAACCGCATTATAGAACTCTTACCCGAGTCACCTGCGTTTTTCCCAAAAGACCAACTCACCGATAAACCAGAGCGTTTCTTTGTAAACGAGATTATACGCGAAAAGATACTATTGCATTACAAAAAGGAAATCCCTTATTCGGTAGAAGTAGAGACCGAAAGTTTTGCCGATAGCGAGACGATTATTCACATTCGCTCAGTGATAATGGTAGAACGCGAGAGCCAAAAGGGGATTATCATAGGTCATAAAGGGGAAGCCTTAAAACGGGTAGGTGTAGAAGCTCGCACCGATTTAGAGAAGTTTTTCGGCAAACAAATACACTTAGAACTTTTCGTAAAAGTAAACAAAGATTGGCGTAGCAATGTGCGACAATTGCGCAGGTTTGGTTACGATATCAAATAAAGAAAAATGTACATAAAAAAAATCATAAAAATATTCGTCATCGTTTTTTTGCCCTTTTGTATACAGTTGTTTGCTTCAGGGCGTAATAAAACACGTACCGTAAAAGAGGTGGTGGTAGACCATCAGGACGAGAATATGTACGTTACCGATGATGCCATACGGCGCACTATCTTCAAAGACCCACAAGCAAAGCACCCTATGGGACTCCTTCGTTTAAACGAAATCGAAAAGCTCTTAGACAACAATGTGATGATTGAGAAATCGGAAGTATTTTGCACTATCGATGGCACTCTGAATGCTAAAATCAAACAGCGAGAGCCTATCGCACGTGTATACGACGGCAATGGAGTATATTATATGGATACACAAGGAAAGAAGATGCCTCTTTCAAGTTCTTACTCAGCACGCGTGCCTATCCTCAGAGGTAATACCGAGCGCTATTGGCAAGCCTCCTATGCACTGATGCAGTTTATCCAAAACGACCAATGGCTGGCTGAGAACATCACCGAAGTATTGGTAAAACCTAACGGAGAATACGAGTTTTTAATGCGTGTACCTCACTTTAAGGTCGTTTTTGGCAAGTTTGAAGACGAAGCGCTCAAGAAAGCAAACCTCAAAGCCTTTTACAAGCAATTGGAGAAGACTGATAAACTGAATGAATATAGCATCGTAAACCTGAAATACACCAACCAAGTAGTATGTAGGAGATGAGATAATTAGCAAATTGACAAATTATAGAATAGAAAAAACAGAGGTTACTATATAATAGCCTCTGTTTTACCTTTTATCTTTTACCTTTTACCTATTCGCTAGGTACCATTTTACAGTTTTCCGTATACCTTCTTCAAACTGTAAGGAAGGTTCCCAACCGAGTTCATTTTTCAATTTAGTAGCATCAATAGCGTAACGGAGGTCGTGACCAGCACGGTCGGTTACGAAAGTGATGAGCTTTTCGGAAGTACCTTCGGGGCGACCTAATTGCTTATCTACTTCTTTGATGATTACCTTCACCAAATCGATATTACGCCATTCGTTAAAGCCCCCAATGTTGTAGGTATCACCATCTTTCCCTTGGTGGAAAATAGTATCGATAGCACGAGCGTGGTCTTCTACAAAAAGCCAATCGCGAATATTTTCGCCTTTGCCATAGATAGGTAGTGGTTTATTATCTACAATATTATAGATACACACCGGTATTAACTTTTCAGGGTATTGGTGAGAACCGTAGTTGTTAGAACAGTTTGAAATCACCACAGGCAATTTGTAAGTGTTATGGTAAGCTCTCACAAAATGGTCTGAGGAAGCTTTAGATGCCGAATACGGTGATTGGGGGTCGTAAGGCGTTTGCTCTGTAAAGAGTGCTTCGCCTATTTCTAAGGCTCCATATACCTCGTCGGTAGAGACGTGATAAAAGCGTTTGCCTTGCATATTATCTTTCCACACTTCACGAGCTGCTTGCAAAAGGCTCAAAGTACCCATCACGTTCGTTTTCGCGAAGATAAAAGGGTCTTCAATACTTCTATCCACGTGACTTTCGGCAGCAAGGTGGATAATCCCATCAATGCGATGTTCAGCGAAGAGGGCTTTCATACGCTCGTAGTCGCAAATATCCGCTTGTATAAAGGTATAGTTAGGGGCATTGGCTACATCGGCAACGTTTTCTAAGTTACCAGCGTAAGTAAGTTTATCTAAGTTAAAAATGTGATAGTCGGGGTATTTGTTTACAAATAGCCTCACGACGTGAGAGCCGATAAATCCAGCTCCTCCTGTGATTAAGATATTTCTTTTCATTTATTTATTTGTCATTTCAAAAACTAATTCACCGCCTTTTAAAAGGTCTTGGTGAGAAATATGCCATTGGGTATATTCTTTGCCGTTGAGTTTTACAGATTGGATATACTTATTGTCTTTAGACACATTTTTAGCAATGATTGTAAATGTCTTTCCGTTAGGCAAGTGTATGGTTACTTTATCAAAGAGTGGACGACCAAATTGATACTCGGTAGAAGCTGGATTCATAGGATATAAGCCCATAGCACTCCAAATGTACCAAGCCGACATTTGTCCGCAATCCTCATTACCACTAAGTCCGTTAGGGGTAGTGTTGTACTGGGTTTGCAAGATGCGATCTACCCAATATTGGGTTTTCTTAGGTTGTCCTGCTACGTTGAACATATAGGCAATATGGTGACTGGGCTCATTGCCGTGTGCATACTGACCTATGAGTCCTGAGATATCAGGAGAGGTGTTTTCACCGGTGATTTCAGAACTTTCGGTAAAGAGTTTTTCTAAGTGTGTTACAAAAGGTTCATTGCCTCCAAATAGATTGATAAGTCCTTGTACGTTGTGAGGCACAAACCAACTGTGTTGCCAAGCGTTACCTTCGGTATAATCGGTGTTTTCTCGGTGGTCGGAGCGTTTAGGGTCAAAAGGCGTGCGCCATTTACCGTCGGTACTTTTACCGCGCATAAAGCCCGTTTCTTTATCGAATAAGTGAACATAGGCTTCTGAGCGTTTAGTAAAGAAGTCGGCATCTTCGGTTTTACCTAAGGCTTTAGCCATTTGCGCTATACACCAGTCGTCGTAAGCGTATTCAAGGGTAATAGTAACCGACTCGTCTACCCCTGCGTTATAAGGTATGTAACCATATTTTTTGTACGCTTTGAGTCCCCGTGCGTCTTGCATCATTGTAGTTTTCATTGCCTCGTAAGCCTTTTCAGCATCAAAACCACGTACCCCTTTAAGGTAGGCTTCGGCAATCACTGCTACCGAGTGATAGCCGGTCATTGTATTGGTTTCGTTACCATAAAGTGTCCAAACAGGTAACACTTTGTGCACTTGATAATAGGCTAACATTGAGTTGATAATATCAGCTGTAACTTTGGGTTGCAAAAGGGTAAGTAGTGGGTGCTCGGCGCGGAAAGTATCCCACAGAGAAAGGGTAGAATAAGCAGTACCTTCGGTTTTTGCAATCTCATCTTTTTGTAGGCGAAACTGACCATTCTTATCGGAGAAAGTTACAGGCGCTACTTGTGCGTGATAGAGGGCAGTATAGAAAATTGTTTTAAGCGAATCAACAGGGGTTTCTACTACTATACTGCTAAGGGTCTTCTCCCATTGTTGTTGTGCTAATGATTTGGTTTTATCAAAATTAGGAGCGTTATATAACTCCAAGTTATCTAAAGCATTTTCTTCACTCACTGAAGAAAGAGCTACTTTTACCTCTAACTTCTCATCAGTATTATCAAAGAAGATTTGCCCTGAAGTAACATCATCTTTGTGTTTTTGATAGGTAATATTTTTTATAGGCTTAGAAAACTGAATCGCAAAGAACACTTTTTGGTTTTCAGCCCAGCCAGTACTATAACGATAACCTGTAATAATATTGTCGTTATTATTAGCGTCTAACTTCTTATCCAATTTGCTAAAAGAAGTTTTGGTAGGGCTATCCCAGTTGATTGCAAATCCCAAGTTCAATAGTACTGATTGTTCAGCGCCTTTTTCAAAAGTATAACGATGTACGGCATAACGTTGTGCCGCGGTGAGTTCTACATTCACTTTGGGGTCTTCCAAATACACTTGGTAATAGCCAGGTTCTGCTTTTTCGTTCTTGTGGCTGTACTTCGATTTATAAGGCACCATATTGCGAAACTCTTGGGCATTCACGGGGTATTGCTCTTTGCGTCCGTATTTCAGTACACTGAGGTCGTATTCTTTAGTAGTAGGCATTAGCAAGATGTCGTTTAGGTCTCCTATACCCGTACCACTGAGACTCAAATGTCCAAAACCTACCATAAGGCTATCGGAATAGTGGTAACCAGAGCACCAATCCCAGTTGCTGAGACCATTCACTGGGCTCACTTGTATCATACCGAAAGGAGTAGTTGCTCCAGGGTAGGTATGTCCGTGTCCGCCCGTACCAATAAACGGGTCTACATAGCTGATAAGCGGTTTTTGAGGGGTTTGTGCTTCTTGCTCAGAAGCTGTTTTAGATTGATTACAAGCCCCTAGCACAAAAGTAGAGGCTACCAAAAGAGTAATATGTTTTAACTTCATTGTAATAGCAATTAAGTATTTTGGGCAAAAATAATAAAATAACAACGAATAGCAAAATGTTTTTGAGGGCTTTTCTTTCTCATTGTTACTAAATATAGGGTATAACTTTTATCTGAGCATTTTCGTATTCTGCTAAAAATACCTCGGAAGGATTGCTGTATCCTGCCTTTTGTAGCTCTCCAAGTAGCCATTCTTCGCTTTTATCTACATCTTCCAGCACGCTTTTTTGAATAATTCCATCGGTAATGACAGGATATTTGGGGTTTTCTTCTCCTGCCAACACAATAATGAGTTCGCCATTCTGTTCAAGTACCGCTCTTTTTACCTCTCTGATATAGTATACCCCTTCTTTGCGCAGTTTGAAAGCGAGTTCGTGTGCCGTAATTTTAGCTTTTTTGCAGGCAGCTATATCTATCTTACCACGATTGATAACAATCACAGGGGCGCCGTCTATAAACCTCCTAAAAGCTTGGTTTTTAGTTTTTAACTGACGTAACCCTATGATAAGGAATGCCCAAATAGCCAATACGATAGCAAACTGAAAGATACTCACCGATGGACTGTAAATCACACCTCCAATAATACCTCCAAGTACGTAATTTTGCACCTGATCCATCGCCGAACTCGGTGCCAAATTACCCTTGCCCGATTTGTTGATGATTAAGGCAAGAGCTAACAATCCTAAAAGCAATTTTAGGAATACATCCAAATAGAAAAACTCCTCGGATTCAATATAAGGAATTGTATACATAATGTTAATCAGAAAATTAGTAAATTAGCAAATGGGGAAATTAGAAAGAAATATTAAGCCCTACTTCAAGCGAATGATAGTCTTTTTTTATAGGTACAATAGGAGCAGTGTCGTAAATAAGTCGGTAGGTACCAAGTATACCTATGGTAGGCGTAATATTGTATTTGAGGTCGATAGCCCCACCATAGCGCGCTTCCTTAAAAGTACTATCAGGTCTAGTTTGATGAATGGCAGTAGTGGTAAGCTCCCATTTTTCACCTATTCGAAGTTTATAACTGAGCGACAAATGACTTTTGATACTGCGACTGTAAGCATAAGTAGCCTCAACGTTATCGGGAGCAGGATATTCCCATTTTTCGTATTCAAAGAAGAAGCCCACCGCAGCAAACATCAGCGAGGATTGAGTATTCAGCAACCGATAACGCGATTGTAAGCCAGTAGAAATCTTGTGTTTCATTCCTCTGCTCTCTGCCCATTGCGACTCAGCATAAGGATACACCTCAAAAGCGTGGTCTAACAGATAGCGGTACTCCATATGCACATACCCTCCACTTAATATTATTTGACTACCATAAGTAGATAACTCAAATTTGTTAATTACATTAATAATCCTATTGCAATTGATAAGCAAATTGAGGTTAGCCGTATTTTTAAAAGTGAAGACATCTTCTTTTTCGGTTTTAAAATCCAAGATAGGCATTAGGCTCCCTTGCAGAGTTTTGGTGCTGTCTATCGTCATAGTAAGGTTTTCCGAAAAAAGCATTTGTGAATAGACAGAAGTCGAAGACAATAGCGCCAATAACATATAAAGTAATCGTTTCATCGTTTTTAAGCATATATTTAATAAGGCACAAAAGTAGAAAATCAATCGCGAATACACAAAAAAATCTCACTTAAAACCAATGCTTCATACCTTTTTTATAACAATCTTCCAAGAGAAGTTTTTCACCACATTACCCTCATCATTCGTCATTCGCTACTCGTCATCTCTTCCCTTTTCCGTCATCACATTCCCCCTTTAAACGGAAGTCCGCGAGAGCGGAATATGTGAATAGGGGGAGGTTTCTTTTGATTTTCCGTCATACTCCCCCCTAGTGCCTATGGCCTAAGGCCTAGTGCCTATTCCCTTTTCTTTCGCCTCGAAACCCCGTTTTTAACATTTTTAGTGCTGTTGTATTATATTATGAATCAACTATTTATACACCCTTTCTATACCAATCTTCCAAGATTCGTATAAGCTTCCTATAAGCTCTCTATAAGCTAACCATACCCTTCTCACAGCCTTTTTTCATCAAAAACTCTCTTAACCTCCTTCTGAAAATCTCCGTTTTCTTCCGAATCATCCTAATAGCCTCCAACCCATCGCTTTTTCATCTCAAAGTTTTTGCCCGTGCGACACACACCTCTCCATTAGCTAATTTCCAAATTTTCTAATTTGCTAATTCTCTCATTTGCTAATTAATCTCAGTTATATATAATACTGATTTACAGATATGTTTACATTGTAATCTGTGAAATCCAGCAACGCAGTTGCCAATTCGTGCCCATCATATTTGTCAATTATCAATTGTCAATTGAAAAACTATCCGTATAATCTGTGTGTAGTCTGCGAGCTGGCATAGCAGAGTATGTGTTTAAAGGCAACTTGTTGCCTATTTGTTTGATTTTTTCAAAGATTTGTAAGATTTCTGTAGCGTAAGCTACACTTTCCTTACATCAAACTCGCATTAATAAAAAATTATCTGGGAAAAATCAGTGCAAGATTTTAAAGCAGTCTATAACACTACCTAATCCGTTCCAAGTACTCTGTCGGACTCTCGTTGTAAAAATCTTTAAAGCATTTCGCAAAGTAGGAAGGAGAAGAAAATCCTACTTCATAAGCAACTTCCGAGATGCTCTTGGCTTTGCTGTTGAGCAACTGCTTAGCGTATTTTACTCGTATGGTGCGAATAAGCTCATTAGGCGAATAGTCGGTGAGGGATTTGATTTTGCGATATAAGTTAGAGCGCGACAAACCTAAGGCGTCGGCTATTTCGTCTATATTCATTTCAGGATTGGCGATAGAGTTCTCTACGTAATGCGTAAAATCGGTGATAAACTGCTGTTCTACCTTACCTAAAGTCTCTTGTTTAGTTTCGTTTAAGAGGAAATTACTAAAACTCTCACGTATCTTCTTACGGTTTTCTATGAGCTTGCGCACTCGTGTTTTCAGTAATTTTATGTTGAAAGGTTTCGCAATATAGGCATCGGCACCACTCTCGAAGCCCACTTGCTTCTGTTCGTCTAACGCATAAGCAGTGAGCAAAATCACAGGAATATGATTAGTAGCCACGTTAGTTTTTATCAACTGACATAAATCGAAGCCATCAGTCTTGGGCATCATCACATCGCTGATTACTACATCGGGGAGGTGCTTTTTAGCTACTTCAAAGCCTTCTTCACCGTTTTCAGCTTCGATAAGGTTATAGTCATCACTGAGGATATATCGAATAAACTGACGCATATCCTCGTTGTCTTCCACAATCAGTACAGTAGGTTTCTCCGAAGCCGTTGGAGAAGCCGTAGGTAGTTTGAGTTTCTCGGTAGGTGCGGGCAACGAAGGCAATAAGTCGAGATGGGTTTCTATGTAATTGCTGTCGTATACCGCTTTTACCGATACTTGTTCTTGAGTGAAAGGCAGGCGAATGACGAAGGTTGTCCCCTCCCCTTCTGTACTCTCTACGCTGATGGTACCGTTGTGTGAGGCTACTAAGGCTTGTACCAAAGCCAAACCTATACCCGAACCTTCGCTATCGGGATTTATTTTGTAGAAGTGCTCAAACACCTCACTTTGTTTGTCTTTCGGAATATATGAACCGCTGTTGAACACACGCAGCACAGCTACTCCTCCTTTGAAGGGGGTTAGGGGGAGGTCTTCTTTTTCTAACGACACGGTGATACTTCCTCCTTGAGGCGTAAACTTCAGTGCATTAGAAAGCAAGTTGAAGTAGATTTTCTCTACTTTTTCCTTATCGAAAGCCATTTCAAAAGAAGTATCTTCGGCAAGAAACTGAAAGTTGAGTTTCTTTTGTTTGATACGGTCACTGAAAAAAGAATTGAGTTCAGTAAGAAACCGTTTTAGGTTGCCCTTAGTGAAGTACATTTGCATCTTACCATTCTCATAACTGCGGAACTCAATTACTTCGGAAATGAGATGCAAAAGTCGGTTGCTGTTCTTTTTGATGAGGAATAACAAGTCTTGTTCTTCTTTGGGAAGCGAATTGTGAGCCAAAAGCGTCTGCACAGGACCTAAGATAAGCGACAGCGGTGTTTTAAACTCGTGAGAAATATTGGTAAAGAAAAGCAATTTGGCTTGGGTCGCCTCTTCTAATTGCGCCGAGATTTCCTCCAAGCGCTCTTTCTGTTGTTGCAATTCAGTAGCCTGACGTTTGATTTCTTCGTTTTGTTTTTCTAACAGATTATTAGCACGACTCTTAGTGCGATATGCTCTGATAGCTATTGCCAAAAATATAGTAATCAAACCAATAGCAATAATAGAAATATAGAAGAGTGTACGCTGAGTAGTATGCTGAATAAGGCTCTCACTCAGCTGCTGATTGATATCCTCTATCTTAGCTTGTTTTTGAGCAATTTGCTCTGTTTGCAACTGTAAAATACGCACATTGCTCTTGTCCACCACAGCGGTATTGAGAATATTCTCGCGCTCAAAAGGTTGTTTATGGAGTATTTTCATTGCAAGGTCAATAACCTTTTCTCCTCCCGTAGGATAGATAAACGATGCGTCTTGCACGTTGTTCTCTATATTGCTAATTCCTTCTTGTTGTAGCGCATCTACCCCTATGATAAAGGGTATTTTACCGTTGAATTGCATCGCTGCTTCGTGAGTACCCGCTGCCATTGGGTCGTTCATCGCAAACACAAGGTCAATATTGGGGTGTTGCTGAAAAAGTTGTTGCATTTGCACTTTGGCATCTGCTTTGAGGAAGTTGCCCCAGGTCTCGGCTACTATTCGCACCTCAGGAGCATTCTTAAGGGCATCTACAAAGCCTTTATGGCGTTCCGCATCGGAAGTTGAGCCTTTGGTACCACGCACTTCGGCTATATTGCCTTTGCCTTTGAGAATACCTATTGCATAGTGTCCCGCTTCTTTACCTATTTGGTAATTATTAGCTCCCACATAGGCAGTATAACTCTCAGTAGCGATTTTCCTATCTACCAAAATCACAGGAATACCCTGCTGGTAAGCCTTTTCAATAACTGGTGTACACGCTTCCGACTCGTTAGGCGAAACAACGAGCACATCTACCTTTTGTTCTATGAACCATTCTATATCGGCAATTTGCTTAGGAGTATCGTCTTTCACACTGCGAATCAGTAGCTCAGTATTGGCTTGGTAAAGGGCTACTTCGCGTTTGAGCTCCTCGTTCATCGTTTGTCGCCAAAGGTCTTCACTGCACTGCGACACCCCTATCACATAACGGGGGTTTCGCTCCCTTTGGCAAGCAAGGCAAGCAAAGAGAGCGAAATATAAAAAAAGTATATGATACTTCCTAAAAGTCATTTTATCTAAACAACTCCAAATGAGCATCGGCAAGACGAGGCATCGCACCGTGTTGCTGACACACGTAAGCCGATACTTCTACCGCCAATTGATGCGATTGGGCAATACTGCAACCATTGAGGTAAGAGGCTACAAAGGCAGCTGTGAACGAGTCGCCAGCTCCTACCGTATCGGCGATGGTAACCTTAGGCGTACCTAAGAACGATTTCTCATTAGGCGTAAACACATAACTACCTCGTGTACCTTGTGTTAAGATGAGGAATTTGAGGTTGTATTTCTCCAATAGACGCTTACATACCTCTTCATCAGTTCCTTGCAAATTGAACATTTCGGCAATTTTCACTATTTCCTCATCGTTGATTTTTAATGCAGTTGCCTTGTCTAACGAATCGGTAATTACCTCTTTGCTGAAATATTTCAAGCGGAGGTTGATATCGAATACTTTTAAACTCTCGGCAGGCATCAAATCTAAGAACTTGTGAATAGTAGCGCGCGATATTTCACTGCGTTGTGCTAACGACCCAAAGCACACGGTATTAGTGTTCTTTGCTAAGTTCTCGATACGTGAAGAGAATGGAATATTGTCCCACGCTACATTTTCGCTAATCTCATAGGTAGGCACCCCACGACCGTCTAACTGTACTTTTACGGTACCTGTGGGAAAATCAGTCTTCTCAATGATGTAGTTGAGTTCTTTTTCTTCTAAACTTTTTAGTATTTCTTTACCGAGTAGGTCACCTCCAATGGCACTCACAGCATAGCCGTTGAAACCAAATTGCGACACGTGGTAAGCGAAATTAGCGGGTGCACCGCCTAATACTTTTCTTTCAGGGAAGACATCCCAAAGGATTTCTCCCAATCCTACTACTGTATTTTTCATTGTATTATATGTTATCCTCTCCTCTGTCTTCCCCTTGGGGGAAGGAGGCGGAGTGTTGTTGTTAATTCTTTTTCAGCGTACAAAGTTATAAATTCTTTTTGAGATTTCCTACTACTAATAATAAATACTATCAGTCGTCAGACCTTTCTGACTAATCCAACTTATACAATTTGTAGGACTCTCTAACGACTAATTGTTAGCATTTGCTTTGAGTCGAGTGCTCATTAGCAACAGATATAATACTCCTATGCTGAGGACAATAAGGGCTCCTATCTGTGAGCCACTCATCGCATCGGAGGCTAAGCCCATTGCAAAAGGGAAGATAGTACCGCCAAAGAGTCCCATAATCATCAAGCCTGATACTTCGTTTTTCTTAGTAGGGTTCTGCAAGAGGGCTTGCGAGAAGATAATTGAGAATACATTGGAATTGCCAAAACCTACCAAAGCAATAGCGGTGTAGAGCATTGTCTTATCACTGAAAAAGAACAGTATCGCCATTGAGGCTACCATACAAAGCACACTGAGGGTAAAGAAACTCTTAGGAGATACTTTGGTGAGAATATAAGCTCCTGACAAACATCCTATGGTACGGAACAAGAAATACCAGCTGGTGGCAAAAGAGGCTTGGGTAGTGGTAAGCCCTAAACGCTCCATAAAGATAGTGGGCGCTGAGGCATTAACTCCTACGTCTATCCCCACGTGGCACATAATACCAATGAAACACAAGAGTACATAAGGGTTAGCAAGCAGTGCAAAACACTCGGTAAAGGTGGCGTTTTTACTGTCGTTTTTCTCTTCTTCAATATGGGTAGCTCCAAGCCACAAGAGGGTTACTACCGAGATAGCTACAAAGAGTAGGAAGAAGAGTCGCCAATCATTGAATTTATCAAAGCAGAAGCTCATCAGCAAGGGGGCAGAAAACGAGGCTATTGCCTTGATAAACTGACCAAAAGTGAGTGAACTCGCGAGTTTGTCGCCTTTTACTATAACTGACATTAGTGGGTTTAGCGATACTTGCATTAGCGTGTTACCAATACCAAGCAAGGAGAAAGCTACCAACATAGTGGTATAGTTGTAGCTGATAAAGGGCACTACCATTGCTAAGATGGTAATCACCAAGCTGAGGAGTACGGTTTTGCGACGACCTATTTTGCTCATCAGTACGCCTGTGGGCACTGAGAAAAGCAGAAACCAAAAGAATACCATTGCAGGGAGCGCTTTGGCGGTGGTTTCGGTCAAGCCAAAATCGTCTTTTACAAAGTTAGAGGCAGCGCCTACAAGGTCTACGAAGCCCATACAGAAGAATGATAGAAGTACGGGCAATAAATATTTTAGATAGTTATTATTCTGTTGCATACTATGAATATATTATTAGTCTCACACACTCCCCTCTCCTTGGGAGAGGGGCAGAGGGAGAGGATTATTATTTCAATTTATAGACAGTTACATTTTTAAGGGTGAGGGTACCTTTGCTAGTGTTGAAGCGGAGAGTATTGTACACTTCGGTAGGAAATACCGCATTGGTTTGTACTACTTCGCCATTGTTCACAAAAAGTTCAGTAGAAGCTTTATCTACCAATAAGCGTACGGTATAGCTTTTCTTAGCTACCATTGGTGCTTTGATAAGCGTTTCGGCGAAGTTGGCATTGAAAGCTACACTGCTCTTACTGCGGTCTACCGATAGGGTTTTATTAGCGCCGTCAAATAGGTATTTGATAGTTTCACCTTTGGTGTTTTCGAGAGCAAAGCTAAAGCTATCGGTTTCGTTAGGGGTTACCGTGAAAGTAAGTTCGTAAGCGCCTTGATTATTGGGCAAAAAGTTTTCGAACGTTATAGCATCGGAGGTGTTGGTACGTGTTTTATCACCTAAAAGCACTGCTTCACGACGCAAACTCTCCAACTCTTTTACGGGCTCACTGGCTACTACCAAGTGCTCGCCATTATGCACCAAACGCAAAACGCGGGCAATGGTCATCGCGCTACGGAAATTTTGAGTAGGGGTTTCATTGGCGTAATCCCAGTTGCTCATCCATCCTATGAAGAGACGACGACCATCGGTAGCGGGGACATTACTCCACGTTACACCTGCATAATTATCGCGTCCGTAGTCTAACCAAAGCGGATAGTTCATAGTATCGGGGGTGAAGGTTTTACCATCAAAATTACCGATAAAGTACTGAGTAGCACTTCCGCCGTTAGGTCCCCCTGGGTTGATACTCACGAAGAGCACCCATTTGGTTTTTCCTTCATAAGTAAGGGGGAAGAGATCGGGGCATTCCCACACTCCGCCGTGTCCGCCTAAGCCTTCGCCAAATTCACTGAGGCGTGTCCATTCTTTGAGGTTCTTAGAGCCATAGAAGGTAATCGTTTGGGTAGTAGCAAGGCTCATCACCCATTGTTTAGAGGGTGCGTGCCAGAATACTTTCGGGTCGCGAAAGTCGATAATATTGGCATCGGTGAGTACGGGGTTGCCTTCGTATTTGGTGAAGGTTTTTCCGCCATCGAGACTATAAGCGATAGATTGTGTTTGGCGTTCGCCTGCTGAAGTGAAAATTGCCACCATAGCGCCTTTGCCAAAGCCGGCTGTGTTATCGTGGTCAATCACAGCACTGCCTGAGAAAATCGCTCCTAACTTATCGGGGGCTAATACTAAAGGCTTGTATTCCCAATTCACCAAGTCTTTAGAAACGGTATGCCCCCAGTGCATATTGCCCCAGCGCGCTCCGTAAGGATTATATTGGTAGAAGAGGTGGAATACTCCGTCGAGGTATACCATTCCGTTAGGGTCGTTCATCCAGCCGTATTGAGGGGTGAAGTGATATAGCGGACGGTATTTTTCGTTGTAGTTGAAGTTATATTCAGCCGACTGTTTGATTTCGGCTAAGCCCATATCGGTAGTTTTGGCTACTGCAAAAGTAAGGGTTACTTTTTTGCCTTTGTATGCCTCGATAGCGATAGGCACCCAGTAGTCTATTTTGTTTTGGGCGATGCGAATGGTCATTGGTTCGCCTATAAGGGTACCGTCTACCGATAGTTGGACTTTGTTTTCGGTTGCTTGGTCTTCCACAGGAATGAGCAGGTATTTGTCTTTGGCTTCAAAGGTACGGGTGTAATCAGTCATAAAAACGCTTTTTTGTTTGTTGCCTTGTTCGATTTGGTCGATGAGGATATGCCCCCAGCCGCCGCGTTGGTTATCGACAATTCGGATAGTGGCTTTCTTTCCTTTATAGGGTTTTACGTCCCAAGTGAGCCATTGTAGGGTTTCGGTTTCGTAGAGAGAACGCGCTTGTAACACGCTTTTGCCTTCTACCAAAAGCTCAATATAGGTATCGGCGTGAGTGCCTCCCCCTATGAGGAAATTAATATAATCGCGCTCGATGGTGAACTCTTTTGAGGTAAGCGCTCCGCGAGAGTCGTCGCCATTGTTGAAGCTATTAGCAAGGTGTTTTCCTTCAAAGCCTGTTACGGGCTGCTGACCGGTATAGCTACCCGTGGCGGGAGTCGCGCCAAAGGCGTCGCCTTCTACCGTCCAATTGGCATAAGTACCCGATTCGAAGTCCTCAATAATGAGGTCATCAGTGTTTTGCTGGCAGGCAGTGAGCGTTAAGACTCCTAATCCTGCTATTAGTTTGTTATTCATATACTTTTTTATATCTCTTTTAATTAAAAGATGGTACAAATATACATTATTTTTATTTGAATTAGCAAATAAGTAAACTAATTCCTCATCTTCATTCCCTCTCACTAAGGAGAGGGAGGAAGCTGAGACTTATAAAGTAATGAAAGTATCTGTTTTTGAGTTAAAAGATAAGATGTTTATACCCGTCCTTCGCCTTAGGTTCGCTTTAGCTTCACCTTAGACTCATCTTTTGTTCGTCTTTCCTTCGTCTTTCCTTCGTCTTTTGTTCGTCTTAGGTTCACTCTTCCTCCTTTTACCTCTTATCTTTTACTTTTTACCTAAAAAGTAAAGTTTGCTGTACCGTTAGCAAAGATACCCCAAGGGTTTTGGTTCATCTTATAGCAACGGATAGAAAGGGCTACTACATCGTTCACATAGATTGCTGCTGCCGAGCCTTCTTGCACTATTTTTACGGTGTATTCCTTGTTGGCGTTCACGGGAAGTTTTATGCTATTAATGGTAGCAGTACCTCCGTCTCTAATCACACGGTTGAGTTGTAACTCTCCTTTGTTGAGGTTAAGCGTTACGCGATAGGTTTCATAAAGGTTACCACAAGCGCCAAACATCACCCCAAACTCGGTAGCGGTATTGGCTTTTATTTTAGCAACTATCTTGTTGAAACCACTGCTGAGACGGTCGAATACACGAGTATTATTATCTAACGAAATGCTACCCAAAGAAGCAGATACCGCTTGTTTGCTATCGAACGCGGTAGGTATTTTTATGTTGAGGGTACCATCGCTGTTTTGAGTGAGCTCGTGAACAGCCAAAGAACCTCCCCAGTGATAGGCGGAATTATCTTCGTAATTAATACGCGACGGATTCCACCCCCATATATAGCGGTGAGTGCCGTCGGTAGCGGTTTTTCCGGCATAGAACACACGGTCGTCTAAGTCTTGTTGTGCAGGGGTAATCCAATTCTTGTCACCCACACGACGGTATCTGTATTGCACACGGCGCACGCTTTCTTCGATGTTAGAGAATATTAAATACTGATAGTTTCCTTGTGTAAACAGATCGGGACACTCTACCATAAAAGCACTGGGGTCAGTATAGAAGAAGGGTGTATTCGGGTCTTTTGTCCAGTTCTTAAGGTCGGTAGAAGTGAATTGTGCTACGACACCTTTCCATACACCGCTTCCTATATCGGCACGGGTGCTAAGGAGCATCTTGTAGGCATTTCCTTCTTTGAAGACAATAGGATCGCGGAACTCATTGCGGTCATAGCCATCAGGAGCTCGGAAGGAGTGTTGTGTATCCTTTGTCCACGTTTTCAAATCGGTAGAAGTAGCCCAATAGATGATTTCTTTGGGGTCTAAATCGCCGTTATGCCCTGTGTAGAAAGCGTAATAGGTATTCCCGTCTTTGAATACTGAACCTGTACCGAGGGCATCTTCGTGCGAACCGTCGGCACCACAAGCAATTGCTTCACCATTATCAGTATAATTAACCAAATCAGTAGTGGTAGCACTATACCAAGGGTGGAAAGTTGCAGGTGCTGGACGTTGGTCGTAGAGATAGAAGATATGGAACTTACCATTGTCATAGAACGGCATAGGGTCGCCTACCCAAGCGTTCTTGGGCTGAAAGAAGTGCTTATAAGTACGACCATAATCTTGTACGGCATAACAAGTAGAGGCATCGGGAGCCGCATTAGGGTCGTTACTACAATATTCTTTTTTTTCACAAGCTATTAAAGCGGTAGCACAAAGTGCCAATGTAAGTGTCTTTTTCATTGTTTATTAATTTATTTTTATTATTTAACCTCCTCCTATTCCCCCTTTTTAAGGGGGGAAGAAAGGACGGTTATCACATATACGTATGAAAAGAGGTATTTTATGTTTCTATTAATTCGCTAAATATTCTAAGGCGTTAGCAGTGAGCAATTCTATATTGCCTTTATAAGCATTGGCAGGTGAATTATCTTCGTTATACCAGTCGTAGCCTTCAATACCTATACAAATTGTGCGACCTGCATTACCACGTTTAAGATATTCAAAGATCGCAGCACGGTTCATAGCATCATTCCAGTGGAAGCTTGCTAATAACTTAGCTCCACTGGCGGTTTGCCAGCCTGCTACATTATTGGCATAATCACCCCACTCGAAGTTCCATAAGGCGTTATGTGCTTTGGCTTTTACCCCTCTAGAGAGTAAGAAGGCGACATCGTTAGTACCTGTTTTCTTAGTCAATCCTTTGAAAAGGGGGTGGCTTTCGTTGCCTTTATAGCAAATACCCCAGTCATCACCAATTGCAAATGGACTGTTGCCTTCTCCCCACATATTGTTTACCACCTTGCCGTCTAAGGCGATACCTAAATCGACTACGTACTGTACAGCCCAAGAAGACAATAAGAACGAACCTCCAGCAGCATAGAATTGTTTCATCTTGTTCACAACGGCATCTGCTTTGGCTTCAGCAGGCAACTCTTTGTTGTTATCCCAATGCCACCAAATCACTTTGTAGTCGGTAAGATTAACTTTGCCGTCCTTGATGTCACTAAATGAAATGTATTTGGCGGTATCGTAGTTTTCGGCAAGCCAAGTGTAGGCAGCTTTCTCGTCTTCATTGGCGATAGCAGAAGCACTCTTAGCTGTACCTACAAAGGCAATAGGCGCAAAGTTGGTAGGTATAATCTCTACATTATACGCAAAACTCTCACCGCGGTAGTTCATAGTGTAAGTAACGCTTTGAGTGAAGTTTTGGGCAACTCCCGAAGCAGGGCTTACGGTAGCATTAGGGGTAGTGCTAAAAGTAGGAATTAGCGCAGTTACTGCTTCTCCTTTGGGGTATTTCACACTTATTTTACCTGTACTGTGGTCGATAGTAGCTTTGTATTTCCCGATAACAAAGTTCTCTATCTTAGGGTACTGAGCGGTAACGGTATAATCCCAATAGAGGTTACCATTAAAGATGCGATACTTGGCACCTTTACTCAAATCTACTCCTGTAGCACCTTTAGGCACTGAGGTAGCTCCCTCGGGCAAGCTAAGGGAGGTGGACATATTGGTAAGCGTAGCCGACCAAGGAGCGTAAACCGTGATAGTTTGTTTCTCCTCGTCTATAATCCCATCGATACCATCGGCTTGAAAGGCATTAATTTTTGCCTCTTTGTCGTTAATAAGTTCGCCTTCGTGCTTTTCGTCACAGCTGAGTAAGCCGAGCAAAGCTGCTACACTGAGGGCGAGTTTGTGTACTATTGTTTTCATATTAGAATCCTGCATTTTGTTTGTAAATACCTTTTACATACCCTATTTGGTTTTGTGGAATAGGGATATACTCATTTTTATTTTTAGTGAAATAAGCACTGCTGAATATCGCTGGACGACGTGTTTTCTCTTTAGTGAAATAGTCGTTGAGTACTTGGTCGGCGATACCCCAGCGTACAAGGTCGAAGAAACGAGAGCCTTCCATAGCAAACTCTAAACGGCGTTCCCAACGGAGTGCTTTGCGAGCATTTTCTTGATTCCAAGTGATATTTACGCCATTTTGATATACAGCTATATCAGTATTGGTAGCGTAAGGAATCATAGAAGTACTTTGTTTAGCGCGTTGGCGCACTTGGTTAATAAGTGACAAGGCTTCGTTGCTACGGTTGAGTTCGATAAGAGCTTCGGCACGCATTAGGAGTACATCGGCGTAACGGATAAGAATACGATTCTTAGAGTTACCGCGGAAAGGGTTGATATTGCGGAAGCAAGAGCAAGAAGGGTCTACATTCTCTTTGAGTGATGCATAGAAACCGTATACATTGCTATTGCGATTCCAATCATTCTTATAAATCAATTCGGCATTGTACTTATAAGGCAAACCTGGCAATGCTACTGTATGGAACAAACGAGGGTCGGCTTTATCACTAGTAGCGTTGTAATCGTTGTTGTTGAAGTTATCGAAATCGGGCAAACCATTCACTGTTTTGAAGGCATTTACCAAATTCTGACTTGGCTTATGGAAATCACAGCAACCTAACTTTTGTGGAGCAGAGAGTTGATCACCCCAGTTGAGGCGTCCGTACTGAGTACCATCGTCCACTGAGTATTGTACCGCAAACATAGATTCTTTACCATTTTCATAGCCACCGGGGAGGAAGTTAAACGCAAAGTCATCTTCCAAACCATAAGAAGAACCTAATGCAAAACTTGTATAAGTAAGTACCTCTTGCAAATCTTGGCTATTGATACCTGTTACACTATTGTTTTCTGATTGGCGATACGCTTTGTACAAATAGGCTTTAGCTAAATAAGCTGCTGCTGCATATTTATCAGCTCTACCTTTTTGAGGTTGGGTATTAGGCAATAAGTCGTAAGCTTTTTTGAAATCGGCTACTATTTTTTGCCATTGTTCATCATTAGGCAAAGTGTTAGGGGTGGTTTCGTAAGCACTATCAGGTGTATTCTCATCTACAAAAGGAATATGCCCAAAGATAGTTTTCAACACGAAATAGAAATGACCTCGTAAGAAATACATTTCGCCCATACGCGATTGACGATTTGCTACTTCAGCATCGGAAGCCTGTTGCAAGGCTTTCAGAGCGGTATTGGTACGCGAAATAGCCATATAACACATAAACCAAAAGCGGTCAGCTTCACCAAAAGTAGGGTCGATATTCTGAGCGATTTCATAGAAATGGAAATGCTGGATATCGCTCACGTCTTGACCTCCTTTATAAGCGTCATCGGCACGTACATTACCGTAAATCCAAAGACTAAAAGGTACATCGTAGTGGTCATTACCCAAAGACGAATAAGCGGTAGTTACCAACTCATCGGCTTTAGAGATAGCTTCTTTCTCGGTCATAATCCCTTGTGGATTATCGTCTAAGAAGTTGCAACCTGTAAGTAGAGTTGCAAATATTGTGGTGGTATATATTATCTTTTTCATTTTATTATTATTTATCAGACGTCAGACTATTGATAATTTAAAAGCTAGCATTCAATCCCATAGTGAATGTTATTGGGATAGGATAACCATAATTAGGGTTTTCAGGGTCTTTACCTGTAAACGATTTGCTCTTGATAGTAAAGAGATTCTGACCGCTTACATACAAGCGCAACTTGCTGAGCTTAATTCTTTCGGATACTTCTTTAGGTAAAGTATAGCCTAACTGTACGTTACGAAGTTTTAGGTAAGAGCCATTCTCTACATAGTAAGTAGACATACGCCCTTCGTTATTATCATCGGTATAAGCTACACTTGGAATATCGGAACTAGGATTGGTAACGGGGTCAAAAGCATCGAGCAGACGGCGTCCTTTATTGGAGTAGGTATCCACCACACTCCAAAAGTCAGTATGTTTTTTCACATCGTTGATAATATCGACATTCTGTACGCCTTGCAAGAAGAGGGTAAAATCGAAGTTTTTGTACTCTAAGTTGAGGTTGAGACCGTAGATAAAATCAGGGTAAGGAGACCCAATCCAAGTGCGGTCGTCTTCGTTTACTACTCCATCGTTATTCAAATCGCGGTAGCGGATACGACCAATACCTTTACCGTTTTGTATAGGGTGCTGATCGAGTTCTTCTTGGGTTTTGAAGATACCATCAGCTACATAACCATAATAAGATTGATAAGGACGACCTAAGATATTATCCCATTTACCATTTCCGCCATAAGCATTGACTACAGATTCTGGTAATTCAGTAACTTTATTTTTATTGGTTGAAACGTTGGCATTGATATCGTATTTGAGTCCACCTTTGGTCTCGTTACGATAACCTACTGATACTTCCCAACCTTTGTTTTCCATACCAGCACCATTTACCCATTGGGTAGCACCTTCACCCTTGATACCTGCATAAGGAGGTTCTACCAAGATGTCTTTGGTTTTTTTGATATAGTATTCTACTGAACCGTAGAGATTGTTATTAAAGAAACCGAAGTCTAACCCAAAGTTGGTTTGTGTGGTAGTTTCCCATTTGAGATTTTTGTTACCGAGACGACTGCGACGGAAACCAGAAGCTAACTGACCAGAGCCTTTTCCTTCGATATCGTAAGAGGTATTCCAAATACCTGTTCCAGACCAAATATAGTCGCCTGTTACCCCATAGTAAGGATCGTAAATATCGTAAATAGAGTAGTTGCCGATTTCTTGGTTACCGTTTTGCCCCCAACCGAAGCGCAATTTGATTTCAGAAACGGTATTACGAATATTCTCCATAAAGGCTTCTTGAGAAAGACGCCAACCCAAGTTGAAAGCAGGGAAAGTACCCCAGCGGTTATCTTTGGCAAAGCGAGAAGAACCATCGTGACGAAGGGTAGCTGAAGCGAGGTATTTGTTATCATAAGCATAGTTGATTTTTCCGAAGAAAGAAAGCAACTTATAACCGGTAGCTCCACCACCTCCTGTAATACCTCCTGTAGCGAGATTAGGCCACATATATTCAGGAGTTTCTAAGGCAAGAGTAGTACCTTTTACAGAGAAGTTTATATCATCTTGTGAGAACATTTCCATACCTGCTAAGGTTTCAAAGCGGCTCTTGCCAAGCTCGAAGTCGTAGGTAGCTGTATTTGCCCAGTTCCATTTTGTCCAGTGAGATTGTTCGAGTTGAGAGAAGGTTTTTTCTTTGCCTTCTTCCATAAAACCGGAAATATACGAATGGTTGAGTGTACGTTTATAGAAATTACCGTAATCTACCCCAAAGTTAGAACGGATATTGAGCTTATCAATAGGTTTAATGTTTACAAAAGCATTCCCGAACATACGCCAGTAGTTATAACGATTATTCTTATTGTCGTTTACTAAGCGAGCAGGGTTCTGACGGTCGGGCAAACCATTTACAGGACCTCCCCAGTGCTTACCGTCTTGTGTGCGTACCGGAATGAAAGGTACGGCTATCATTGCTGCTTCGGTAATTTGGTAAGGTTGCTCTACCTCGCTGGTACGGTTTACAGTGAAGTTTTCACCTATGGTTACTACATCGCCAAAGAGTTTGTAATCGGTATTGATACGCGCAGAGAGGCGAGAGAAATCAGTATTCTTTACCAAACCATCGTTGTTATAATAGCCTAACGAAAGGAAGTAGTTACCTTTATCAGTACCATTGGTAACCGAAAGGTTATAAGATTCAGTTACCCCCATACGAGTGATTTCCTTGAACCAATCGGTATTAGAAGGGATCATAGGGCTTCCTGTTTTATCAAAATACTGACGTGGATAGTACAAATTATTAAGGGTGCTGTGACCATTGGCATCGGTAGTATAATCGTAGTGAATACCTAAAGCGTTTTGGTTGGGGTCGTTGCCACGGTTTACGGCTGCTTTCCAAAGCACTTGTGCATACTCATTAGCATTGAGCATCTTCATACGAGAGTGAAACATCGAAACGGTAGTATAATGGTCGAAATCTACCTTTAACACTCCGTTTCTACCTTTTTTGGTAGTAATAACGATGACCCCATTGGCAGCACGTGACCCGTAGATACTTGCTGCCGAAGCGTCACGCAACACTTGTATACTCTCGATATCGTTAGAGTTCAGCTCGTGCATACCGCCCTGAGTAGGTACTCCATCAATAATATAAAGAGGGTCGTTGTTATTAAGTGTACCGATACCGCGAATGCGAATGGTAGCTTTACCAGCAGGACCACCGTTATCGGTTACTTGCATACCTGCTACACGACCTTGGAGGGCTTTCATAGGGTTGTTTTCGGCAGTAGACATCATCTCATTTACCTTTACTACTGATACTGCACCGGTAAGGTCGGTTTTACGTTCGGTACGATACCCTACAGAAACGGTAACTCCTTCGAGAGTAGTCACCTCTTCTTCTAAACTTACGTTTATTTCCTTGCGTCCTTTCACGGCTACGGTTTGGGATTTGTAGCCTATATAAGAAAAGACCAAACTATCGGTGGCTGCAACGGGTTGAAGGGTATATTTCCCGTCGAAATCAGTAGAAGCACCTACTGTTTTGTGCTTTACCACCACACTTACACCCATCATAGGGCTGTTGTCGGATTTTGCTTTCACCACCCCTTTTACTTGTTGGGCGAAAAGAGCGCCCGAACAATTGCAGAGCAAAAGCGATAGTAAAATGCGCTTGTTTATCTTTCTACTCATCATATTGGTATTTGTTTTTTAACAATTGGTTTAATTTTCTTCGCATTGATGAAAATGCGATGTTTTTTCGGAGGCAAAGGTAAGGCAAAAGAAAGCATAGTACTATCAAAAATCGGTCAAACACTATCAAAATTGTGGCTAATTTTTGATAATGATGAAAAATATATAAAAGTTAATTATCTAATTATTAAACATTTAAATATTTTTGATAGCAGATGAATAAAAAGTGATAGGAGGAAATTTCTATTATTTTCGTTTGTGTATTTAAAAATTATAGTAATCTTAAAGAAAATGATTAATGAACAAAGAGAACCTATCCTCCTTATCACCTCTCGCTGAGGAGAAATTACAACGACGGTAATACGAACAAAGGATGGTTTTACAGTGGCTCTACAGTGGCTCTACAGTGGCTCTACAGTGGCTCTACAGTGGCTCTACAGTGGCTCTACAGTGGCTCTACAGTGGCTCTACAGTG
>NZ_KE150490.1:0-188253 GCF_000411575.1 Capnocytophaga sp. oral taxon 336 str. F0502 | reverse complement strand
CTCTACAGTGGCTCTACAGTGGCTCTACAGTGGCTCTACAGTGGCTCTACAGTGGCTCTACAGTGGCTCTACAGTGGCTCTACAGTGGCTCTACAAGGAACAAAAGACGAACGATGAACGAAGGAATAACGAACCTAAGGCAAAGGAAAGTTGAAGCTAAGGTAGAGATAAAAAGAAGGTTATTAGTGGATTTCAACTTTGCCAAAGGTGTGAGCCACACGAGCAGATGGTGTGAGCCACACAGGCAGATGAAAAAATTAGCAAATTAGCGACTTTGGAAATTAGTAAATGAGAGTGCGAGTTGCATAGGCAAATCAAGAATGAACGAAAGTAAGAAAAAACCAAGGTAAAGGTAAGTGATTATAAAGATAATTGTTAAAAATTTGAAAATGGGTATATTTTACTTTTTCGCTGATTTATCAGTTGATAATGTAGAGTTTTTTGGTTTTTCATTACTTATTCTTTAGTTTTTTGTATCTTTGCCCTTTGACAACTAAAAGAATAAGACCCATAGAATGGAAATAACCAAAGAAAATAGACAGTGGCTTGATAGCTTACAGCTTAACCACCCGGTAGTAATTGCTGGACCTTGCAGTGCTGAGACTGAAGAACAAGTGCTGAAAATAGCACATAGCCTAAAAGATACTGATGTATCTTTCTTCCGTGCAGGTATTTGGAAACCTCGTACCCGCCCAGGTATGTTTGAAGGTGTAGGAGCGTTAGGGCTTAAATGGCTACAACGGGTAAAAGAAGAAACGGGACTCAAAACGGCTACCGAAGTAGCCAATAAAGACCACGTGAAGCTTGCCTTGGATCACGATATTGATATGTTGTGGATAGGAGCGCGCTCTACTGTGAGTCCGTTTATTATTCAAGAAATAGCCGATGAGCTAGAAGGCACTGATAAGATTATCTTGGTAAAAAATCCTGTAAACCCCGATCTTCCGTTATGGATAGGAGCTTTGGAACGATTACAACGCGCAGGCATCAGAAACTTGGGGGTGATACATCGCGGATTTTCTACTTACGAAAAGACCAAATACCGCAATATTCCTGAATGGCAATTGGTAATTGAACTACAAAACAAGTTCCCTGACTTGCCACTTATTTGCGACCCTTCGCATATCACCGGCAAACGCGATATGATTTTTGATGTATCACAAACGGCTCTCGACTTAAACTTCGACGGCTTGATGATTGAAACGCACTGTACCCCTGATGCTGCGTGGAGTGATGCAGCACAACAGATTACCCCTGAACGCCTCATACAAATAATGAGAGATTTGCGCATTCGCGAGGCTTCGGTATCTGAGGAAGACTATGTGAGTCAGTTAAGTAATTTACGTTCGCGCATTGATATACTGGACAACAAATTATTGGATTTACTCAAAAGACGTATGGAGGTAGCCGATGAGATAGGAATGCTGAAAAAAGCGAATAATGTAGCGATTTTGCAAAACCAACGTTGGCACGAAATTCTTGGCAAAATGATATCAGAAGGCGAACAACGCAACCTAAGTGAGGATTTAGTGATTCAGGTATTTAAGGCAATTCACCAAGAATCTATCAACCGCCAGGAGAGAGTGGTAAAGAGTGAAAAGTGAAGATGATTCCAAAAAGTAAATTATCTATCTTTTTTATTTGGTTTGTTTATAAATAATATGTACCTTTGCACCGATTTTTTGATACCTTATGAAAAAAATAAGTATTTTTATACTTTTACTCTTATTCTTTACCTCCTTTGCTGTAGCACAACAAGGAACCCAAGAAAAAGATTCTGTACACTACTTAGAAGAGGTTACCGTATCGGCGCAGCAAATATTGGGTAGCAAGTTTCAGGCACGCAACCGCACGGGCTCGGCGTATTACATCTCTCCTCAAGAAATTCAGAAAATGGGCTATACTGATGTTAACCGTATGCTCAAAGCAGTCCCTGGTGTGAATGTGTACGAAGAAGATGGCTATGGTTTGCGTCCTAATATCAGCTTGCGAGGCACTAAGGCAGAACGAAGTGAGAAAATCACCCTAATGGAGGATGGTATTTTGGCTGCCCCTGCTCCCTATGCTGCCCCTGCGGCTTACTATTTTCCTAATGCCGCGCGTATGCAAGCAGTAGAGGTGGTGAAAGGCAGTAGCCAAGTGCAATACGGTCCGTTTACTACCGGTGGGGCTATCAATATGGTGTCTACGGCTATCCCAACTAAATTTTCTGCAAAACTAAACGCTACTTGCGGCACGAATAATACCCTTAAAACGCATATCAACGCTGGTGACAGCAAAAAACACTTCGGCTATATGGTGGAATACCTCCGCTACCAGTCCGATGGGTTCAAACATTTTGAAAACAAACAAAATGCAGGCTTCAAACGCAATGATTTAATAGCCAAATTCAAAGTGAATACCGCTAAAACCGAAGGGGCTAACCACTCTTTTGAACTCAAAGCGGGCTATGCCGACGAAGATTCTAACGAAACTTATGTGGGTCTCACCCAATCCGATTTTGCCCGAACGCCTTTCTTGCGCTATGTAGGCTCTCAAAAAGACCACCTCACAACTCGCCACACTCAGTGGGTGGGCACTTACTTACTTCAGTTTTCTAACCGACTAAAATTTACTACTCACTTCTATTACAATACCTTCTTCCGCAATTGGTACAAACTCGAATCGGTGAAATATGGCACTTCAGCCAACGAAAAACGCACCATTGGGCAAATTCTCTCCGACCCCGAAACTAATGCTCCTTATTTTGATATACTTTCAGGTAAAACCGATAGTCGCGTGTTCTACAACGACTACGAGCGCCTTAAAAACAACCCTGGACTCTTTGTGCGCGCCAACTACCGTAACTATTTCTCTCGTGGTGTGCAAACCAAAGCGGAATACAAAGCGATATGGGGCAATTGTTATTTAGACAACGAGTGGGGGCTGCGTTACCACACCGATGAGGAAGACCGCAACCAGTGGGATGATATCTACGCAATGAAAAACCAGCAAATGCAATTGCTCTGGAAAGGGCTGCAGGGCAGTCAGTCAAATAAAATCACTCGTGCCAATGCCTTAGCGGCTTATTGGCTTTCTAAACTGACTTACAAACAGCTCACTGTAACTGCGGGCTTACGTTTTGAGCATATAGAATTGTTAGAAAAAGATTATACTACTGCCGATACCCGCCGTACAGGGCAAAAACGCATAGAAACCACCAATGTAGCCAATGCCGTAATCCCCAGCTTGGGGCTGCACTACAACCTCAATAGTTGGCTATCTACTTTTGCCGGTGTACACAAGGGCTTTTCACCCCCAGGGGTAAGCAAAGAAAAGCGCGTGATGGACAGAAATGGCAATATCACCCTACTCACCGAAAACCAAAAACCCGAAAGCAGTATCAACTTTGAAGCGGGCTTGCGTGCGAATTACAAACAACTGAAGACTGAATTGATAGGTTTTTACAATCATTACAGTAATATGCTGGGCAGCGACCTTGCAGCGATGGGCGGTACAGGTACCCTTGAACAGTTCAACGTGGGGGAAGCTGTCGTGAAAGGAGCTGAGTTTATCGCACAATACCAGCCATTCCCTGAGGAATCTCCTATAAAAACCCCCTTACAACTCTCCTACACCTTTACCGATACCGAGATGAAAAACTCTTTCGAGAGCAACTCTTGGGGGCGAGTGATTGCAGGTGACGAAATTCCTTATATCAATCGCCATAGCCTCAACTTGAGTATAGGAGCTGAGTACAAAAAATACGAACTGAATATAGGTATTCGTTATAATGGCGCTGTGCGCACTGAACCAGGACAAGGACGCATCGCCGAACGCCATAAAATCCCTGCTTATACCATTCTCGATGTTTCGGCTAAAGCACATTTCACTCGTCATTTTACCCTTACTCTAAACGCTATCAACCTTACCAATCGCACTTATTTGGTATCTCGTCATCCTTCAGGATTGCGACCTGGACATCCTTTAGGTGTTTTTGGCGGCATCATTTACAAAGTCAATTAACGATGAACAGACACTTATACATATTACTTTTTCTCTTCACAAGTCTCTCGATGAGCGCCCAAACCTTTACCCTCAAAGGAACGGTGAAAGAAACCAATGGCTCTCCGCTATTGGGAGCTACGGTGGTAGTAAAAGAATCACACATAGGCACCAGCACCGATATGGAGGGGCATTTTAGCATCAAAGCGCAAATAGGACAAACCCTTGAAGTGAGTTATGTGGGGATGAAAACCCAACGCCTCAAAATCAAAGGGGGAAGCCTGCAAATCGTACTTCAAGAAGAAGCCCAAGCCTTAGAAGGGGTGGTGCTCACGGGCTACCAGAAAATACAAAACCGCGTATTTACAGGAGCAGCTGCTTCGGTGAAGATGGACAATATCAAAATGGAAGGTGTTGCCGATATATCACGTATGCTCGAAGGGCGTGTGGCTGGGCTTTCTATCCAAAATGTAACGGGGTCTTTTGGCTCGGCGCCGCGCATCAATATTCGCGGGGGGGCTTCTATCATAGGAAATGTACAGCCGCTTTGGGTAATCGATGGGGCGATTTATGAAGATTTGGTGTCCCTCAGTCTTGACCAATTGGTTTCTGGTGATGCGGTTACCTTAGTGAGCTCGGCTATTGCTGGACTCAACGCTACCGATATAGAGGATATACAAGTGCTGAAAGATGCATCGGCTACTTCTATGTATGGAGCGCGCGCCCTCAATGGGGTGATTGTTATTACAACCAAATCGGGCAAACGCGATACGCCTAACCGCATTACTTATAGCTACGAACAGAGCTTCCGCACCATTCCGTCGTATAAAGATTTTTACTTGCTGAACTCGCAAGAAACGATGTCACTCTTGCAAGAGATGAACAGTAAAGGCTATTTCAATTTGCAAAACACCCTTTACGGCAGGCGCAGCGGCATTTACTACCAGTGGTATAAGGGGGTGAGTACCATCAACCCTAATACCGGCAATTACTACTACCCCAATACGCCAGCAGCTCAAGCTGCCTTTATGAGAGAACGCGAATACGCTAATACCGATTGGTTCAAACATCTTTTTTCTATCAACCCCATACGCAGCCACACCATTACTTTCAGCGGTGGGGGCAAAAACAGTACGAGTTATGCTTCGTTAGGTTATTATCACGATAGCGGCTGGACGATTACCGATAATGTGAAGCGTATCACTGCCAACCTCAAAAATACTTTTTATATCAACGACCAACTAAAAGCTACCTTTACTGCCGTAGGGAATTTACGCAGTCAGAAAGCCCCTGGCACTTTTGCACTGCGTAAAAACACAGCTGTAGGTGCTTTCGAGCGCGATTTTGATATCAACCCCTTTTCGTATGCTTTAGGTACCTCACGCACCTTGCGACCTAAAGATGCGCAGGGTAATTTAGAGTACTACCGCAACAACTGGGCGCCTTTCAATATTTTGGAGGAATATCGCAACAACTATATAAAAATTGATGTACTTGATTTCAAAATACAAGCCGAAGCCTCTTACAAGGTCAATCCACATTTAGAAGTTACTGCTTTAGTATCCGCGCGCCAAGCGCAAACACAATCTTCACACTACATCACCGAAAATTCTAATGTTATCAAGGCGTTTCGCGCCAATGAAACACCTCGAGTAGCCAAAGATAATATCTATTTGCTCAAAAATAAGGACAATCCTTTAGCGCCTCCGCAAATAGCGCTCACCAATGGGGGTATTTTCAACAAAACTGAAACTTCTCTCAAAAGCTATATGGGGCGCTTGGCGGTTGATTACCACCGCACCTTGCACGAGCACCACGACCTCAAAGCCTTTGGTTTTGCCGAAATCCGCTATGCCGACCGCACTGTTACGCCTTTCCAAGGCTATGGCATTCAGTATGATCGCGGCAATCAGGTATTTACCAATCCGCGTATTTTCCAAAAGCTCCTCAACGAAGGCAACAACTATTTTGCCCTTATTCAAAAGTATGATCGCGGTATTACCTTTTCCGGTAGTGCGACTTATGGTTATAAAGGTAGGTATATTGCCAATGCCGTGCTGAACTACGAAGGTTCTAACACTGCTGGGCGCGGTACGCGCTCTCGCTGGTTGCCTACGTGGAATGTGGGTGCGAAGTGGAATATAGACCGTGAACCTTTTTTCAACAGCAAAAACATCAGTACCCTTGCCCTGAGAGCCAGTTATGGGCTTACTGCCAAAATGAACGAGCAAGCGATAAATTCTTATAGTGTATTCCAAAACTATGTGCAAAATCGCTACCGCTTTAGCGATAGAGAGAACGCTTTGCGCTTGCAGCACTTAGAGAACCGCGATCTCACTTGGGAGAAGATGTACGAGCTGAACCTCGGTGTCGATGCAGGATTTTTTGATAATCGCATCAGTATGTCGGTAGATGTTTATCAGCGTAATTCATTCGACCTTATCGACCTGATTCGCACCTCGGGCATAGGCGGTGAATACTATAAGTACGCCAATTTTGGCGATATGCGCACCCGCGGTATAGAGTTATCTCTGAATACCAAAAACATACAGCAGAAAGATTTCCAATGGGCAACTACTATCTCGTTCAGCTATATGAACCAAAAGATTACCCGTTTGCTCAACACCCCTAACACTTTTGATATGGTATCGGGTACAGGGCGCGGCAATATAGTGGGCTACCCTAAAGGCTCATTGTTTTCGTTCAACTATCAAGGAGTGAACCACCAAGGCTTACCTACTTTTGATTTTGGACTTTATCCGCTCAACAACCGCACAAATGCTAATGTAGTAGGCGCTGATTTTCTTGATACAAAGTACTCAAAATCCTACCTTATCTATCACGGCTCAGTAGAACCCAATGTGATTGCAGGGCTCTCGAATACTTTTACCTATAAAAATTGGGAAGCCTCTTTCTTTATCTCGGCTCAAGCGGGGAATAAAATCCGTTTGAACCCTACTTTCGATCCTACTTTCGGCGATTTAAATGTCTTTTCTAAGGAATATTACAACCGCTGGTTGCATCCTTACGACGAGCTCCGTACCAAGGTGCCCTCATTACCTTCACAGAGTCTTATTGATCTGATTGGCAAGGAGAATATAGAGCGCGCTTATAATACATACAACTATTCTCAAAACCGTGTTGCCGATGGTAGCTTTGTGCGTATGAAAAGTATATCATTGGGCTACCGCGTACCTAAAAAGGCTTTGGAACGCTATGGTATGAGTAGCCTCACCGTACGAGCGCAAGCTACTAATCCATTTCTTATCTATTCCGATAGCAAACTCAATGGTCAAGACCCTGAGTATTACAAGTCTGGGGGTGTGTCATTACCTACCCCTAAACAATATACCTTATCATTCCAAATAGGATTTTAATTAGGTAACAAGTAACAGGTACTAACTTATAAACTGAATGAGATATTTAATTTACATATTTTCTTTGTTATTGCTAAGTTGCAACTATTTAGACAAAGACCCCGATGCCTCTCTAAATGTTCCCCTCGATTCGGAAGAGAAAATAGCCGAGCTCCTTACTGGGGCTTACCCCGATGCGAGCTATTTCCCTTTCCTCGAAACGCGTACCGACAATGTAGCCGAACGCGAAAACGGGGTCCATACCCGTTTGAATGAAGCGATGTACCGCTGGGAAGACGAAGACCAAGAAGACCTTGATGCGCCTTTGTTTTATTGGAATAGTTGCTACCGAGGCATCGCACAAGCTAATAAAGCCTTAGAACTTTTAGCCCGCTACCCCAAAACCGAACGTGTAAAAGCTCTTTATGGCGAGGCTTTCTTGCTCAGGGCTTACCTGCACTTTATGCTCGTGAATATTTGGGCAGAGCCCTACAAAGGCAAAGCCTCTAAAAACGATATGGGGATTCCTTACCTCACTACGCCCGAGAAAAACGCTTTGGTAGAGTACAATAGAGGTACAGTGTATGAGGTCTATCAGAAGATAGAAACAGACCTCAAGTTGGGTATTTCTTTAGTGAGCGATGCCTATTACACTAAACCTAAGTTTCATTTCAACAAGCGTGCTGCTTATGCTTTTGCTTCGCGTTTCTATCTGTTTAAAGGCGAATGGCAAACCGTGATAGACTATGCTAATTATGTACTTACGCAACCTAAAACGCAGTTGCGCCACTGGAAAAAGGACTATTACGATGTGTATGGTTTTAACAACCGTCCGTATCTCTACCAGCGTTATACCCAGCCAGAGGAAGAAGCTAACCTGCTCATCACCACTGTGCAATCGCGTTGGGCAAGAGAGCTCCCTACAGCTAAGTACGGCTTTACCACCCAACTGATGAACAATAACGCTGCCTACTACACGCCAGCGACTTCACCCACTCCCGTGTACAATGGGATGTATATCGCCAAGTTTGATGAGTTGTCACTCTTTGGTAGCACTGGTAGCAAACCTACTGATTTGTACGTATCGAATGTACTGCTTACTACCGATGAGGTGATGCTCAACCGTATGGAAGCATACGCAATGCTTAAAAACTACAACCAACTGCTCTTAGAATATCGCGAATTTCAGAAAATAAAGTTCGATAATCCTCGCAATATCACCGTGGAAGACCTTATCGCCTCTACCGATGACGATTATCGCAACTACTCGCCTTTCTATGGGCTTAGCATTCATCAGTTAGGGGCAATCAAGAATATCGCTTTTCTGCGTCAATGGGAATTTATGCACGAGGGAATGCGTTGGTTAGACATCAGGCGTTTTTACACCCCCGTAAATCGCACCAGTGAACCCCTACAAAAAGAGGATTTGCGCAAAGTGATACAACTCCCCATAGAAGCCATCAACCGCGGTTTGCCTGCAAACCCGAGGTAACTGGTCGTAGCACGACAAGCAATAAATAAAACTTATATGAAAAGCCTTTTAAAAATAACACTCATTACGGTATTAATCCTCACAGTGAGCTGTCAGCGTGAAAAACTCTCTACTCAAAGCGTTGTAGAAGCTGAAACCGCTCAGCGAGCCTATACCGATTTAGACAAGTGGATAGAAACCAATATCACCTTGCCTTATGGCATTGCTGTGGAATACCGTTGGGACAAAAATACTGCCCCTAAAGGTACCTATACCTATCCACCCGAAGTAAGCAAAGTAAAACCAGTACTCGAGACGATTAAATACCTATGGCTCGAACTCTATAGTGAACCCTCTTTAGGAGGGGCTAATTTCTGGAAAGGGAAAGCTCCTTTAAAAATATACCTCTATGGCGGTAAAAACATTGATGGCAACGGACAAGAGCTCATCAATAGCAGTGCGGTAGGGCGTGAATTTCATTTGTATAACATCAATAATTTCGACCCACGCGACAAGAATAAAGTATATGTGCTGATGCGCATTGTACATCACCAATTTGCCCGCTTGTTGGGCGATGAGATATACCCTTACGACCGTCAGGCGTTTTTGAATATCAGTCAGAAGGATTATCGCGCGAGCTCTAACAAACAGCTGTACGGCTTTCCTAATGATGACACTGCCCTTTATGCCTTGCAGTATTACCCCAAAAAGCGCGATAGGAATATCTGTACCAGTGCCTTGCCTTTTCAGTATTTTGCATCGCTTACCCAATGCCAAAATGCACACAGTCAAGCAGGTATAGATGAGGAATGCTACTATTGTAATTTTACCCAAAGCACGCCCAATCACTACGGATTTATCACCTTTCAAGCAATGCTCTCAGCCGAAAACGACTTTGCCGAGATGATAAGCGTTCCCCTCACCAATCTCAACACCCAGATAGAAATCGCCAAAAATATAGCTAAGACCCCTATAGATAGCAGTGATGAAGAAGCACAACGCGCAGCCCTATCGTATAACAACCTACTGAAAAAAGAAGCCTTCATTATCGATTATTTCAACAAAAAAGTAGGGTTCAGCTTGAAGCGTTTACAGCTCTTAAGCCTCCAACGCCTCAACCGTTTTAATAATAGGTAAAAATGAAGAGTGAAAAGTGAAGAGTCACTACACTTTGCCAAAGGTGCGAGCCGCACAGGCAAGAAACTTTGGCAAAGTCTATAAATCTGATTATCAATAGCTTTTGTAGTATGTTATGTAGGAAAGCCAGCGATAGCTGGGTATGTGCTGCAAACGCCCACACCCACACCAATAGAACTTTTTAGACACTCTCTTATATACCTCCTATAAAATAAATGAATCATATATGAAATATCTTTTAACAACAGCATTTATTGCGCTTCTTTTGGCATCTTGCCAAAAAGACCACAATGTTTTTGAGCAATCGCCCTCAGAGCGAATGCTCCAGCAGCGCATTGCCTTGCAAAAAGAACTTACCGAAGCGCCCTACGGTTGGAAAGTGCTCTACTTCCCCCGTACCGATTCATTGCTGTTTGCTACCCCCACCAAAGCTGAAAAACGAAGTGATTCGCGCTATGTAGAAAAACTCTTAAACCAAGGTTTTGGTGGCTTCTATTTCCTGATGACCTTTCACAAAGACAATACAGTAGCTATACAAGCCGACACTCATAGCGAAACGCTGCAAACCGTCAAAACAAGTGAATACACTCTCAGCCAAGAGGCGCAGTTACAGTTGTCGTTCACTACCTATAACTACGTTCACCAATTGGTAAACAACCGTTTTCGCGCAGCTGCCGATTGGCTCTATGTAGGCAAAGATACCTTGCAGAATATGGTCTTCAAAACAGCCTCGTATGCCGACCCTGCCCGCGAGTACATTGTGTTTGAAAAACTCAAAACAGCCGACGATAAACAACAGTTCTTGCAAAAAGCCTATAACAACCGACTCTTTTTCGAGCAGATGCAAAACCCTCAAATAGTCATCAAGCGGGGTAGCAAAATCTACTACCAAAGTGATGTATATCTAAAAGGCAATAGTTTCGGACTCAACACACCTTTCTTAGAGGGATTTGTTGCCAATAGGTATTACGTATTTGAGTACCGCACCAATCCACAGGAAGACCCCTCAACAGGTAGGTATAAAAGTCAGTTCATAGGCTCGGGCTATGTAGGTACTGAAAGCGGACTCACCTTTAGAGCAGGCTTGCGCTACAACAAGTCGATTATATTCTACGACTTTGTAAGAGAAGATAACCGCTTTGTAGCCCATCATCGCGATAGCAAAGGAATTGCCACTGGCTACACTGCTGAAATATTTGAGAATTAATTAGAAAATTTGAGAATTAGCAAATTGGCAAATTAATAAAATGAAATATCTAAACACTATCATTGCAGTCTTGTTACTCATAGCCTGCAATAGCAAAGAAGAAGATCCTACTCCAGAGGATTACCAAAAGCTATTCCCTTTCAAAGGAATTGAAAAACCTACCATCAACTACGAAGACCTCGTGCATAAACAATGCGATATCGCTCATTATGTGTACCCAGTGGTTGATGCCTCCCAAGAAGCACGTGAGTATACTGTAACCCTCACTTATCAATGCCAGCGAGGAGAAGGCAATGTTCGTGACCCACGTTATTATGTGTGTTATGTAAATGCCAATAAAGAGCGCGTGGTGCTCAGTGCCTCCACTACGGTACAAACGCTTACCTTTACCCTCCCTTCAGGTTATCCGCTGTATCTCGGTGTGTATGGAGGAGGAGAAAGAGAATCGCGCGTGAGTGCCCAGCTCACTGCGGTAGATACCCAAGGAGTGGTGAATGTACCTACCTTGCAGTACATCGCAGCCCAAAACACTGATGGTTCCAATGATATTCCTTCCTATTGTGAATATATAGTATTACCTTAAAGTGTGATAAAGAAATATTAAATTACTTATTATAACGTCAGTTCGATATAAAAGAATATTGATTTACAGCTTTATATCATAATATATTCACAAAATAATTCACCGTCAGGTGAAAATTCGTGAGATAATACAAAACAAAGAGTTTTATACAATTCTAAATTCGTGAAAATTCGTGAAATTCGTGGGAGATTTAAAACATTTTGCAGATTGTTTAATAATTACTTACGTCGAACTCACGTTATTTAATCTATTAAAATGAGACATATACTATCATATTTTTCACTGCTGTTGATTGCGATAGCTTGCCAAAAAGGCGAAGGTGAGACTGTAGAAACTGCTAATATCTTGCGTCCGCAAGCCGATATTCCCTACACTTTCAGCCGTAATGGGCAGTCAAGCGTTGATGAACACAGCGTGAGCTTGTTGCGCGAACCTTTGGATATTATCGAAAGGCGTTTGCTCAGCGGTGCTATTTCTAATTTTACTTACGACGAAATTTTGCGTTATTACAATGAGGGGACTTCCTACGTAAAACCCGCTGATGAAGTAGCCTCCTCACCTTTGGCTGCTACTGCCCAAGTGAGAGAAGATGTAAAAAATCTCTTTCTCGTAGCCAAAAGCATTCCGCTACGCGAAGCCCAACAAGGCGTTTCGGGTGATGCTGGCAGAAGGGTAGGCGATGCCGATCGCGTGTATGTAGATGAAAAGGGCATTGCGCCTGCACAAGTGTTTATATACACTATAAACGGAGCACTCTATTTAGATAAAATCCTCTTGTACCACTTAGACGAGCGTTTTTTCTCCGATGCTACCCTGCGCCGCGAACACCAAAATGTAGTCTTGCCCGCCGGTGAGAACTACACTCAACTCGAACATCATTGGGATTTGGCTTATGGCTATTTCCTGCATCTGCAATCGCTCACCCAGTCCGATGGAGTAGCGGCTTTGGCAGGTGCCGAACGAAAAATCCGCAATGCTTTTGTACAAGGGCGCATAGAGCTGGGGCGCTATCGCTATGAAGCCTTATATGAGCAAATGTACATCATTCGCAAAGAACTTTCCAAAGTGATGGCTATTCGCACCATTCATACCCTTACGGGGGCAAATACCCTTGCCAATTACAGCGAATCGCCTAAGCAGGCTTTCAAATACTTGTCGCAAGGCTATGGATTTCTATACGCATTGCAATTCACTCGCAAACCCGATGGCAGTCTTTATTTCACTTATGATGAGGTAAAAGCCCTCCAAAACCAACTCGTAGCAGGTACTGGACTTTGGAATAAATCCCGATTGTTAGCCCCTGCCGAAATTGTGGGTTCACTTAAAAACATCACACAACAAATCGCTGAACGTTACCAATTATGACAAAAAATATACTCTTATGTCTCTTTGCCATAGTGCTATGCGCCTGCGAAGACAAAACAGATACCTCCAAACCTATCAAAATAGGCGCCGAGAGCAGTTCGCTCACTCAGCTCACACTCTACCCTCAGAGTCAGCACGATATATTGCTTTCAGGGGGCAATCACAAGTACACAGTGAATGTTGCTAACAGTCGTTTGGTAAGTGCTTCTATCAGTCAGGATACCCTGAAGATAAAGAGTTTTCAAGAACAAGGAACTACTTATGCAATCATTCATTCACACGACCAAACCGCGCGCTTGGAGATTAGCGTCCGCCCTAACGAACTCAGTTTTTCAGCTGATGAAGTAACCCTTGCCCCTACCGATATCAATAAAACCATACGCTTAGGCGGCGGTGACATTGTGAGCCTCACCACTACCGATCCCGATGAGGTGATGAAAGTTACTTGGAACGGCAGTAATGGGATTGTAGAGATAAGAGGCAAAGCCGAAGGGGTAGCTACACTCACCGCTACCTCGGCAGGACTCGCCCCAAAAGAACTGAAAGTGAAAGTGCGTTGTATAGACGAAAAAGGCTTTCTCAATCAGTTAGGCGTATACCAGAACACCGGTCGTTCGCTTAGCCAAGCCATTAACCCAGCGCGTATTGTAAGTAAACGCACTACTGGCACTTTCTTTTCGGGAAAAGAAGACGTCAATGCGCTTAACAATTGGTATTACAAAATTCCACCTATTGAGAATCCGGTAGCAGACACTCATATCAATTTGCTTGTTGAGTATAAGAAGTTAGGAGGAGTAGCTACTCGCGAAAACCTTAAATTTTACGTAGAAGAAGTGCGTACCGCTACCCAACGAGTGGTTTTGCGCGGTAAAACCCTAAAAATAGTAGTGCCCTATTACAATTGACAATTGACAAAAAACTAACCCCTAGAGTCTAATTTTAATTTTATATATATTTTTTATGAAAAATCTCAGATTTTTAACCTTAGGGTTTGCCCTAATAACCCTTCTTTTTACAGCTTGTAAAAAAGATGACAACAACGGTGGCGAACAAGCCCCTCAAAAACTTACCTTAGAGAAATCGGCAGTAACCGTAAAGCAAACTGAAAGCGCTATCGTGCGCATCACAGCAGGCAATGGCGGTTATAAAGTAGAGAGTGCTGATAAAAATATTGCTATAGCAGCAATCGAGCAAAACAACTTGAAAATCATAGCAATAGCAGAAGGAAAAACCACCCTAACAGTATCCGATGCCAAAGGACAAAAAGCTGCTATAGCCGTAACTGTTGAAAGTAATATTGTTCCTGGTGAAAGACTTTCGGTAGAAAAACAATCGCTCACCCTTGTAAACGGAGAAGAAGAAGTGAATAGAATCCTCAATGCTGAACACAATGGCAATATCAATCTTTCTTTCACAATCAGTCCTGCGGGAAGCGTGAGTATCACTGTAGAAGACCGCATTGTAAACGGTAACCCCGATGGTAAAAACCTACGTGTAAAAGCCCTCAAAGTAGGTAATACTCAAGTAAGCGTGAAAGACAATACCAACAACCAAACTACCTCTTTTAAAGTAACTGTTACTGCTGCTCAGCTTACCATTGCTAAAACTGATGCCGAAGTAGATGTTGAAGCTACTACCGAAGTCCGTATCAACACCGGTAACCCTGATTATACTGTTACTTCTTCAGCTTCTAATATCGCTACGGCTGAGGTAAAAGAAAAAACTGAAAAAGTAGCAGGTAAAAACGATACTCACCACTATGTAATTATCAAAGGAGTAGCTGCAGGTACCGCTATTATCACCCTTAAAGACAGTCAAAACAAAACAGTAGCCATTACTGTAACCGTAAAAGCTAAAGAAGATATTTTTGATGTAGATGGCAATGGCGTAGTAACCCTCAAAGCAGGAGCTAAAGCCGAAGGTAATGTGAAAATCCCTAATAATGGAACTACTATTGGTGCAAGAGCTTTTGCTAGAGCTGAATTTACTTCTGTTGATTTTAACAATGTAACTAAAATAGAAGGTAGTGCTTTTATGGGGGCTTCCAAATTAGCTGCTGTTACAATGCATAAAGTTACTAATATTGGAAATATAGCCTTTGCTAACTGCAAGTCCCTGAAAACTGTCACAGTAAAGACAAGTACACCGCCTACTATTCAGCGTTTAACTTTTAATACAACAGGGATTACTGTGTATGTTCCTAAAGGAGCTAAAGCTGCTTATGAAGCTAATGCGAATTGGAAGAAATTAGGAACAATCAAAGAACTTAATTAATTTTAAATCAGTAAATTATTATTGTTTTTGAATCCCCTTCTGAAGATTTAAAGAGGCTGTTAGGAAAGATCCTAACAGCCTCTTTTGTACTTTTAAATACCTTACTTATTTGATAAAGCTAATATTTTCAAAAGATTTACCAATAAGAGGAAGTGGCTTTTGCTCTTCTTTTACAGCATTGATTACCCCAATGATAAACAATACCAAAAGAACGATACCAAGAAGAGAAAAAATTCCAGCAATAGTAGGCGAAACACTAAATAAAATTTGGAGTACAATACCGAAGAGGAATCCTACAACGAATAACCCAAATCCTTGTTTTAAATGATAGATAGATTTCTCATCTTTCTTACCGAAAAAAAAGGCAATAAGCCAAAGTAAGCCAAAATAGCTCAAAACTGATGTAACTTTACTGTCCATACGTCTTTTGTTTTATTAAAATTTGGCGCAAAGATATGCAATATTTTAATATTTAAAAAGAAAAAACGGAAAAATATAAAATGATATTTGTTTTTTAATAGAAAAGTCGTACATTTGTTGCGAAAAACTATTGTATAAAATGACTATGGAAAAAACTGTCAAACGTTTTTTAGACGTAATACTTGAACAAGCAACTCCTCTTATTGCAAGTCTCAACAAAGGTGTTTCGGATACCCAAATAGCGGTATTTGAGGGGGAAATGGGTATTACTTTGCCTTCTGAGGTGAGAAAGCTATACCAGACTTTCAACGGACAAAAAGAAGGCGAAAACGATGTATTCTTCCTTAACGGTTTGCGCTTTATCCCTTTAGAAGAAATCAAACGCACCCAAGAACACTGGCTTGAGCAATTGGAGAGTGTGCCTAATTGGCAGTCACTCCGCTTTGATGAAGAAGAAGCAATTGATATGTGCTGGGATAAGGTAATAAAAAACCAATTTTATAATCCTAAATGGATTCCATTCCTCTCCAATGGGGCGCGCTTTATGTTCATAGACCTCGACCCCGATGAAGAAGGTGTAATAGGTCAGATAGGAGAAATAGATTTGGTGTTGGATTCTATAGAAGACTCTTTTATGGATTTGCACCACGACTCTATGGAAGATTGGCTCGAATTCCTTACTGATGATATTGAAAAGGGAATCGTGTACTACGACAACGAGATGCACTCGCTCATTGAAGCCGTTTCTTATGACGAAGAAAACGATTTGCCTAATATCTTCGCTCCTACCCCCGATTATGTATCGGAAGGAGGCTCTAACGTTTATAACTATTCGGAAAAAGACAGAAGCGATTTTGTATTGCCTGACCGCACTTGTGTGTATATGGACGAAATTTGCGACCATTTTGAAAAATATATCGGCAAAATAGACAGCGTATTCCACGAAATCGTCTCAGAATATGTGCATATAGATGTACATTGGATTAAACCTACCCTCGAAACGCCTTACAATGTACTCTTTACGACCGGTATGAGCGACTACCCGATGTATTTGCCCGAAGGCTTGGATGACCCGAACGACTACAGCCACGCTGAGCTAATGGTCTACCTCCCCGCCAATTGGACTATCAGCGATGAGGCTTTTAAAGACGACGATAACTATTGGCCTATCTACTTTCTTAAAATGATAGCGCGTTTTCCTCATCAGTACAAAACGTGGATGGCTGAAGGGCACACTATTCCCAATGGTCCCGATGCCGAGCCTATTGCTAATACCGATTTCGGTTGTATACTGCTAATGCCCCCTTACTTATCGGCGCCACAGGACTTCTTAAAGTTACACACCAAAGACGGTACGATTATCAATTTCTATTGTATTTTGCCTATTTATCCAGAAGAAATGGATTTAAAATTAGAAGAAGGTGTAGATGAGCTTCTCAGTCTTTTTGATGAATACCAAATCTCCGAAGTTATAGATATCCACCGCAAGAATGTAGCTTTATAAAACAAGTATAAAAAAACAGATGAAACATAAAGGTCTCATCTGTTTTTCTTTAATATCTCTGCCAGCATTTTCTTAGCTCTTAGCAAGGTAATTTTCACACTGCTCATCGGTGATTGCATCTCTTCGGCAATCTCTTTATAACTTTTCTCGTGTAAGTATCGCAGTTGTATAGCCGTTCGGTAAGGTTCTTTCAGTTGCTTGATACTTTTTAGGAGGTAGTCAAATTGTTGTTCCATTATGAGGCTATCTTCTATAATAGGGGTCTCATCTATCAGCGTTTTAGATTGTTTTTCCTCTCGGTCTAAATGCAACAGCGACTCATTTTGCTTTCTCAGGTTATCTATGTGAATATTTTTAGAGATAGTGATAAGCCAAGTACGGAAAGAGTATCGCTCGTCGTAAGTATGGAGCTTGTCGAATGCTTTAGCAAATGTTTGTATGCTAATATCCTCTGCTTCAACTTCATCATTCACACGCTTGAGCTGAAAGTTGTACACATCAGTCCAAAACTCGTCTAACAACCAACTAAAAGCTCGTTGTTTACCTGCTTTTGCAGCGACTATATTTTCAGCAAGTGCTTCTGTCATTATTTATTTCTGCACTCTTGTTCGTCGGGTAAGCGACCGCAGAAACTACAAGGTTCCCCTTCAGGGTTTAAATGTGGATTTTGGCTCGCACAAGTACCAGCAAATTTACCGCCTTTTTTACCCCAAATCTTAATTGCCATACCTGCTACACATAGCAGTAATATACCAATAGTTAATAATATTAATTTCATTTTTCAGTTATTTAAGATTAAAAAGAGATTCCACGGCGGGAACTCTCTCACACGTAAAACCTTCCGCAAAATCTGTACCAATTAGCCTACCCAAATCGCGTGCTCTGTAAGTAACGCTATCTAAAAAGTTCTTGTCAGAAATTGGAGTAGTGGGCTCATTGCTATTACTGTCGTAAAACTGAGAGCTGTACGCCAACACAGCATTTACTTTGGCTTCCATAAATCCTGTGATATCTACCACAAAATCAGGGACTATATTCTTCCACTGAATGTAGTGATACACTACTTTAGGACGCCAAGCCGTTTGTGCTACACCGTCGAGAGTAGTTTCGATACGTCGCAAACCGCTGAGAAAACAAGCATCGCTCACGAGTTTGCTACCTTTGCCGTGGTCGATATGGCGGTCGTCTACAGCATTGCAAAGCACTATATCAGGTTGATATTGGCGTATTTTCTTGATAATCTCCATTTGGTGAGCTTCATCATTTACAAAAAAGCCATCGCGGAATTTTAAATTCTCTCGTATGATTACCCCTAATAATTCTTTAGCTTTGGTTGCTTCTTGGTGACGTATTTCAGCACTGCCACGTGTGCCCAATTCGCCTTGTGTTAGGTCGATAATGCCTACACTTCTGCCTAAGCTAATCTCTTTGGCAATGGTGCCTGCTGCCCCTAATTCTACATCATCGGGGTGCGCTCCAAAAGCTAATATATCTAATTTCATCTTGTTAATTGTTAATTGTTTCCTGTATTTCTGCTGCAATTTTATCTAACATCTCATATCTACTGCGATAAAGAGAGCGTTTGCTTGATTTGATTTCTTCCATTGACTTGCGTTGCAGTTGAATGGGTAGTTTGAACCATCCATCTTTATCGGGAGTGCCATCGGCTTCTTTCCACAACGTGTCATAACTAAAAGTGAGTTTGTGCAACCATTCTATATGGATAAAGTGCTTTTTATTATGCGCTTGGATCTTACTGCCGACCCCATACAGAGCGGTACACCCTAACTGCTTGCTAAGCTCTTGAATGATAAATATCATCAGGGCTTTAGGACGAAGTGCATACATCTGTTTTTGTAATTCCTTGATAGCATTCTCGGTTTCGGCACTTTTGTTACCTTGCACACAGCCTATACGACATACCCATCCCTTATTTTCTTTGTCAATCACAAAAGAAGCTTCACAGATAGCCTCTTGATAACTATCACAATGCAACGAGACCACTAATTCCCCCTCTTTGCGGAAGCGTTCATTGTATCCGAGGTATATTTGTCCCTTTTCACCGTTGTATTTCATTGTGAACTCTGCCAATTTGATAGGCTTTTCTTCTTGGATAACACGCGTCAAAAAAGACTGTTGCTTGATAAAAGCATAACAACTCAGCAAGGCTTTAGTTCGTTCTTTCTTGCCCCATTTGGTAGACATATACACCCTAAAAGGCTTAAAATAAATACGAGGACGGTGTGAAAGCACCCATTTATACTCCTCCGATTGTATCAAACTGAACCATTTTTTAGCAAATGGGATGTTTAACAAGGTGTGGAAGAGTATCTTGTTCTTTTGTTTTTTGATGTATTTAGGATGCTCCTTAGCAAAGCCTTGCTCTGTGAGTTTAAGAGCATCGTGTAGTAGTTCTCTTGTCGTCATTAATTCTCAATTGTTAATTGTTTATAGAGGCTCGTTTTCCAGCCTTTTTTATCAATATATTGCAACAATTGGTCGAAATGCGCTATCATCTGCTCACCACTGTTACGCATTACATACGCTGGAAAATTGAATTCTTTTTGGTGTAAATTGGTGAACTCCCAAGGGTGAAAGTACAAAGTAGCATAGCCCGTAGAGGTTACACATCTGTTCAGCAAAAACTTATAAATCCACAAAGGAAAATTGTGAAAAGATAACCAGAAGAGCGGAATTCTAAACCAACTTACCGCTGTAGGGATTTGCCATAAGCCATTTTCGTTGAAAAATCGTTTTGGCACGTGCAATTTGTTGTATCTCCCTGGTAAAAATGTAGGATTTACCGATGAATTGTATTGATAACCGGCTTTTTTTACCTCCTCAGCACTTACTTCAAGCATTCTGGGCATACGCAATCCCTCAATAGTTACCTCAAATTGTTGTTCTAAAGCTTCTTTAGAGCGTTTGAGGTGCGCATTCTCAAATTCAGAATGGTAATAAGTGTGTGAGGCTAATTCGTGTCCCTCACGGAGGAGTCGCTCTATAAGGTCAGGGACTTGCTCGGCAAAGACTACCGTCGAAAAGAAAGTAGCCTTGGCGTTGTGTTTTTTGAGTAGGTCTAATATAGCGGTAAGCCCCTCGCGTGATATAGCTATTTGTCGCTCGAAAGCAATGTCGTAGCCGTATTCTTTGGGCATATCAAACTCTTCTATGTCGAAACTTAAATAAATCATTTTTATAATTATCAATTTCCTCTGTAAGTAGAATAACCATACGGAGATAATGTAATCGGAATATGATAATGCTGATTATCTTTTATCTCAAAAACTACTTCTATAAAAGGATAAAATGTTTTTTGTTTCAATCTTTCAAAATAAGGAGTGATATAAAAAGTGAGTTTATAGACTCCGTTATTATTTTTATCAGATTCTTCTTTCAAAAAATCTTTAATTCTCCCATTGTTGTCCGTGTATTTTTCATCTATCAATATCCAATTTTGACTTTTATCTTGCTTAAATAGAGCTATTTTTACATTTGGAGCAGGTTTACCTTGTGAAATATCTAAAATATGACTTGACAATTGATATTTTTCTTGTGCCTGAATAAATGAACTAAAAAATATTAGCAATATTAGAATTGTATTTCTCATTTTTATATGTTTTATTTATAATTTCTCTTCTTGAATAATATAACAAAGGTCGGTCTTTAGTTTGTCTAAAGATTTTTCCTATGTAAATACCTATGATACCTAAAATGATGAGTTGTAGTCCGCCAAAGAAAACAATCGTCATAATCAGTGACGCCCACCCCGATATTTCAGTACCACTCGCAAAGGCATATATCACGTAAGGAATGTACAATAGTGATAGGGCGGAGAATGCAAAGCCTAAAAATACAGCGAAATATAAGGGTTTGATGCTGAAAGCAGTAACACCTGTAATTGCTAGTTGTAGCATCTTTTTAACAGTGTATTTACTTTCACCTGCAAAACGAGAAGCTGAAGTGTAAGGGATATAAGTTTGGCGGAATCCCACCCAAGGTACCATACCCCGCAAGAAAGGTTCATTTTCTCTCATCGAGCGAATTACCTCTACTACCGATTGATCTAAGAGTCTAAAATCAGTTGAACCTTCTTTGATTTCTATATCCGAAAGCAGATTGAGAAGTTTGTAAAACTGTTGAGAACTCTTTTGTTTCTTTTTAGGGGTATCGGCGGGATAGGTACGCAAAGTTGCCACTACTTGATAGCCTTCTTCCCATTTGGCAATAAGCTCTGGCAAAAGGGTAGGAGGGTGTTGCAAATCGCAATCCATAGAGATAACAGCATCAGCAAACGAGTAGTCTAATCCTGCTTTTACTGCTAATTGGTGACCAAAATTACGCGAAAACGATAGATATTTCACGCGAACATCACTTTTAACTAAAGATTTGAGTACCTCAAGGGTGTTATCGCTGCTACCGTCGTTCACAAAAAGCAAAGTATAACTATACTCAGAGAGCTTTTCAGCAAAAACACTCTGTATAGCTTCATATAACGGATGTATATTTTCACTTTCGTTATAACACGGTACTATTATTCCTATTGTTTTCATCTTCTAATTTCTTAGTCTACTAAATGTCTGATGACTGACAACTGAGTTGTTCGTATATAATCGCAAGCCAAATCAGCATTACGGGAACAGCTCTTAGTGAATACCGAATGATATAGGGCTCTTTCAGCGGTTTGAATAAATCAGTAGGTGATAACGAGCCTAACATAGCCAATACCAATAGAGTGATTTTGAGTTTAGGATGGAGCTCGCTTACCATAAACCATATCCCAATTCCCACATAAGCTACTACATAAGTGCTATTTTCAGTACCTGTACTAAACAAACAGAGGAAAATACTCACTGAAGCTAATAAAAGCAATCTAAAATTGAGATTTTTATACTGCCGAATGCGTAAATAAGGTAGCGCAAATAGCCCTAACCCGATGAGAATGACTATACTGTTGTTGTTATAAATGCCTGTGCGTTGCAAAAAGCCTAAAAGTGATAGGTTTTGTAAGTTGTAAGTGGTGGTATTTAGGTTGGATACATTCTTTTCAGCCAAAGAAGCATACCAATCAAAATACTGTGAAACTACATAATCGGGTGAAGAGTAGAACATTGGCAAACAAAATAAAGCGATGAGCCAAAATACCCCTGACCAAATAAATCGCCATTTGTCCTTAGCAAAGAAGAAAAATGCTAAGCCTACAATGCCATAGAGTTTAGTGAGTGTACCTATTACAATGAGCAAGGTTGCCCAATGACTCTGCCGACGCTCTATAAACACAAAAGCACCTACTAGTAGTGCTATCACGCTGATATTGAACTGTTGCATAGCAGCAGCGGTATACATATCGTGAGCAGCAATAAGCAGTACCGCAATAATTGCCTTTTTAGAGAGAGGCAATTGCCTAATTGCCCAATATAAGAAAGCTGCATTTGCCATTATCCACAAAGTACAACCTATCCACTTGGGTAACAAGGCAAACGGAGCGATAATCGCACTGAATAAGATACCGTAATGGTTTGCATCAAAATACTCGTCAGGATAGAGGAGGTATAAGGGCAATTGCTTGAGAGTATGCCAAAATACCCCGTCAAAAATTAGGTAGTTGTTGAACTTGCCTGCTATCCATACGTTCTGCACTACAGTCGCCAGCGCAAGAGCAAACCATAGTATTGTGATAAAGCGGTAATTTTCAAATAGTTTTTTTAGCATTGTTATCAGTGTTATTTCTCAATCCATTGTGTTACTTCATCGCTAGAAGGTAAGGTTTTAGGGTCGATTACCTTTTCTAATTTGCCGTTTCGCCCGATGAGGTATTTTTGAAAATTCCATTTTACTTTAGAATCTTCTACACCGTTTTTCGCTTTCTGGGTAAGAAACTGATATAGAGGGTGCATATTCTTTCCTTTTACCGATATTTTGCTCATCATCGGGAATGTTACTCCATAGTTGATACTGCAAAATGAAGCGATTTGTTCATTACTACCTGGTTCTTGTCCTAAGAAATTATTAGCGGGGAATCCTATAATGATAAAATCTTTGTCCTTATACTGCTGATAAAGCGCTTCGAGTTCTTTGTATTGAGGGGTGAGACCGCATTTTGAGGCAGTGTTTACAATCATTACTTTCTTGCCTTTGAGATCGGCAAGGGCAAAGGGTTTGCCGTTGATATCTTCTACAATAAACTGATAAATAGTTTGATTATCAGCGTTGTTTTGTGCTTGTAGGTTTTCCATAATGAGGGTGAATAAAGTGATGATAAAAATGAAGTGTTTCATAGAAAAATTAAAATTTGTGGCAAAGTTACGTAAAAGGTTTGATTTATTAAAGAAAAACTTTATATTTGCCCAAAAATTAATGACTATGTTTTCAGAAAAAGCTTTTAAAATATTTGAAGAAAGTATTGCGCAATACCACATTACCGACGATGTATATCAGTCTTTTACAAACCCTTATCCATCAACCGACTTGCTCAATCACTTGCTCTATCGCAAGAATTGGATTGACACCGTGCAATGGCATTATGAGGATATTATTCGCGACCCATATATTGACCCAGTAGCTGCCCTCGACCTTAAACGCAAAATCGATGCTTCTAACCAAGATCGAACTGATATGGTAGAGTATATAGATAGCTATTTTTTAGATTTATATAAGGAGGTGAAACCACTTCCTGAGGCTACTATCAATACTGAAAGTCCTGCGTGGGCAGTGGATAGGCTTTCTATTTTAGCACTGAAAATTTACCATATGCAAGAAGAAGTAAACCGCCCCGATGCCACCCCTGAACATCGCGCTAAATGTCAAGAAAAACTGAATGTTCTCCTCGAACAGAAAAAAGACCTCTCTACCGCTCTCAACCAGCTTTTAGACGATATCGCCACTGGCAGAAAGTATATGAAGGTGTATAAACAAATGAAAATGTACAATGATGATGAGTTGAACCCAGTACTGAGAGGAAGTAAATAAGAGATAATAAAAACTGCCCCAAACAATTTGAGGCAGTTTTTTATTTGTTAATCTTCAAATTTGCTAATTAACGAATACTTGCTTTGAGGTATTCTCTATTGAGACGTGCGATATTTTCAAGTGAAATACCTTTAGGGCATTCTACTTCGCAGGCACCAGTGTTGGTACAGTTACCAAAACCTTCGTGTTCCATTTGGTTTACCATATTGAGTACGCGCTCAGTAGCCTCTACACGACCTTGAGGAAGGAGGGCAAATTGGGATACTTTGGCAGCTACAAACAGCATAGCCGAAGAGTTTTTACAAGTAGCCACACAAGCTCCACAACCTATACAAGCCGCAGCGTCCATAGAGCGGTCGGCATCGCGTTTAGGGATAGGAATAGCGTTGGCATCTTGGGTATTACCAGAAGTATTTACAGAGATATATCCTCCTGCTTGTTGAATGCGTTCAAAAGCAGTTCTATCTACCATCAAGTCTTTGATAACAGGGAAAGCAGTAGCGCGCCAAGGTTCAATAGTGATGGTATCACCATCTTTGAACATACGCATGTGCAACTGACAAGTAGTTACCCCACGGTCGGGTCCGTGAGCTTCCCCATTGATGAAGAGAGAGCACATACCGCAAATACCTTCACGGCAATCGTGGTCGAATGCTACAGGTTCTTCTCCTTTTTCAATGAGTTGTTCGTTGAGTACATCCAACATTTCCAAAAAAGACATATGGTCTGAAATGTTGGTTACTTTATAATCTACCATACGACCTTTCTCTTGCGAGTTTTTTTGTCGCCACACTTTGAGTGTTAGGTTCATCGTTGCCATATCTTTCTATTTATAACTACGTTGTTTAAGTTCAATATCTTTAAATACAAGAGGTTCTTTATGCATTACCTCTTCACTAGGGTTGTAGGTATTCACTACTTCTTTAGGATTACCAGTGTATTGCCAAGCGGCTACATAAGCATAGTTTTTGTCGTCGCGGAGGGCCTCACCATCAGGAGTTTGATACTCTTCGCGGAAGTGACCACCACAAGACTCATTACGCTCTAAAGCGTCTTTGGCAAAAAGCTCACCAAGTTCAAGGAAGTCGGCTACACGACCCGCTTTTTCAAGCTCTACGTTCATACCAGTGAGTTCACCAGGTACTTTTACGTTTTTCCAGAAATCTTCGCGTATTTCGCGTATTTCTTTGATAGCTTCTTTCAAGCCTTCAGCGTTACGCGCCATACCTACTTTATCCCACATCACTTTACCAAGTTTTTTGTGGAAGTAATCTACAGAGTGCGTACCTTTATTGTTGATGAAGTAAGCCAAACGCTCTTTTACGATGCGTTCTGCTTCGTCAAATTCAGGGGTATCAGTAGGGATTTTACCGGTACGGATATCAGCAGATAAGTAATCGCCAATAGTGTAAGGTAATACAAAGTAACCATCAGCTAAACCTTGCATCAAGGCAGAAGCCCCTAAGCGGTTTGCCCCGTGGTCGGAGAAGTTTGCCTCACCGATAGCATAACAACCAGGAATAGTGGTCATCAAGTTGTAATCTACCCAAATACCACCCATAGTGTAGTGAGTAGCAGGATAAATCATCATTGGTGTTTTATAAGGGTTTTCGGCTACAATCTTTTCGTACATTTGGAAAAGGTTACCGTATTTGGCTTCTACGATTTTTTCACCACGTTTAGTAACTTCTTCTTTAGTAGGTTCTACCCCGTGGATTTTACATTGTTCTTTACCGTAACGTTCGATAGCAGAGGAGAAATCCAAATAAACAGCTTCACCTGTTTCGTTTACACCATAGCCTGCATCGCAACGCTCTTTAGCAGCACGTGAAGCCACGTCACGAGGCACGAGGTTACCGAAAGCAGGGTAACGGCGCTCCAAGTAGTAATCGCGGTCTTCTTCAGGGATTTCAGTAGGTTTTTTGCGTTTTTCGCGTATCGCTACTGCATCTTCCATTTTCTTAGGTACCCAAATACGTCCGTCGTTACGCAAAGATTCAGACATCAATGTCAATTTAGACTGATAGTCACCTGAACGAGGGATACAAGTAGGGTGAATTTGAGTGAAGCAAGGGTTAGCAAAGTAAGCACCTTTTTTGTGGATTTTCCAAGCTGCGGTAGCATTAGAGCCCATCGCGTTGGTTGAAAGGAAGTATACATTACCATAACCACCAGAGGCGATAACTACAGCGTGAGCAGAGTGGCGTTCAATTTCGCCAGTAACAAGGTTACGAGCGATGATACCACGAGCTTTGCCGTCTACGATTACCACATCGAGCATTTCGTGGCGGTTGTACATATCAATTTTACCACGAGCGATTTGGCGATTCATTGCGGCATAGCAACCGAGCAAGAGCTGTTGTCCTGTTTGACCTTTGGCATAGAAAGTACGAGAAACCAATACCCCACCGAAAGAACGGTTGTCTAAGAGTCCGCCGTAATCACGAGCGAAAGGTACGCCTTGCGCCACACATTGGTCGATGATGTTGCCAGATACTTCAGCAAGGCGGTATACGTTTGCTTCACGAGCGCGGTAGTCGCCCCCTTTTACAGTATCGTAGAACAAGCGATAGATAGAGTCGCCATCGCCCATATAGTTTTTAGCGGCATTGATACCCCCTTGAGCGGCGATAGAGTGCGCACGACGAGGAGAATCTTGGTAAGCAAATGCTTTCACGTTGTAGCCTAATTCAGCGAGGGTAGCTGCAGCCGAACCTCCTGCCAAGCCAGTACCTACCACAATCACATCGATATTACGCTTGTTAGCAGGGTTTACGAGGTTGATATGGTCTTTATATTTCGTCCATTTGTCCGCTATAGGACCTTCAGGAATTTTAGAATCTAATGTACTCATAAGATTAAGCTGTTAAAAATTTAATGTAATGGAAGAGGGCGATGAAGATAAAGCCTCCACAGATAATGTAAGAATACCAATTGCCAACGCAACTGATAAACTTTTTGCGCTCATCGTCTTTCCAGCCCATAGATTGGAAAGATGATTGAAAGCCGTGTAGCAAGTGCAAAGCCAAAGCGATAAAGGCTAACACATAAATACCTACACGCACAGGGTTGTGGAATTTCTCTACTAATTCTCCGTAGTAGCGGTCGGGGTTTGGAGGTAATTGCTCGATGTACTTGTAGTTCATTTCGCCTACCCAAAAATCATAGAGGTGCAACCCTAAGAAGAGAAGAATCACCACTCCTGTGATAATCATATTACGAGACATCCAAGTGGAGTTAGCACCCCCATTATAGCTGTAATATGCCTCACTACCACGAGCTTTTTTGTTTTGGATTTCCAAGACAAATCCCATAATGAAGTGGAACAACACCCCAGCGAGCAATACAGGTTGCAAAGCAAACTGAATAAGAGGATTGGTGCCCATAAAATGAGATAGCTCGTTGAAAGTACTCTCGCTAATCACAGAGGTGATGTTTACCGCAAAGTGAATGATTAGAAAGAGAATGAGAAAGAGTGCCGAAAGAGCCATCGCCACCTTTCTTGCAACAGATGTTTTAAATAATCCTGCCATTCGTTTTATAGTTTTATATATGTATATATTACGTTAAACAATTTCGCTACAAAAGTACGGCATTTTTATCAGTTGTACAATAAAAAATGAACAAAAACCTTAATTTATATTCGGTTTAAAGAAGGAAATAAGAGTTAGTAGCTGAAATTGATTTATTAAGAGGATATTAACATTCTGTATCGCTTTTTTTATTCTTTATAATTTCGTTCTTCTTAATCTTAAAGCATTACTTATAACACTTACAGAGCTAAAGCTCATTGCTAAAGCACCCAACATAGGAGAAAGAAGGATACCAAAGATAGGGTATAGTACCCCTGCCGCAACGGGAATACCTACGCTGTTATACACTAACGCAAAGAAAAGGTTTTCGCGTATGTTTTTCACCACCGCTTTGCTGAGTTTTTTGGCTTTTACAATTCCGCTCAAATCGCCTTTTACCAAAGTGATTTTAGCACTTTCTATCGCAATATCAGTTCCGTTACCCATTGCGATACCTACATTAGCTTGTGCCAAAGCAGGAGCATCGTTGATACCATCACCTGCCATTGCTACGATTTTGCCTTCCGCTTGCAAACGCGCTACTTGCTCTTGCTTGTTTTGAGGAAGCATTCCCGCTTTGTACTGAGTGATACCTATTTCTTTGGCTACAGCCTCAGCTGTAAGCGGATTATCACCGGTGAGCATCACGATTTCTACCCCTAAGTCTTGCAACTCTTGTATCGCTTCAGCAGTAGAAGCTTTTACTTTATCGGTTATGGCGACTGCCCCTATCACTTGGTTTTCTACGACTACGAGCGAAACGGTCTTTCCTTGCGCCTGTTCCGCTTTTACAGCAGTGCTTACTTCTTCGGGCAAAGCAATATCGAGTTCTTCTATTAGGCGTTCGTTGCCAAAGAAATAATCTTTTCCTTCAAAAGAGGCTTTTACTCCTCTGCCCGCTATGGCTTCAAAGTGGGTGAAAGGTAAGGAAGTAATACCTTGTGCTTGAGCATATGTATTGGTAGCTTTGGCAAGCGGGTGTTCGCTTTGCTTGTTAAGACTGTAAAGCGTTTGTAGCAAGTCTTTTTCGGTAGTATTGCCAAAAGTGAGCACGCGACTCACACTGGGTTTACCTTCGGTGAGGGTACCCGTTTTATCTACAACCAAAGTATTGACGTGGTTCATCACTTCTAAGGCTTCGGCATTGCGTATCAAGATACCGTTTTGAGCTCCTTTGCCTACGCCTACCATTACCGACATAGGGGTGGCTAAACCGAGTGCACAAGGACAAGCGATAATCAATACTGCTACGGCATTGAGCAGGGCGTATACGTAAGCATTTTCACCTCCAAAAACTGACCATATCACAAAGGTAAGCACTGAAATACCTATCACAATAGGTACAAAGTAAGAGGCTATCTTGTCGGCTAAATTTTGAATAGGAGCCCTACTACTGCTGGCTTGTTGTACCAACTGTACGATTTGAGAGAGCAGGGTATCGCTACCTACCTTTTCGGCTTGCATCACAAAGGACTGCATACCGTTGAGCGTACCTGCCGATACCTTATTGCCCACTTCTTTTTCAGCAGGAATAGGTTCGCCTGTAATCATACTCTCGTCTATACTGGCACTGCCTTCGGTAATTACACCATCAACAGGGATTTTCTCCCCAGGTTTTACCCGAAGCAAATCGCCTTTTTTCACTTCTTCTACAGAGACGGTTACTTCTTTGCCGTGAATAATTTTAGTAGCTTCATTAGGCGCTAAGTTCAATAGTTTTTTGATAGCGCTTTGGGTACGACTGTGGGCATCGGCTTCGAGCACTTGTCCTAAGAGTACCAAAGTGAGAATGACGGTAGCAGCTTCGAAATACAAGTGTACTGTGCCGTGTTCTTTGAATTGTTCAGGGAACATATCAGGGACTAACAGTCCTACTACACTAAAAAGCCAAGCTACACCAGCACCTATCCCTATAAGGGTAAACATATTGAAGTGCAAGGTCTTGATACTGCGCCAAGCCCTTTCGAAGAATATCCAGCAGAAATAGAAAACTACTGGTAAAGAAAGCGCAAACTGCACCCAGTTCCAAGCACTTACGGGCATTAGCTCATACAGCGGATTGTCGTGCCACATTCCGCTCATTGCGATGATAAAGATAGGGAGCGTAAAGGCTACAGCACCCCAAAAATGACGACGTAACTTTTTGCGTTTTTGGTCTTCTGCACTTTCACCTTCAGGAGCCTCTGTACTTACTTGCTCTACTAAATCCATACCACATACAGGGCAATCACCGGGGTGGTCGTAGGTTTTATCACCTTCGCAGTGCATAGGACAATAGAAAACACCAGAGCCTTTAGTTTTTTTTGGGGATTTTTCGTGGTGATGATGATGTTGTTGTTGAGCTCCTCCTACTTGTTCTACCAAGTGCATACCACATATAGGGCAATCACCAGGGTGGTCGTAGGTTTTATCGCCTTCGCAGTGCATAGGACAATAGAAAACACCAGAGCCTTCAGAATTTGAAGCCTGATGAATGCTATAATGAGTACCCTCTAAGGCTTTTTCAAGAGCTTCAAAAGGGATTTCTCTATCGGTTTCGACAGTAGCTTTTTTAGTAGCGAAATCTACGGTAACGGCTGTTACGCCTGCTACTTCAGAGAGCTTTTTTTGTACGGTATTGGCGCAACCTGTGCACCCCATACCTTCTATATTGTATTCCATAAATTGTAAATGTTAAAAAGTTATTTGTTTTACACTGCAAAGATACAGCAAAACATCTACTTGGATATTACACAATTTTGTATTTAATTTGTAAGATTTTAAACCTCATCTAAAGACTTACGTTTGTTATCTTTTATCTGCTTGAAAAAGCTAGGGGTGAGTCCTGTAACTTTTTTAAACTGATTGCTTAAGTGCGCTACACTTGAATAGTTGAGTTGATAAGCTATTTCACTAAGCGTCAGTTCGTCATATACTAAGAGTTCCTTTACTCTCTCAATCTTTTGAGCAATAAAGAATTTTTCAATAGTTCTGCCTTCTACCTCAGAAAACAAACGCGATAAAGCCCCGTAATCTCGACCTAATTCACTGCTGAGTATTTCAGAAAGGTTAAACGATAGTTTGTTGTCTTGCTGATGTACCAAATTGATAATGATAGATTTTATTTTTTCAATAACAACACTTTTCTTATCGTTCATCACCTCAAATCCTAAGGGTAAGAGAGCTTGTTTGATAGCTTGTATCTCATCAGACGAAAGTTCCTGTGTAAAAGTAATTTCACCCAAATTGATGCTTTGTGGTGTTAAGCCTAATGCTTTTAACTGTTCATCGAGTACTATTATACAACGATGGCAGACCATATTTTTTACAAATAACTTTGTCATATATTCCTTTAAGGATTAAGATATTATAAAGTGCTTAAAAGTGATACCCAAAACCTATATTCATATAGATAGGATACATATCAAAAGTAATTGTTTTAAAGTCCTTTTTGAAAATATTGTTTGTTGTATAGGATAATTCAACATTGATATTGAAATGCTTGAACGCTTGCCAAGAGCCTCCTATCAGTGTGCCCCAATGCCAATGGCGGAGATGATTGCTAAAATCATAAGAGGCTATCTGTCCGTTAGTGAAACTTACTTTCTCACCGATAGGACTACCTTCTCGTAAATAACCTTCGGTAACATAGCCTGAGAAATTGCCGTCCATACGATAAGAAACGAATGTACCTAAGCGCAGTTTCCAACGATTAGCAAGGCGATAGTTCAGTGATATGGGCAGGGTAACAAATGAACTTTTGTAGGTAGTATGTACATCACCCGTCCAATAGCCCGCTACGTGGTTACCTTGTTCTATAATCTCCATTCCGTAGTTCTTTACATTTGCATCGGTTTCCATACCCTTTTCTTCGAATCGTAAGCTAGCTGAGATACCCCATTTAGGAGTAAGCCATTTGGTTACAGTCCCTTCAAATGAGCCATTAAACTTTGGGCTATATCCCTTTATCTTCCTTATTTCTTTAGGGAGTGGTATTGGGCTTGCACCTCCTATATTTACGCCAGCTTTTAGTTCGTATTCCCAACCTTTAGCTTCTGATTGTACAAGCGTTTCAGTACGTTCGTTTTGCGCGTATGAAAAACAGCTCAATAGCATTAAGCATACAATAACGATATTCTTTTTCATAACTTCATTATTCATAAGACAATTGCATTTCATCTACATAAAGAGTACTACCTACGGCTGCTGTAAAATCAGCGCCTTTTTCACTGGAACTAAGCACTATAGCGAGACTATACTTTCCTTCTTTTAGTTTTTTAGCATCGATAGAGCGACCTTTTATTGTTTTAAAAGGAATAGAGAACTGTACCCAATTATCGGTTTCTCTCTTGTCGGTTAGTTGTGCCATTAACACTATATTATTGTGCGTTTTGATGTTAGTACCGTCTAAATGAGGCTCTTGAGAAGTTACCTCGTAGAGCACTGCATAAATATCACATTTGTCTTTTTGGTTAGGTATTACATTGCCGTTTTTATCGGTAAGTTTTTCACCAGCTTTGTATTTGTAATATCCTGAGAGATGGGTAGGTTTTCTTTTGAAAGGAATCCCGAAATGGGTAGATTTTGCAGGGGTGAACAAATTTATTTCAAAACTTCCTGTGAAGAGATTACCAGCTGCGATAGGAGCACCAAAAGTTTTTCCTAAAACCCCTGTGCTTTGTGTTACGAGTTTCACGCATTTCCCTCTGTATCCACTCTCACTCTGACTTGTAGGGAACTCATCGGGTTTAGCATTACTGTTGGTAAATTTAAAACCTGCATTTCCGCTACTCCAAGCGATTTCTTGTCCGCTTACTGAGGTATCGTAAAAAGTGTAGTAACCATCAGTAACACGAGCGTTTTCGAAGTGATAGTGAGCGATAATTTCGTTAGTAAGACAGCTCACTTTATAAGTTTTCTGCCAATTACCGTCCTCAGAGGTTACCACATAAGTTTGAGGGGTAGAAAAATTGCGTGCTGTACCACTGGTAGGACTGATAGTTGCCCCTTGTGTAAGGGTGAAGCGAGGGGCGAGGTTTTTTACTTTATCTAAATCGGTTACATAGAGTTTTACCTCAGTGTTTTGGATTATGGGCTCACGAATGAGCAGATTGCCGTCGACCTCACAGGTTAGGATATCGGCTTCGGTATTTGGGGCTTCGCTTTTGATACAGCTTTGCAATGTGAATAGCGAGGCTATGGTAATGATAATGTTTTGAAGTTTCATATATGCTGTTCAATGAATTTAGACTGCAAAGGTAGGAAATAATTTTTTAATACCAATAATGCCAGAAATTAGTAAATGAGAGAATTAGAAAATGAGGAAATGAGAGAATTAGAAAATGAGGAAATTAGTAAATGAGGAGGGGTACTAGACAATAGAAGAAAAACATCCCCCTAGCCCCCTTCAAAGGGGGAATGTAGTGACGGAAAAGAGAAATTAGCAAATGGGGAAGGGTTGAGGAATTCGGAAGGAAACGGAGAAGTTCGGAAGAGGATTGAGAGAGATTTTGGTGAAAAAAGACTATGAGGAGGGTGGGATTAGCTTATAGAGAGCTTATAGGAAGCTTATACGAATCTTGGACGATTGGTATAGAAAGGGTATACAAATAATTGATTCATAGCACAATACAACAAGGCTAAAAATGTTAAAATAAGGGTTTCGAGGCGAAAGAAAGAGGAAGAGGTGCTAGGCCTTAGGACATAGGCACTAGGAGGGAGTATGAAGGAAAGGGGCGAATGTAGCGACTCACTTATTCGGTAAGCCCCCGAACCCCCGAAGGGGGACAAGCTGGAAAAGGTGACAAACCTCTCCCTTTACACATACCCAGCTATTGCTGGCTACCTTCAAAGGAGGAGTTGACGCAATGCTAAAAGGGCGAATGTAGCGAGGCATTTATTCGGTAAGCCCCTGAGCCCCCGAAGGGGGACAAGCTGGAAAAGGTGACAAACCTCTCCCTTTACACATACTCCGCTCTCGCAGTGCACATACCCAGCTATCGCTGGCTACCTTCAAAGGAGGAGTTGATGCAATGCTAAAAGGGCGAATGTAGCGAGGCTGAGGTGTGTTTGCTTTGAAAAATAATAGTAGTGTTTTGTTTTCTGAAAAATAAATAGTACTTTTGCCCTTTATTGAAAAACATATTTAATATATGAAAAATATAGCTGAGAAAGATAAAAAAAACACCTCCGAAGAGAACTTGGAGATTGTAAAAAAGGTACTTACCAAATATTTGGAAGACAACGGACACCGTAAGACCCCTGAACGCTATGCGATTGTGAAGGAGATTTACGAATACAACGACCATTTTGACATAGAGACGCTCTATGAAAATATGAAAAAGAAAAAATATCGGGTGAGTAGAGCGACCCTCTACAACACGATTGAGCTCTTGCTGGAATGTGGTTTGGTGCGCAAACATCAGTTTGGACAAAACCAAGCGTATTACGAGAAATCGTATTTTGACCGTCAGCACGACCACGTAATCCTTACCGATACGGGTGAGATTGTGGAGTTTTGCGACCCTCGTATTCAAGCAATACAGAAAACCATAGAAGAGGTTTTTAACATTAATATTAGCAATCACTCTCTTTATTTTTACGGTACACGCAAAGCAGATGCCCCAAAAGAAGAGAGAGCAACTAAATAAAAGAAACAAAAATGGCAGTAGATTTATTATTAGGTCTTCAGTGGGGAGACGAAGGAAAAGGGAAAATAGTAGATGTCCTTACGCAAAACTACGACATTATCGCACGCTTTCAAGGAGGTCCTAACGCAGGGCATACTCTTGAATTTAACGGTATTAAACACGTGTTACACACTATTCCGTCGGGAATCTTCCACAAAGGTGCTGTAAATATTATAGGCAATGGGGTAGTGATAGACCCTATCATTTTCAAAAAAGAAATAGAGGCACTCGCTCCTTACGAGGTAAATTTGAAACAGAATTTGCTTATCTCTCGTAAAGCACACCTTATCTTACCTACCCACCGCCTCTTAGATGCTGCTTCGGAAGCTTCCAAAGGTAAAGCTAAAATAGGTTCTACTCTTAAAGGCATAGGACCTACTTATATGGATAAGACAGGTCGTAACGGCTTGCGCGTAGGCGATATAGAGCTCAGTGACTTTAACGAGCGTTACCGTAACCTCACCGATAAACACAAAGAAATGCTCGCTAACTACAAGGTAGATATTCAGTATAACCTACAAGAGTTGGAAGCCGAGTTTTTTGAAGCGATAAAAGTGCTGAAAGAGTTTCAGCTTATCGACAGTGAAGAATACCTATACCAAGCCCTCAAAAAGGGTAAGAAAATACTTGCCGAAGGAGCACAAGGTTCTATGTTGGACATTGATTTTGGCACCTATCCGTTTGTAACCTCGTCGAACACAACGGCTGCTGGAGCTTGTACGGGCTTAGGTGTAGCCCCTCGCAGTATTGGTGAGGTAATAGGTATCTTTAAGGCTTATACTACTCGTGTGGGCAGTGGACCTTTCCCTACCGAACTGTTTGACGAAGTGGGCGAAACAATGACCCAAGTAGGTCGCGAATTTGGAGCCACTACCGGTAGGCGTCGCCGTTGTGGTTGGCTTGATTTGGTAGCCCTTAAATACGCTGTACAGGTAAACGGAGTTACCGAACTTACAATGATGAAAGCCGATGTGCTCAGCGGTTTTGAGACTTTAAAAGTATGTACGTCATATCTTTATAAAGGAAAAGAAATCAAGCACTTGCCTTACAATATAGAAGAACAGAACGTAACGCCCATATATACGGAACTCAAAGGCTGGCAACAAGACCTTACCAAACTCACCAATTACCAGCAACTACCCAAAGAACTTTTGGATTATATCAGTTTCTTAGAGAAAGAACTCGAAGTGCCCATCAAAGTAGTATCGGTGGGGCCTGATAGAACTCAAACGATTATTCGGTAGAACATTAGTGAATTTAGGGAGTTATAAAATGAATGAACTATGAACATCATAGTACACAACCTTTACATACCGAAGAGCAATTATTAGTAGAAGAATGGTGCAAGGAAAAACAGATTTCTTTTGACAGAAGAAAAACTTATTTCACAAGAGGGTAATTAGCTTCCACAGAAAGAGGTATTGAGCAAGCTAATAACGGATTGTTGAGACCTTATACTGAAGTTAAGAAAAGAGCACGTGAAATATCCCTAAAAAATTAAAAGTACTTAATATAATGAATTATCAGAATGTAACAGACTTGCCTAATAACAATACCATATTTTTGGTATGGGCATTTAAAAAAGATATAGACAAGACATTGCTTAATAATACTTTTGCAAAAGTATGTGGTTTGGTAGGAAACCTCAACAACTCGGTAGCCGACCGCTTTCCTGAAGGTCGTGCCAGTGTAACCATAGGCATTAGCCATAGGGCGTGGCTTACTTTAGGGTTACCCAAACCGCTCCCCAAAGAACTCAAAGATTTTGAGCCCATCAGAGGTAGTAAACACATCGCTGTAGCCACCGAAGGCGACTTACACTTTCATATCCGCGCACACAACCCCAGCTTGGCTTACGATATGGCAGCTGCCATTAGCAAGGTAATGCAACCCATCGCCAATGGTATTGTAAACGTACAAGGTTTTAGATATTGGGACGGACGCGCTATCATCGGTTTTGTAGACGGTACCGAAAACCCGCGTGGCGCAGAACGCGAACAGTTTGCGGTAGTGGGTGATGAAGACCCCGATTACCAAGGAGGAAGTTATCTATTCGTACAAAAATACGTACACGATATGAACGCTTGGCGTGCGCTCCCCGTTAGCGAACAAGAAAAAGTAATAGGGCGTAGCAAAGAAATGGACATAGAAATGGACGAGGATACCAAGCCTACCAATGCGCACTCGGCACTTGCCAATGTAGGCGATGATTTGAAAGTAGTGAGAGACAATATGCCTTTCCACGACCCCGTAAGTCACCAAATGGGCACTTACTTCATCTGCTATGCCAATACGTTTAGCACGGTAGAAAAGATGCTTACCAATATGTTTATAGGCAATCCCGCTGGCAATTACGACCGCTTATTAGATTTCAGCACAGCCGAAACAGGAACACTTTTCTTTGTACCATCTTTGGATATGTTAGACGAGTTTGCAGGATAAAAGGAACTATACAACTAATTATCCTTAACAATATACCTAAAAAACTATGAATATATTAGTACAACCTTTAAACACAGAAGAGCAACTTTTAGTAGAAGAATGGCTCAAGGAACAACAAATCTCTTTTGAAAGGAGTGAAACACATTTCACTGAAGCACAATTAACTTCCATAGAAAGAGGTATTGAACAAGCTAATAATGGATTGTTAAAACCTTATACTGAAGTTAGAAAAAAAGCACGTGAAATAGTATGTGGAAATTAGAATGGACACCAGAAGCAGAAATGCAGTATTATGATATTTTGTCTTATTGGACAAACCATAATAAATCAAACTCTTATTCTATAAAAATTATGAATGAAGTGGAGAAAAGTGAGGATTTGCTTATATATAATCCCTTTATTGGACAAGAGCATTATTTGAGCACTCCATATTTCAAGATAAGGAGTCTATTAGTTCTTAAAAATTTCTCTATTATTTACCGCATAACCGACAGAATTGAAATACTTTCTTTTTGGGATAATAGAAATGACCCTGCAAAATTAGAAAGATTAACACTATGAAACTCCTTTTAACCAGCTTACTATTAGTTTATTTTATGACCACTACAGCGCAAGAAGTAGTGCCTGAAACACCTTTGGATACGATTGTGCTCAATGAGGTAATTGTAAAAGCACAGCACAAAACACAATATACCGATAAGGCGAGTTTTACCTTTGAAAAGAAAGCTGTGGAACAAGCACGCTATGCCAAAGACCTCTTGCGCAGTTTGCCTAACCTGCACCTCAATCCTGTAACCAACCAGATTGCTACCCTTAAAAGGGGTACGCTCTTGGTATTGGTAAATGGTGTAGAAGTAACCGACCTGCAAATACGCGGTATCGCCCCTCAAAACGTGGCACGCATAGACTATTACGATATTCCGCCTGCGCGCTGGAGCAATAGGGCTGATACTGTGGTGGACATCATCACACGTTCGGCTGAAGAAGGGTATTCGGTAGGGGTAGATGGGCTTTCGGCATTTACTACGGGTTTTGTAGATGCTTCGGCTTATGGTAACTACACCAAAGGCAAGCATACGTTGGGAGTGGAATACAAATTGGAGTTTCGCGATTACAACGATAGATACTATGAAAAACATTCCGATTATGAACTATCGGGTGTGCGTTATGCAAACGACCAACAGTCAAAATCAGGGTTTAGCTATAATGCGCACAACGCTTCGGTACGTTATAGCGCAGTAGTACCACAAAACTACAATTTTCAAGTTAAAGCAGGAATGGAGCTTTTGAATCGCTCTGCACATAGCAATGGCATAAACCTATTTACACAAGGTACAACCATTAGCCATCACACATTATCAGGTAAAAGTCACGACCACTGGCTGCGCCCCAAAGTAGACCTATACTTCTCTAAAAAATTAGGCAGACGTGATGAATTGAGCGTGAACGCCGTGGGGAGTTATTACAACACTACCAAAGAGAACCTCTCAAAAGAATGGGAGACCGCAACCCAGCAGAATGTGTACGACGATGATATGAATTTGAAAGTAAAACAACGCGGTTGGGTAGGTGAAGTAGCACATACTCATCAGTTTACTATAGGCAAACTCAATTCGGGCTACCGCATTAGCAGTACTTTTATCGACAACGACTTACGTAACTTGGCAGGTATTTCGGCTTACGATGTTACCTATACCAATCAGTATTTGTACACCGAGTTTGTAGGCAAAAAGGCTAATTTTATGTACAGAGCCAGTGCTGGGCTTACCCACACCCACAACCGTAGTGCCGAAAACACTTTTACCGAATGGGTGTTTACGCCGAAGGTAGTGTTGGGTTATGAATTAGCTAATAACCAGAGTTTGCGCCTCACAAGTTACTATGTACCCCGCAGTCCGCGTAGTGCAGAACTCAGTAGCAATATAGCACAACAAGCGCCGAACATCTTGGAGACAGGAAATCCTTACCTAAAATCACAACATATATTTTGGGCTGGACTCTCTTATACTTTCAACAATGAGTACACCGATTTTAACCTTCAACCCTTCTACAAAAACACCCAACGAGTAATTACTGATATTTATATCAAAGACCCTGTACGCAATGGACTACTCAGCACTTATGAAAACAGTAAATATCACGAGGAGTTTGGCTTTTCATTAGATGGTACTTTTAAACCATTAAGGAATGATTTATTTGTATTTTCAGCTAATATAGCCCCTACACGTGAGACTTTGGTTACTGATGCTGGACTACGCGCTCGCAATGATTATATCGACAACAACCTATCACTTACTTTTACCTATAAAGATTTGAGGGTAGATTACAGTTTCAACTTTCCTATTTATTACATAGACGGCAACACTATGAGCACTTATGAAAATAACAATGATATTTTTATAGAATACCAGTTAGGTAGTTGGACACTTAAAGGTGGTGTGTTTTGGTTAGGAATGCCTTCGGAATACAAGATGAAGAGCAGTTACGAAGGTTTGGTAAACCAGCATAGCTATACGTACATAGAGAACAACCGCAATATGTTTGTATTAGGGGTTAGCTACGATTTCTCCAAAGGAAAGAACAATTCGGTAGACAAGAAGCTCAACAACGATACTGCTCCTGCAGCGCAGTTTTAAGGTAAGAGGTAAAAAATGAATACACCTTCAGCAAATTATACTATATACAACGCTTCGGCAGGGTCTGGAAAGACCTACAGTCTGGTGAAAGCTTATCTGAGAATTATTCTCGGCAGTAAGCAACCCGATTTGTTTAGGCAGTTACTCGCTATTACCTTTACCAATAAGGCGGTCTTTGAAATGAAGAACCGCATCATAGAGTTATTGGGGGTATTCAGTGAGGACAAAATGCTCACTAAACCTCACACTATGTTTACTGAATTAGCAAAGGAATTGAATCTCCCCGACGAAGAACTGAGAACGCGTTCGGCTAAGGCTTTGGAGCATATACTGCACAATTACGCGGCCTTTAATATCAGTACTATCGATGGGTTCAATCACCAACTGATACGCCACTTTTCACAGGATTTGCATCTCAATCCTTTCTTTGAAGTACAGTTGGACAGCAAGGCTTTACTAGAGCGAGCGGTTGATAATTTGATGAATCAGGCAGGAAACGACCCCGAGCTTACCCAATTGCTCATCGATTTTGCCAATGAAAAGATAGATGACGACAAGAGTTGGGATACTACTAAAGAATTATTAGGCGTAGCTGAAATGCTTACCAATGAGAACCATTACGAGCAATTACAATCACTGAAAGACAAGGAAATACCTGATTTTCTAACCCTTAAAAATACCTTACTCAAACAACGCAACAATGCCCTGAAAAGCATTAAAACTTCTGCCCAAGACTTTATGCAACTGATGTGTGAGCACGGTTTGGATAAAGGCGCTTTTAATGGAGGACATTTATACAAATTCTTCGATAACCTCACTGCCGACAACTCTAAGGAGCCTTCGTGGGGCAGTGGTTGGCAAAACAATCTATTAGAAGGCGAACCTCTTTATTCTGGTTCAGCGGCTAAGAAGTACGACACTGTTCTGATAGATAGTTTGCAAGAGATGATTGCCAACTTGTTTTTGGCAATCAAAAAGGCTTTTGGTGCTCTTGCCTTTGCGAACAACGCACTGAGATATGTTGTGCCTTTGGCTTTACTCAACCGCATACAAAAAGAAATAGAGAACATTAAAGAAGAAGAAAACATCTTGCCTATATGGGAGTTCAACGGAGTGATTTCCTCAGAGCTCAGCAATCAGCCTGCACCTTTTATCTACGAGCGTATCGGTGAGAAATTCCGCCACTATTTTATCGATGAGTTTCAAGACACCTCAGTACTGCAATGGCAAAACTTTATACCGCTTATCCTCAATGCAGTGCAAAGTGAGGTGAACAATAAGTGCGGGTCGGTATTACTTGTAGGCGATGCCAAACAATCGATTTACCGTTGGCGAGGAGGAAAAGCGGAGCAGTTTATGAGTCTGTATAACAATGAAGTAAACCCTTTCCGCATCAAAGGAGAAGTGAAAGACCTCAATGAAAACTTTCGCAGTTTAGAAGCCATTATCGATTTTAACAACCATTTTTTTAAGTTTGCTGCAGACCTTTTCCAAAGTGATACATACAAAAAACTTTATGAGAACTCCATACAGGATTATCCCAAAAACAAAAGAGACCAATCCTTACCCGAAGGCTATTTCAATCTTTCGTTTATAGAAGTCGGAGAAGAAGAAGTGCCTACAGAAGAAGACAACAGCAATGTTGTAGTACTTTCACCGCGCGAACGGAGTTATTGTGAAGCAATTTTAGAAAAAATAGAGCACGCTAACCGAGCAGGGGCTGCCGATAAGGATATTACTATATTGGTGCGAACAAACCGCGAAGGGGCTGCCGTAGCTTCTTTCCTTTCAGAACAACAAAGAAATGTAATTTCCCCCGATTCGCTATTTCTGAAAAACGTGGCATCGGTACAGTTTCTCATCACCCTATTACGTTTGCTCTACCACCCTGAAAGTAAAGAACTCAAACTGCAATTACTCTTTGATTATCTTCGTTTTAAAGAAACGAAAGACCCTCACCTATTCCTCAGCAAATATGTAGAAGAACCCATAAACACTTTCCTTGCCGATTTTCAGTTTTCTATAGAGTTGTTCAACCAATATTCTCTATACGAAGGAGTAGCTTTGGCGGTGAATTGTTTTGATCTCGCTCGCCCTTCCGATGCTTATCTCACTCACTTTATGGATATTGTATTCGATTTTAAGAATGCACGCAAAGGAGGTTTAGCTGATTTTCTAGAGTTCTGGGACGACCAACAAGAAAAGCTCAGCATCAGTTCACCCGAAGGTTTAAACGCCATTACCGTGATGACGGTTCACAAGAGCAAAGGACTTTCTGCCCCCGTGATTATCTACGCTTTTGCCGATAGCAAACTCATCGATACTCACACCGAAAAACTTTGGTTTCCCGTAAATCACGAGCAGTTTAACGGTTTTGACTATCTGCTGGTAAACAGCAATAAAAGCTTAGTGAATTACGACGCACAAGCCGAAGAGCTTATGATGCAACTACACGAACAAAACCTCCTCGACCAGCTAAATGTGTTATATGTAGCGATGACGCGTCCCGAATCATTTCTCTATGTAATCACCTCACTCTCCAAAAGCAGTGCCGAGACTTATGGCACACTCTTTAAAGAGTTTTTAGAAGAAAACGGACAGTGGAATAGCGATGTAGTGGAATATACCTTTGGAAGTGCTGTATTTCCTAAGAAGAAAGAGAAAGAAGCTACAGAAGAATCATCTATTCCTTTCCAAAAAGGTTGGCAGCATCCGAACTACAAGATTGCGACAGGGGCTTCCCTGCTATGGGACACTCACCAACAAGAAGCCTTGGAGCGCGGCAACCTCATTCACGAGTTATTCTCGAAAATCACTTACGCTACCGACCTCGACGCTGTGCTCAACGATGCACTACAAGAGGACACTATTACTACCGAACAATACGAGTTATTGCAACCTCAAATGGCACGATTGCTTAGCGACAGCACTTTAGCACCTTTCTTTAGCAAGGACTACGAATATTTTACCGAACGTGAATTTATAGACGCTAACGGCAACTATTTCCGTCCCGACCGGCTTGCCTACAACCCCACCACTCGCGAAGTCTATATCATAGATTACAAAACCGGACAACCCAACGACCAATACTGCACCCAACTACAGCATTACCAACAAAACCTAACAGCCATAGGCTGGCAAGTAAAAGGAAAATATTTAGTGTATTTGGACTTAGGAGAAGTGATAAAGATTCTCTAATCCTCTCTAAAATACGTCTTAGAATTGTTCAAAAAAGTTTTAGTAATGATTGTCTTTTTAGTTTCACAGTGCAAAAGTAGGGCGTTACTGTGACAAATCGTGTCAGTGTTGAGAAAAAATATATCCTTTCTTTGTTATTTGAACCAAAAACACTATTTTTGTCCTTGTTTATCACTGAGATATGAAACATATTGCTATTATTTTTACATTGCTTTGCCTTGGGGCGTGTAAGCACTCTAATCCTTATAAGGACACTACTATCGAATTGGTGGAGGTAAAGTCTTTTTCATTGGAAAAAATAAGCGTGCGTGCAATGGTACTCTTAGAGAAAAACGTAGCTTTTGCAGGCTCCGATGCTACCTTTGGTTTTATCAACACGCAAAACCAAACCATTGCGACTTCTAACTTGAAGAATCGCGGGGTGATTTCAGATTTTCGCGCGGTGGCAGCAACGAGTCAGAACTTTTTTATGTTCTCTATCGGCAACCCTGCATTGCTCTACAAAGCAGAACAAAGTGGTATGGAAGAAGTGTATCGCGAGGAACACCCCGATGTATTTTACGATGTATTGCGCTTTACGGACGACCAATTTGGCATCGCTATAGGCGACCCTATCGATAATCGCCTATCGGTAGTAACAACGCTCAACGGCGGACAACAATGGACGAAACTCTCGTGGTCACAATCACCCAAACTCGAAGAGGGTGAAAGTGTATTCGCAGCTAGCAACTCAGCTTTGGCGCACTATGGCAACAAACTATGGGTAGTAACAGGCGGCAGTAAGAGCAGGGTGTTGTTCTCTGACAACAAGGGCTATAAATGGCAAGCCCTCGCTACCCTACCTCTCGCCCAAGGGCAAGCTACTCAAGGGGCTTTCACCATAGCTTTCTACAAGGACCAGCAGGGTATTGTTCTCGGTGGCGATTATGAACAACCTACAGAGCGCAAAGGCTCTGGCGCACTCACTTTTGATGGGGGTAAAACTTGGCAGCCTATCGCGACCGACAAGGCTATTGGCTATGCCAGTTGTGTGCAATACATTCCTAATAGTGAGGGAAATGCTTTGGTGGCAACTTCGCCTAATGGTCTTTTCTTCTCTAACGACCAAGGTAGGAGCTGGCAACAACTTTCAGATAAAGTCTATCACGCGCTACTCTTTGTAGATGAGCAAACTATGGTTGCTTCGGGCAATGAGAAAATCACCCTTTTTAGAGTTGTAAAGAAATGATGATAAGTGAGGTAACGGCTTTGCGCAAAGCAGGTGACTTAGAAGAGGCGTTGCGCATCGCTCTTGAGGAATTTAAGGAAAACGATAGCAGTATCAACAAATATTCGTTGGGCTGGGTGTATTACGATTTTTGCAAGAGGGCAGTAGTCGAAAACGACTTAGACACTTTTCTGCAATATGTGCAAGCACTCAAAAACCTGCGTTTTAGCATTGAAGAAGTGCTCATCACTGACCAACTGCTTTGGCAATACGTGAAGTTCTTTGCACAGTTGCGCAAAACAGGAAAAATAGCGCTTATTGATGTGCTGTACGAGAATTTGAAAGGTATGTATTTCACGATGCCTTCAAAAGCGTTTTCTGCCTTAGCAGAGCAGTTGCACAAAGCGTATAAAGATCGTGAGGAATATTTGGAAGTAATTACTGACGTGATACCGTTTCTGCGCGCTGAGGATTTCGCACCTAAGTCATACCAAGGTATACTTATTATGCCTTTGGCAGAACAAATCTATATTGCTTATAGCAAACATATATTAGAAAGTGGCGATAAAGAGATTATCGCCACCTTTATACCTATCTTGCATCAGTGGATTCAAGCACACCCTGAATACAATTCACTTATTTATTACTATGTGGAAATGTGTAATTTTGCCAATTTGCCAATGTGATAATTATCAATTGTCAATTATCAATTGTTCATTGCTGAACATTGGTTATAAAGTTCACGCCACGATGCTCCACGTTTCTTCATTACATTTTCAAGGTATTCCTTCCACACCATTTTATCTTTATCTTCATCTTTTACTACAGCTCCTTGCAATCCTGATGCTAAATCTTCATCGGTAACAGTGCCGTTGCCAAAACTGCCTGCTAATGCCATACTATTGGTGATAAGCGAAATAGCTTCGGCGGTAGAAATAACTCCGCTAGGAGATTTGAGCTTTTGTTTTTCGTCTAAAGTAGCTCCTTCGCGCAATTCGCGGAAAATAGTTACAATCTTCTCTATAGCTTCATTGCTTGGCAAGGCAGCTTTCAGTTTGTAATTGTTAGAAATCTCGGCTACGCGCTTGGTTACGATAGACACTTCAGTTTCTAAAGTAGCAGGGGCAGGTAGCACAATAATGTTGAAACGTCTTTTGAGTGCCGATGACATTTCGTTTACACCACGATCGCGGGTATTAGCTGTGGCAATAATAGAGAAACCGCGCTGAGCAGGTAATTCTTCACTGAGTTCTGGAATGGCAATATTCTTCTCCGATAGAATAGAAATCAGTGCGTCTTGCACTTCGGAGGCACAACGTGAAATCTCCTCAAAACGAGCGACAGTCCCTGTTTCCATCGCGCGATAAATAGGTGATTTAAGTAAGGCTTCGTGCGATGGCCCGTTAGCCAAGAGCATTGCGTAGTTCCACGAATAGCGAATGTGTTCTTCGCTGGTGCCCGCAGTACCCTGAATCACTTTGCCCGAATCACCGCAAATGGCTGCAGTAAGGTTCTCGGAAAGCCACGATTTGGCGGTTCCTGGCTCGCCTATAAGCAATAGTGAGCGGTCGGTAAGGAGTGTAGCTATAGCTATCTCCACCAAGCGGTTATGACCGATATATTTAGGGGTAATCTCTACCCCGCTGGCAGTACCTCCAGTTACAAATTTCAGCACAGCTTTAGGCGACAATTGCCAGCCTATGGGCTTTTCTTGTTTTTTATCCTCTTCTTTTAAAGCCTCTAATTCTTTTGCATATAGTTGTTCCGCAGGAAGACGTAATACGTTTGACATAAGTTATATAATCCTCCCTCGCCCCCTCCCAAGGAAGAGAGAATGCAATATAAATAGTTAGAAAAATATATTATCCTACCCCCTCCCCTTGGGGGAGGGAAAGGGGTGGGGATTCTAATTAGCAAACGCGTGTTTGTAACCTTTTTGTTTATTCCAAGCTCCGCGAGTAAAATCAGGTATTTCTACAGGAGCACTACCGTTTTCTAATGATAGTTTAGAAAGAGGAGCTAAGCAACACCATTCAGCAAGGTCATACACGTCCATATCCAAAGGCAAACCATTGCGCAAACAGTAGATGAGGCGATAGTCCATAATGAAATCCATACCTCCGTGACCGCCCACTTCTTTTGCTTTAGTTTCCAATTCTCTAAGAATACGCGGTTTGTATTTTTCCATCATTGCTTTTTTAGCCTCTTCGGGCATAAAGCTGTGTGTCGAAAGATTTTCGTGGTTAGGCACTTCGTCTTTTGCTATACTTTCTGGCTGAATAAGATAACCTTCTATTGGATATTTATTCGCGAATCCATTTGTTCCAGTAAGCTGATACATACGTGAATATGGACGTGGTGTTACCACATCGTGTTGTATTTGTATGGTTTTCCCTTTTTCAGTTTTAATCATTGTAACAGTAAGGTCACCGTTTTGGAAGTTAGGATCTTCTTTGCCCATTACGCGTTTGTAGACTTCTTTACCTCTAAAAGCGTGCGTATCGAATGAAACCAAATAGTTCATCTTGTCTCCTCGGTGAATATTAAGCGCTTGGCATACAGGACCTATACCGTGCGTAGGGTATATATCTCCGCGATTTTTAACATTGTAGTCTAAACGCCAGTTGTTCCAATACTCAGTCCAAAAGTCGTCTAAGTTATGAATATAAGAACCTTCGCCGTGAATCACTTCACCCAAGAGCCCTTGTTGTGCCATATTAAGAGTAGTAATTTCAAAGTAGTCATACACGCAGTTCTCAAGCATCATACAGTGTAAACGTTTCTTTTCACTCATATTAATCAATGCCCAAATCTGTTCCATATCAAGAGCTGCGGGCACTTCTATTGCCACGTGTTTACCGTGTTCCATAGCATAAAGCGCCATTGGTACGTGATGTTTCCAGTCAGTTACAATGTACACGAGGTCTACATCTTTGCTCTCACATAGCGCTTTCCAAGCATTTTCATCACCTGTGTACTGGGCTACACGCTTATGCCCTGCTTTTTCAATTACTTGTTGCGCTTTTTCTACCATTTCAGGACGTATATCGCAGATAGCTGTAACTTTCGCTCCGGGCACGTGCATATAACGTTCTACCGCACTATGTCCGCGCATTCCAAGACCGATGATTCCTATACGCACCGTATCCATTTTAGGTGTAGTAAGGTTTAGTACATCTGTTTGCCCAGCTGGACGGGGGGGGGTAGTTACTTTAATTTGATAAGAACTTCTACTCTTATTCTCATTAGAAGTAGCTTGATTGCAGTTACAAGCCACAAAGCCAAGACATACAGCAATGCCTATGGCTACTTGATAGATTTTTTTAATCATAGCTGTGAATATTTTTAAAGGTTGATTATTAATGTGACAAAAGTAGCAAAAAAAATTAATAGTAACAAAAGAAAAGTAAAAAAGATTTATTTATCCACTCCTTTACAATTACTTTTCAGTACCTTTTTTACAAAAAAACGTTCACTCTTAACCATTCACTTTCAACTATTTATATACCCTTTCTATACCAATCGTCCAAGATTCGTATAAGCTTCCTATAAGCTTCCTATAAGCTTTCTATAAGCTAAACCTACCCTCCTTCCTACCAAAATTTGGCTGTGTAGTTCACACCTAATTTGTTAATTTGCTAATTAAAATAAGTTTCGTATCTTTGCGTTTTAAATGATAACAACCAAACAAATGGTATGGAAGAGTACGTACTTACACTTGTAAATCAAACAAATAGAAATATTTTTCTCACAGGGAAAGCAGGAACAGGTAAAACTACTCTGCTACACAAAATCATCAATACTTGTTATAAAAATACGGTGGTAGTTGCCCCTACGGGTATTGCTGCTCTCAATGCTGGTGGCGTAACCATTCATTCGATGTTCCAACTCCCTTTTGCTTCTTTCTTACCAACACTCAGCAATCCCCCTATTGTGAATGAATTCTTGCGCTTCGAAAACCAATTTTCTTTGCGAAAACACTTCCAAATGCACAAAAATAAACAGCAGGTTATCCGCAATATGGAATTGCTAATTGTAGATGAAGTGAGTATGCTCCGTGCCGATGTGCTCGATGCTATGGACTATATGTTGCAGTTTATCCGAAAAGACAAACGACCCTTCGGAGGCGTACAAGTGCTCTTCATCGGCGATTTATTACAGTTGCCCCCCGTAGTTAAACAAGAGGAATGGGAAGTGCTCAAACATTATTATAAAGGAATGTATTTTTTTCAGTCCGAAGTCATAACTCAAAATCCTTTGCTATATGTAGAACTCGAAACCATTTACCGACAAACTGATAAGCTATTTATCTCCATTTTAAATCACTTGCGTGAAAACCAACTTACCTCTGACGATATCAAACAGTTAGAAAAGTATGTACAGCCAGATTTCCCTAAAAAACACCTAAAAGATTATATCACTCTTACCACTCACAACGCTAAAGCCGATGCAATGAACCAACGCGAAATGAGTAAGCTCACTTCTCCCCTATTCTCTTACGAGGCTGATATTGTTGATGATTTTCCCGAATACCTCTACCCTATCGAAAAAGTCATTCAGCTAAAAGAAGGCGCAAGAGTAATGTTCATCAAAAATGACATTTCAGGAGAACACCTGTTTTTCAACGGAAAGATGGGTACAGTGGTCTCTCTTTCCGAAGGTGAAATTACCGTGAAATTAGACGGTGGAAGGGTCATAAACGTCGAACGCTACGAATGGGAAAACGTACGATATAAACTGAATGAAACAAGCAAAGATATAGAAGAAGAGCGCCTGGGCTCGTTTACCCAATACCCATTGCGCTTGGCGTGGGCAATTACCATACACAAAAGTCAAGGGCTCACTTTCGAGAAAGCCATCTTAGATTTGGCAAGCGTATTTGCCTCAGGTCAAGCCTATGTAGCATTTTCGCGCCTGCGCTCGTTAGACGGCTTGATTTTGCTTTCCTCAGTAAGTGCTAATGGTATCAACAACAATGGTGAAGTGATAGGTTATGCCGAGAACAAAGCCTCCGAAAAAGAAGTACAAACCGCTTGTTATACAGGAAAAACCGAATTTTTGCAGGAGAATATTCTAAACACTTTCCAATGGAATACTCTTTTAGAAGAATGGGTGTTACACCGCAATAGTTATTCAGGTGAAATTGGCAATAAGAACCTATATAAAGATTGGGCATCACAGCAGTTAGTAAGAGTGCAAGAACTCGTTACCGTCTCCGAAAAATTCATCAAGCAACTCAAAACACTTTTCAATAATGCAACCGATGTTCAGCATATTTTCGAACGCGTAGCCAAAGGTATCACTTATTTTACACCGCTCTTAGAACAATTGTGGTATGAAGTGCTATTAGTTGAAGGAAAGATAGCCAATCAGAAAAAAGTCAAACAATTTTTCACCGAACTAAAAGAGTTAGACAATAGTCTTTCCGAAACGCTAAAGAAGCTCTTCCGCTTAGAACAAATGATACAATTAGTACAATCCGACCAACCTTTTGATAAAGAAAAGATACATTCAGCCAAATTAGAAACTTTGTACAGTGAACTCACCGGAAAAATTAATAATATTTTAAAGAACGAAAAACTCTTTATAGGCGAATATCCTCTCTCCAAAGACGATAAGCCCAAGAAGGAAAAACGCTCTACTTATGATATTACACTTCAGTTTTGGAAAGAAGGTAAAACAGTAGCCGAAATAGCCAAAGAGCGTACACTATCACAGGCTACTATCTATTCTCACATAGCCAAATGCATAGAACAAGACAAAATTGCTATTACTGAGGTACTTCCTGAGGAAACTATCAATGAACTGAATACAATTTTTAAAGAAAACGAAGAACTTACTACCCTGAAAAGTCTTTATGAAAAGACAGAAGAAAGATACAGTTGGGACGAATTGCGTTTATTCAGAGCTTACTTACTAAAAGAAGCTAAAAAAACATAATAAAAAAGGGACTCCCTCAGAAGTCCCTTTTTTCATTTTTTAAGTTATTAAAATCTATAAGTAACACCTGCTTTAAAACCTCCTGTTGCAAAAGAGTTGTGTTCTACAAACAACTCAGCATTCACACCGAAGTTTTCTGTAAAGAAGTAACGCCCCCCTGTTTGAAGACGCACTGCAAATCCTGAGTCATAATAAGGATCCCAATTGTCATATTTATAATCATTATTCCAATTGTAATATCCCAAACTTAAACCACCGTACAAATCTACGTTTGAAGGAAGTCTTCTTATAAGTTTATTGAAGTGGTAATTACTCGTAGCTAAAACACCTATATTATTGTATTTTACGCTATTGTAGTTTCTACCACGGTAAAATAACTCACCTCCTACAGTTATTTGGTCGTTAATCCCAACGTCCACTGAACCATATATCATAGCTCCTGGACCTGAAACACCAAGACCTCCATTAATTTGTACATCACCAGCCCCAAACGACTGTGCTGAAGCTACTCCTGCACTGAGGAGTAATCCAAAAAGTAAAACGATTTTTCTCATAAATAATTACTATTAACTTGTTTTAATAATGCAAAAGTAATATTTTTATTGATAATAACAAAAAAAGACTACCCTAATTTTTAAGGTAGTCTTTTTAACACAGAAATATGTTTCTTATTTATTTTTGATTTAAAGGAGAACCTTCACGAGCGATATAAGTCAATTTCAAGGCATTAACATCTTGTAATTTCTCACGAATATCACTCACTAATCCCATATTGGTATCAGCATCTACTTTCAAAGCGGTCATAAATACATCTTTTAGTGCATCGCGTAAACCTTCTCTATAATTCAATATATAGTGGCTTACCTCCGAAACATCAATGAATTTATCGTTCACTTGGATTTTAGCGTTTACACCAAACTTAGCCTGATACTTAGGAAGTGGTTTCCCTGCATAAATGTACACAACTGGGTCTTTCTTGTCCAATTTTTGTACCTGATCTGCCACTGGCAACTTATTTTGTACCATCAAATCACTATCTTTAGATTCTGTTACTGTCATAAAGAAGAACAAAAGCATAAAGATGATATCTGGCAAAGAAGCCGTAGAAACAGCGGGCGTTTCGCCACTTTTCTTTTTTGTAAATTTTGACATATCCTTCTAATTTTAGTGTTTCTTAGGTGCTGTTTCAAGCAATTTTCTTGGGAATAGCTCCTGTAATTTCACGATTTTAGGTTCTAACGCATCTTTCCTGTCTTTAGGAGTACGAGCTGCGTTAAATTCTTCCTCTATCTGAACGTAAGGTACTTCGTTAGGGAACAAACGTCTGCGTTCACGCTCACGTAACTCATTATATGCCTTAATCAATTCATTTTGTACAGCTATATAAGTGTGATATGAAGTTTCACGGTCGTTGCGCAAAGAAATAACTGCTTTATCTGGGTTGTCTGATGATAGAGGGTCTCTTTTACCTTTACAGTAAGTACAAGAACCATCTCCATTGTTATCCAAGAAATTAAGCGCTGTTTCTTTTACGTCTTTAAGTTCCTTAACTTCGTTGTTTATTAACAACTGGTTGTACTTGTTCACTACCACTACCAATACGTTTTTCTCTTTTACTGGTGGAGGTGGTGGCGTATTTTCTTGTGGTTTAGGAGGTAACTTTACAGTAATCCCTGAGTTGCTCTCAATAGTTGTCGTTACCAAAAAGAATATCAACAACAAGAAAGCAATATCAGCCATTGAACCTGCATTTACCTCGGGTGCGGAACGTTTTGCCATAATTTCTTATTTCATTAGTGCTTTTTTCACATTGGAAGCTATAAGAGCTACTATGGCTGTCGCCACCAATATGTACAAAGCGATTAAACCTGTGCTTACCCATTTTCTTACAGATTCGCTGGCTTTCTTCACTTCGTCACTGGCATTAGCTTCTACAGCTCCTGATGAGAAGATATAAGCTAAAAGAAGAACTACCACAAATCCTCCTGTATAGATAAGCGTTTTCTTAAGTGCTTTTGGTGAAGCTAAAATGTTTTGTGCCGCTGATATGATTACTGCCAACAAAGCAATACCTAAAAGAACATAAGTGAGCACAAACAAAGCTTGCATTGTACCATTGTTGGGATCCTCAGCGTTTGTAAAGAAAGACAAAACAATCCATAGAACCACCCCAATTACGCCCAAAGCAAGAGCTCCATATTTTGCTATTTTATACATACTTAAAGTTGTTTAATGGGTGAATAAATTATTTCATTTTTCTTGCTACTAAAAGGTCTATCAATGAGATAGAAGCATCTTCCATATCATTTACGATAGCGTCGATTTTAGCAATGATGTAGTTGTAAAATACTTGTAGAATCATCGCTACAATCAAACCAAACACTGTAGTAAGCAAGGCAACCTTGATATCACCAGCAATCAATGATGCGTCCAAACCACCAGCTGAACTAATCTTATCGAACGCTTCAATCATACCAATTACCGTACCCATAAACCCTAACATCGGTGCAATAGCAATAAAGAGCGAAATCCAAGATACGTTCTTTTCTAATTGTCCCATCTGTACACCTCCGTAAGATACTACTGATTTTTCAACCATATCAATACCTTCTGATGAACGGTCAAGACCTTGATAGAAAATAGATGCAACAGGGCCTTTTGTATTACGGCACACTTCTTTAGCTGCCTCAATACCTTTGCTATCCAATGCCTCTTCAATATCGGCAATTAGCTTTTTAGAATTGGTAGTCGCCATATTGAGGTAAATAATTCTCTCAATAGCTACTGCCAAACCAATAATCAAGCAGAGCAAGATTGGAGCCATATAGGCAGGACCCCCTTCAATGAAACGCTCTTTAAATACTTGGTGGAAGCCTTTGCTTTGTTGCATCGCTTCAGTTGCTTCCTGAGCGCTAACCATAGCCACGTTTAAAATTAACATTGCTACTAGAAGTAGCTTAGATGACATTTTTTTCATTTGTTTAATCTTTTTAAATTGTTAGTTAATAATTTAATGTTTAATAATTATTCTGTTTTTTTTAGAAAGAAGCAGAGAGGAAGGGATTCGAACCCTCGATACGCTTGTGGCGTATATACACTTTCCAGGCGTACTCCTTCGACCACTCGGACACCTCTCTCTATGCTGTTTCTGAATGCCAAAGTAACAAATTATTTTTCTATCCCACAAGTTTTTTCTTAATTTTTTGCTAAATTTCTCCAGCTATATTTTCTTCAAACTTGATTTTGAATAGTTTATGAGAAATATTTTTTTTAAGCAAAAGCATCAATTTTGTGATTGCGGACTCGGTTGTGAGGTCTTTTCCGTCTATCACTCCCATCTTTTTGAGGGCTTCACTCGCTTCATATTTGCCCATCATCACACTACCTCCAGAACACTGGGTAACATTCACTATATGTATTCCTTTATTAATAGCACTCTGCAAACTCTCTACAAACCACGCATCGGTAGGAGCATTACCTGAACCGTAGGTTTCTAACACTACCCCTTTCAGATTTGGGATATTGAAAATACCATTCAGTATAGATGCAGTAATGCCTGGGAACATCTTGATAATCGCTACATTAGTTTCAAAATCTTTCCACACTTCTAAGTGTTGCTTTTGCTTGCGGGGTAAAAGGTTCTCTTTCATTACCTTTAAATGTACACCACTTTCTACCAACAGAGGGTAGTTCAGCGATGCAAAAGCTTGAAAGTGCTCGGCGTTTATTTTGGTAGTACGGTTGCCTCGGTAGAGCTTGTACTCGAAATAGAGTCCTACTTCTTGTATCACCGGCTCACCATTTTCTTTTAGGGCTGCCAGCTGTATAGAGGTAATGAGGTTCTCTTTGGCATCGGTGCGCAAATCGCCTATCGGAAGTTGTGAACCGGTAAATATTACAGGTTTAGTAAGCCCTTGTAGCATAAAGCTTAGAGCCGAAGCCGAGTAGCTCATCGTATCACTGCCGTGGAGCACTACAAAACCATCGTAGTGATTATACTCTCTTTCAATCACCTCAGCAATTTCAATCCAATGCTGGGGGTTCATATCCGAGGAGTCTATCACTTTCTCAAACGAGTGCACCGAAATTTCACAATCTAAGTGCGAGAGCTCAGGAATACGCTTGTAAAGATTATCAAACTCGAAAGCGCGCAAGGCTCCTGTTTGGTAGTCCTTTATCATCCCGATAGTCCCCCCCGTATAGATGAGGAGCACTTTTGAATTATTGGTTTCCATCGAATTTGTTCTTTACAGGATTGGCGTACATCTCTAAAAACTTCTTTTGTGAAAGGTCTTCAGAATTGCTTCGGTTGTTCATTCGGCGTTCAAAACGTCGAAAATCTTTTTCGTTGTAGTATTCCTTATATATAGAGGTGTCGTTCAGCAAATCATAAGCAATATAATTCGCAGGAAACAACTTGTACTGTTGATGAATAGCTCTGTCTAAACATTCAGCTAAGGCTTGCAATTGCTTGTTAAGATGCTGATGTGTGGCTTCTATAGTGTCTATCTGGTCGTACAGCGGTTGTCCTACCGAAATATGCACACGTCCTTTTTGTCCCAACAAGCCTTGAATGATGTTCTCAAAATCCTCTTTTTTAGATTTCACGTATTCTACCCCGTTATGTTGGGCAATAAGTGCAGGCAACTTCAACACATCGGTGGGGTCAAACTCATAGGAAATCGACATCGGTACTAAATTAAGTGTCTTCAGGTACTGCAAAGGTGATATATCTTCGGGAGCATTAAGGGTGAGCATCTTCAAAACCCCTTGCTGGGTACGGTCGTCGCCGTTCTTAGTACGCCCTTCTCGTTGCGCAATCCACACATTGCGATGCTCTTCTGTAATGCAGTGGTAAATGTATTCCGATACCAATTTAGAATGCTCCAAAGCCTCTCGTGGGGGCAGACTCCTATATATAATGATATTTCTGTTGAGCATCGCCAATATCTTCAAATACTTTTTCCTGAGCAAATTGTCGCCCATCGCCGAAGCCGTCATCGAGAGGTGATTATCGTATAGGGCAACGTTTAATAAGGAAGTATCTAAAACAATATCGCGGTGATTGGAAACAAATACATAAGCTTTGCGGGGGTCTAAACCGTCAAACCCATCACAGGTAAATTCCGAAATACTTTTCTCAATCGCCTTAGTAACCACTTGATACATTATATCCTCCTGAAAATCTGATACCTTTTGACAAGCAAGCAGTCGTCGCTCTCGCTCCTCAGGAGTTTCATCAGGAAATGCATAAGCCATCATCGCTCGAATCAAAGGATTATCTTTAATTTGCGACAAGGCACGTGCTACTTCGTTGTCGTTAAACGGACGTATGGACTTGAAATAATCGGTCATTTCAGATACTCTATATTCTCTTGTTTTGGATAACGAAAGGCAAAGTAACAAAATATATTTGATAATACCTAATTAAATCTTAAATATATTTGTAGCATTTTCGTCAGTAAGGCGTATAATCTCGCTTTCGGGCAAAGCATATATATCCGATAATTTCTCTACAACTTTCACTATATAAGCACTTTCGTTGCGTTTCCCGCGGTAAGGTACTGGTGCCAAATAAGGTGAATCGGTTTCTAAAACGATATGCTGTAAATCTATATTTTTTAAAAACTGGTCTATCTTTCCGTTCTTAAAAGTTACCACTCCGCCAATACCTAAATGTAAGCCGTAGCCAATAGCGCGCTGAGCTTGCGCTTCTGTACCCGTAAAGCAGTGAAAAATGCCAAAAAGGTCGTCACTTTTTTCAGTTTCTAAAATCTCAAACACTTCGTCGAAAGCCTCTCGACAGTGAATAACAATAGGCAACTGATGCTTTTTAGCCAACTGTATTTGCCACTGGAAAGCCTCTTGTTGCTCTTTGAGAAAAGTTTTATCCCAATAAAGGTCGATGCCTATTTCGCCAATAGCACAAAAGAAATGCGATTGCATCAAATTCTCAACGTGCGCAAGTTCCTCCTGATAGTTTTCTTTCACGCTACAAGGGTGCAGACCGTTCATTAGGAAAACGTAGTCAGGATAATCGTTTTTCAGCTGAAACATTCGCTGGGTATAGCTCGCATCAATAGCTGGGATAAAACAACGGGTTACGCCAGCTGTTTTGGCTCGTGCGATCATCTCAGTACGGTCAGCGTCAAATTCTTCTGAATATAAGTGTGTATGTGTATCTATCATCAGTTGTCAGCCGTTAGTGTTTAGTAGTTATTTACAATTATATAGGTTAAATACATCACAAGTGCAACTCCTAATAGCCAATATTTCTATAACCTTTCTTTGCCTTATCCTCGGTATAGATTCGTCTTTCCTTCGTCTTTTGTTCGTCCTTTAGCCACTGTAGAGCCACTGTAGACCCACTGTAGACCCACTCTTCGTTCACCTTCCCTTCGTCTTTTGTTTATCATTCGTTATTCCTGTACTTCCCTTTTACCTTTTATCTTTTACCTAAATAAAACGCTACTGCCGATGTTACAAACCTCTCAAAAGCCTCGGTTACTTGAGGAGCGTTCTTGGTAGTGAGAGCAAACGGACTCATATGGGTATACGGATAAGGAAAATCTTCTATTTGTACCTCTATATTGATATTTCTGTAGCCTCCTTTAAGAGTGTTGAGTGCCTCAATAGGAGGTGTTACCTCGTCCTTCTCCAATACTAAAGCTTTGATTTGCTTCTCCAACTGCAAAAAGCGCTGTTCACGTTCTTTCTGGTAATAGTTGTAGCGCAACATCGTTTTGAACCAACCCTCACCAAAATGAAGGTTACTGTCTTGATAATGTCTTAGGCGGTCGTCGTTTTTGAAATTGGTGCTAAGCAGTTCGGCAAAGGTTTTCTGCATTGTTATCGCTGCACGTCCGTCCATTATGTATTTAGAGATGGGGAACATACGGTCGATAGTCATACCTCCGCAGAAGCAAAAGAGTTTGGAATTAGTAAAATAGTCTTTGGGATTTGCCATCATCAATATTACAGAAAGGAAAGAGCCTATGGAATACCCAAATAGGTCTACCGTAGCCGTAGGTGCAATGGTAGGGAGCAAGCCCGCTTTCAGGTCGGTGATGAGCTGTACTATATCGTTATACGTTTGCAAACCCGACCAAAAGAGACGTTGAGGAAAGGCATCTAAACGCGTAGAAGTCGCCGCATTCACATAAGAGGTTTCCGAATTATCCGGAAACTCATTCATACGCTTTTGTGCAATAATGTACATTTCTTGGCGAGAGCTCCATCGCTCAGGGGCACGACTCATATGGAAGGCTATTGGAAAGAGCATTACTGCCTTACCTGTTTGTGTTGCCAATCCATAAGCCCACGGTAAGTATTTATCCCATTTCTTTTCGTTGAGTCCGTGGAATACAATAATCACCCCTTCAGCTTTTGGAGTTCCCAAAGGTTGTATTATATGATACTGGAAATGAATATTACAATCCACATCATAATCAGCCCAATGGAGGTCGTCTTGCGCATCATTAAGCTGAGAAGGAAACGATAAGTTATGCTCTTGGCAAAACAAATGCGGACTTCCTGGCAAGTAATACTTAGCCCCTTCGGAGAAGAAGCTATTATGCAAAATACGAATACCCAGCTCGGGTAATTCGGTATCGCGCTGGGTATCGAAAACTGTTTTTAGTTTTTTGTATAATTCGTAATATTCCATATTTTTATAAATTAGAAAATTAGCAAATTAGCAAATTTTCACATTTACTAATTTGCTAATTATTAGGATTACCAATTAGGATTTTGTTTCCAATTGCCTTGTTCGTAGTCTATATCATCTACTGGCATAGGCCATACTATTTTGTAATAGTAATTACTTCCTACCTGAATATTGAGTTCACTATAATCAGAGGCAGGAGTATTCCTAATAGCCGTTACATCCTGAGGGGTACCTCTTTTTACAGGCAATCCCCAGCGATTAAGGTCATACAGGCGGAAATCTTCAAAAGCTAACTCTCTATTGCGCTCGTTTTGTATGTCGGCAAAAAGGTTGCTTCCTGAGGTAGTAATAGCACTGAGCCCTCTTGCAGCACGTAATAGGTTTAAGTACTTTTTAGCATTAGTTTCATCATTGTTTTTATAGGCAGCTTCGGCTGCTATAAGGTAAGTCTCAGCTATGCGGAAAAGCTTAGCCTTATGCCCATAATAAAAATTATAACTATCAATAGGTTCTAATTCTCTATTTCGAGGGTACTTGTTTACAGCATAAAGAGAGCTAAACCCTACGGTTACTTCTTTCAAGAAAACATCTTTTCGCCAGTCGTCAGTAGTAAATAAATCTATAAAATCCTGAGTAGGCAACACATTAGGATTAGCGTCTATCTGTCCTGGGAAAAAGAAACTTTCACTTTCGCCTAAATAGAGCTCATTGGTATTATCGGAAGTTTCATAAACTCCTGCATTGACAGCTGCGTATAACTGGATAATACTCTCGGTATTATCATCTTCTGTCCATATTTTCTTGAAAGCATCGGCAGAGGTAGCCAGTGGATAGCGATTAGTATTGATAAGTGCTACTGCTACTTGGTAGGCTTGTGCCCAGTCATTTTTATAGAGCAAGACTCTTGCTTTGAGAGCTCTGGCAGCATCGAGGGTGAAAGTATCAGCTCCTGCTGCTCCTGTTTGGTTTGCCAATAAGGTTTCGGCTTTCTGAATATCACTGAGTATAAAATCATAGGTTTCGGCTAAACTACTGCGCGGAGGAAAGTTCTTGAGTGTAGGAGCTGTAAGCAGAGGTAAACCTAAATCGGTAGTTGCTGTACTACTGTTATAAGGCTTGCAGAAGTGCGTAACCAAATAGGTAAAGCAATAGGCTCGCCCTAAGTAAAGAGCTCCTGTAAGTTCTTGTATTTCTGATTGCTCAGGTATATTAGGAAACCCCTTAATACCTGTGTTTATATCTTGAATGATAAGAAAGCGTTCTTTCCATATAGAGGCAGTAGCGTGCTCTGAAGAAGCAAACGTAGACCACCGATGCATATCGGGCAACTTTTCCATTGCTCCCGCAGCTGCATTGAGATAATCGGCTTGGAGGTCTGAGGCATACATCTGTTGCCCCTGATTGTAATCACGCAAAGCGTTATACATCCCGTTTACCCACATCTCGGCATCGCGTTTATTTTTAAAGCTAGTATTCTCACTGGCGTAATTATAGGGGTCTAAGTCCAAACGAGCACAACCCGTAGGCAACGACACCAAAAAAGAACATAAAAGTGCTATATATATTATTTTTTTCATTTTCCCTTTTTAGAATTTAAGTTCTACACCTATAGTAAATTGACGAGCAGGCGGATAACCTCCTCTTGATAACGTATTAGAAAACTCAGGGTCGGCTCCTGAATATTTGGTAATGGTGAAAATATTACGTGCCGATGCATATAGGCGCACCCCTGAAAAGAATCTCATTTGGTCTATTACCTCCTGAGGAAGCGCATAACTTAGACTTATACTCTTCAAGCGCATATAAGAGGCATTTTCGAGTAAGCGGGTATCTTTGCGCATATAGTAAGCACTGCTGAGTTTAGGCAACTCTGTATCATCACCTTCTTGTTTCCAATAGTTAAACAATTCTCTATTGAAATTCTTACCTCCAAAAGTGCTTTGGTTTAAAGTATAGTATCGGTCTTCATTGATGAGCCATTTGCCCAAAGCATAAGAAAATGCCAAATCGAGTGATACATTCTTATAAGTAGCACTTAGCCCAAAACCACCATTGATAGGTGCAAACATTTTCTTACCTGTAGTTTGTATTAGGTCTTCACTGAATTGGGTCGTAACTTTGGAGTCGTCTTTTTGTTGTATCATAGGGTTATCTTCGTTTCGTTGATACCATTCGGCATCTCCATCTTTATTGATACCCTTAAATATTGGCAATGCCCATTGTAATGGTTCATTTAGCCTATATCCATTATTAAAAAGTCTATTCACAAAATTATCTTTGCTCAAAAATAGCGAGGTTACCTTCTGTTCATTGTAATTCATATTGAAATAAGGACGTATGCTTAAATCATTATTCTTACTTCTATACGCAATCGTTGAAATAGTAAGGTCAAAACCTCTATTTTGCATATCACCTATATTATCCGGAATAGAAGTAAAGCCCGACGCTGAGTTTATATAACGTTGTGCAAGAGTTTTATGGGTATTACGCTCATACACTTCAAAATTGATAGTAGTACCTTTGGCGATACCGATATGCAAGCCGAGTGTTGTTTTCTGTTGTTCTTCCCACATAATATCGGGATTACCGAGCATCGCAATAAAATAACCTGGGGTTTGCTTATATAATTTTGAAGCATCTACCAAGGTTCTATTGCGATAATCACCAATAGAAGAGTTGCCGGAAATACCAGTGCTAAAACGCAAATCTAAGCTGGTAAGCCAATTTACCTTTTGCAAAAACTTCTCTTCTTTGAGTTTCCACATTCCTCCTATCGCCCAGAAATTGGCATAGCGATTATTTGAACCAAAAGCTGATGAACCATCACGGCGTGCTGATAAGTCTATAAAATAACGATATTTATAAGAGTATTCCAAACGAGTAAAATAGGAATTAAATCCTGATTCAGACTGGCTATCTCCTACATTATATTCTTTAGTTCCGTGGCTGAGCATTGATAAAGCATCAGAAGGTTGCCCCTTAGACGATGCGTTGAACGAGCGCCACAGCGTTTCGATAGATTCTTGCCCCAATAGGAAGTCAAAATCGTGTAAGTTCTTTATATTCCATTTGTATTGCAATAGGTTAGTATAAGTACGCTGTATGTATTTATTGAGATAGCGAAAGGTTTGTGCTACCGTTTTGCTACTATCATTACTATAACGATAATCTATATAAGAAGGTAGAGGCCCTTTGCTTTCAGTTTCATTTACATTATACTGTATCCCTACTTGGCTTTTAAATGTTAAGTTCTTGATAGGTTCTATTAATAAATACCCTATAGGCAATATATCCTCAGTATAATCAATAGAAGGGTATTTTTCAGCCATATAATCAGGGTGAAAAAAGCCATTTTGACGATTAATAAAAGAAGGAATGTAATTCTTTCTCTTCCCATCGCTCTCTTTGGGAGAATAAATAGGGAGCGACAATATATCGGTTTCACTACCAGCATTCGATACTCCTTCGGCAGTGGTAGTTCCTAAGGAGATTGAAAGTCCTGCTTTAAGCCAATCGGTTATTTGAGTGTCTAAATTAGTATTGAGGTTATAGCGTTTGTAGTCCGAACGCGCCTTAATACCCTGTTGGTCTAAGTAGCCCAACGAAATGTAATAAGAAGTAGTATTACTTCCTCCCGAAATAGACACATCGGTACGTGAGATAGGAGCGAAATCGCGAAAGAAAACTTTATCCCAACGTGTATTATAAGGATTTGCCGCCAAGATACTATCGGCGATAGCTCTTGCCGTAGTTTGAGTGTAGCCCGAACGCCTACCGAAAGCTACAATAGCATTGGGGTCTTTTTTTACCCAAAAGTCCATATACTCTTGTGGGCTCGCCATATTATCAAAGAATTTGCGAGTTACATTGGTGCGCATTGAGAAGCCCAACTGATGATTAATAGTAATATGAGTGCGCTCATTGCGTTTACCTCTTTTGGTAGTAATTAAAATCACCCCATTGGCAGCACGAGCTCCATAAATAGAAGTAGAAGCAGCGTCTTTGAGTACTGTTACGCTCTCTATATCGGTAGGGTTATACATCGTCATTATATCGCCACTCACAGGGGCACCATCTATTATATACAAAGGTTCTGAGACTATCGTCTTATCAAAAACTGACATAAACGTGTTGAGCCCGTGAATGAGTACCGAAGAGCTTGCTCCTGGTCTTCCGGACTCGGTAGTTACCACCATACCTGCCACTTTACCTTGTAGCGCATCGGTGATATTAGCATTAGGGGTCTCGGCAAAATCTTTGCCTTTTACAGTAGCTACCGAAGCCACCGTGCGACTGGCTATTTTTTTGCCTCCATAGCCAGTTACCACTGTACCTTCTAATTGCTGAATATCGTCTTGAAGGACGATATCTATCTGGGTTACACCTGCCGTTACTTTCTTTTCGACGGATTTCATTCCCAAAAATGAATATTTGAGTACATCGCCTATTTGGGCATTGAGGGTATAGTTGCCATCAAAATCAGTAGAAGTACCGTGTTGGGTGCCTTTTATAAAGACAAAAGCGCCCATCATAGGTTCACCCTTCGTGTCTTTCACCGAGCCCTTAATCGTTACATTTTGCGCTAAGGAAGGTAATACCAAAAGGAAAATACCTACAAAAACTAATAAATTTTTCAAATTCATAAATCGCTTTATTTTTCAGTGCAAAGTTTTCTAAAAAAAAATGAGAAAAACAAACAAAAGAAAAAAGAGATTCCTCTTTTAGAATATTTTTCTAAAAATATACTTTAAAACAGAAAATAAATATGTTTCATAGCCTCTTTATTGACAAAATGGCGTTTTTAGAACTTTGAGAGTTTATATACTGAAAATGTGATGAATATATTTTTTATGAGCATTTTTTTGGGTAAAAAAATTTTTATATGGAGCTTATAGGAAGCTTATAGGAAGCTTGAACGAATCTTGGAAGATAGATATAGGAATGTTACTGAAAGCCTTTGTACACCTTGGCTGAGCGCTATAAGGTAGTTACACTTATGTTCTGTTATTGGTTTTTCTAAAAAAGTGTTATCTTATAGAAAAATACGCCATTGTTTATTGATAAGGTAAGATTTGGCTATTTGTAATTATTTATTATCTTTGCCGAAAAATATAAACATATGAATATGAAGCGCTTTTTATCAGCTATCACACTTCTTGTTATGAGCCACTTAGCTTGGTCACAAAGTCCTAACATTTTAGACCCTGATTACCAAAACAGCCGTCCTAACCCTTGGACTTATGGGGGAAATATAGGCATTGGCTACTCTACTTATGGATTGGGGATTGATGTATCGCCACGCTTGGGGTACAAAATCACTGAGGATTTGGAGCTTGCTGCTGTGGTGAATGGTTCTTTTCAAAACTCGGAATACTACCGCAGTTTGTTAGTGGGCGTAGGTCCTGCTTTAACCTATTACATAGGTAGGGTGGCGTATGTGAGTAGTTCTTATCAGCATTATTTTATCTCTCAGAAGCATAAAAGCACCGATTACAAATACAATACTGAGGAAGATGCCTTGTATGTGGGAGCTGGTTATATGCAAAATATGGGGGGTAATGTGTATATACAGATAGGTGTGAGCTACAATGTGCTCTACAAGAAGGACAAAAGTGTTTTCAGCAGTGGTTTTATACCGAGTGTTGGGATAGTGATAGGACTTTAGTGTGAGCCACACAGTGAAGTGCGAGCCACACAGGCAATTAGCACGACAAACAGGTGTGAGCGAATGAACAGTAGAGAAATTTATTTATTTATAATTGTTCATTTATAATTATTTTATACCTTTGCACCGAAAAACATAACAAGAGGACAAATTTGTACTGATTGCAACCTCTTGGGGTACTCCCCGAAAAATGCTAAAACAGTAATCTTTACTTGCTTTTCACGTCGGTTCCCCATTCTTCTTTACAATTGCGTCCTCTACTAAATCATAATTACCAATGGGATATTTATTCACCTCTGAGTCCGTTTCTGAAGGACACCCCGACAAAATCGCAGACCAAATAAGCGATGCTCTAATCGACAACTTTCTTGCTTTCGACCCTCATTCGAAGGTGGCGTGCGAGACTTTAGTTACTACCGGTCAGGTAATATTGGCTGGGGAAGTAAAATCGAACACCTACATAGATGTACAGCAAATTGCGCGCAACGTGATTGAGAAAATTGGCTATACTAAAAGCGACTATATGTTTGAAGCCAAATCGTGTGGTGTGCTTTCGGCAATTCACGAACAATCGCCCGATATCAATCAGGGGGTAGACCGCGGTAACCCCGAAGAACAAGGGGCTGGCGACCAAGGAATGATGTTTGGTTATGCGGTAAACGAAACCGAAAACTATATGCCTCTTGCCTTAGACCTCTCGCACGCTTTGCTGAGAGAATTAGCCGATTTACGTCGTGAAAACAAAGAGATTACCTATTTGCGCCCCGATGCGAAAAGCCAAGTAACCCTTGAATACAGCGATGATAACAAACCGGTGCGCGTGAACACGATTGTGATTTCTACCCAACACGACGAGTTCGACACGGAAAAGAAGATGCTTCAAAAGATAAAAGAAGACATTGTGAACATTCTCATACCGCGTGTGATTAAAAAGTATCCTCAATATGCGCCATTCTTTGACGACAAGATTATTTACCACATCAACCCTACGGGTATCTTCGTGATAGGAGGCCCTCACGGCGATACGGGCTTAACTGGTCGTAAAATTATTGTAGATACGTATGGCGGTAAAGGAGCTCACGGCGGAGGCGCTTTCTCCGGCAAAGACCCGAGCAAGGTAGACCGCAGTGCAGCTTATGCTATGCGACACATCGCTAAGAACTTAGTAGCTGGAGGAGTAGCCGATGAGATATTGGTGCAAGTGAGTTACGCCATAGGGGTAGCCGAACCTACGGGCGTGTACGTAAATACTTATGGTACAGCTAAGGTAAACCTCACCGATGGTGAAATAGCGAAGAAGATACAAGAAATCTTCCCTTTGCGCCCGTATGACATAGAACAACGCCTGAAACTACGCAATCCTATTTATAGCGAAACAGCATCTTACGGACATATGGGACGTACACCTAAGGTGGTAACCAAAGTGTTCTCGTCACCTTATCACAAGACAAAAAAGATAGAAGTAGAGCTTTTTACTTGGGAAAAGTTAGACTTTGTAGAGAAAGTAAAAAACACTTTTTTTAATGATTAATGATTAGCAGTTAATGTTAATACTAATATAAAGAAGGCTGTCTGATATAAAACAGACAGCCTTCTTTTATTTTTTAGGAGGTGATATACAATGCAAATTAAATAGTTAGGAGGGAGAATATATGATAGAAAAACGACTTTTCACTTTCTAATATTCTCTCTTAAAGCTCTATTTGGTATTGCAATACAAAAGTACCTAAGCGAGTACTTACCTTTTTATCAGTAGCATCGAAGATAGGGCGGTTCTCATAGCCTAAGGAGAGTTTGCTCTTTTGTCCGTTAAAATAAGTATTCACGCCTACTGAATAGATATTCACGTTGCTGTTGAGGGCTTTATAGTTAGCAAATCGCCAGCCTGCATTGGGTTGTACACGGATATTACAATTTTCCCATTTAGGAAGCAGATAGCCTAATTGCAAGAATAAGGTACTACCTGTACCTATGGCGGGAGTAGCATTGCCAGCTCCATTAAGAGAGGTTCCTCCTGCAAAAATGCTATTAGCACCCACACTTCTCACATAATCACTACCAAAATGAGTGCTGTTAAAGCCTAAATAAGCGGTAATAGCGTCGTTGCGTTCAGAAATAGGAGTATCTATAAAAAAGTCGATTCCTAAATTGAAGTAATCGCGATAGGAAGTATTAGTTCCATCAGTGATTTCTCTCATTTTAGCTTGATATTCATAGCCAATACCGAGATTCATTATGTGTTTAGTTCCTAAATAAGTGCCATTACCTCCGCTAGTAGGCAATTTGTTGCTCTCATCGTCCCAAAACTCATATTTTAGGTAAGAGGAAGTAAGCACTTTGGGTTGCCCTTTGCTATAATTAAAAGCTGTACGAACATTATCAGAGGGGGCAGGTGAATTTTGCAAAGACACAAAATAATCAATTTTTCCTAACTGACCTTTGGCGTAAACACCTATCCTACGCCCCATATCATCGAAATGATTAAGGGTGTTAAGATAATAAACGGAAGGGTCGAGAGTGAGCATAAAGCCGTTAGAGAAAGCGTTGGAAAAGCGCCCAGCTCCTGCAAAGGTGGTCTTGGCTACCCCAATGCTCAATTTTTCGCTAAAAGTATACTGACCGAGCACGTCAAGCAGACGGAAATCGGAGCTTTGGAGGGTACTTTGGTTGAGATTGTTATTTCCCATTAGGATATAGAACAACCATTTCTTTTCTACTTGGGCGAAGAAACCTAAGCGATAACGCCTTACAGAAAGGTCGAATACCTTATCGGCAGGTTCACCTTGTACGGTAGTACCAGGGTTTGTTTCGGTAAGACGAGCCCAAAACTGTCCACGTACAATACCTTGAATAAAAGTGTCGCCTTCTTCGTCGAAATTATGACGAAGCAACTGAGCTGAGGCAGGAATTGCCACCAATAAAGCTACTAAAAATAGAATTCTTTTCATTTTATGGTATGTTTATGGTTTAAAAAAGTTACTTGGCTTTGGGATTGTTAATAGCCATCAAATGGGTATCTATGAGTTTCTTTAAATTCTCATCGGAAGGCATTGGTGCATTGCTATTGATGATATTACCCTGTGCATCGATAAGCATATAGCGAGGGATACTTCGCAAGTCGTACAAAAACTTATAAGTATCTTTCACTTCTGGGGTGGTATACAGATGAATACCACTTAGTTTATCATTCTTTACCATCTCTTTCCACGCTTCTTTATCACGGTCTACTGAAATACTGAGAAAGACAATAGGCTTACCTTTATAGGATTGCTGTAAGGCTTCTAAGGCGGGCAACTCTTTACGGCAATCAGGACAATAAGTAGCCCATATATCTACAAATAGCAATTTACCTTTGAGGGGTAAACTCTCATATTTCACTTCTTTATCGTTCAAGTCGGTAAGAGCTTTAAAAAGAGGGAAAGGTTGTCCTGCTTTAAGTCGGTTTACTGTAGCAATGCGTCCTGAAAGAGCGTTTAACAGTTCGTTATCTTTTACTGCCTTTTGCACTAAGGCTATAATCTGTTCATTGGTAGTCTCAGCCGAGGTAGCCGATACGCCTTCGATGAGCAAAGGGGTGAGATCTTCTTTAATATTTTGTGATTTGAGCGTATTGAAATCGGCTAAAATCTTACCCCACGGGTCGTTGAACTCATACTGCACTTGATAGCGATAGATTTTCAGTTGGAAGCAATTATGCACTAAGGTTTTATAAGTATTATACGCATCGAAATCGGTAGCGTTATCTAAATCTACATCTTTAAGAGATTCTTCCAAGGCTTTGATAGCAGGGGCTTCTTCTTCGGTATATTTACGATGATTCAGTAAATAAGCAGAAGTAAGAGACAAGAGTTCGTATTGGTTCTCTTTCTCTTCTTTAACTACAAAATCAGAAGGTAATCCTTTAGCGTTAGTTAACACCTCAGCGCATTGTTTACTTATCGCTTGTAGGTTCTGCTGAAAAGCAACGGGGTTCTGCCCTAAAAGTTCATTTTGCTTTTCGGGAGTTTGCAAACCTATAGCTTCCTTTTGTTGCTGATACGCTTTTATAGCTTCTTCAGGATTGGTACAAGCACTCAATCCTAACACAATGAGAAATGCAATAAATAGTTGTTTCATAGCTTTAGAATTTAAAATAATGACAAAGGTATAATATTTTTTTGGAAATAGGAACTTTTTTTTATGAATATTTAAATAATGGTTAATGATTAATGAAGGGGTTAAAAGGTAAAAGGTAAAAGGTAAAAGATAAAAGGTAAAAGGTAAAGGGTAGTACAAGGGTAGGTACTATTAGCAAATTTGAAAATTAGTAAATGAGAAATGAAGTGTGAAAAGTTTTTAGAAGAAGGGAATAAGGTTGCAAATTGAAGATTATTGGAAGCTAGGAGGAACAAAAGACGGTGCGAGCCGCACGGGCAAATGAACAAAAGACGAACAAAATATCCTCTCCCCAACCCTCTCCCAAGGAGAGGGAGTGTTGTAACGGAAAAGTGAGACGAACAAATGACGAACAAAAGACGAACAATGAACGAACAAAAGACGAACAAAAGACGAACAATGAGTGGTCTTTCAGTGGCTCTACAACGAACAATAAACGAAGAATAAACGAACGATGAATGGAGATAAGGTGAAGATAAGGTGAAGATAAGATGAATATTGATTGTATTTCAGGGTAATATTGAAATAATTTTAATAGGTTGGGGCTAAAAAATATCATTGATTATTTATATTTCAAAAATATTTTGTACCTTTGCAGTCGATTTAAGGAAATAGCACAATGAAGTATCAACAAAAGAAAAAAGCGGTATTACTCCTTGCTGATGGCACTGCCTTTTATGGTAAAAGCGTTGGCTATGAAGGTGCTGCTTTTGGCGAAGTGTGTTTCAATACAGGTATGACGGGCTATCAGGAAATATTTACTGACCCTTCGTACTTTGGTCAGATTATGGTGATGACCAATGCTCATATTGGCAATTACGGTATCTGTGAAGACGACAACGAATCGAATGGTATGAAAATTGCAGGGCTGGTATGTAGAAATTTTAGTTATGATGCCTCCCGTGCTGTTGCCGAGGAAACCTTGAAAGACTTTTTAGACCGTAACCACTTGGTAGCCATTTGTGAAGTAGATACCCGCGCTTTGGTGAGTTATATTCGTGACAATGGCTCGATGAACGCTGTTATTTCCACAGAAACTGACGATTTAGCACTGCTCAAAGCTCGCTTAAATGAGATTCCTAATATGAAAGGTTTAGAATTGGCATCGAAAGTGTCGGTTACTGAACCTTATTTTTTTGGCAATCCAGAAGCGAAGTACAAAGTAGCAGCGCTCGATTTCGGCATCAAGAAAAATATCTTGCGCAACTTGGCAGCCCGTGATATGTACATCAAAGTATTTCCGTACAACACGCCTTTGGCTGAGCTTAAAGCGTGGAACCCCAATGGCTATTTCTTGTCTAATGGGCCTGGCGACCCCGAACCGCTCACCGAGGTGATTGCCCAAGTAAAGCAGATGATAGCAGAAGATTTGCCTATCTTTGGTATTTGCTTAGGACATCAGATTATTGCACTGGCAAACGGCATTAGCACTTACAAAATGCACAACGGTCACCGTGGTATAAATCACCCTGTGAAGAATTTGCTTACAGGTAAGGACGAGATTACCTCTCAGAATCACGGTTTTGCTGTGAATAGAGCAGAGGCAGAAGCTAACCCTAATGTGGAAATCACGCATACCCACCTAAACGACAATACTGTGATGGGTTTACGAGTGAAAGGCAAGAAGTGTTTCAGTGTGCAGTATCACCCTGAAGCCGCCCCAGGCCCCAACGATGCGACGTATTTGTTTGACCAATTTGTGGAGCAATTGAGGAATTAGAAAATGTGAAAATTGCCCCCGAACCCCCGAAGGGGGACAAGCCGTGAAAAGGATAAGAAGAGTACAAAATATAGGCTAAAAACTAAGGACTAAACACTAACAATTAATATGAAAGAATTACTTACACCCGAAGCATTGCTCACTAACCTAAAAGATGTACGTGCCCTTACCCGCAAAGTGATTGAGACTTTTCCTGAGAAAGACCTCTTTGAGTTCAACATTGCAAACCTGCGTCCGTTTTCAGGAATGGTAGAAGAGTTTTTGAGAGTTATGGACTATCTTTTTAAAGAGAGATTTCAGGAGCAACACACGCTTTTCTTAGAAGGAGCCTTTCCTACTACCAAAGCGGAAGTATTGACTTTGTGGGACAGAGCTACTGAAATTCTCGACCGTGAATGGCAAAAAGTAGGTGATTATACCCAACCATTCACTATTTATCAAATGACTTTCAGCTTTGCCCAATGGATATTATACTTCATTGAAAACGAGAGTCACCATCGCGGACAAGGGTATACTTACCTCCGTGCTTTGGGTATCGAACCGCCTTTCTTTTGGGGAAGAGAAAGCTTTAACAATTGATAATTGACAATTGACAATTAGCATTATAAAGTCAGATAAGTCCGATATCCCTAACCCCTAAACAAAGTAAATAATTAAATAACAAAATATATGAGTATTATTGTAAGCGTGCACGCACGTCAGATTTTGGATTCAAGAGGAAATCCAACCGTAGAAGTAGATGTAATGACCGAGAATGGTTTCCTTGGTAGAGCTGCTGTTCCATCAGGAGCATCGACAGGTGAATACGAAGCCGTTGAATTGCGCGACGGTGGTAAAAGTTATATGGGTAAAGGCGTACTCAAAGCCGTTGCTAATGTAAACGATATCATCGCAGAAGAAATCGTAGGTATGGACGTTTTCGAACAAAACCTTATCGACAAAACAATGATTGAGCTCGACGGTACTCCTAACAAATCTAAATTAGGAGCTAACGCTATTCTTGGAGTATCATTGGCAGTAGCAAGAGCCGCTGCTGAAGAACTCGGTTTGCCCTTGTACCGTTATGTAGGTGGGGTAAGTGCTCACACTTTGCCTGTACCAATGATGAACATCATCAACGCTGGGGCACACTCCGATGCGCCTATTGCTTTCCAAGAGTTTATGATTATGCCTGTGAACGCTAAGAACTTTTCACAAGCTATCCAAATGGGTTCAGAAGTGTTCCACAACCTTAAAAAGGTATTGCACAAAAAAGGATTGAGCACTGCTGTAGGTGATGAAGGAGGTTTTGCTCCTAACTTTAAAGATATCGAAGACGCTCTCGATTCTATTAAAGAAGCTGTAAAAGAAGCAGGCTACAAATGGGGTGAAGATATCAAAATCGCCTTAGACTGTGCTTCTTCTGAGTTCTACAAAAATGGCAAATACGATTATACTATCTTTGAAGGTGCTAAAGGTAAAGTACGCACTTCAGCTGAACAAGCTGAGTACTTGGCTGAATTGGTAGCTAAATACCCTATCATCTCTATCGAAGACGGTATGGATCAAAACGACTGGGACGGATGGAAACTCCTTACTGACAAATTGGGCAAAAAAGTACAATTGGTAGGTGATGATTTGTTCGTTACTAACGTATCTATCCTTGAAAGAGGTATTGCCAAAGGTATTGCGAACTCTATTCTCATCAAAGTAAACCAAATCGGTACTTTGTCTGAAACTATCGCAGCCGTAGATATGGCAAACCGTGCTGGTTATACTGCCGTAATGTCTCACCGTTCAGGAGAAACAGAAGACAACACTATTGCTGACTTGGCAGTAGCTTTGAACACCGGACAAATCAAAACAGGTTCGGCTTCACGTTCTGACCGTATGGCGAAGTACAACCAATTGCTCCGCATCGAAGAATCTTTGGGTTCAGTAGCTTACTATCCAAAAGAAAAAGCCTTCAATGTAAAGAACTAATGTTTTAATATGATTAGGGTGTTCGAGGGCACTCCTCGAACACCCATTTTTTTACCCTTAAAAGAAGTAAGTATGATGAAGAAGATATTATGGTTTTGTATGTTTTTATGTGTGACGACACTTGTAGCTCAAGAAACAGTGTTGCACGGACATATTTACAGTGTGCAAAACAATAAACCAATGCCTAATGTACACATCTTAAACCTCAATAAAGTAAGAGGTACTACTACCAATGACAAAGGTGATTTTAGTATCAGAGTAAGTGCTAACGACACGCTATACATTTCTTTTTTAGGGTATAAATCTACCAAGATACGCATAACAAACGATATGATAAAATATCAAGGGTTGAAAATAGGAATGACAGAGCTTGCTTATACTTTACAAGAAGTGGTTGTAACCCCTTATAAACTCACAGGTTATTTGGATATTGACGCTAAAAATGCACCTATCAATGACAATACGCGTTATAGTATTTCGGGGTTAGATATAGGTTATGAAAGTAGAGCTAGTGCAAGTGCTGTGGGCAGAGTGCTAAGTGCTGTAATGAACCCTGCCGACTTGCTGAGTCGCTCGTTTGGCGCCAAAGGGAAAGAAATGCGCAAACTGAGAGAGATGCGCAAAGACAACGAATTAAGCGATGCTCTTTCCACCCGTTACGACCGCGAAACCCTATTAGAACTTTTGCAAGTAGACCGTAGTGAGTTAGAAGATATAATTCGCTCTTGCAACTATTCTAACGATTTTATAATGACGGCAAACGACCTGCAAGTGCTTGAAGCCATCAGTCAGTGTTACGAAGAATATAGGGTTTTACACAAGAAAAAATAAAAAATATTTTGTCATTCCAAAAAATTGACGTACTTTTGCCCCGCTATTGATAAAATAGAGAGATAAAGTATCATTTTTAATAAGATTTTAAAGATTAACAAGCAATGAAAAGAACATTTCAACCTTCAAAGAGAAAAAGAAGAAATAAACACGGATTCAGAGAACGTATGGCAACTGCCAATGGTAGAAAAGTATTAGCACGCCGTCGCGCTAAAGGACGCAAAAAACTCACTGTATCCTCTGAGCCAAGACATAAAAAATAACAATTTTAATTGTTTAAAGATTAGTGGTTAATGATTAATGACTTGTGAAATTAATCATTAACCATTAATCATTTATCATTATGAAGATTACTTTCCTCGGTACAGGTACTTCACAAGGGATTCCCGTAATAGCAAGCAACCACCCTGTGGGGAAAAGTACCAACCCCAAAGATAAACGGTTGCGCACTTCGGCACTTATCAGTTGGGAAGACACTAATATTGCAATAGATTGCAGTCCTGATTTTAGACAGCAAATGCTCACCAACGATGTACAGCATTTGGAGGCTATACTGTTCACTCACGAGCACGCCGATCATACCGCCGGAATGGACGATATACGCCCTTTTGTACGCTTGCAAGGCGATATGCCTATCTACGGACTAAAAAGAGTAATCGATGAACTGAGAGTGCGTTTTGGTTATATCTTTGCCACTGAAAACCGATATGAAGGAGCTCCTTCGGTAATACCTCACGAGATAGACGAAGCACCTTTTACTTTGTATGGTAAAACAGTTGAACCTATACACATAATGCACGGCAATTTGCCCATCGTAGGCTATCGGATAGAAGACTTGGGTTATATTACCGATGCCAAATATATAGACAAGAGCGAAAGAGAAAAACTACGAGATTTAGATGTTTTAGTATTGAATTGCCTAAGAGATGATGTGCACCCTACACACCTCAATTTAGCGGAAGCTTTGGAAATTATAGGAGATGTACAACCTAAGCGCACCTATCTCACACACGTGAGCCAAACCTTTGGTTTTCACGATGAGATACAAAAAAGATTGCCTAAAAACGTATTTTTGGCATATGATAACTTAGTAATAGAATGTTAATATTTAGTTAATTATTAGGTGGGCGAGAAAAAAAAGTTTATTTTTGCCCTCGTAATCAAAAACAAATAAAGATGAAAAAAATTGCACTTTTACTTGTAATGGCAGTATTGGTAATGGCTTGTAAGAGTTCTTCAGGCTCAATGACTGCAAAACCCAAAGAAACAAATATAGCTAATAAAGCTATTAAAGGTGAATGGACATTGCAATCCATCACATATAGTGAAAAAGGTAAATATGAAGTTACCTTGTTAAACGATACTTCCAAAGAATGCTTTGAAGGCAGTACTTGGAAATTCGTACCGAATAACAATCGCGGACACTATACTATCAACGCGAGTGGTTGTTCAACAGGACAAAGAAACTTCATTTTTATTGTACAAGAAGTAGATAAATCAACAGGATACTATGATTTTCTGTTGAAACCTACTAATGAAAAATATGTTTCAGAAACTAAACAAGGTATTCGTTTGCACTTAGCAAGTATTTCTGACAACTCAATGGTGTGGGAACAAACCGTGAGAGTAGATGGCAAACCTTTTGTTATCTCAATGAATTTTGTAAAATAATTAAAGATTAATACAAACAGAAGATGAAAAAAATCGTAGTTTTAGCCTTATCGGCAGCTGTATTGCTTACCGGTTGCGAGGCATACAACAACTCTAACAAAGCACAACGCGGAGCTGTAATTGGTGCTGCTGGTGGAGCTTTATTAGGAGCTATTTTAGGGAACAACGTAGGTAACGGACAAAACAGCGAACTCGGTGCCGTACTCGGTACAGTAGTAGGAGGTGCTGCAGGAGCTGTTATCGGTAACCAAATGGATAAACAAGCTAAGAAAATAGAAGAAGAAATCCCAGGTGCCGATGTTAAACGTGTAGACGATGGTATCGTGGTTACTTTCGACGAAAATAACGGAGGTGTATACTTTGATACTAATAAGTATAACATCAACAACAAATCAAGACAAACACTTGATAAACTATCTGCTATTCTTAAAGAATATCCTGATACTAATGTGATAGTAGCCGGCCACACTGATAATGTAGGTAAAGATGAGTACAACTTAGGTCTTTCACAACGCCGTGCACAAGCCGTTACTAACTATTTTAAAAGTAAAGGTTTAGCGGGTAGCCGTTTTACTACCAAATGGTATGGTGAAAGAAACCCTGTTGCAAGTAACGAAACTGCTGATGGACGAGCTAAAAACCGCCGTGTGAATGTAGTAATCGTTCCTAATGAAAAGATGAAAGCAGACGCTAAAAAACAGGCTGGAAACAAATAAAAATAGTTTGATACTTGACTATACAAATGAGTGTTGAGAAGTACTTCTCAACACTCATTATTTTTTATTAAATATCTAAAACAACAGATAAAAAAGAACGTTAGAAATATAACAATATCACTTCCAAATGACATTTTTTAATCTTCACTTTTCTCTTTTCACTAAAATACACTACCTTTGCACTGTTAATCTCGGTATTTTGGGTATTTAGGTTTATTACTTACCTCTTACCATACTCTGCTGTCGCAGACTTTACCTCATATCTAAAAGAAATGCAGATATTTAAATTTGGAGGCGCCTCAGTAAAAGATGCTGCAGGCGTGCGCAATGTCGCTAAAATATTAGAAACGGTAGGCTATGCTAATACGCTCATCGTCATTTCAGCAATGGGAAAAACCACTAATGCTTTAGAAGTAGTGGTAAATAGCTATTTTAAGGAACAAGAAAAACTTTCGGAAAGCGTTCAGCTGATAAAAGACTTTCATTACCATATCATTCGCGAATTATTTACCGATGAAAATCACCCTGTGTATTGGAAAGTAGATGGCTTGTTTGCAGAGCTTACTTCGTTTTTAGAACGCAACAAGTCGCCGAAACACAGTTTTGTATATGACCAAGTGATTGGCTTTGGTGAACTCATTTCTACTACTATTATCAGTCAATATCTGAATGACAATGGTATTAAAAACACGTGGATAGATGTCCGTAATCTCGTAAAAACAGATAGTAATTACCGTGATGCCTCTATCGACTGGGAAGAAACACAAAGTAACATTCGCACGCATATTAACAAATCATTACTGAACATCACACAAGGTTTCTTAGGAAGTGATGCCAATTTCTTCACTACTACCTTAGGGCGTGAAGGTTCAGACTATACAGCGGCTATTTTTGCCTATTGTTTAAACGCTGAAAGTGTAACGATATGGAAGGACGTTCCTGGTGTTCTCAATGCCGACCCTCGATATTTTCAGCATACAGAGCTCTTGCATAAAATCCCTTATAAGGAAGCTATAGAACTCGCTTTTTATGGCGCTTCAGTAATACACCCAAAAACCCTACAACCACTCCAACAAAAGGAAATTCCTCTTTATGTACGTTCGTTTTTGAATCCTACTGCTGAAGGAAGCGCTGTGTGTAATGTAGCTGAATTATCTCCAAAGGTGCCTTGCTTTATCCTCAAGAAAGAACAAATACTGCTTTCTCTCTCTTCACTTGACTTTTCATTTATAATGGAAGAGGGTATTAGCTATATCTTCAAGAATTTGCATAAGACTAAGATGAAAGTAAGTGTGATACAGAACTCGGCTATTAGTTTTTCAGTATGTGTAGACAACAAATTCGATACCTTAACTGAACTTTTAGAAAAATTGGAAGAACGCTTTAAGGTATCGGTAACTGAGAACGTAACACTTTATACCATTCGCCACGCTACGGAAGAGGCTATTAAAGAAGTGGAAATGAACAAAGAAGTGCTGCTTAAACAAGTGGCTTCAGATACGGTTCAGATAATAGTGAAGTAAATCTATCTTCTTATTATCCGTTATTGTTTAAGCAACAATCAAACAAAGCATACAATAAAAAAGGGACTGATGATATATCAGTCTCTTTATATATATTCTATGATTCATATTATTGAAATAATGCTTCATTTACCTCATTAAAATTATATTCTTTTTGAGTGCCTTTAAGCATATCTTTCAATACAAAAGTATTTTTAGTAAGCTCGCTTTCCCCAATCATCACTACAAACGGAATGCTTCGCTTATTAGCATATTCCATTTGCTTTTTAATCTTAGCTGCATCGGGGTAGAGTTCTGCTCTTTTTCCGAGTTTACGCAACTCTTTCAATAGTTTCATACTCTGTAAAGCTTCGTTATTGCCAAAATTTATACAAAGCACTTCTATGCTATTGCTCAGTGATTCAGGAAAAAGATTCAGTTCTTCCATCACCAATCCTATGCGGTCTAAACCAAACGAGATACCTATACCACTTATCCCCTTCAATCCAAAGATGCTCGTAAGGTCGTCATAACGTCCACCTCCACCAATAGAACCCATTTGCACTCCCGCTGGAGCAGTAACCTCAAAGATAGCTCCTGTGTAATAATTCAGTCCACGTGCGAGGGTGACATCGAGGTCTAAAATAGCTGTTTGTAAGGTAAGCCGCGCTATTTGTTGTGCTATAAACTCCACCTCTTCAATACCTTTCAACCCCGTTTCAGAAGTTTTTAGTATCTCTTTCAGAGCAGTGAGCTTTTCAGCAAGGGCTCCTTTAAGTGCAAAGATAGGTTGTAACTTGCTAATAGCTTCGTGACTGATACCTCTTTCTATCATTTCTTTGATAACACCCTCTTCGCCTATCTTATCGAGCTTATCGAGAGCTACGGTAAAGTCGATGAGTTTATCACTCTCCCCTATCACTTCGGCAAAACCGCTGAGAATTTTGCGGTTGTTAATCTTAATAGTCACCCCTTTAAGATTGAGCGCTGTGAACACGGTGTCGTAGAGCTGTACGAACTCCACTTCCTGCCACAAGCTGGTACTGCCTACCACATCGGCATCGCATTGGTAAAACTCTCTGAAACGTCCTTTTTGCGGACGGTCGGCGCGCCAAACAGGCTGAATTTGATAACGTTTAAAGGGGAAAGTCAGTTCATTTTGGTGTTGTACTACATAGCGTGCAAAAGGAACTGTAAGGTCATAACGGAGTGCTTTTTCTGATATTTGAGGAGTGAGCTTCTGAGTATTCTTAGTTTCCCAATCGTCTTGTTTAACTCCTTGTGTAAAATCACCTGAATTGAGTATCTTGAAGATAAGACGGTCGCCTTCTTCGCCATATTTACCCATCAATGTATCGTAATTTTCAAAGCTGGGCGTTTCGATAGGCTGAAATCCAAAAGCGTTAAAAGTATTTTTAATAGTGTTAATAATAAAGTTGCGTTTGGCTACTTCGGCTGGTGAAAAGTCACGAGTACCTTTAGGTATGCTTGGTTTTTGTATTGCCATTATCGTTATTATATTAGGGAAGTGTTTTTCTTTAATAAGTCGTTATAAACTGTTTCTATATTCTCTTTGATGGTGTCCCAATCTTCATCTTTAAGACTAATTACATCATTATTTTTAAACTCTTTGTCATCGGCATCATCAAAATAAATAAGAGAACGCATTATCATTTGCATATTATCAATATGATATTTTTTCTTATACAACTCAATTAGTTCATCAAGGGTATATTCTTTCAATAATTGATGCAAATCATAAAAGTCTTTTCGGCTACCTCTTCCTATGATAGCATTCATTTTCATCGCACAAATATCTTCTTTTGAAGCCAAACGTATGCCGTCAATAGTCTCTATGTTAAAAAAAGAATAGGGATATTCTATGATATCCACTTTAACATCGTCGATATACATAAAAATACCTATTTTAGAGATATCATTCAATATAACTAAATCACCAAAAACATCTTTTATCTCACCAAAAAGAGCCATATTGGCATCTTTATTAGAGTTCTTATTGAACCTAAATATATCTAAATCTATTGAAATGCGATGCTGATACCGAAAAGCTAAATTAGTACCTCCTGCTAAACAATAATCATCAGATAAGATATCTAATGTCATTAACTCTCTAAGCAATTTTTTCTGAGGTTCTCCTATCGCTTTGCTTTCTTTTAGTAACATAATTATAAATGTATCTATAATAATTTCTGCATACGGCATCAGCTTCGGGAGACTTCTCTACTGCTTTTAAAATATCCTCTAACGAAAAATGAGTTTCGATGAATTGTATTTCTTTATCTGTACCTCGCATTAGGGTACGAGCAATCATAAAGTACTTACTTTCTTTAAGACTTAACTTATCGAAATGGCAGTCCCAAAACACTCTTGAGTGTACATTTGCTTTGAATTCTTTATCCAAATCAGTGTTCATAGTTTAGTTTTTTCTTCACAATACAAAGATAAGATTTATTAACAATCATAGAATGCTCAATCACTATTCTTAGCGTCTCCTTTAGCTTCTTGCCAATAAGTCTCCATTTCTTGTAAGGTCATATCTTTGAGTGATTTTCCCTTTTCATTGGCTCGTTGTTCCAAGTATTGAAACCGAGTTATAAACTTACGATTAGTGCGCTCTAAGGCATCTTCAGGATTTACTTTCAAAAATCGGGCATAGTTAATAAGACTAAAAAGAACATCGCCAAACTCACTCTCAATATTTGTCTGTTTTTGCGCTTTTACTTCGGCGTGTAGTTCATCTATTTCCTCTTTTATCTTCGCAAAAACATCGTCTATATTATCCCAATCGAAGCCTACACCTGCCACTTTGTCTTGTATACGAGTAGCTTTTACTAATGCAGGCAAACTTTTAGGCACACCTCCCAGTACGCTCTTGTTACCTTCTTTGAGTTTTATTTTTTCCCAATTGCGCTTTACATCGTCTTCGTTGTCTACTTTCACATCTCCATAGATATGCGGATGCCGTTCAATGAGTTTTTCACACACACCATTTGCCACATCAGCAATATTAAAATCACCCGTTTCACTACCTATTTTGGCATAGAAAACGATATGAAGTAACAAATCACCGAGTTCTTTCTTCACTTCTTGCAGATTGCCACTGAGGATAGCATCGCCCAATTCATAAGTTTCCTCAATAGTGAGATGGCGCAACGATTGTATTGTTTGTTTCTTATCCCACGGACATTTCGCACGCAGGTCGTCCATTATATTGAGGAGTCTCCCAAAAGCCTGAAGTTGTTGCTCTCTCATATCAATCCTATAAATTTACTACGGGCGAGGAGACTTGCACCTAATAGACCCGCCTTATCACCTAATTTTGATACTTTTATCGAAGAGTCTTTATTCACTAAATTCAAAGAATACTTCTTGATAGCACTGCGCAAAGGCAATATCAAATAGTCGCCTGCATTGGCAAGAGTACCACCAATAATCACCAATTCAGGATTAAATAGGTTGATGAGACCCGCCACGTGTTTACCTAACGTATTTCCCACCTCTTCAATAAGTTCTATAGCCAATATATCTTCCTGCAAAGCTACATCTATGATATCGTTGAGTGTAATTTCGTCTTCATTTTCCTTCTGTTGAGTAAGTAAAGACGATTGACCGTTATGAAGTTTTTCCAAGAATTTACGATAAAGAGCAGAGCCCGAAGCCTCTGTTTCTAAGCAACCTTTCTTACCACAGTGGCATAATATCTCGTTTTCAAAGGCAGTAATATGCCCAAACTCACCTGAAAAGCCCGATTTCCCATAATATAGCTGCCCATTAACGATGACTCCTAAGCCTAATCCCCAACCTACATTCACGTAGATGATATTTTTTTCAGCCTGTACGCGTCCTTTAATATATTCACCATAAGCCATCGCACGCGAATCGTTATCAATAGAGACATCTATACCCAATTTTTCTTCAAATATTTCAGTAATCGGACGTTCATCGAAATAAAAGAAACTATAACTATGCCCCGTTTGAGGGTTCACACGCCCTGAAATATTAATGCCAATACTCAGTATTTTGTCCTTAGGAACCACTGTATGGCTCATAAAATCTTCAATTATTTCACATAAACGTTCAAAACGCTCGTGAGGATGCGCTTCCTCAAAAGAGATATCCATCTGTTCATCTATCAAATCTCCTTTAAAGTTGATAAGCCCTATATGAACGCGTTTTTGAGAGATATCTACACCTATAAAATATCCCGAACTTTGGTTCAATCCATAGATATTAGGACGTCTACCTCCTGGAGTTTCCATCTTCCCAAAGTCCATCACTATACCATCTTCTATCAGTTCGCCCACCATTTTAGTAACGGTAGGCACACTGAAGTTCAGTTCCTTGCCAAGGTCGGCAAGTGTATCATCTCCGTTATTGATGTAATAACAGATAATATCCTTTTTCAATGAGGCGCTTCTGATGCCTTGTTTAATTTCTTCTAAAAATTTTAGTCCCATAGCATTTTAATCTTAATCATTATTGTAAAGGTAAGGCAAAATTACTAAAAATATTTTAATAAGAATGCAATAATAAAAAAATAATTGATGTTTGTAATTAGTATTTAATGCTTTTCCCTACGGATTAATAGTAACGATTTTACCCTCACGGCGCACCACAATCTTTTGATTATTCTTCCGCTTTTCGGCTATCATTCGCTTGTAAGCAACATCTAAACCTTTTAAAAGTTTGTCTCGAAATAACTTTTTTTCTGTATTTCTATCTCCCATAGCTGTTTTTCATTTGATTATAGGTAGCATAAAGATGCATAATCACTTCTTATTACTCATCTGTCATCTCATAAAACCAATTTAAGAAAGGGTCATCGGTTGCTTCGTCGTCCATATTATGAGGGGTTACCACTTCTAATCCTATTGCGGGGATAGTGGTATGAAACGTATTTTGCACCCACTCTTGGTATTGTGTATTGGGGTGGACGAACATTTCGTTCTTATCACTGTTAGGAGGGAGTGGATAATACTCGTCCCAACAAATTTCATCATAGCCAATGGCTAAAAGGCGCAAGAAATCCAAGGCGTTTTTCACCAATATACAGGTCATCATAGAGCCTGAACCCGACCCGATATGCACGATTTGGGTACGCCCTTCATCGTCGAGCCACAAGGCACATTCCGAACCATCGGCACCACTGCGTGCAAAGACGAGCAAACGGCGCTTTATCTTCTCGGCGTGCTGTTTGTATTGTATTTCTAATAGCTCATTACGATAGGATTCTTCATCTACATTGAAAGTAATAATGGTACCTCCTTCTCGCTCATCATCTGTCCAGCTTTCTTCTAATTTATCCCACGGATATAGATAGCCATAACGCACACCATCTCTGTCCTCATAATAACCATTGTCCTCTATCCACTGATAGAGTTGTCGGAGTTCCTCAGGGATTTGCATTCCCTCAGGGAGGGCATTTTCTAATTGTTGTAACAAAATATTTTTCATTTTTCTTTACGATTCATACATCATCGCATCATACCAACCTTCAAAATCATCATTTAAGCCACTATCCTCTGAGCTCATTGGTACAAAAATATCTATTCCTTTTGCGCGAATAGATATTTTATTGAAATTCAATTGTTTTTTTACCACTTCCCAGTTGCCTGCCTCTTCAACCGTATTCACACAACGGACTATTTGGGTTGTTCCTCTGTAGTCCAACCACAAAGCTACCATAGAGCCATTATATATATTTTCGGCTATTTGCAAAAAACGCTGAGCGGCATCGTCGGCATTATTACCAAAAGAAATGGTTAAGAGTTCTTTACGAAAGTTTTCTTCTTCCATATAAAAGGCAATATCGATATCTACGTTTACGTCATCTAGGTATGTATTCCTAAAAGGATTTTTAGGATACAGATATCCGTAACGTACACCATCGTCTCTGTCCTCATAATAGCCATTATCTTCTATCCACTGATAGAGTTGGCGGAGTTCTTCGGGGATTTGCATTCCTGTGGGAAGTGCGTTTTCTAATTGTTGCAATAAGATGTTGGGCATAATTTGTTGTTATTTCTCCTTAAAGATATCTAATACTTTATCTCTCACTAATGGAAATTCAGTATATCCTCCTCGGTCGAGGAAGTGTTTCCCTTGTGGAAGACGAATAAACTCACAATTGAGAAAGCGAGAGAGATTATCACTTAGCTGAGTGGGTACTATATCGTCATCTATAGCCGAAATAACCACTGCTTTACCTACCATTGGCAAATGTTTGAAACTTGAAAACTTCTCTACAAATGAGCTTAAGTTCTCGAAATTGGGTACTGGTTCATAAAATCCCGATACGAGTACGATACCTTTAGGTTCTTTTTTGCTCTCCAATAGGAAATCCAGAGTAGTAATCGTACCCAAGCTATGCGCTACTATTACTGTTTGAGGTGTTACATTCACCTGTTTTTTAAGTGTTGCTATCCAATCATCAACGTTTGGATTATCAGGAAAAGGCATTGCAACACGATAGGCTTTGATTTTATACTTTTTTAATTCTTCTTCTAACCACTTAAACCAATGATTATCAGGTGTGGCGCCATATCCGTGTACTATATACACTTGTTTTTCCATTTTTTTAGTATTTTTATTCTGTGCATAACTTATAGAAAAGACACTTAAAACTAATATTAATAATATATTTTTCATATAAATTATTTATTTAATAGCAAATTTTGACTCTTTTCTACGCTTTCATTTTAGTAAAGTGTAAAGGAATATATTAAAAAACCTTCCTCTAATAAATTTCAAAGGGGGATATTGAGAAACTAACACAACAAAACTTTCTATTTCTTAGTTGCTCGTTTAGGTTTTTCAAGTGTTTTTATTTCATTACCTAAAACGGTAATTACTTGATTGTTAGAAATAGGTCGCAAATCTACTTTCTGTGAATATTCGTTTACTATTTTTTGAGTAACTTCCTTATATGGAAAGTTCAAATAATGAGGCAAAAAGCAAAAATCTACCAAATGTAATCCTGAATAATCAGTTAATTCTGGAGCTTTTTCAGTCTCATCCATATCACTAACAAACTCAATATTAGGAGAAGCAATGATAGAACCTGCCGAAGTACCTATGTACAACTTTCCGTTATTAATTTGTTCCATAAGTAGTTTGTCAGCTCCTTTCTTTTTTAGTTCCTGCATTAGGTAGAACGTATTCCCTCCAGAAATGAAAATATAATCATTTCGTTCTAATGCTGTGGCTATTTCTTTGGTAGTAGCGGTAGAAACTTCTAATTCTTCTATGATAAGCCCTAATTTTTCAAAGGCTTTTCTATCATCATCGACATAAAAACGCACTTTTTCTACCAAACTTGCTGTTGGAATAAATACTATTTTCTTTCCATTTACTGGTTCTCCTGCAAAATCTTCAAACAATTTGGCTACTGAACTGAATGATGAGGTTAAGAATAATCTTTTCATATTTTCATTTTTGTTATTCGATAGTGTATTTTGTCCCATAGAAAGATAAAAAACACCACATAATATTGTTGTTAGTATTAATTTCATTACTATTTTTACAAAATCAACGTATCGTAAAGGTACGTAAATTACTCTTTGTTGAATAATTTACGTACCGTTGATACGTGTAAATGAGTTGTTTTTAACTCTCTTTGGTGCCATTGCTTGCCGTTTTGGGATTCTTTTTAGCACGTGTAGACCTACTTGCTTTCAGCGCTACGAGCTTATCAATATGAATATTGATACGTGCAATAAGCTGATTGAGGGCTTCAGTGGGTTGTATCACAGCAAGAGCATTGAGATGCATAATGATTTCGCGATATACCACATCGATGTCTTTGCGAATGAGCCTGAGTGCGCGAGTCCCTGCGATAGTAGAAGCCCGCTCATCGCGGCGTGTTCGGTAGAGCTCCATAAAGGTGTTCTCGGCTTCTTCAAGCCAATTCACCCATCGCGCTAACGAAATCTTCTTAACCGCTGCCGCATACTTATCGGCGCGAAGGTCTTGAATGAGGTTTTGTGTCTTGCTGTGTTGCGACTCGAAACTCTCGGAAATGATATTGCCATAGGTTTTGAGCAATATCTTAATAAGCACTGCCGCCTCGCGTTCCTCTTTCGTAGGACTGTAATAGGCTTCGTTCACGCAAGCCGAAAGCCCTCGAAACATATTGTCGCGATTGCGGTCTAATTCCTTCAAGCGATGCGTGTGCTCACTCTTAGCAACCACTTCAAGCGATTTGTTTTCCTCCTCTACCAAAGGCGTAAACTTACCCAAAAGGGTAGCGAGCGATTCAATATTGGCTTGTTCTAACGCCAATTTCACTTCGGTTACGAACCCGTAATGTTCGTGGTTCTGTAAACTTGCAATAGCAAGTCCTTTAATTCTTTTATTCATAATGAATCTCGGTTATGATTTGTTAAGAAATAATGCCACAACAAACGTACCAAAAGCCTTGATTTTCTGTCTAAATTAGCCGTCAGAAGTGTTAAACTTTAAGATTTAAAACTTTGAAAAGATATATAAACTAATTATTGTTTGGCAAATTCTTCTAAAAACTGCCTATATAATGGTACGCTTCTCTCAATCCATTCGGTTGTACTATTCAGCTCGATGCCGTAATAGGCAAAAAACGGACAATAATCGGCGTGAATGTATTCGAACGTGAGTTCAAAAGGACGTAACAATTCCTTAAGGGTGTATTTATATTTTTCGTTATGCGCATATTCACGCTCATCAATACCTGCCGAAATGGCAAGCGTTACCTTTTTGCCACCTACTTTATAGCCGCTTTTGCTCCCGTAAGCCCAACCGTAGGTAAGGATTTCGTCTTGCCATTTCTTTAACAACGGTGGCATACTAAACCAATAGAGCGGAAACTGAAATACAATGTGGTCGTACTGCTCTATCAGTTGTTGTTCCTTCCTAACGTCGATATGTTCGTCGGGATATACTTTGTACAACTGATGTATGGTATATTGCTTTGGGTATTTCTCGAGCTCCTCAATCCAACGTTTGTTGATGAGAGAATCCTCTATATGAGGGTGTGTTACTATAATGAGTGTCTTCATTCGATATGAGCCGCACGGGCAATTAATGATTTAATTAAATTGTTAATATATTCAAATTGCTTAATCAATTTACGAATAATCAAAAGTGAATAGTACGATACGGCTTACAGGCTCGTAAAGCATAATAATAGCATCGATACCGCCACCATACCAATCGTAACTTGCCGTTTCTGCAATAAAATAGAAAGGATTTCCTTGATAGGTTATACTAATCCCATCGTTAGGGAGGTCATTACCTATTTCTATTTTCATATCAAATGCTTTCGGATACTCATCACTTTCAATAGTTGTAGTCCAATTTCCGTCCCATATATCTCCCCCCAATCTGTTTAAGTAGTTCACTTTATTCAGTTTTCCATCGTATTCAGGAGAATATAAATTAATTAATGAACCATATTTCTCGAAATTTGCTTTACTTTTCTCGTAGCCTTTCTGCATTTCTTGAAATTCCTTTTCTTCTTCGGAATTGAAATCCCAGTCGTGAATGGCTGTTCTTTCAAAAAATCCTTCTTTTCCCAGAAACTCAAACTTATTATCATCAGTCAGTTTAAAGGCTAACCAATTCGTAGCAGTATACTCATTATGATATTCGGTAGTATTATAGCCTATATAAACCTCGTAAGGCTCAAACGGACTGAGCATATATACCTTTTGTCCTGCCCATTCGGGGTTGATTTCTGCCAAATCGATACTCATCAGGGGCAGAAAATGCTTTCTGAGCCACTGTTGGTCTTTCGTAAAGATGTCTTCTGCCTTTGGGAACGCCTGCAAATGGTCGTTCAATTCTTGAATGTTTTCTCTTGTTGTCATAGTGTTTTGTTATTTATAAAACTTGTCAGATGAATCAGACTGGTCAGACGAGTCAAATAGCGACTTTGACAAAGTTTTAAACTTTGCTAAAGTGTTGGGCGAACAGCCATTCGCCCCTACCTCCAGCCTCCTCCTAATGCTTTATACAAAGTAATGCCATACTGCATACGGGTAAACTGTGCGTTGGCTACACTAAGCTCGGCATTGAGGCGGTTTACTTCGGCAGTTATGACCTCTAAATAATTCACCATACCGCTATCGAACAATTGTTTGGAATAGTCGGTGGCATCTTGATAGGCTTTCATTTCTTGGGTTTTGAGCTGAATGAACTCGTCTTGCGAACTAAATTGATGCATTGCATCGGATACTTCTTTGCCCGCTGAAAGAATTGCTTTCTTGAAATTCAGCAAAGCGGTTTCTTGAGCAGCTTTCTGCACTTCGTATTGGGTGCGTATTTGTCGGCGATTGAGAATAGGTTGTGCCAATCCTGCTATAAAATTAGCAAACATTGATTTGGCAGAAAACCAAGTATCGAGTTCGGTACTACTGATACCTCCACGAGCGGAAAGAGTAAGTGTAGGATAGAAATTGGAACGCGCTACATTCGTAAGTTCAAAGGCGTTGCGCAAGTTTAGTTCGGCACGTGCCACATCAGGACGATTTTCGAGCAGGCTTACCGCATACCCCTGATGAAACTGTGTGGGGAATTGTTGTTCAGCAAGCGTGCTTCGCTCTATGTTATGAGGCTCTTCACCCAAGAGTACGCAGATGGTGTTCTCCAATGCCCAAACGCTATTCTTGATAGTAATGAGTTGCGCCTGTGCGTTGTATACGAGTGCTTCGATTTGTTTGGTTGCTACTTCGGTAGTAGAACCTGCTTTTTTGAGTTGTTTGGTAGTTTCTAAACTTTTGGTACGAAACTCAATAGTTTGTTCGAGTACTTTTTTCTGTTCGTCGAGCATCAGTAGTTGGTAATAAGCCGTTGCTAAGGTAGCTACCACTTCGGACTGTACTGCTTTTTGTGCCTCTACCGTAGCGAGGTAAGAAGCATAAGAAGCGCGTTTTTGAGCGGATAGCTTACCCCAAATGTCGGCTTCCCACGAAGCGTTACCTGTGATATCGAATAGATTGTTGTAAGTACGGTCGGGAGCACCACCTCCAGCATTTAATGATGAGGTGCTACGAGTATAGTTAGCTCCCACCGAGAGGGTAGGAATAAAAGCTGCCTTACTTTGTTTGAGGTAGGCTTGTGCTGAAACCACATTTTGCATCGCTACACGCACATCGAGGTTATTGGAAAGTGCCTTGCTGATGTGTTGTTGCAAGAGCGGGTCGGTGAAGATATTGCGCCACGAAAGGGTAGCATCGCTTTGGGCATCGGTAGCGGGGCTTTCAGTACGGAAGAGTTTTTCGTCTATGGCTTGTGGACGCTCATAGGCTTTGCGTCCTGCACAAGCGGTAAGGGTAAGGGCTATGGTTGCTATAGCCAGTGATTTATAAATGATTCTGTTCATACAGTAATGTTCAATTAACAATTAATGTTTAACGTAGACTTTGCCAAAGGTCGTAACACGACAAGCAGTAAAATTTTAGCAAGGTTTACGATGCAAAGGCGACTTTTCAGTCTTCACTAAAATATCGGTTGTATTTTCTTGACAAGGCTATCCATTGAGATAGGTTGAGGTTTGATAACAGTACCCGTACGCACTTTGTTGAGTCCTTGCGCGAGAATGACATCGCCGTTTTTAAGTCCGCTTTCTACCACAGCATAGTTATCGGCGCGGCTTTTAAGGGTGATGATAGCTTGTTTGAGGGTGTCGTTCTCTACTTTGTACACAAATACCTTTCCTTGTTGCTCAAAGGTAGCAACTTCGGGGATTACAAGTGAGTTACTAAAATGTTGTGGTATCTTGATAATCCCACTGTTGCCATTGGTAAGCAACTTGTTAGGGTTAGGGAAGGTAGCGCGAAATTGTATGCTACCGGTAGTAGGGTCTATTTGTCCGGTTACGGCTTGTATTTTGCCTTTCTCGGCATATTCTTGTCCGTTAGCTAACACCAAAGAAGCCTCAGGTAAGTTTTTGAGTTTCTCGGCAGTGGTTTTGCCTTGGGTATTGTCTAAGAAATCGAGGTATTCTTTTTCGTTCATTGAAAAATAGGCATACACCTCTTTCACGTCGGATACGGTAGTGAGCACAGTGTTATTGGCAGTTACCAAAGCACCTTCGCGGTAGTTAATCGCACCTACCACGCCGTTTACAGGTGCTTTTACTACGGCAAAACCAATGTTGCTGGCTACCTCGTTATAAGTAGCTTGGGCGCGTTGTAAGTTGGCTTTGGCTGTGGCGAGCTGGATAGGGCTCACAATGTTTTTCTGTACCAAAGGCACGAGTTTATCTACCTCTACCTTAGCAACCTCTACGGCAGCTTTGGCTGAAGCAGCTGACTGGTTAAGGGTTTGAGTTTCTAACTTGAAGAGCGGTTGCCCTTGGGTAACCACCTGACCTTCGTCTACCAATACTTTGGTAATATAGCCTGATATTTTGGCTTGTACGGCGCTGTTCACCACCCCTTCGATATTCACGGGGTAAGAAAGGTTAGACACGGTATTTTGTTCTCCTACGATAATTACAGGGTAAGGCACAGCACCTTGTGGTCGCTGTTGTTGTTGGTTTCCATTATTACAAGCTACCATTGCGATAGCGGTTGCTACTAAAAAGATTTTATTCATAATGTTTGTTATTTTAGATGTTTTAGTTATCAAACAGGTCGGATAATTCGGATAGGTCTGAGAGATAATTTTATTAAAAATAATACACTAAAAAGGAAGCGTTTGCAAAAAACACTTCCTTGTTTTTGTGGCGTTGTGAGGTCTGCTTTTACAGTGCAAAAGTACACTAAAAAATTTTACAGACAAGTGTCGTGAGGCGTTAATCTTTTGTTAAAGTTAGCTTTTAATGATTGATGGTTAGTGATTAATGGTCAATATGGTTTATCTGGTCGTATTCCACATTTGTTACGCCTTTAAGATTAGAAAAATAGGCTTTTGCCTGACGAATATCTTTATCTTGGGGTACTTTGATAGCTATTCCTTTGATAATTTTGTATTCATAAAGCATCTCTGCACCATATTTTTGTACTTCTTTTTTCAAATGAGCCAATGTTTTTTGATTTTGATAGCTAATAATAAGATTATGCGTAATATTTTTAAGCATTTCTTCTTCAGAAGAGGAAGATTGCGCTACTTTTTGTGTGGTGCGACAGGAGAGCGCAAGAAGGCTCAATCCTACGAGAATTATCTTTTTCATAAGAAATAACAATTTTAAAATCTTCTACAAAATGAAGATTACGATTTATGTGCCATAGCTTTCGTAAACTTCCGTTAATAGGTTATGTTTAAGTAACTAATATCTTTGATAATCAGTGCTTAGATATAGGAAGCTTATAGGAAGCTTATACGAATCTTGGAAGATTGGTATAGAAAAGACGAATGTATGCTCTACTAAAAGCATAGGTGAAACGAAACTAAAACGAAACTCAGGTAGTGAACTATGCAAAACAGACAAGACTGTATATGGTTTTTAAAGAGGTAGCTCAGCGGTAAATGGCAGTATAGAAAGGGCAAAGATAACGATTATAAATTAATTCTACAAATAATTTTGACCTTCTTTATTTGTTATTTGATAAAATATTGTACTTTTGCCGCGCAATTTAAACAAGTGTTTTTTATAGAATGAAAAAAGTAATTTTATCAGCATTGTTTCTAACAACAATGGCAGTGGAAGCTCAGCAATCGTATGTAGGGCTTCGAGAAAGCAATTATTCGGGTATTTTTCCTGTAACTTCTAATCCTGCGAATATGATTAGCAGTAAGCGTTCTTGGGACGCTAATATTGCTACAGTGAACTTTGGTTTTGGCAACAACGCTATTAAACTCACGCCTAATATCACTGATAGCTTTAACGAGTACACACGCGTTGATACTCAGAATGCTATTTTTGGTTATAACAATATCAAAGCGAAGATAAATGTTGATGTGTTAGGACCCTCGGCTTTTGTGAAGATAAACGACCAGCATACAGTAGGGATTTTCTCTCGTGTGCGCCTTCTGGGCAATGTACGCAACGTAGATGCAAAAATGTTACAATCATTTGTTAGTAATTTAGATAAATTGGAACTCAAAACCCCTTACCAAGTGAACCTTAACGACCAAGAGATAGTGGTAAATGCTTTTTCGGAAGTAGGTTTCTCGTGGTCAGGTGAAGTGTATTTTGACGGTACAAACACGGTGAAAGTGGGAGCAAGTGCTAAATTGGTACAGGGCTCTGGTAATATTTATGTAGGTTTTAAAGACTTTGAAGGCTCAGCTACGCTTACACCTGACACTCAGAACAACAAAGTAAACTTGAAAATCCAATCGGCTAACGGGACTTTGGAAGTACTTAACGGTGGAATGGACTTGGTTGATTTCGACAATGTAAAGATAAACAAGTTGTATTTTAATTCAGAAGCTACTACTTTGGCTTTCGATTTAGGAGCTACATATGAGTTTCGCAAGGACGGTTGTCCTCGTTGCCACAACAATCCTCACGATTTGCGTGTAGGGATTTCGCTAATGGATCTCGGGCGGTTACAATACACTGCCAATAAGAACTCTTACCGCTACAAAATGCCTGCAACACAAAGTACGACTTTAAGCATAGATGACCTATCAGAAGAGAATTTGAAGAATCACTTTGATGGAACAAAGGCTACAGGCTCTAAATTGAGGTCATCACTACCTTCTACTTTTAACCTCAGCGCCGATTATCGCGTAGTTGATGCGTTCTACTTGAACTTATCAGGACAAGTGAATATAGCTTCTACAAAGGACAAAGAGCTTTACAACGCTACTTATGCCAATGAACTTTCACTCACTCCTCACTACGATACTAATAGTTTTGGTGCTTATTTGCCTATTTCATACAACCAAGTATCAAAAGCTAATGTGGGAATTGCCTTGCGCTTAGGTCCATTAGTATTAGGGTCAAGCACTATTTTAGGCAATGTGCTTACCCGCTCAGCTAAAGAGTTTAACTTCTTCTTTGGGCTTCGTTTCGGTCACCAATCTTACCCCGTAGACCTTTAATTATTAATTTAATTTTACAACTTCATAATGGAAAAAGGCTGTTCAACATTTACTGAACAGCCTTTTATCTTTAATTATTAAGCATTAACTATTAAAATTCAAAACTTCCTACTTCAATCACCTCCTTGGCATTACTGAGGCGTACAGTGGTTTCTTGTTGTTTTTGCTGAGGCGTACCATAGTGAGTATAGAAAGTAATACGCAAGTTCACAGGCATCAGTTGCTTTTGTGAGCGAGTGCCAAAGTAATCCACTTGCACTTTGTACTTGCCTTTTTCAGCTTTCTTGAGCATAAATTCTTCAGGTCCGTAGCCTTGAGTAACATCACGTGTGATTTTACCTCCAAGGTAAGTAAGAGTGTTTCGGTAGTAACACTTCTCGTCTTTGGGGTCGGTTACCCATAAGTCCATATCGCAGCTATCAGTATCCCAACTGAGCACTACTCGCACATCTACGGGTTCTTTTTTGAGCAAACGTTTGTCGATATAACTCACGTCTATACCCTTGTGGCGTGCGACGAGGCTATTGATATCGTTCATTGTTACGATTTGTACATCGCCAAAACGACTGCTCCACTCGCTTGTAACTACTTTATAAAGGTTTTTCACGGCTTCGTTATAGGCACCATCGTCGGCAAGTGCTAAGCCCAAATCACGAAAAGACTGTGGTTCTTCTTCACGCAGAGTTACCACCTTACGGAATACCCATACTGCTTCTTTTTTAGCATTATAGTTACTGAGCTTGTAGCCTAACATACGTAACAACTGAGGGTCGTCTAAACCGAGCTCTGCCAAATTAGATACTACCAAGATAGCTTGCTCACGATTACCTTTCTTAAAGAAATAGTCAGCTACATCTACATAAAAGGAAGGTGTGTTACCGTATTCTTTTTTGAGTTTGTAATAAGTTTCTACTGCTTTAGATTCCTCAGTGTACTCCATTACCTTTAAATAAGGGGTATCGGGGTTATAGGCGTTGAGCTCTATTTTTGAGGTAGGTACAGGAACAGGACTTGCTGGTTTGCGTGATAAAGAAACTCCTTTTTTAGCAGTAGCGTTACCACTAGGAGAATCAGCAACTCTACTATTTATAGCTCCCGTCATAGCTGCTTTTCTTTGTGGAGAATAACCTACTACAACTACTTCATTTAATTCTGCACTTTCGTCAGCTTCTATAGCAGCAACCTCCTCACTTCTAACTTCTTGTGCTACCCCAGAAGCCACCCCTCTTATTCTTACAGGAGTATCATTAGAGTTATTATCATTTTTCTTAGGTTCAGTGCCTTTCACAGGATATTCGGTATGCCACCATTTACTTTGCTTTTCCGATTGCTCTACGACTCTATCCAAAATACGCTTAGCAGTATCCTCTTTTTGCTTTTGCTCATTTGCTAAGCGTTTGGAGTACTCCTGTTGTAATTCGGTAGGTGGCATAATGCGGTAACGTACATAATCTTCTACGGTTTCTAATACTATCAGCGAATTGCCTTCGGTTACAATGCCGTACTCACGTCCTACCGCATCTATTTGTTTTTGTTCAACACCTTCTCGTTGCAGTTGTGCAATTTGCTTCTCTGCCCATATACGGCGCAAAAGGTTGAACTCACTTTCAGAAGCATCGGGGTTTGCTACAAATTTTACTTCTTTTTGCACCATTACCTTTTTAGGGTAACCAAAACTAAGTACTAAGGTTGCTTCCTCGCTTTGCAATTCACCTGCAAGGGTGAAATTACCTTTACTAATAGTAGCTCCTTTCTGTGGGAAGATTTTGGTTACTTTACCGCTTTTCACTTCTATATCTAGCAGTTGGAAAGGTACAGTGAGTGCTACTTTTATTGCTTGCTCAGTAGTGAGGGTTGTCAAATCTATAAAGTTACCACCCGTAGCATTGGCGAGGTATTGCATTTTTGGAGTATTGGCAACCGCCGAAGCATTCACCACTGTTATAGGGGTTTTAGCTTGTTTTACCACTTCGTTTACAGAAAATTCTTTACTGCCAAAGTTAAAAATACCGTCGCTAAAAAGTAATATTTCATCTGTTTTGAGGTTAAAATCAATAGCATTACCATCGGTAGCACCATCGTATTGCAAACTTTCTAAATGTGATTTCAGTGCTTGCCAATTGCCGTTTTTCACCTCAAAAGTAAGCGGTTTAGCAGAACGAATATTAAAAGTACTAAGCACTACCTTAGTGTCTTTAAGTTCCTTAAAATAAGCATCTAAGAAAGCAAACTCTTTTTCTCTATCGCGTTGGATTGCTGAGTGCGATGCGTCCCATAAGAGTCCTATTTCCTTAGGAGTGGGGCTACTTTTAGCTTTGGTATCGCTCAAAGCTATATTGCCATAAAAATAGCTTTTACTGCCTTGGGTAGCGCTAATGGTTTGTGGTTTCTCTATTTTCGGGAAAGTAAGTGCAATGTTCTGGTTGAGCGTGAAGTTTTGCTTGCTTACCTCACTGATATAGCTATTGCGCGCTTGTTTGAAGTCTAATTGCAGACTGTTCTGAATATCTGCCTTTACAAAACGTGATACTACCTCAGTGCGCACCTTGAAGTTTTTAAGGGTTACGTTAGCCGTGATAGGCAAGAAGTAGTAATCTTGTCCGCCTCGTTCGTATAGTTCTTGTTCAAAGGCGATGAGTACACGGCGAGTACCTTTAGCAGGCATAGGGTATACACGTGCTTTAAAATTGTTACCCTCAGTTTTTTCTAATAAGCCTGGGTCTACACCCCTGCGCACAATATCCTCAAAGGCTTTGCGCCCTAAGGCTTTGTCTACCACCACACCTTCACGCAGTTTGCCATTGATATCTAAGGCAAAGCGCGACACCTGCTGTCCGTCGGCAAGCGGGAACTGAAACTCACCTTCCATTACGCGGGTGTTGGGGTTGTAGAAGGTCATTTCCATAGTAGTAACAGCCGTTTGTCCTACCACTAATATATCTACTGAAAGGTCTTGCAATACCATCGGGTTGGCATTGCGCTCATTCACTACCTTCACCTCTGACACTACCGATTTCTGTGCGGTTAGCAGTAAGGGAAGTAGTAAAGCTGTTGCTGATAAAAAATGCTTGATTCTCATTACTAAACAATGGTTTTGATGAAACTACTGTCTGTAAATCAAAGAGCGTACCAAAATCACTAATCTACTAATTTTCACATTTACTCATTACCTGAAAAACGTCAAAGTACCATTCTCTCTAAATGCGCCAAACGGCACTTCAAAACCTTCTATTTTCTTGCCGTTCAGTTGTACGTACTCTACTAAGTTGTTATCCGAATTGCGAGCCACACTCTTTATTAAAAACTTCTTGCCCTCAGGCAGTTGCAAGCTCACCGTTTTAAACAGTGGGTTACCGAGTATGTAGTTATCACTGGCAGGGGTAACAGGGTAAAAGCCTAAGGCTGAAAATACATACCAAGCCGAGGTCTGTCCGTTATCCTCATCTCCGCAATAACCATCGGGCGTAGGGGTATAGAGTTTCTCCATCACTTCCCGTAGTTTAGCTTGTGCTTTTTGGGGTTTACCAGCGTAGTTATATAGGTAGATAAGGTGTTGTATGGGCTGATTGCCGTGCGCGTAGTTCCCCATATTTATGAGTTGCATCTCGCGTATTTCGTGTATGGTAAAACCGTAGTACGAATCGTCAAACAGCGGTGGCATCTCAAACACTTCATCTATCTTCTTTTCAAAAGCCTCTTTGCCACCCATTAGCTGTATAAGTCCTTCTATATCCTGAAATACCGACCACGTGTAGTGCAAACTGTTCCCTTCGGTAAACGCATCGCCCCATTTCAGCGGATTAAATGGCGACTGGAACTTGCCGTCCTTATTCTTGCCTCGCATCCACTTAGTTTCGGGGTCAAACACATTCTTGTAGCGTTTCGATTGTTCGTAATACTGTTTAGCAACCTCCGCCTTACCCATCTTTTCTGCCATACGAGCAATGCAATAATCGGCGTAAGCATACTCCAATGTGCGGGCTACATTCTCGTTAATCTTCACATCATAAGGCACATAACCCAAACTATTGTAGTAATTCACCCCCTCACGCCCTACCGATTTCACTGGTCTACCATCGTTTTGAGTAGCGTTCTTCAGCATCGCTTCTAAAAGAATTTCAGCATCAGCCTCGTCTATATTCCCTTTCAGGTAAGCATCAGCAATGATAGAAGCCGAGTTCGACCCTATCATACAATCCCTATGACCCGGACTTGCCCATTCGGGTAACCAGCCCGATTCTTTATAAGCGTTCACCAATCCCTTCATCATCTGTTGATTCATCTCAGGATACAACAGGTTGAAAAGCGGAAATACTGCCCGGAAAGTGTCCCAAAAACCGTTATCAGTAAACATATACCCCTTTTCCACCTTGCCGTTATACGGACTGTAATACACCATTTCACCTTCTTTGTTGTATTCGTAGAAAGTGCGTGGGAAGAGCAGTGTGCGGTACAAACAGGAGTAGAAAGTGCGCAAATGGTCTATATTCTCATCTTCCACTTGTATCTTGCCGAGTTCATTCTCCCAAAGGGTAAGTGCTTTTTGTTTCGTCTGTTCAAAAGTGTCATTACCCAGTTCCGTTTGCAAGTTCAATAGGGCTTGCTCAGGCGAAATAAACGACGAAGCTACTCTTACGGTTACCTGTTCACCTTTTTTCGTGCGGAAGCCTATCACTGCCCCTGTGTGTTCGCCCTTGCTTTCAGCATTTTTTGTCAGCTTAAAGCCGTCGCTCCACGTCTGTACACTCTCAAAATCCTTGTCGAAAGTAAGCACAAAGTAATTGTGAAAATTCTCAGGTACTCCCCCACTGTTGTTGCGGGCATAGCCTATAATTTTGCGTTCTTTGGGCAACACTTGCACCATCGAGCCTTTAAAATAAGCATCTAAAACCAAATAAGCCTTATTGCTCTCAGGGAAGGTAATGCGGAATTGTGCTGCTCTACTGGTAGGTGTAATCTCTACTGATGTATCATAATCGGCTAAATACACTTTGTAGTAGTGAGGCTGAACCGTTTCTGCCTTATGAGAGAACCACGAAGCGCGTTCTTCCTCTTTAATTTTCAAGTCACCCACTACCGGCATCAGTGCAAAAGCCCCATAGTCATTAATCCACGGACTCGGTTGGTGAGTTTGCTTAAAGCCCACAAGCTTATCAGCGTGATATTGATATGCCCAGCCGTCGCCCATTTTGCCCGTTTGGGGTGTCCAGAAGTGCATACCCCAAGGCACCGCAATAGCAGGGTAAGTATTCCCATTCGATAAACTAAACTTCGAGTCCGTACCCATCAGTGGGTTTACATACTCAGTGTAAGAGGTTTCGGGCACTGCCGAAGTAGTATCCTGTTTAGTTTCTTCTTTTGAAGTGTTTGCCTGCTTATTACAAGCCATTATCAAACACAAAAACACAAAGTATAATATCTTTTTCATCTTAATAATTACAATTTTCATTCAATTAGATATTATTTTATAATATGAGTCAAGGATTAAAAATTAATAAGATATGGTCTATAAAGAGTTATGATAACCGTCATATATCCCCTCTTTACCTTCACTTTCCCCGTCACCACACTCTCTTTTTCCTTCATACTTTTCCCTAGTGCCTATGGCCTAAGGCCTATTACCTCTTCCTCTTTCTTTCGCCTCGAAACCCCGTTTTTAACATTTTTAATGCTGTTGTATTATAGTATGAATCAACCACTTATACACCCTTTCTATACCAATCGTCCAAGATTCGTATAAGCTTCCTATAAGCTCTCTATAAGCTAACCCCACCCTTCTTACAGCCTTTTTTCACCAAAATCCCTCTCTTCCTCCTTTCGAACTTCTTCGATATCTTCCGGATATTCCTAACACTCCCAACTCATCGCTTTTTCATCTCAAACTTTGCTAAAGTTAATAGTCCGTGCGGCTCGCACCTCATTTCCTCATTTGCTAATTTCCTCATTTTCTCATTTTCCAACTCTTATTGCATTCTCTTAAACCTATTATGCGTCCACAGGTAAAACTCTGGTTTGTCGTAAATCTGCCTGTTGATACGTTCAAAAAACATATCCGTAATCTGAAAATCCACGTATTCAGTAGGATTTTCCGCCAATACTTCAAAGGTAGTTTGGTAATAACCGCGCTTTACTTTTTCTATTTTAGCAAATACAATCACCGTATTGAGTGCCTTTCCCAAGCGTTCCGCCCCTGTAAATACAGGCACATTAAGCCCTAAAAACGGACGCCGATAGTTCTTCTTATTATTAGGAATCTGGTCAGAGGCAAAACCATAGCAATACACCCCGTGCGCATCTTTGTGTTTTTTCATTTCTCTATGCGCCGTATAGCGAGGCAAAAGGTAACTGTGGTGTTTCATTCGTATTTTTTGTAACAATCTGTCAAAATACTTATTGCTCAGCGGAGTATAAAGCGCATACGACTTGTGTTCAAGAAAATAAGCCAAAGACAACAACCACTCATAACTCGCATAATGACTGCACATAATGAGGATATTACGCTCCTCTCCTTCATACTTTTTGAGCACTTCAAGATTAGGATACACCATACGCTTCTTCATCTCTTTTTCACTCATTCCGTATGATTTCACCATTTCTAATAAAGTATCACAAAAGTGATGGTAAAATTTGCGTTCTATCGTTCTAAGTTCCGCTTCTGTTTTAAAAGGAAAAGCCGTATGGAGGTTCTTGCGTACCACTTTCACCCTGTATTTCAATAGAGTATAAAGTATAAAATAAAAGAAATCCGATACTCCGTAAAGAAGCCAAAAAGGCAATCGCGAAATCCCCCAAACAATAGGATAAGCAATAATATAAATTAATAAATTCATTCTGTCCCTAATTTTGTGGCAAAGTTAATAATTTAATATTATCCAAAAAAGTAAATCTGTGATTTTTGTATTTTTCCAAGGAAGGAAGTTCGTGGCAAACTTTACCAAAGTTTTAAATTGCTTGTTGTGCTACAACTTGCCTGTCGTGCTACGACTTTGGCACGAAATTCGCTATTTACTATAAGAAGATGTAAAGTCATAAATTCCGTAAAATCCCTCACCTTTAGGTGAGAAATCCGTGAATTAATATGTTATTTACTTAAATTTATTGCCGAAGAATCCGTGAAATCTGTGAAATCCGTGCGAGATTTTAAAACATTTATCGCTTTTGCGGATTGTCCCCCTTCGGGGGTTCGGAGGCTTTTTAATCTACATACACTTATGAAAAAGTTATTATTACTTTGCTTAGGGGTTTTAACCTCAGTAAGCTGGGCACAAGAAGTAGGCTCAGCAGGTCGTTTGTTGCAAAACGAATACCACCCAAACAAACAAGCGCGCGCTGTCATTGGGCGTGGTGGTATCTCAGTAAATATCGATTGGGAATACGACTATAACGGCGGTTATGCCGAAGTCTTTATCCGCATTCCTGAACGCGACCGCTTTACAGTGAGTATAGGCGACCAAGAAATCACCAGTACTACCGGTATGTACCGCTTCTTCGACGTAACAGCTAACCCTCAACCACTCAGCATTTGGCAAGGACGTACGCTCATTTATCGAGTAACTATCAATCCCCGTAACAACACCCGTATGATAATGGACTTCTTTTCACGCGAAGGACTCTATTTGTTAGACGAAATTAGCTTGAACAACAATCAGCCCTCCTATCACGGTCGTCAATGGAATGATGTGTGGAATCGCTCATACGGCGGAGGCTATGGAGGTGCTCCTATGATGCGTCAAGGTGATTTTAATAACTTCTTTAAGATGTACAAGGACGAAACTTTCGATAAAGATAAGCTGGCTTTCTTCCGTGCCCAAAAGAATATCGTATCGTTTACCACTGAGCAAATAGGTGAACTGATGGAAGAACTTTCTTTTGACGACAATAAATTCATCATCGCACAAGAAGCCTATCCTAATGTAGTCGACCCTCAAAACTATTACCAGTTGCAAGCCAAATTTACTTTCCCATCTGGTAAAAAGAAACTATCAGAGTTCCTACAATCAGTGCGCAGATAACAAACGTTATAGTAGTATAACAAAAAACTATTACCGTGAGGTTTTGTATTTTTAATAAAGTTTGTATCTTTGCCTCAAATTTAATTACAATATAAAAACATATTAGTATGGCATTAGAAATAACAGATGGAAATTTTGAAGACTTGGTGCTTAAAAGTACCCAGCCTGTATTAGTAGACTTTTGGGCAGTGTGGTGTGGACCTTGCCGTATGCTCGCTCCCGTTGTAGAAGAAATATCTAAAGAATACGAAGGTAGAGTAGTAGTAGGCAAAGTAGATGTGGATAACAACCAAGAATTTGCTGCTAAATATGGCATTCGCAATATCCCTACCGTATTGGTATTTCAAAATGGAGAGGTAGTAGGTCGCCAAGTGGGAGTAGCTCCTAAAAAGACTTACACCGATGCATTGGACGGATTATTGTCTTAATTGCTTGTCGTGTTACAACAAAAAAGGCTATCAACAACTTATTGTAATTGTTGATAGCCTTTTTTGTATTGTCTTCTTTAAGGCTAAAACGCTTCTCTTACTTTCTGCGCAAGCGCTTTAAACTCTTCATCAGTAAGTTTTACTTTGTGTTGGAAAGTCATTTCCTTCATCTCGCTGATAGGAATGAGGTGCACGTGTACGTGAGGCACTTCAAGACCTACAACTGCTACGCCTATACGCTCGCAAGGCACTACCTTTTTAAGAGCTTTGGCTACACGTTTTGAGAAAGCCATCAAGCGCAAGTAATGGTCGTCATCCATATCAAAAATATAGCTAATTTCTTGTTTAGGCACACAAAGGGTATGCCCTTTGGCATTAGGATTAATATCGAAAAAAGCGATAAACTCATCGTCTTCCGCTACTTTGTAGCAAGGAATTTCCCCATTGATAATTTTTGTAAAAATACTCATAATTTTAATTGTTAATTCTCAATTGTTTATCTACTTATTTCTAAAATCTCCAATTTAAGAGTGCCATTAGGTACCTTAATCTCAGCTATTTCACCTACTGATTTGCCCAAGAGCCCTTTGCCAATAGGAGAACTTACCGATATTTTCCCTGCTTTTAGGTCGGCTTCACTTTCTGCTACAAGGGTATAAGTAATCTCCATCTTGTTAGCCAGATTTTTCAACTTTACGGTAGAGAGCACAAGCACTTTGCTCACATCAAGTTGTGATTCATCGATAATGCGAGCATTAGCTACCAATTCTTCAAGTTTGGCAATCTTCATTTCCAATAAACCTTGCGCTTCTTTAGCAGCGTCGTACTCAGCGTTTTCTGAAAGGTCTCCTTTGTCACGTGCCTCAGCAATAGCTTGAGAAGCACGAGGGCGCTCCACATCTTTCAGCTGATTGAGCTCATCACGAAGCTTTTTCAGCCCTTCAGCAGTGTAATATGATACTTTCTTCATAATATCCTTTTAATGTTGTTATATTTATATAAAAATAAAAAATCCTCAAATAGTCTCTCTGAGGATTTCTGCGGGCAAAGGTAATACTTTTTTTTAAACTGACAAACTTTTTATAACAAAGTAATACGCTTTTCTTCTTTTGGTATCAAATATAAAATCACTAATGCTAATTAACATAAGTTTTGTATAAGTTACCTCTTATCTAAAAAACACCTCTACACAAAACAAACAAATCTTGGCACACTTTTGGTATCAATTCAGTGAGGATTTTGAAAAAAATAACTATATATTTGTTGCATTTCAATATTTTTAATAACTTTGTCCCCTTGCTAAATCTAAGTTAAAAAACACTCAACAATAATATGACACTTAAAAAATATACATTGGGAACTCTTTTTTGTTTTTTAATCGGTAGTTTATCCGTTGAAGCACAGAGCTCGTTCTCCAAAGATACCATCAATCAAACTATTGCTAACAACAAACGCGAAGCTCTTCGCAAACTAAACGACAACCCTAAGGCAAGAAAATACGATGAAAAATGGCTAAAAGAACTCTCTAATTCTGATTTATTCGAGCAAATGAGTGAAGATATTGCTACTACCCCCACCGATGTAACCTACGACGAACTTCCTACTGAAGTCCTCAAAAAACGATTAGAGAAACTTAACCAGAAAACTCCTTTCAATGTAGAGTATAATCCTATCTTGGAACAGGTAATCAAGTCGTTCCTCAAAAATCGCCGTTCTTCTTTAGAGCGCCTAATGACTCTTAGTGATTATTATTTCCCGATGTTTGAACAAGAGATGAGTAATCAAAAGATCCCTTTGGAGATGAAGTATTTAGCCATTATCGAGTCGGCTCTAAACCCTAAGGCTCGTTCGCGTGCAGGGGCTACAGGCTTATGGCAGTTTATGTACAGTACAGGTAAAGGTTATGGCTTAGAAGTAAATAACTATGTTGATGAGCGTAGCGACCCCATTCGGTCTACCAAAGCAGCTGCAAAATACCTAAATGAACTCTATAAAATATTTGGTGACTGGGATTTAACACTCGCCGCTTACAATTCAGGACCAGGTAATGTAACCAAAGCCATTCGCCGTTCCAATGGCAAGACTAACTATTGGAATTTGCGCCCTTATCTTCCCAGAGAAACCGCTGGATATGTACCGGCTTTCTTGGCAACTCTCTATATTTTTGAATATGCCAAAGAACACGGCTTCAAACCTCAAAAGCGCGCTAATCACGTTTTTGAAACCGATACTGTCCGCGTAAAGCAAGCTATATCTTTTAAAGATATTTCCGATATTACAGGTATGGACGTAAAAGATATTCAGTTTTTTAACCCTTCCTATCAATTAGATGTTGTCCCTTATGTTGAAGGTCGTAACTACGCCGTGCGCTTACCTATTTCCGAGATAGGTAAGTTTGTAGCTAACGAAGAGGCTATCTATGCTTACCTTAATGAAGAGAAAGCAAACCGTGAGCAACCTCTCCCTCAAGTGGTAAAAGGCGACCAATATGCAGGAGGCAGATCTTCTAAGAAAACAATATACACAGTAAAGAAAGGAGATAATTTAGGAAAGATTGCTACACGGCACGGTGTAACGGTTTCTAATCTCAAACGCTGGAATCGTATCAAGGGCAGTAATATTCGTGTAGGACAAAGGCTCTCTATCTATAGGTAACGGCTAACAAGCACAAAACATACGCATAATGAGGAGAACTACCTTATTAAAGCTCATCGGGATTTTTTCGGCTGTACGAGGTTATAATATAATGATAGTATGCCTCGCTCAATATTTAGCTGCTATCTTTGTGCTTTCGTATAAACCTTGGCGTGAGGTAATTTTTGACGATTCTTTACTGATGCTCGTCATTGCAGGAGCCTTGGCTATCGCAGGGGGCTATATTATCAATGGTTTTTACGACAAAGAAAAAGACCTTATCAATAAGCCCACCAAAACAATGATAGACCATCTGGTAAGTCAAAATACTAAACTCACTCTTTACTTTTTGCTCAACTTCCTTTCAGTAATTGTAGCCAGTTATGTATCATTCAGAGCAGTAATTTTCTTCTCAGGATATATTTTCACAATGTGGCTCTATTCCCACCGTATCAAAAAGTTATTATTTTTTGGCAACCTCACTTCGGCAGTATTGGCTATTATCCCCTTTTTTGCCATCTTTGTATATTACCGTAACTTCGAGGCTATAATTTTCGTACACGCCCTACTCATCTTTCTGCTTATCCTTATCAAGGAATTTATTAAAGATTTACAAAATATTAAAGGAGATTTGGCTCATAACTACGCTACTATACCCGTAGTATATGGAGAGTCCTTCTCCAAAAAGCTCATTACCCTAAGCGTCGTGTTGTGCGTCTTACCTATTTACGTATTGCTCAATTACTTTTCCATAGGGAATTTAACCTATTTTCTATGGTTTATGCTTATATATTTATGTATTTTTGTATGTCTTCTTTGGCGAAGTAAAGACCAAAAACATTATGCATTGCTCCACAATATGCTTAAATTGATATTAGTAGCAGGCATATTCAGCGTAGCACTTACTGTAAAATAATATCAGTTCAATGTAACGATTTATTAATATTCAAACACTTTTGCGGTTACACTACTTTACCAAAGTAATCCCTTTGGATAGTTACTTCTCTCTTACATCAAACTCTCGCTAAAATAACAAAAAGAGCTGTCTTAATAAGACAGCTCTTTCCGCATTTATTATTTGAAAAAGGAGAGTTTACTTTTTAGCGGTAACTACTTTCAGCATATCGCAAGCTTTCTTCTCACCGTTATCGCAAGCTTGTTCAAACCAATCGGCAGCCCTACTATCCGATTGTTCTATGCCTTCACCGTGATAATAGCAGTGTCCTAAACGGAATTGCGCAGGAGCATAATCCTTACGTGCAGATAATTTGTAGTAATTAGCGGCTTTCTCATACGAACGGTCTATACCATTCCCATTGTAATAACAGTTAGCTAAGTTGTATTGTCCTTGAGCGTAATCACGTTGTGCCGACTTTTGGAAGTTAGCCAATGCTTGACCAAAGTTTTGCTTTTCAAAATAATAAGAGCCTAATTCATTAAGCGCTTCCACATTGTTTTGTTCAGCTGCTTTAGCAAGCCAATGTACCCCTTTGGTTTCATTGAGGTGTTTCATAGGTGTTTTCGGAGCGTTTTGTGCTACGGCAGGTCGTGTACTTGCTCTCACAGCATATTGCTGTTTGGCAGAAGAAATACTCTTGCCCCCTCTTTGTCTGCGAAGTAACTCAGCACGTGCTTCGGCTTCAGGACTATTAGGCTCTATACTGCGTGATGAGGTAACAGCAACTGTAGGCGTAGTGGTAGCTGTTGGCTTTTTAGGTGTTTGCTTAGGCGTTGGTTTAGGAGCTGGAGTTGCCGGTTGTGGCTTCACATCGGGTACCATTGTCATATAGTATTTCCCTAAGCTGAATTGAGTAGAAGCATCTCCTTTCTTAGCCACTCTCTCTGCCCAATAAACTGCTTTCTCATCGTTCTTATCTGGATTCTTTACTTCAAAATAATACTCCATCAAACGTTTTTGTGCAGTGGTATTATCTTGTTGTTTAGCTAATTTTTCATAGAGTGGAAAGGCTTTATCATTTTGTTTACTTGTCCCTTTAGCATAGAAATAACCATCAGCTACTGCCAATATCACTTCCGGACTCTCTTTTGGGTCATTCTTTTCAACTATTTTATTAAGCCAATCAAAAGCGTATTTATTGGAAAGCCCAGCAGCTTTTACTGCCCACTTGCTAGCTTCTCTCATCGATTTCTTTACTCCTTTACCTTCGGCATAGCATTGTGAAAGATTGTATAACACATCGGCATACGCCTCTTCTTGTCCTTGGTAGAAGTAGTCTAACATTTCCTTTTGTGGAGTAGGTGTTTGTTTAGAAGCCTTAGTATAATATTCAAAGGCTCGTTCAAACGATTGATTGGTGTATTTCCCGTTGAAGTATAAATCACCTAATTTCTTAAGTGCTAAAAGATGATTAGCCGCAGCTGCTTTCTCAAGGTAGTCAAAGCCCTTTTTCACGTCTAACTGTCCTTCTTGCAAAAGCATATTTCCTAAGTTGTATTGCGCTGTTACATCACCTGCTTCAGCAGCTTTTTGGAAAAACTCTAAGGCTTGTGCGTTTGAGGGGTGTGCTCCTATCCCCACTGCATAACATACCCCTAAGTTATTTTGCGCTTTAGGAGTAGGATTGGTATTTACTGATTTGAGTATCCAACTGAAAGCATCTTTCGGGGAAGCATTGGTGCCTATACCATTGTAGAAACAAAGTGCCAACTGTGCTTGTGCTGCTGCATTGCCTTTGTTAGCGGCCTGGGTATAGTAATTAATCGCTTTCTTGTAGTATTTCCCTATAAGCGGACTGTTGCCATAGAAGTAAAAGTTTCCTAATTGGTACATTGCTTCAGCATCGCCTCCTTTGGCTGCTTTTTCAAGCATTTCAATAGCTTTAGCTTCCGATTTTTCTACGCCTTTACCTTCTAAGTAAGCATCGGCAAGCATTCTTTGCGCTTCGGTATTGCCTTTATTTGCCACTTGGGTTAATCGCTCTATAGCTTCTGGGTTTGATGCATTGATTTCATACGCCCAAGAAGCTAATAGCATCTCAGCTTCTGAATTGCCGTTTTTTGAAGCTTGTTCTGCCCAATATTTAGCCTTATTCACATCTTTAGTAACTCCTTCACCTGAGTGGTACGCCTTAGCAAGGTCTAACTGCACTTCAGGGTTCTCTTTCTCAGCGTGCTTCTCTATAAGTGCATAATACTTCTCTTTCGATTGCTCTACGCCTTTGCCATCGCGGTAGCATAGTGCCAACTCACGTTGTGCTTCGGGGTTACCCGCATCGGCTACTTTGGTGAGCCATTCCACTCCTTTTTGTGGTGATTTTGGTACGCCTTTACCGTTAAAATAGCATTGTGCCAACTGGTATTGTGCATTTAAATCGCCTGTCTCGGCTACTTTTTCAAGCCATACTACGGCTTCCTGATAAGAGCGCCTTACGCCCTTCCCTTTAAAATAAGCATCAGCTAATTCAGTTTGTGCTTGTACATCTCCCTTCTCGGCAAGTTTGATGAGTTTTTTTACATTCGCATCTTGCCCATACGATAATGTTGCAAGAAAAATAGAGACTGCTAAAAACAAGTTTTTCATAGTATATTTGTTTATTTTTGATTACTTCCGCTTTGAGGCGACAAATATACGTAAAAAAAATAAACTAACTACACAATTATTTCTTTTTTTTCAAATTTGTGTCATTTTTAAGATTATTAAAGCCATCAAGCTCAGCTACCAACGAACCTACACGCAACGAAGCTTTTAGCTTCACAGGCACTTTATTCTTGTCGTCGGTAATCCACATCGTGATGCTTTCTTCTTCCTTAAACACGCGCCCATCTTGTACTAATGGACAGAACTTTAAGGTATTAACCGTACCAAAATGTGTCTTTACTTTTTCGCGACCTAATAGTTTTAGTTTGAACTTGTACACCTCGTCATCATCAAAAATCATATCCATAGATATCTGCCCCCCTACTTTCATATTTTCGATATTAGGGTGATGACGAAGTGCGTAGAACGCTGATATTACATCTTGTAAACCTGGCTGAAAGTTTATTTCGGTAATATTGCCGTTTTCTACATTATTTATTTTTACCTTATTGCTGGTATGATTAAAATACATTTTGAGGTATTTAGTGTATCCTCCTTCGTAAATATTTCTTATAAAAAGTCTTGGTTTGCCATCTGTTATGCCAAAATAACTCTCATAAGTATCATCTACTTTGAAAAATATACGTGCCAAACCAGTAGTGGCACCTTTACCCACTGCGTGAAACACCTTTTCGCCATTATACATCTCTTCATTAACTGCCATTGTAGCAATGCTGGCGTTAAATACACCATATTTTACTTTAAAACGTAACCATTCCCCTCCTTTGAAAGGTAATTCAGCAGTTTGAGCCCCTACTATGGGGCTTACTAATAACGAAAAAAAGATAATAACAATACTTAAATGTTTCATATATTAACATGATTAATCTGTCAATAAGACAATAAATTAATGTGCCAAAGAGCAATTAACGTGCCATTTTTCAACAGCCTTGTGACTTCCTTCTCATTTTTTTTAGAGTTATAGTACAATAGGGTTAATAGGGTTTATTAATTTGGAAATTTAGAAATTAGAAAATTAGCAGATTTGGAAATTAGCAAATGAGGCGCGAGTTACAAGCTTGAACTATAGGAGATTAACTTTGCCAAAGGTGCGAGCCGCACAGGCAAAAACTTTGGCAAAGTGTATACCGCAAAAGAGACACATCTGAGTTATCGGAAGGAAACGGAGAAGTTCGGAAGGGGAAAGGGAGGGTTTTTGATGAAAAAAGGCTATTAGATGGGTGAGGTTAGCTTATAGAGAGCTTATAGGAAGCTTATACGAATCTTGGAAGATCGGTATAGAAAGGGTGTGTAAGTTGTTGATTCATACTGCAATATAACAAGGTTAAAAATGTTAAAAACAGGGTTTCGAGACGAAAGAAAAAGAATCCCAACCTCGTCTCTCTCCTTGGGAGAGGGGGTGTAATGACGAGTGACGAGAGACGAATGACAAAGGTAAGAGGGATTGTGACAACGCAAAAGTAATTGAAAAATAGCATTTTTTATATTGAAGTGACGTTACATTACATAAAAAAAAGAGGCTACCCCCAATGCAAGGGCAGCCTCTTCTTTTTATAAAGTAATTAAGTATTACCTGTCTTTATGTCCTTTATGGTATTTCCCAGAGAAAATACATTCTTCACCATAAAATAATTTAGTAGCAGTACTTAGGTCTTGGGTTACTTGTCCACTTGCTATACTGTTTCCATTGATATTGTATATCATCATCATTCCAAAGCAATCTTTTAAGTTAGCTTCCGTTGCCCAACTTATAGAATAAGTCCCATAGGTGGCATTAACAGACATTTTGCCATATTTCTCGTTAGGAAGTCCTACAAAAGAAGTTTGATTACTGCCATAATCTGACCAGCTATAATCTAAGTAGTTTTTAGCTCCTTTTCCGTGCTCATCAGTTACACCGTTATATAAATTATGTCCAAAGTCATACAAAGTAAGCAATTTATTAGGCATTACTTCCTTCATAGCTCGCATAAACCACAAGATAGATTGATTCCCTTTGGTAGGTTTTTGCTTTAATTTGTCGTACTCAGCCCACTCTTCGTCGATATCGTAGCCATCAAAACCGTACTTATCGGCATATTGTTTGCAATCACGAGCAAACTCAAGGGCTTCTTCATAGTTTTGGAAGTTATAGTAACCTACCCCTTGGTGGTTAGGCAAAATATCTACTACTACTTTAATTCCTCTATCTTTTAAAGGTTTGATATACTTATCGAGGTCTTTGAGAATGGGTTGCAACTTGTCATTGAAGAACAAATAGCGTTTGCCTTTTTTGGCATCGTAGTTCATATTGGCGGCAAAAAGCACGACTATGTCAAACACTGGTTTTTTGCTATCTTTGAGTATAAACTGACCCATATTGCGGATGTCCCAGTCGTTAGTCTCCACATAAGCGACCATTTTCATAGGTTCCTTACGGTTAGAGCAACTATAAGTTCCAGGAGGCATAGGTTTTTTAGAAGTTTCGCTAAGAGCAGAAAATTCTCCATCTTTATGCACTTTTACCAAATGGAATACTTGCTGTCCTGCCATCTCTACTTTCAAAGGAAGCAAGTAATCGCCATACGCTAAAGAAGTAAAGTTTTTGATAGTCAGTTTTACTTCAGCCTCAGTAGCACCTTTGGCATAAGTAGCGCCTTCAAAAGTATAATTGGCTGAAGGCAGTAGACTGTAATCTAATGCTCCTTTGAAGATGTTGTAATCTTTTACGATTTTTTCCATAGAGCTGGTGAGCAAAGTTACCACACCTGCATCGGGGGCAGATTTTCCTATTTTGGTTACAAAAGTATAAGTACCATCGGCGGTAAGAATAGTTTCCTCTTGCTGAGGAGCCGTTTTGTAATATAAGGCACTGCCTTGACTGCTCATAGTATTGTTCCCGGGTTGAGGCAATTCTATTTTGTCTTTATCGCAAGCGTACAGCAATGCTGCACCTATCATTATATTGGCTATGATGTATTTTGCTTTCATATTATTCAGTTATTTTTACACCTTTTTCTTCTTCGTGTAGCTGGATAGTTTGTCTACCGTCTTTATTAGCTTGACCATATAGAATAAGGTTGCGGTTGTTGCCAGAAGCATCAGGTATTTTATTGTTTTTTACTTCACTCATTTTCCAGTAAGCGTATAAGCCACTTTCATTAGCTTTTACTTCGTACATACCATCTTTTATTTGGGTAGCTGTACGCGCCACATTCCACAGACGAAGTTCGCTAAAGCGAGCTACAATACCACGACTTTCGCTATAGCTTTTTCCAATATAGAAAGTGCCAAGACTTCCTGAACTATTAAACTCAGTTTCTTTTTTGCCATTTATGTAAGCGATGGTCTTACTACCATCGACTACTATAGCGATGTGATACCATTGGTTAGTTTTGAATTTTACGCCTATATCTTGACCATTGGCTTGCAAGTGATCGGGGGCTACGCTAGCATCACCGAAGCGCAATAAGGTTTGTCCTTCGGTACCCATAAAGGTAGAAATGCCTGCTTGACCACTATCACCAGGCCCTCCTCTAAACTTCTGTACATTGATAAGTCCTTCTAAAGTAAAAGTAGAACCAATATCGCTTAGATTAGAGTTGCCATTATCAACTGATAAATACTCATCACGAGTAACCGCCAAGGTGTTTTTAATTTGGCCTTTCACTTTTTCGAAGCTCACCATTAGCAGTTGAGTGTTAGGGGTAACACTCGCTCCACTCACTGAGAAGAGTCGTAAGGCAAACATATAAGCGGTATTGTCTTTCAATTCATCGGAGACGGTTACTTTGGCAGTTCCTTCGTCTGATAGAATATTACCTGCTTTGATGTTCAAAGTTTGGGTATACGAAATGTATTTAGCGGGCAACACGGTGTATTTGGTGCCGTATAGACTGTTGTATTTGGCTACTTGGCTATCGTCTAAGGTAACATAAGCAGCCAAATTGCTGTTGTTTTCTTTAAACAATTGCACTTGGTAGGCTACACTTTTTTGAGTACCTACTTCATTCGCTTGAGCCGAAAGGGCTACTGGAGAGGAAAATTCGGCGGTTTTATTGCCTTCTTTTTGGAGCAGTACTGCCGATTGTCCTCCTGCTTTAGTTCCTCCTCCTACATCTTCTTTAGGAGCACAAGCCGCAAGGGCGAGGAACATACCTATTATTAAATTGCGTTTCATTACTTCTATTTTTGTTGTTGTACTTTGTGAATGATACCTCTCAAGATTTTGAAAGTAGTTTTACCCGAAAGGTTGTAGTAATCTTTTTCGATGTGGTACAGGGCTACCCCAGCGCGGTTGGAGGCTTTCCAATTAACGATATCTACTGTACGCGGATAGCGACCATTTTTGCCATCGGGGTTGAAATTGGTAGAGTCGCTATAGCCATCGTCAAGACCTTCTTCGGTGAAATCGGTTGAAGGTAAATAGCGCAATGTTTTCCACTTTTCAGCTTGCTCAGTAAAACTGCGGAATTGCTCATTGTCCTTTTTGCGGAATATTACCCAATTAGCTTTGCCAATTGGTTTTTCCTCACTTGTTAGTCCATATTCACCATACATATTTTCAATGGCAAAAAGCAAGTTGCCTTTATTAGCAACGATAGCCGAAAGTACGGCATCAAAAGCTGCTTGAGAGAAGTAATCGCTACTTTCTTGTGGAAACTCTACACTCACACCGTTAAAACCATTGGCTTTGGCGATAGCGAGAGCATCGTTAGCTTGCTTGGTGATCTTGGTAGTATCAGTAGTGGTAGCTGCCGAAAAGTCGATACCGAGCAAAACTTTAGTCGCTTTCTTTTGTTGTACGTCTCTCAAATCGTTTTGGAGCATTTCGTCGATAGCATTGTAGTTATTTTTCACTACAATCACATCTAAACTATCAGGGGTATTCATCAGGATAGCCCCTGCTTCTTTTCCCCAATTGTAGAGCATTCCCATAGTAATCGGGCGTTTGTTCAGGTCGGCTTTGTATTGAGTAAGCGCCTGAGTGTTGATTTCACGTTTAGGAGCCTCTATATCTATCGGTTCAATATCGTTACAAGCAACAGCAAGTAACGAGGCTATGAATATTATTTTTTTCATTGCGATAACATTTAAAGGTTAAGTTATTTCTTCACCCACCAAAGGTCGGTAGCGCCATTATCGGCACCGCCTAAGTAACCTACAGCAGCGTTGCGGTTGGTAGGGTTGTTAGTAGTCTCTTTAGAAGAGAAAGGCAAACGTCGCATACCACCAGTGTCTTTGCCATTTACTTGGGTTACCGAAGTAATTACTCCATTGCTACGGTTTTCTACGGGAGCCATTAGGTTAGGATAACCCGTTCTGCGCCATTCAGCCCACGCTTCGTGTGAGTTGTAAGGGTACATTGCAATCCATTTTTGAGTGATAATCTTTGATAATTTCACTTCATTACTATCACTGCTATTCCATTTCACTGTAATAGCCGATGAGAAAGTAGGGTTGTCGTAAGCACTTTGTCGAGGGTCGGAATAAGCACCGCGGGTATTGGTGTTCTCTAAGTAACTACCTATGGCAACATTGTGTTGTGCAAACGATAATTCTATACCTTTTTTGTACAAGTTTTCAGCAGTATCGCCTACAAAAGTCCAGCCTTTGAGCGCCATTTCAGCTTTGATGAAAGCTACTTCTGATGCGGTAATCCACACCATAGGTGACTCTTTAGTGATTTTTGGAGCTGAAAAAAGGGCTGGGTTTACAGTGATACCAGTAAGTCCACTTCTTAGTCCGATGTACTTTTGAGTTAAGCCTGCAACTTCAGTGAAATAGGCCTCGCGACGGGGATCTGAAAAGGCATTCATATAGGCTACAATATCAGCACCTGCACGTGAGTCGCCCCAACTTACTGCTACTTTGAAAGCTGCATTATCTTGAGTTTCGAGCATAGCGTTATCGGCATTTTCGGTAATCACACCATTGTTAATGGCAAATTGAGCATACGCTTTAGCGTTAGTTTCGTCTACATCGCTCATACGTATAGCCATACGTAACAACAAAGAGTTAGCATATTTCACCCATTTGGTCATATCACCTTTGTATACAAGGTCAAAATCGGCATATTGGCGGTCGGAAGCATCTACTGCTTTCAAAGTGTTGATAGCTGTTTTCAAGTCTTCTGCCATATATTTGTACAAATCCGATTGTTTGTCGTAAGGTGTTTGGGTTTTACCAGCTTCCATTTGAGAGTAGGGTAATGGTCCATAGGTATCGGTAAGCCAGTGAGTAACGGCTACACGCAACACAGTTCCCCAAGCAAAATAGTATTTGCTTATATCGCCTTTAGAATAGCTCTTTAAAGCAAAATAAGCAGGGTATAAATGCTTGGTATAAGTGTCGTCAAACACATAGTCAGTCCAGCCTGTACGTGGGTTATACACAGGGTAATCGGCTTGGAACTTAGGTTGTGAGGCATAGCCTGCATACGGAGTAGCGGGCAGGTCAAAACACATTTGGTAAGAGTTTTCCTGCTGAGGTACTACCAATTTTTGCAAGGCAACGAGTTCATTTCCTCCTTGTGGGATTCTACTGAGCTGTTCATCGGTAGCTCCGTAGGGGTTTTTGTTGAAAGTTTCAAAATCTTTAGTACAGCCTACTGCAAGTAGGGCTAATACAGGGATAATATATTTTTTCATTCTTTGCGCTTATTTAAAAGTTTGCTTTGATACTAAAACCATAGCTTCTAAGGCTTGGCAACATAAAGTAGTCTAAACCTTGAGCATAATTACCAGTAGATGAAACCGCTTCGGGGTCGAAAGGCGCTTTGCAGTAAAGCATTGCTAAGTTTCTACCTACAACAGAAAGGGTAACATCTACCTTATCATTCACGAGTTTGCGTGGCAAATGATAAGAAACGTAAGCCTCTTGCAAGCGGAAGTTGGTAGCCGAATAGGTATAGTATTGAGCTACACGTCCTTTACCGCGTTCTTCAAAGTAACTTTGGGCAGGTACTTTGTAACCGTTGATATTTACGCCTCCTGCATTGCGAGCCTCAGCCGATTCTTTAGAAACACCGTAATGGTCTAAGGCAGCTTGGGTCATAGAGATGGCTACACCTCCTATACGTCCAGCGAACATCGCACCAAAGCCTATATTGCCAATGTTGAAATCATTGCGCCAACCTAAGTTGTATTTAGGCAATACAGAACCTAATTTCACATAATTGTCACGATTGCTATACTCTTCTACATTCACTTTGCCATTGCTATCCACAAGTAGGTTGCCATCGGCATCGCGTTTGAAATCGTTAGTAGCGTACACATCGCCTAAGGTACCTCCTGTTTTAAGGATATAACGAGCACCGCCGATACCTCCTTTTTCTAAGTAACTACGACCTTCGCGTTTTCCAGTAACAGGATTGATATAATCTTCTACAAGCGACATAATTTTGTTTTCGTTGTAACTCATAGTGAAATAACTGTTCCAGCTGAATTTATCTTTGATTTTCAAATCATAACCCAATCCTACTTCAAGTCCGCGGTTGCGTACATCACCAGTTTGCAAGTAGATACCATCGTAACCGGTAGAAGGAGAAATCTCTGCCTTAATTGTTTGGTTGTAAGTGTTGGTTTGATAAACGGTAGCATCTAAACTTAGCGTTCCTTTAAGCCATTTAGTTGCGATACCCACTTCGTAAGAATCGGTGCGTTCTGGACGCAATTCACCGATAGGAAAATACGAAACTGCTTTCCATACTTTAGTGTCTTCGTTGAAAGTGAAAGTAGGGGTAGTGAGTTCTCTATCAAAAGGAGAGGCTACCGAACTGAAAGCTACACGCATTTTAGCAAAAGATAAGGTGTTGTACCATTTAGCTTTCGTTTCAGGTGAAAGCAAATCGGTAAGTACTCCTGAAAGTCCCACTGAGGGATAGAAGAAAGAAGATTGTGGAGAGTTTGCTAACTGTGAAGCCCAATCATTACGACCGGTGAGGGTAAGGTAGAGCCAACTGTTATAACCTACTTCCAAACTACCGAAAATAGATTGAGTTTGTTCCGTATACCCCGATTGGTAAGGTCTGGTTTTGGCAGCACCTTGGTCGATATTAAAAGTGTTGAATACATTAGGAATACCATCTTTGCGTAAAGGTCCTTTATAGCCTAATTCGTCATAACGAGTGTCTTGCAAAGAAGCTCCAATATTGGCTACTAAAGAGAAACGACCCACGCCTTCCCATTCAAAATTTTTGTTGAGGTTAGTAAGCACATCGAGGTAGGTTTGTTTTTCATAACCACGAGCAATGCCAAAATAACCTGTTTTGCTCATATCTAATAACGACAAAGTAGAAGCATAACGTTTGTCGGTGCTGGTGAAGTTGGTATTATCGGTGCGTACACGTCCTGAAATATCCCATTTTTCAGTAGGACTCCACTTTTTGAGGTCGAGGGTAACGCCAAAAGAAAGCATATTGCGTTCGCGTTTGCTTTCGCGCAAGTTGCGATAAGCTACCCAATATGGGTTTTGCAAGGTGTAATCACCTGCAAAGCTACCGTTGAAAGTACCATCGGAGCCAGCTGCGAAATCTCCCCATACTTGTTCATAAATATGAGTAGTAGGGTTGTAACGTTCAAACTGACGAGCGCGTTGCAAACCGTAACCACGAGGCATCAAATAAGCACCCACTAAGGGGTTCATATATTCCCCTTGATTAATCATATTAAGGTGGTTTTGGAGGATGTAACTTGCCGAAGCATCAATGCGCAAGCGGTCGCCTAATAAGTGGGTAGTGTTGCGCACTGTAAAGTTGTAACGGTTGTACTGGTTGTTAGGTACCAACCCTTCAGCATTGGTAGAGGCTGCTGAAAAATAAGTTTGGTTCTTTTCGGTACCTCCAGAAAGTGCTACCGAATTGGTAAGGGTAGTGGCGGTTCTAAAGAAGTCCTTCACATCGTAACGATTGGCATCATCAGGCAATTTAGCCCCCCAAGAAGTTACTTTGCCATCACTGCCATAACTATTTTGGAATTCTGGCAAGACAAACGGATTGCCAAACTCTGTATTGGAGGATAACTGAATGTTCATTTTACCCTCTTTACCTTTTTTAGTAGTGATAAGGATTGCACCATTGGCAGCAGCCGAACCGTAGAGCGCAGCAGCTGAAGCCCCTGTAAGTACGGTCATACTTTCAATATCGTCAGGGTTGATATCGGCAATGCTTTCGGTAGACCCTTGTGAGTGGAACTTACCACTACCTTGCTTAGAAGTAGTGGATAGCATAGGCACACCGTCTACCACATAAAGAGCGTTGTTGCTCTTTTCAATAGATTTAGCACCACGCATTACCACTTTGGTAGCCCCCCCCACACCAGAAGAACTGCGGTTGATAGTAACCCCAGCTACTTTACCAGTGAGTGAATTGATGAAGTTTGCATCTTTCACTTTAGTAAGCTCTTCGGCGTTTACCTGTTGTACATTGTAACTCAAAGCCTTTTGTTCACGCTTGATGCCTAACGCAGTAACCACTACTTCGCCAAGCTGTTGCGCTTCTTCTTTAAGAACGATGTTTAAAGTAAACGTTCCTTTTTTCGTATCAACCTTTTTGAGCTGAGAAGCATACCCAATAGAGCTAAATTCAAGTACTTCATTAGGAGCAACTTGGATTTCGTACTTCCCATCAAAATCGGTTGAAACACCACGCGTTGTCCCTTTGACAACTACACTCACCCCAGGGAGGGGCAGTCCATCGTTACCTGTAACAGAACCTGTTACAGATACTCTCGTTTGTGCTATTGCTACAGTGCAGCATAGCAACAAAACGAATAGCAACATTGATTCTTTTACTTTCATTTACTAAAAATTTATTTTCGACAAAGGTAGAGAGTTCTTAATAAACTGCCAAATTTTAACTAACAAATTTATTAACAATCTTAAAATTTTAACATTTCTTATTTTATAACCTATTAATTACCAATCGAAAATATTTTTGCTAAAAAACATACTTTTTTGCAAAAAACATAAATAAAACGAAAATACAGGTGTACCTCTAAGGAATTTCTTTAATCTTTTTTAAGAGAACAACACTCTTTCCTTTTAAAAGAGAATAGTTTCTGTTTATAAATAAATGTAAAAATAAAGAAGTAAAGAGTGTTAAAAGTTTAATAACTTAGAAAATTAACCGTTAGTGATTAGCGGTTAGATAGGAGAATATCATAAGAATCGGTTCTTTCTGCTCCTCTTGACTTTCCTGGTGATTGACAACTAAAAACTTTTTCTTATATTTGCGCGATTTTCTGAAAGTCTTTTTAGTAGTCTTTATGAACACCACACTTGTTACCCGTTACTTGTCTCCTCTTATCTCTTATATCCGCCACCACCCTATCAAAACAGCGATAGCAGTGCTATGCTTTGTGTGGTATGCTTTCTGCCTGCCTCGTCAGCTCTTCCCACAACCTTATGCCACGGTGTTGGAAAGCAACGAGGGTAAATTACTTGGGGCTAAGATTGCGGACGACGGACAATGGCGCTTCCCTGAAGTAGACAGTGTGCCCTACCGCTTTAAAATGTCGGTATTGCAGTTCGAAGATGCTCATTTTTATTACCATTGGGGGGTAAATCCCATATCGGTAGTCAAGGCTCTCTATCGCAATGTGAGCAGTGGTAAAGTACAGCGCGGCGGTAGTACGCTCACCCAGCAGGTGATACGCATCGCTCGTGAGCACCAACAGCGCACTTATTTCGAGAAACTTATTGAAATGATATGGGCTACCCGGTTGGAGTTCCGTTATTCTAAGGAGAGTATTCTCAAGCTCTACGCCTCTCACGCTCCCTTTGGTGGCAATGTTGTGGGACTCGATATGGCAGCCTGGCGTTACTTTGGTGTCGCTCCTCATCAGCTCTCGTGGGCACAATCGGCTACGCTGGCAGTCCTTCCTAATGCACCCAGCCTTATCTTTCCTGGTAAGAACCAAGAACGTCTCTTGCAGAAACGCAATGCGTTGCTTTACAAACTCCTCCTTAAAAATATCATCGATAAAGAAACATACGATTTGGCACTTCTCGAACCTCTTCCTGCTGAACCTCACCCTATTCCACAACTCGCACCTCACTTGCTTATTTTTGCTTCTAAAACCCAAGAAGGTGAGCGCATTAGCTCTACGGTGTCGCTAAACTTGCAAGAGAAAGTAAACAGCCTTGTAGCAGGGTATTACACCCACTACTCGCAATCCGAAATCTATAATATGGCAGCTTTGGTGGTAGAAGTGAAAACACGAAAAGTGCTCGCTTACGTAGGCAATACCCCTACCGATACCGATCATCAAAAAGATGTGGATATCGTGCACGCACCTCGCAGTACGGGCAGTGTGCTAAAACCTTTTCTCTATGCAGCAATGTTGCACGAGGGAGAACTCCTCCCCACCCAGTTAGTACCCGATGTTCCTACTCAAATAGGAGGCTATTCACCTCAGAATTTTAGCAATAGTTTTGAAGGTGCTGTCTCTGCCGATATGGCTTTAGCCAAATCGCTAAACATTCCATTTGTATGGCTCTTAAAGCAGTTTACTACCTATCGTTTCTACGATGTGTTACAACACTTGCAACTGAAAAACATCAACCGCCACCCCGACCATTATGGTCTTTCCATTATCCTCGGAGGTGCCGAGAGCAATCTGTGGGATTTGGCACAGGCGTATACCAATCTGGCTTCGGAAACGGAAGTCTTTGCGCGCACTCAGCACTATCGTACTAAGGAATTTCAGCACTTGCGTTATACCGATACTGCCCCCTTAGATTTCGGAAAAAACACTCGCGAACTACCTACACTCAGGGCGGGAGCGCTCTACAAGATGTTTAGTGCAATGAAGGAAGTGAACCGCCCTACCGATGATATAGCGTGGCGCTACTACGAGTCGTCGCGCAAGATAGCGTGGAAAACGGGTACCAGCTTTGGCAATAAAGATGCGTGGGCGATTGGTGCTACGCCTCAATATGTGGTGGCTGTGTGGGTAGGCAATGCCACAGGCGAAGGACGTCCCACCCTCACAGGGGCTACCTACGCCGCTCCGGTAATGTTCAGTATCTTCAACGCCCTCCCTCCTACTTCGTGGTTTTCAGAACCCTTAGACGACCTGCGCGAGGTATCCGTCTGTGCCAATTCTGGTTTCCTTGCCAAACCCGAATGCCCTAAGCAAACAGTACTCAGCACTCTCGCTCCTAAGGAAGTGGGGCAATGTCCTTATCATAAGCTCGTACACCTCGACCGTGAGGAGCAGTACCAAGTAAACACCTCGTGCGAATCTCCACAAAACATTGTAAACAAAGCGTGGTTCGTGTTACCTCCCGTAATGGAATGGTATTACAAACAGCAACACATTCACTACAAGCCACTTCCCCCCCTACGTCCCGATTGCACACAAGGCAATCTGCAAAGGGGCTTGGATTTCGTTTACCCCAAACACCAAAGCGTACTCTACACCACTAAAACTTTTGGAGGCGAGCAACAACCCTTTACAGCAAAGGCTGCCAATCGCGAAGGCAAGGTTTTTTGGTATTTAGACGATGCTTTTCTCGGCACCACCGAAACCTTTCACGAAATGAATATCTTTGCCCCAAAAGGTAATCACACCCTGCGTATCATCAACGAAAAAGGCGAAGAAAGAGCCATTACCATCATATGCCGATAACCCAATTTATTTATTTGCTAATTTGTTAATTTATCAATTTACCAATTTATATCCGTCTTCCCCTTATTGCCTGTTGTCCTACGACCTTTGGCAAAGTTAAATACATTTAACCTTCCCGTCACTAATTCCCCCTTCGAAGATAACCAGCAACAGCTGGGTATGTGCACCGCGAGAGCGAAGTATATGAAAAGAGAATGTTTATACAACAATAATGACCGTCGCTTCTCCCCTATTGCCTAAGGCCTATGACCTAACACCTATTCCTTTTTCTTTCGCCTCGAAACCCTGTTTTTAATATTTTTAGCCTTGTTGTATTATATTATGAGTCAACTACTTATATACCCTTCCTATACCAATCGTCCAAGATTCGTATAAGCTTCCTATAAGCTCTCTATAAGCTACCCCCACCCTTCTTACACCCTTTTTTCATCAAAAATCCTACCTCCCCTCTTCCGAACTTCTCCGTTTTCTTCCGAACCCCTCAACCCTCTACATTTGCTAATCTGCTAATTTAACAGCCCGTGTGGCTCACACTGCCTGTGCGGCTCGCACCTTTGGCAAAGTTAATCTCTTCTAGTTCAAGCTTGTAACTAGCACCCCATTTGCTAATTTTCTAATTCTCTCATTTTCTAATTTGCTAATTCTCTAATTATTTGTACTTTTGCACTACTCAATCGACAAATTAAACTAATGATTACACAATTACAAGGAAAACTCGTAGAAAAGAACCCTACTCACGTAGTAATCGACTGCCACGGGGTGGGCTATTTCGTAAATATCAGTTTGAATACTTATTCAGCGCTACCCGAAGGCGAAGCCATTAAACTATACACCTATTTGCAAATAAAAGAAGATGCCCACACGCTCTATGGCTTCCTCACCAAAGCCGAACGCGAAGTGTTTGTATTGCTCCTTTCGGTATCGGGAGTAGGTGCTAGTACTGCCCGCACGATGCTCTCATCGCTCACCGCTGCACAAGTGCGCAATGCTATTATCAATGGCGAAGTAGCTACCATTCAAGCAGTAAAAGGTATAGGTGCTAAAACAGCCCAACGCGTAGTACTCGACCTCAAAGACAAGATGCTCAAGCTTCGAGACTTTGAAGAGGTGCCGATGAACACCGTAAGTACCCACAAAGAAGAAGCGCTTGCCGCCTTAGAAGTATTGGGCTTTATGCGCAAACAAGCCGAAAAAGTAGTCGATACCATTATCAAATCAAGCAACGAAGAGCTTTCAGTAGAAGAAATCATCAAGCAAGCCCTCAAACGCTTGTAAAAAAATTCATCATTCGTAATTTGTCATTCGTAATTATTTTCGTATCTTTGCCCGCTAATTGATTGGTAAAATGAAATATATCTTATATATACTCTTGGCTTTCACCGCTATAAGTTGTGGTATCTACAACTTTACAGGAGGAAGTACAGGCGATGCAAAGACTTTTCAAGTAAACTTCTTTCGCAACGATGCTCCCTTGGTAGAACCTGGCCTCGACCGCGATTTTACCATCGCCCTACAAGATTTGATTAACAACCAAACCAACCTCAGCCTTACCGATCGCAATGGCGACCTCGTGTACGAAGGCGAAATCGTAGAGTTTAACATTACCCCTATGACGGCTACCGCAGGACAAACCGCTGCCCAAAACCGTGTAACCATAGGCGTAAATGTGCGCTTTACTAATCATAAAGAAGATAAAAAAGACTTTGAAAAACGCTTTTCTTTTTACTATGATTATCCTGCTGCTACACAATTCAACTCGGTAAAAGGCGAAGCTATCCCACAGATATTCGAGCGTATCACCCAAGATATTTTCAACGCCTCATTAGCAGATTGGTAGCAATTAGGTAAAGATAAAAGGTAAGATTGACAGTAAAACAATTCATAGAGATTATTAGGCATCCCTACACTATTAACGATGATCAAGTATATGAACTCGACGAGATAGTGAAGGAATATCCTTATTTCCAAGCGGCAAGGGTGTTACAACTCAAAATATTGCATTCCGAAGAAAACTACAAGTACAACAAAGCCTTAAAACTCGCTGCGGTACACGTAACCGACCGCTCAGTATTGTTCGACTTTATCAATTCTAAAAGTATTATCCCTGATTTCTCAGCCCTGCGCCGTGATTTTGAACGTATTCGCAAAGCGAGAGAACGCAAAGAAGCCGAAGAAACTGAGAATACACCTCCTAAGGTAAGTTACATCGACCACGAACCACGCTTGTATCGCCCTAATGTACCCGAATCTATTTTCGAAGAACCTATTTTCCCCGAAGATTTGGTAAATCACCAAGAGTTAGCCGATGCTTTTGAACCAAAAACAGAGGAAAAACCTAAAACTGATACTGACAATATCTCTCAATGGTTAGAAAACATCTCCGATGACCATACCGAAGTATCTTATAAAGACGACAAGGTAGCCGAGAAGTTCAAACTCATTGATAAGTTTTTGGAGAACAATCCTAAGATTGAAGCCTCTAAAGACTATGTATCCAACGTAAATTTAGCCGATGATGTAAACTCAGACCCTAAACAATTAATGACCGAAACATTGGCACAAGTATATGTAAATCAGCGCAAATTTAAGCAAGCTATACAAGCGTATGAAATATTAATTTTGAAAAATCCAGAAAAAAGTGCTTACTTTGCAGCCCAAATAGAAAATATCAAAAAACTACAACAAAATAATTTATTTTAATTTATAGAGAAATGACTACATTCAACATCTTTTTAGTGCTTATCGTGGTAGTATGTTTGCTACTCGCTTTAGTAATTATGGTACAAAACCCTAAAGGAGGCGGACTCTCTTCTACTTTCGGTGGCAATACACAAGTAGTAGGTGGTGTGAAAAAAACAGGCGACTTCCTCGAACGCAGTACTTGGACGTTTGCTACTGCTTTAGGAGTGCTTATTCTTATCGCCAACACCTTACTACAAGGCAATACCGGTGTAAATGCCGATTCTAAACTGCTCGATGGCAATACCCCTACTGCCCCTGTAGAAAACCCTCTTAACCAACAAGCACCTGCCAACAATGCTACTCAAATGCCTGCTACTCCTGCCACATCTTCTAATACAGGTAACTAAACTGACAAAAAGTCAGTTTTTACAGATTGGCATACTTTCTGAAATATCCTCTTCGATTTTTTATAAAAGGAATTAAAATACTTGAATGAAAAGGTTAGATAACATCCCCACATCCCCCCCTTTCGAAGGGGGCGCGGGCGATGTAATTCCCTAACACCTAATTCCTATTTTCTAAACAAAAAAATAACTAAAAACTAAACAAATAATGGCAAAATTGAATATTAAACCTTTAGCTGATAGAGTAGTGATTGAGCCCGCAGTGGCCGAAACTACTACCGCATCAGGTATTATCATCCCTGATACTGCAAAAGAAAAACCTCAAAAAGGTACGGTTGTAGCCGTTGGAGCAGGTACTAAAGATAACCCTGTAACCCTAAAAGTAGGCGATACAGTACTCTATGGCAAATATGCCGGTACTGAACTAAAATTAGAAGGTAAAGACTACCTTATTATGCGTGAAAACGACGTATTAGCAGTTATCTAAACATAAAAACTAAAAACTAAAGAAATGGCAAAAGATATTAAATTTGATATAGACGCTCGCGAAGGTTTAAAACGTGGCGTTGATGCATTAGCAAATGCAGTAAAAGTAACATTAGGCCCTCGTGGTCGTAATGTGATTATTAGCAAATCATTTGGTTCACCACAAGTAACCAAAGACGGGGTAACCGTTGCTAAGGAAATAGAACTAGAAGACGCTCTCGAAAATATGGGCGCTCAAATGGTAAAAGAAGTAGCTTCTAAAACCAATGACCTCGCAGGCGACGGTACTACTACCGCTACTGTATTAGCACAAGCTATCGTAAAAGAAGGTCTTAAAAACGTAGCTTCTGGTGCTAACCCAATGGATTTAAAACGCGGTATTGATAAAGCCGTAGCAAAAATCGTAGAACACTTGGCTAAACAAGCTAAAGAAGTAGGCTCTTCTTCTGAAAAAATAAAACAAGTAGCCTCTATCTCTGCTAACAACGACGATACTATTGGCGAACTTATCGCTCAAGCATTCGAGAAAGTAGGTAAAGAAGGGGTTATCACCGTAGAAGAAGCAAAAGGTACAGATACTTACGTAGATGTAGTAGAAGGAATGCAGTTCGACCGCGGTTACCTCTCTCCTTACTTCGTAACCGATTCTGAAAAGATGGTTGCAGAACTCGACCACCCTTATATCTTGTTGTACGACAAGAAAATCTCTACTATGAAGGACTTGCTTCCTGTATTAGAGCCTGTAGCTCAATCTGGCAAACCTCTTTTGATTATCGCTGAAGATATCGATGGTGAAGCATTAGCTACCTTAGTAGTAAACAAATTGCGCGGTACCCTTCGCATCGCTGCTGTAAAAGCTCCTGGTTTTGGTGACCGTCGTAAAGCAATGCTCGAAGATATCGCTATCCTAACCGGTGGCACTGTAATTGCCGAAGAAAGAGGCTTTACTCTTGAAAACGCTACTATCGATATGCTTGGTACTGCCGAAAGAGTAAGTATCGACAAAGATAACACCACTATTGTAAATGGTGCTGGAAAATCTGATAATATCAAAGCGCGTGTAGCACAAATCAAAGCACAAATCGAAAACACCTCTTCTGATTATGACCGTGAAAAACTACAAGAGCGTTTAGCTAAACTCTCTGGTGGGGTAGCAGTGCTTTACATAGGTGCTGCTTCGGAAGTGGAAATGAAAGAGAAAAAAGACCGTGTAGATGATGCCCTTCACGCTACTCGTGCAGCTGTTGAAGAAGGTATCGTAGCAGGAGGTGGTATAGCGCTTATTCGTGCTAAAAATGTATTAGGAAAACTAAAACCTCTCAATGCCGACGAAGAAACAGGTATTAAAATTATCCTCAAAGCATTGGAAGCTCCTTTGCGCACTATCGTAGAAAACGCAGGGGTTGAAGGTTCTGTAATCGTAGCTCGTGTACTCGAGGCTTCAAGAGATGCTTACGGATACAATGCCAAAACAGGTACTTATACCGATATGTTTAAAGCAGGTATCATCGACCCTAAAAAGGTAACCCGTGTAGCCCTTGAAAATGCTGCCTCAGTAGCTGGTATGATTCTCACTACCGAATGTGCTTTGGTAGACATCAAAGACGATAAAGCAGCTGCAATGCCTCCAATGGGTGGTGGAATGCCAGGAATGATGTAATTGTAAATTCATAGCATTATTATCATATTTTATTAACACGAAAATCAGGGAGAGTTTACAATGAAACTCTCCCTGATTTTTTATACCCAAAAACTATATTAACTCTCTGAAATGTGAAAGAAATGCAAACAGTTTGTAAATGAAACGTTAAAAAAACAGGATAAAAATGCAAAAAGCACATATTTTATTACTAAAAATGATTGTACAAATAAAAAAGTCGTATATTTGCCCCGAATTTTAAAACACAAGTAATAAACATTTTTTTATATGAAAAAAACCTTATTAAGTATTGCAACTGTCGTTGCAGTGATAACAAGTGCTAACGCACAAGATATGCTAAGTAAGAGCAAATTTTTTGACAACTGGCAAGTAGGTGTTAAAGCTGGTGGTTTCTCAGATACTCACCGTGAAGCTTTCTTTAAAAACACCCGTGCCACTTTTGGAGCTGAGATTGGCAAACAAATCTCTCCTGCTTTCCGTTTAGGCGTTGAAGGTATGGCGTATGTACGTCCCGTAGCCCTTGACAATAATGTAGATGCAGGTAACTTTATAGACAATACCAATGTAAGCTTGGTAGGTACTGTAAACTTGAGCAACCTTATTGCTGGTTACAAAGGAACTCCTCGTTTCTTCGAAGTAGAAGGTTTTGCAGGAATTGGTTGGTTCCACAGATATGTACAAGACATCGCTCCTAACTATAGAGAAAACTACAGAAGCAACAGTATGTCTGCTCAGTTTGGTTCTAACTTATTGTTCAATTTAGGCGAAAGCAAAGCGTGGGGAGTTAAATTAAGTCCTGCTATTGTGTATGGCGTAGACGTTCCTACTGAAAAAAGTTCAGTAAACAGCTTAAACAGCTTAAACTCTTTCATTCAAGCTACTGTTGGTGTGGTTTACCGTTTCAAAGGAAGTAATGGTGCTCACCACTTCACTACAGCTACTCAAAATCCTGACAATAGCGCAGAATTGGGTAGACTTCGTGATGAGTTGAACAGCAAAAACAAGGAATTATCTGACTGCCAAAGACAAGTTAATAAATTGCAAGATGACTTAGAAGCAGCTCGCAACAAGAAACCAGAAGTAGTAGAAAAAGTAGTTACTAAAAACAAGAAAACTTTAGAATCAGTAGTTACTTTCCGCGTAGCTAAAACTACTATCGATGCTTCTCAGTTACCTAACGTAGAGCGTATCGCTTCTTACCTTAAAAAACACTCTGATGCTAAAGTAACTATCAAAGGTTATGCTTCACCAGAAGGAAACTTAGAAAAGAACAAACAATTGGCTGATGCTCGTGCAAAAGCTGTTAAAACATTGTTGGTTAATCGTTACAAAATCTCTTCTGACAGAATCGAAGCTGAAGGTAATGGTATCGGTGATATGTTCAGTGAACCAGATTGGAACCGTGTAAGTATCGCTACTATCGTAGAGTAATCAAATACCCTACAACATAAGAACTTACAAATAAAAATTAAGGAAAAGGCTATCCTAAATTAGGATAGCCTTTTTATTTTTCTATTACGTGGTGAGTTTGACTCGAATTAAAAGAGGCAAGGTCAATGCTGAAAAAATGTTAATCTCTTTTAAAACCCTGCAATTTTTTTAAAGTTTAGAAAGTAGAACACTTGATAGTATTTCGTGATGTCAAAAACATTAAAACATTATTCATCAGTAAAATATTAGAAAAACCTTTGTTATCTTTTAATTGAAGTTTAACCGAAGGTAGAGCGAAGCTAAGGCGAACCTAAGACGAAGGAAAAATGTTAGAATATTGGATATCAATAGGTAAAAAGCCCTTATAACTTTATTGAAGAAAAAGTGTTAAAATAGCGTTTTTGACAAATAAAAAACAATATTACTACTTTCTGAGTTCAGAATAAGAAAAACATCAGATAATTAAAAAAAATCCCACAGATTACACAGATTTCACAAATCTGCGAGGTTTATAGAACGGATTTAGTAGCTAAAGAAATGAGATTTATACGGACTGCGATACAAAAGTTATATCAATTTTACCAAAGTTGGAAACTTTGGCAAAGTATTGTACGCAAAAACGACCCAAAAATAATGTGCTAGTAATAGAAAATAAAAAGGCTGTCTGCTAAAAAGCAGATAGCCTTTTTTGTCGTAGCACAATAGGCTTTTAATATTCGCCAGTAGGCTCTACAAATACCTCTTCTTTTTCTTTATGACCACTAATACTCTCTTGTATCGCTTGGAAGAATACAAAGAATACCGGAATCACAACAAGTCCGAAAAAGGTGCCAATAAGCTGACCAATAGCAGCTCCCGTAGCTACTGAACGGTTTCCTGCTGCTCCTACGCCTGAGGCGAATACTAATGGCATCAAACCAACGATAAAGGCAAAGGAGGTCATTAAAATTGGGCGTAAACGTGCCATTGCGGCATTGATAGCTGCCTTAGATAGGCTTTCCCCCATACGACGGCGTTGCACAGCAAATTCTACAATCAAAATCGCATTTTTAGCTAAGAGACCCATTAGCATAATGAGGGAAATTTGGAAATAGATATTATTTTCTAATCCAAAAAGCCATTGTCCTAAATACGCTCCAAAGATACCAAAAGGCAATGAGAAGAGCACTGATAGTGGCAATAGGTAACTCTCATACTGTGCTGAAAGAATAAAATAAGTAAACACCAAGCTGAGCAAGAAGATGAGAATGGTTTGTGAGCCTGCATTCTGTTCTTCACGTGTCAAACCTGTATAGTCGATTCCATAATTATTATTGAGGGTTTGGGCAGCCACCTCTTGTACTGCTTTCAGAGCATCACCTGTACTATAGGCAGGATTGTTCTGAGCCGAAATAGACACCGAAGTAAAAAGGTTATAACGGCTGAGCGATTGCGGACCGAATGTACGTGTAAGAGTTACAAACTCGGTAATAGGTGCCATCGTTCCACTACCTGTTTTCACGAATAAGCTATTAAGGCTATTGAGGTCTTTACGCGCTTCGGGCAACGATTGTACCATTACACGGTATTGCTTTCCGTAAAGGGTAAAGTCAGTTGCATAGAAGCCCCCTATATAATTCTGTAAGGTCGATAGAATAGTGCTCACTGTAATACCCGACTGCATAGCGCGTTCTACATTAATATCCATTTGGTATTGTGGATAGTTCACATTGAAAGAGGTTTGGGCAAACTGTATCTCGGGACGTTGCATCAAAGCGCCCAAGAACTCTTGTGCATTCTTGTTCACCTCACTGATATCACTTCCGGATTTATCCAAGAGTACAAACGATACCCCACCTCCTACACCAAAACCAGGCACTGAAGGCGGTTGGAAGAAAATCACATTGGCATCTTTGATATTGGCTACTGCACGAAAGGCATTGTTGATAATCGACTGAATGTCTTGACCTGGGAGTTTAGAACGCTGTTCGAAAGGTTTCAGCTTGAAGAAGCCCATACCATTGTTACTACCTTCGCCCGAAATCATACCACGACCCGTTACAAAAGTAACATTTTCCACCCCTGGGATATTGGAAAGACTTTCGTTTACCTCACGCATAATATTGGCGACACGTTCCATAGAGGCACCAGGAATCATAGAAACATCCATCATCACAAACCCTTGGTCTTCACTGGGCACAAACCCCGATTTCATACTTTTATTGGTAAAATAGATACCACCTCCTGCCAAGAGTAAAAGCACTAAGGTTACCCATTTGTGGCGAAGAAAGAAAGTAAAAGTTTGTCCGTATTTATAAGTTGCTGCATTGAAAGCTACATTAAACTTGTGGAAGAACTTGCCAAACCACGATTTTTCTTCGTATTCTTTATCGCCGTGAGGTTTGAGGAAGAGCGAGCAAAGTACCGGACTGAGGGTGAGCGCATTGATTGCTGAAATCACGATTGCTACAATAAGGGTTACCCCAAACTGTTTGTAGAACACGCCCGTAGTACCACCCATAAAGGTTACCGGTACGAACACTGCTGCCATCACAAGGGTGATAGAGATAATCGCCCCTGTAATCTCGTTCATAGCTGAAATGGTAGCGGATTTAGCTTTCTCGTGAGTTTGTTCCATCTTGGCGTGTACTGCCTCGACGACCACAATGGCATCGTCCACCACTATACCGATAGCTAACACCAAGGCGAAAAGGGTAAGCATATTGACAGAATAACCAAAGAGGTTCAAGAAGAAGAAAGTACCCACGATAGACACTGGCACCGCAATAGCAGGAATGAGTGTAGAACGGAAGTCTTGCAAGAAGATATACACCACCAAGAACACCAAAAGGAAAGCCTCTAAAAGGGTAGACACCACCTTAGAAATGGCAGCATCTAAGAAAGTATTGGCGTTATAGTTGATAGTATAAGTAATCCCTTCGGGCAAAGAAGGTTTCAACTCGTCTAAGAGCTTTTCGATATTTTGGATAATCTCGTGAGCGTTAGAGCCTGGCGTTTGCGAAATACCCATTGCCACAGCAGGACGACCTTTGCTTTCTGAAAATCCTGTATATCCGAGCGCGTCGAGTTCTACCTTAGCTACATCTTTAAGACGGAGAATACGACCCCCATCTAACGCTTTGAGTACTATATTTTCATATTCCGATACTTGGGTGTATTTCCCCTTGTACTTAATCACATATTCATAGCTACTACCACTGTTTTGCCCCAAAGTACCCGCAGCCGCTTCTCTACTCTGAGCCGAAATTGCAGCAGTTACCTCAGTAGGATTAAGTCCATAAGCTTGAAGTTTTTGCGGATTTAACCAAATGCGCATAGAATAGGTTTTACCTCCAAAAGCACTGGCATCCCCTACCCCACTGATACGTTTGATTGCAGGAATCACATTGATGCTTAAGTAGTTTTGCAAGAACACATCGTCTAACTCTTTATTCTCAGAAAAGAAGGTAAGAAACATCAGGTTACCTGAGCTCTGTTTGCGTACCGTCACCCCCGATTGGGTTACCTCAGATGGCAAAATAGAGTTGGCACGCGACACTGCATTTTGTACGTTTACTGCCGCGATATCACCATCAGTGCCTTGTTTGAAATAGACAGTAATATTTGCTGAACCACTATTAGAAGCCGATGAGGTAATATAATCCATATTTTCCACCCCATTGATTTGTTCTTCCAGCGGAATCACCACCGCTTTAAGCACTGTTTCGGCATTAGCACCCGCATAGTTAGCCGATACCTGTACCGTTACAGGGGCAATGTCGGGGTATTGGGAAATAGGTAAGGATACAATCCCTAAAATCCCTAAAATTACTATCAGAATAGAAATTACCGTTGATAGTACCGGTCTGTTAATAAAGTTTTTTATCATAAGTTAGATGTTATACTTGAATTAAAATTCTTGTTTAGTAGGACGCAAAGTAATCTCATTGATAGCTACGTCCTCTGGTTGTTCAATAGCATATACAATAGCACGGGCAACTGAATCGGCAGGAATCTCATATTCCTTATAAAAAGCCTGAATGCCTGCACTAGCTTCGGGGTCGGAACTACCATACTTAAGTTCACTCTCCACTGCGCCTGGGTAAAGGGTAGTCACGCGAATGTTATCTTTAGCGGTTTCCATACGTAAACCTTCACTAATAGCTTTTACAGCAAACTTAGTACCACTGTACACCGTACCACGACCTGCCGCCACCTTCAAACCCGCTACTGAGGATAAGTTAATGATATGCCCACTATGTTGCTTCTGCATCGTTGGGAGTACTGCAGCAATACCGTAGAGAACTCCTTTGATATTGATATCAATCATTTTGTCCCATTCGTCTACTTTAAGCTTTTCGAGAGGAGCCTGTGCCATAAGTCCAGCATTGTTTACCAGCACATCTATACGACCGTAAGCTTTGAGCGTTTCTCGGGCAACACGTTCCAAGTCCTCACGTTTGGTAACATCACATACAATGGCAAGAGCCTTACCGCCTTGAGAGCCGATGCGTTTCACTAGCGATTCCAAGCGGTCTTTACGGCGCGCAACCGCTACGACTATAGCACCATACTGCGCTAAATAAAGGGCAGTAGCTTCGCCGAGCCCGCTACTGGCTCCTGTAATAATCACGACTTTATCTTTGATGTTTTCTTTCATAATTACCAATTTATTAGATATTAAATACAGAAAAGGAAGTGCTTTTATAGTAAAAAACACTTCCTCTTTGAGGGTGTTACCTTATTCTATGCAAAGGTAAGACAAAAAAGTTACGTGAGAATGAGGTTCGATGTTAATCTTTTCTTAAAGTTTCAAAGGATAATACAGGGGTAAGTAGTGCTTATTTTTCTTCTTGTATTATGTCTTTGTACTCTGCCCAAAAGACTTCAAACTGCAACATCGATTGATAGAGGAACTCCATCGCTGATTGCCAAGTAGCTTTGTTGTGAATGGTTACGTTTGGCAGTTCTACATACACACAGCTGATTTCTTTACCGTTGTTCAAGAGAAAGTGCTCTTCGAAAACAACGTCAGGGAGGTACTGTTCTTGCAGAATGGTTTTCAGCGACAACAATTTGTTGTAGTACAGACTACGTGTTGCCTCGTCAGGGTCTTCCACAGCGAGGAGCACCCGTGCTTTACAGGTGTCGAATGAAAACTTAAAGCTGAAATCCTTTATCTTGGTATCGTAAAGCGTCCATTTCCGAGGGAAGGATTTGCCAAAGGAAATCCAGAAGTCTTCGCGTAGTTTTTTTGCTTCAGCTTTGCTGTACAAGGGGTTAAGGTATGAATTGGATATTTGCTAAAAATGTATGACCTCTATCATCTATTTTTTTAAACAAAGTAAATTTATAGAATGTGGAGCCGTCCTTTTCAAGCACTCCAAATTCATTATTTTTTAAATCATAAGCTACAAATGTATTCGGGGTAAGAGTCGGTTTGATTTTATAATGCAATTCATTAGTCTTCTTATCATACAATTCGTATGAAAAATCTACTTTTTTAGCATATAAAAATTCTATATAGGGGTCTTCTTCTATTATTTGAGTATTGTTTTTTGCTATGGTAGTAGGTTGTGCAGGAGTAAGCGTTGCCATTGCCGTTTGAGTAGTAACAGGTGCTTTGTATTCCGACTTAAAAGTTGCTAAAGCATTCCCTTCAAAGGCATTGCGCAAGGCTTCTTGATACGACTTCTTGAACTCCTTTTCACGACTTTTACCTATCTCGGAAGTAAAGACGGTTTTATTAGCACAATCGGTGAGGATAAATTGCACCTTAGAGGTCATCATATTCGATTGGTTCTTTACATCGGCTCTCAAAGCATCGCAGGGGTTTTGGAGCAGTTCAGCGGGGGCTTCGCTCTCCATATATGCTTTAAAACCTTGTTTTTCCAGTAAAAACTTCGTAAGTGCATTCAGCTGGTACTGATTATCTTCCTTTTGGAAAGTATAACGGTTAGGCACAATCACAGTTTGTGCAACAAGAGTCAGTGGTAGTAATGCTACTAAAAATAATATCTTTTTCATTGGTTTCTAATATTTATTCATATTCATTATTCTTCATTCGAGCTTCGAGTTCAGCTTGAAACTCTTCTATCACGGGTTTCATAGTGCTTTCAGGGAGGTCGGAAATGCGAATGTACATCAATCCATCTACAGAGTTGTTGAAAAGTGGGTCGACGTTGAAAGCAATGACTTTGGCGTTTTGCTTGATGTACTTTTTAATGAGCACCGGCAAACGCAAGTTTCCTGGTTCGAGTTCATCGATGAGTTTGTCGAACTTATTGAGGTCGGCTTTGGTTTCGTCGAAAATAAAATCTTTATCCTCGTCTTTGAGTTTTACTTTGAACTCTTTTTTAGGGCGTACATACTGTGCAATATAAGGGTCATAAAAGTTCGACTTCATAAACTCTATCATCAGCGATTTAGAAAAGTCAGAGAACTGGTTACTAATACTCACACTACCCAACAAATATGAGTGTTCCGGATAACGCAAAGTGGTATGAGCAATCCCTTTCCACAGCAAAAACAGTGGCATAGGTTTCTGCTGATATTCTGAAATGATAAAAGCACGCCCCATCTCGATGGTTTTACTCATCATATCGTATAATTCGGGCTCAAAACGGAACAAATCGTGGGTATAAAAGCCTTCGATACCGTATTTAGGGAATATTTCAGCCCCTAAGCCCATACGGTAAGCTCCTACTATCTTCTTAGCTTCGTTATCCCAAAGGAAAAGATGATGATAATAGAGGTCAAACTTATCTAAGTCAGACGAAGCGTTAGTCCCCTCCCCTACTTCGCGGAAAGTGATTTCACGCAAGCGTCCTATTTCCTTCATTATATTAGGAATCTCTTGATAAGGTGCTAAGAATACCTCGTAGTTGTTGTTTTTGAGCAGTCGATAATCTTTTTTAGTGATGTTATCAACTTCATTCTCTATGAGGTCTTGTTTAATAGGCGCTTCTATCTGTTGAGGATTGCTACCGCTCTTGCTTGATTTCAACACGTTAGTGAGTGGTAAAAACTTCTTATCTTGCTCTAAAGCATTAGCTAATATATAAGTTTTCTTACGTAAAAATTCGGTAAAATCTTCCAAATCGGTATGCTCATCTTGCATAGCTACCGAAATAGGCTTACCTATGCGTATATAAATAGTGCGTTCTTTCTGTGTAAGCAGTTCTGAGGGCAATTTAGCCGTGCGCAACGTATCACTGATGCTCGCCAAGAAGTAAAACAACTTACTGTTTTTGGCGTGAAAATAGATAGGCACAATAGGCACTTTCACTTTCTTAGCAAGTTTCATAGCTGCCTCTTCCCAAGGCTTATCCACCATCAGTTGCCCCTCTTTGGTTACCGATACCTCCCCCGCAGGGAAAAGACCTAAGGGTTTGCCCTCTTTGAGGTGTGCAATGGTATGCTTAAAGCCCACCACGCTAGATTTCGCATCTTTGCGGTCTTCAAAGGGGTTTACCGGCAATACATAAGGTGCTAAAGGCTCAATACGTTGCAAGAGAAAATTCGCCATAATCTTGAAATCAGGACGTTTTTCTAAGAGTAATTTGAGAAGCAGAATGCCATCAATTCCCCCCAGTGGGTGGTTAGAAATGGTGATAAAAGCCCCTTCTTTGGGGATATTCTTAAAATCCTCTTCGGGTATTTCGAACTTTATTTCAAACTCATCTAACAGTTTGTTGAGGAAGTCTAACCCTTCAAAGTGTTTATTTCGGTTGTAAATAGCATTGAGCTTGGAGATACGGAGCAACTTCATCAGTGCCCATCCTCCAAAAGTACCCAAGAAGCCAAGTTTATCAATATTAATCGCTTTGGCTACTTCTTTGGCACTTACCAATCCTTTATCTTTTTGCTTTCTCATTCTTCTTTAAAGTCTTATGATTGTTTCCCTTTTTGCAGTTGTTTCATTCTTTTCAAGCGTGTCATCACCTCATCGCGATACAAGGCTCTGGTAGCCACTTTGCCTACGGTAAGACCTTGTACTAAAATGGAAAACAATACTACAATATAAGTAATTTGCAACAGTGTTTCTTTTAATCCTCCTTTATCAGCAGGGATAGAGAGTACCAAGGCAATGGATACTCCCCCGCGAATACCCCCCCACACCATCGTGATGAGCGAGCCACGTGAATAGGTAGCTACCTTGCGTAATATCGTTTTGGCAGGAATATAAATCGCCAGTGCACGCCCCAAGAGGCATACGAGAATAGCTACCCCGCCTAAAAGGAACTGCTCTGTTAGATTGTCTATCAGTAGCATCTCAAATCCTATGAATAGGAACAAGATAGCATTCATAATCTCGTCTATGATTGCCCAAAACTTTTCAAGGTAATCTTTATTCTCTGCACTGCTGGCTTTCTTGCCTACATTTCCTACAAAAAGTCCTGCAATTACCATTGCCAAAGGCGAAGAAACGTGAGAAGCTTTGGTGATAAGAAAACCACCCATTACCACTGCCAAAGTGACAAGTACACTCACGTGATAGTCATCGGCTTTTTTCATCATTTGAGAAGCTATCCATCCCAAGAGCACTCCTAGTAAAATACCTCCTCCTGCTTCCAAGAAAAAGAGCTTAGTAATAGTGAAGAACGAAGGCTCAAAAGTGCTATTAGTAGCTAATTTCAGCACTACGGCAAACATTACTACCGCTACCCCATCGTTAAAAAGCGATTCACCCGTAATCTTAGTTTCAATACGTTTAGGTACTTTCACTTGTTTGAGCACTCCCAACACTACAATAGGGTCGGTTGGAGAAATAAGCGCACCAAAAAGCAGACAATAAACGTAAGGAATATGGATTTCTACCAAAGGAGCAATGTAGTACAGCAAAACTGATATAAAGAAAGCTGAGAGTACTACACTGATAGTTGCATACGTAAAAATGGAGATTTTGTAGTTTTTTAGGTCGTTGATATTGATGTGGAGAGCTCCTGCAAAGAGAAGGAAGTTCAACATTGCTCCCATCAGTATTTCGGTGAAGTCAAAGCCTTGTAAAAGCGATTCAAGACGGTGTGCAAGCCCTGTAAATACTTCACCTCCGAAAAGACGTACGCCTACCGATATCATCATAGCAATCACCATAATACCTATGGTCATAGGCAGTTTTACGTAGCGAACATTCACGTACGAAAACAAGGCTGCTAAGACGATAATTACTGAAAAAGCGTAGTATAACTCCATTAGTACTATTTTATTTTCGGCAAAGGTACAAATAATTTGGTAATTTGCAAATCTGCTAATTTGCTAATTGCTTTTGAAGTCTTTTCTGTCGTTGTTCTACAAGGTCTGAGAAGTTATATAGTAAAGCTGGGGTTTGGTATTCTAATTCACCACTATTGATAGCCCGCAAGATAATTTCCTCTATCCAATAGTCCTCTTCTACATTCATAGGGTCATAGCCTTTTTTGAGAGAAAGGTCGTACAGCCACGCGGTTTTGTTATACCAATAAGCATTCCAACCATTGCGCAGGTCTTTTACCAATTCGTAAGCCGTTTTTCCAGTTTGGCGGTGAATGAGTTTAATGAGAATACGCCCTTGTGAGCGGGAAAGTTTTTTGAGTTCGTCGGTGAAGTGGTCTTCAATATAGCGTTGGGTGCGTTTTACGTACACCTTCTTTTGTCGTTTATTTTGCATAGTATCCATCGTACGTTCCATTGTATAGAGCCGGTCGGCAGCCATTTTGGCATACGGATACACGCGTTTCACCCTACTGCGGAGAAGCAAATAGCGCTTTTGAGCTTCTGCATCACCAAAGTAATGCTCTTTACCGAAAACACTCACCTCAGCAAGCCGAATAGTATCTCCTGAATAAAATTGCTGGTCAAAAATATAAATAGTATCACGCTTCTGCGAGAAAGAAGTAAAAGGTAAAAAGTAAAAGACAAAAACAGTGATAGCTGGGTAAGTGAATAAAAGGTAATGTTGTATAGATGCAATGATGTATTTCATTCTGATTTTCTTTATTTATTTTTAAAATCTAACGACTTTAACAACATTTGCATTGCAAAAATTGTTCCAACCTTTTACGTTTCACTTTTATCTTTCACTTCCCTAACACCGCCATTTTTATTGCAGTAATAGCCGCCTCCACGCCTTTATTACCCAGCTTACCACCACTGCGGTCGAGCGACTGCTGGAAGGTATTATCAGTGAGAACGCAGAAGATAATAGGCACTTTACTTTGTTCCGCATTGAGCTGGGCAATACCTTGGGTAACACCCTGGCACACGAAATCGAAATGACGAGTTTCTCCTTGTATCACACAGCCTATTACAATAATAGCGTCTACCTCGGTAGTATCGAGCATTCGCTTGGCAGCGTGCACTAATTCAAAGCTCCCTGGCACTTCCCATAAGAGTATATTGTCATCAATAGCACCACAATCTTTAAGGGTTTCGATGGCACCATTGCGCATTCCGTAAGTTATCTGCTCATTCCACTGAGAAGTAATAATCCCAAAGCGAAGAGATTCCGCATTTGGGATTATATTTTTATCGTATTGTGATAAGTTTTTGTTTTCTGTTGCCATTAATTATTGACTAATTTTCCCTATAAGGATATCAATAGTACGTGCTTCTTCTGAGGTAGGGTACTCGTCTTTGATGCGCTCGTAATATTTCAAGGCATCGTCTTTTTTACCTTGCAAAGAAGCTACTATTCCTGCTTTTTTCAGGTATAATGGAGTTACGAAGTCATTTTTACTATGTTCAAAGGCTTTGATATAATATTTCAATGCCTCAGCGTTATTTTTCTGTTGAAGGTAAGCATCACCTATATTTCCGTAAGCCAAAGCTCCGAAAATATCATCGGTAGAGTCGAACTCTTTGAGGTGATTTATTGCGTTGTTATAGTCACGCAAACGCATATAAGCCATACCCATACCGTATTCAGCCAGGTTAGCAGCTTTGGTACCGCTATAGTTTTCAGCAATTTGCTTAAATCCATATTTTCCTTTTCCACCGTTGATAGCCACTTTAAAGAGGGAATCCTGCGCTCTAGCATCAGTAGCTTCCATCGCTTCATCAAAGAACTGTTGTGCAAAGAAAAGCTCATTAGCAGCATTCTTTTCCCTAGGGGCTTTCACAAACTGTTGGTAAAGCAAATAACCCAAGCCTATCACAGCTACGGCTATGAGAGTTCCAATAATAATCTTCTGATTGCGTTTTACCCAATCTTCGGTGCGAGTAGCGCCTGCATCGAGGGCATCAAACACCTCAGCAGTAGTACTTTCTTTGTGTAATTGGGTCTGTTTTGCTTCGTCTAAATGCTCGGTATCTTTTTGTCTATTAGGTCGGTTGTTGTTCTTTTTGTAAGTTGCCATATATAATTTTCATTAAAGTTCGGCAAAAGTACAACTTTTATTTTAATTAGAAAGCAAAACACAAAAAATTATTTACTTATTAGTCATTTTTCCCATTTTATCTATTAGTTAATATACGGCGAGTTTTCTCCACATCTCCTCCGTCATTCGTCCCTTGTCATTCCTCATTTCTTCCCTTTTCCATCGCTACACTCCCTCTTTAAAGGAGTATGTTTTCCCCTATTGCCTATGACCTAAGACCTCACACTTCCCCATTTACTAATTTTCTAATTTACTAATTTCCTAATTATCCCTTCTCCTTTTCCGTCATACTCCCCCTATTGCCTATGGCCTAAGATCTCACACTTCCCCATTTACTAATTTTCTAATTTACTAATTTCCTAATTATCCCTTCTCCTTTTCCGTCATACTCCCCCTATTGCCTATGGCCTAAGATCTCACACTTCCCCATTTACTAATTTTCTAATTTACTAATTTCCTAATTATCCCTTCTCCTTTTCCGTCATACTCCCCCTATTGCCTATGGCCTAAGATCTCACACTTCCCCATTTACTAATTTTCTAATTTACTAATTTCCTAATTATCCCTTCTCCTTTTCCGTCATACTCCTCCCTAGTGCCTATGGCCTAAGGCCTAGTGCCTTTCCCTTTCTTTCGCCTCGAAACCCCATTTTTAACATTTTTAGCGCTGTTGTATGATATTATGAATCAACTTTTTACACACCCTTTCTATACCAATCGTCCAAGATTCGTATAAGCTTCCTATAAGCTCTCTATAAGCTAACCCCACCTATCTTACAGCTCATTTTTTACCTTTTCCCTGAATTACCACTTCCGAATCTCTCCGATATCTTTCTATCTCCTTAGCTCTTTCCAATAAATCCTTTAATCTCGTCTTACTTCTGTCCGACAAGTCTGAATCGTCCGAGAACTCCATTACTGCCCGTCGTGCTACGACTGCCTGTGCGGCTCGCACCTTTGGCAAAGTTGGTTACTAGCATTATTGGCATTATTGGCATTTCCCTCATTGCTATTTTGCAATTATTTTGTACTTTTGCACCCAATAACTCAAAAAACAAACAAGCGTATGGCTAAGAATGTAGTGATTGTAGAGTCGCCCGCCAAGGCTAAAACCATTGAAAAGTTCTTAGGTAAGGACTACAAAGTAGTATCCAGCTATGGGCATATTGTCGATTTGCCCTCCAATGAACTGGGCGTAGATATCCAGCACGGTTTTAAACCTAATTACCTCATCTCTAACGACAAAAAAAATCTTGTAAAAGAACTCAAAGCACTCACGTCCAAAGCCGAAGTAGTATGGCTCGCTTCCGATGAAGACCGTGAAGGAGAAGCTATTGCGTTTCATCTTTCCGAAACACTCAAACTAAAAAAGGAAAATACCAAGCGCATCGTTTTTAACTCCATTACCAAATCGGCTATTGAAAACGCTATTAAAAACCCTCGTGGTATCGATTATAATCTGGTGAATGCACAGCAAGCACGCCGTGTACTCGACCGCCTCGTGGGTTATGAACTCTCTCCCGTACTGTGGAAAAAAATTAAAAGCGGACTCTCAGCAGGACGCGTACAGTCGGTAGCAGTACGCCTTATCGTAGAACGCGAACGCGAAATACAAGACTTCAAAACGCAATCCTCTTACCGAATTACTGCTGAATTTATCACCTCAGAAGGCAAAGTTGTAAAAGCCTCTTTGCCTAAGAATTTCAACACACAAGCCGAAGCTGAAAACTTCTTGCAACAGAATATCGGAGCGCATTTCAAAGTCCAATCATTAGAAACCAAACCAGCCAAGAAAATGCCTGCGCCCCCCTTCACTACTTCCACCCTCCAACAAGAAGCCGCACGCAAACTGCACTTCTCAGTAAGCAAAACAATGACGGTAGCTCAACGCCTCTACGAATCTGGTTTTATCACCTATATGCGTACCGATAGCGTGAATCTTTCACAAGAAGCGCTCAACACTGCCAAAAACGCTATCGTGCAACTCTTCGGAGCTCAGTACAGTCAAGTGCGCAAGTTCGCCACTAAAAGCAAAGGCGCACAAGAGGCGCACGAAGCCATTCGTCCTACCGATATGAGTCGCTCCTCTATCGCTGCTGAACCCGACCAGAATAAGCTATACGAACTGATATGGAAACGCACCCTTGCCTCACAAATGGCAGATGCTCAAATAGAGCGCACTACCGTAAAAATAGAAGCCGATAAGCACAAAGAACACTTTATAGCCAACGGCGAAATGGTACAGTTCGATGGCTTTTTAAAAGTGTATTTAGAAAGTACCGACGACGAGGAAGAAGAACAAGAAGGAATGCTCCCCAATCTCAAAAAAGGAGAAGCTCTTACGCATCGCTATATTACTGCTACCGAGCGTTTCACTCGTCCATTACCTCGTTATACTGAGGCTTCGCTGGTGAAAAAGTTAGAGGAACTCGGTATCGGACGCCCATCTACTTATGCTCCTACCATTTCTACAATTCAAAACCGCGGATATGTGGAACGTAGCACACTCGAAGGTGAAGTGCGCCCCTATCAGCAACTCACCGTTACAGGTAATAGTATCAAAACGCAAACTCTTAGCGAACGAGTAGGTGCCGATAAAGGCAAGCTTGTCCCCACCGATATAGGTAGTGTAGTAAACGATTTTCTCGTTTCCCATTTCGATACAATAATGGACTATAATTTCACTGCCAAAGTAGAAAATAGTTTCGACGAAATAGCCGAAGGCACTGAGAATTGGACAAAGATGCTCACACAGTTTTACAATCATTTTCACCCCGTAGTAGAAAATGTTGAAAAGCATACAGGTCGTGAAACAGGTGAACGCGTGCTGGGTACCGACCCTAAATCAGGTCGCCCTCTCAGCGTACGCTTAGGTCGTTATGGAGCTATGGCGCAAATAGGGAATCCCGACGATGCCGAAAAGCCTATTTATGCAAGTCTATTGGCAGGTATGTCTATCGAAACGATTACTTTTGAAGAAGCTCTCAAACTCTTCGAGCTTCCTCGTCAGTTAGGCATTGTCGATGGTAAGAATGTAGAAGTGAATGTAGGGCGTTTCGGACCCTATGTGCGCTACGGCGATGCTTTCATATCACTTGATAAAGGTGAAGACGTTTTCAGTGTAACTCTCGAGCGGGCTAAGCAACTCATCGGCGAGAAGAAAAAAGCTGACGCTCCTATAGCCACCTATCAAGGAGTGGAAGTTACCAAAGGTGTAGGTCGTTTCGGCCCCTTTATTAAGTGGAACAACACCTATATAAACGTTACCAAAAAGTACAATTTCGACCATCTTAGTCAGCAAGATGTAGAAGAACTTATAGAAGATAAGCTCAAAAAAGAATCAGAAAAGGTAGTGAAAGAATGGGACGAAGGAGCTATCCGTATAGAGAAAGCTCGCTGGGGACGTTTTACCCTCCTCAAAGGTAAAACCAAAGTAGAACTCCCCAAAGACACCGATATAGCAACTTTCACCAAAGAACAAGCTCTTGCCCTCCTTACCGAGAAAGAGCCTAAACCTAAAAAAGCCCCTTCTAAAAAGAAATAATACAATAATAATAGGCTATCAAAAAGATAATATTTCTTTCTTGATAGCCTATTATGTATCATAAAATAAGTATTTTTATAATACTGATTTTTTTAATTCCGCAATCGTTTGGGTAGGGTTAGTAGCATTGAAGATAAAACTGCCTGCTACTAAGGCATCAGCACCTGCCTCTACAAGTGCTTTGGCATTCTTTAAACTCACTCCACCATCTATTTCTATAAGTGCGTGTGCCCCTACTTGTTCAATAAGTGCTTTAGCTTGACGCACTTTCTTATAAGTATTTTCAATAAATGACTGTCCACCGAATCCAGGGTTCACACTCATCAGCAAGAGTACGTCTATATCTTGAATAACATCTTCTAACAAAGCGACAGGTGTATGCGGATTGAGGGCTACTCCTGCTTTCATTCCTTCTGCTTTAATTGCTTGTATAGTGCGATGCAAGTGCGTACACGCCTCGTAATGCACAGTAAGAATATCACTACCGAGCTTAGCAAAAGTGCTAATATAGCGGTCGGGGTCAATAATCATCAAGTGAACATCTAACGGTTTGGTAGCGTGTTTGTGAATCACTGAGAGTATAGGCATACCATAAGAGATATTAGGCACAAAAACACCGTCCATAATATCAATATGAAACCAATCGGCTTCGCTGGCGTTTACCATTTCCACGGCTTGTTGCAGGTTGCCGAAATCGGCAGCTAATAATGAAGGAGCGAGAATCATATTTTTAATGTTTAATGATTAATGTTTAGTGATTTATTTTATGAAGCAAAAGCAATTTTTAGTATACCATCGTCATTAACCAACACTGCCCTCTAGTGAAATCTCTAAGAGTTTTTGAGCTTCAACAGCAAACTCCATTGGCAATTTGTTAAGCACTTCTTTGCCAAAGCCATTTACGATGAGTGAAATCGCTTTCTCGGTATCAATACCCCGCTGATTGCAGTAGAAAATCTGGTCTTCACCAATCTTAGAAGTAGTAGCTTCGTGCTCTATTTGAGCAGTAGGATTTTTAGCTTCTATATAAGGAAAAGTGTGCGCTCCACAGAGGTTACCCATCAATAGGGAGTCGCATTGAGAGAAATTGCGTGCATTTTTAGCATTAGGCACTACTTTCACCAATCCGCGGTAGCTGTTTTGTGATTTCCCGGCCGAAATACCCTTAGAGATAATCGTAGATTTGGTGTTATTGCCTAAGTGTATCATCTTAGTACCCGTATCGGCTTGTTGGAAGTGGTTAGTAACCGCAATAGAGTAAAATTCGCCTATAGAATTATCCCCTTTGAGCACTACTGAAGGGTATTTCCAAGTAATAGCAGAGCCTGTTTCTACTTGTGTCCACGATATTTTGGCATTTTTCTCAGCCAAAGCGCGCTTGGTTACAAAGTTATATACACCGCCTTTACCGTCTTTATCACCAGGAAACCAGTTTTGAACGGTAGAGTATTTAATTTCGCCTCCCTCCATTGCGATGAGTTCTACCACTGCGGCGTGCAATTGGTTTTCGTCGCGTTTGGGCGCCGTACAACCTTCGAGGTAAGAGACGTAAGCGCCTTCATCAACAATGAGGAGGGTTCGCTCAAACTGTCCTGTTCCTGCTTGATTGATACGGAAATAAGTAGAAAGCTCCATAGGGCAACGCACCCCTTTGGGTACATAGCAAAAAGACCCATCAGAGAAGACTGCTGAGTTAAGAGCTGCGTAGAAATTATCGGTTTTAGGTACGACGGTACCAAGGTACTTACGCACCAAGTCGGGGTGTTTTTGTATCGCTTCGGAGATGGAACAGAAGATAATGCCTCGTTCTGCTAATGTTTTTTGAAAAGTGGTTGCTACTGAAACGGAGTCCATCACTACGTCCATTGCTACGGCAGGTTTTTCTTCTACTCCCGCAAGGCGTTTTTGTTCTTCAAGAGAGATACCGAGTTTTTGGAAAGTTTCCAATAGCTGAGGGTCTACCTCATCAAGGCTGTTAAGTTTAGGTTTCTGTTTAGGAGCAGAATAATAAGCAATATCTTGAAAGTCGGGAGTTTCAAACTTGAGATTCGCCCAATGAGGAGGCTCTTCCATCGCTTGCCACGCACGGAAGGCTTCTAAACGCCAATCAGTCATCCACTGGGGTTCGTTTTTCTTTTTAGAAAGGGCTATTACCACTTCCTCGTTGAGCCCTTTAGGAAAAGTTTCTGATTCGATATCTGTATAAAAGCCGTATTTGTATTCGCTGTTTTCTAATTCTTCTTTAAGTTCTTCTTCTGTATATTTAGCCATAATTCCTTTTAGATAAGAGGTAAGAGATAAGAGGTAAAAACTCCTCTTATTTATACCGAGATGCGATTTTACAAAGCGCAAAGATAGTACTTTAAATTGAATCTAAAATACTATCTTTATAATTATTTTGTTTGAGAGATAGAGTTTGCCTATAGTTAAGCTATTGGGTAAGACTGTCTAACAACTGATGTACTGCATCACTATTCCAGCGTGCAATACCGTCTTTCTGAGCGCGTACATAACCGTTTTTATCTACTATGTAACCTGCAGGAATCTTATCGGGGTCAAAAGGCTTTTTAGGAGCTTCGATAATGAGGTAGGTAACTTTGAAATGAAAATTGCGCTTTTGCATCATTTCATCTACTGGCTCAGGGAGCTCATTGGTGATGATGTAAAAATCCACTTTATCCTTATAAGCATCGTAGAGTTTTTCGACTGCATAAAGGTCGGCTACACTGATTTCACGCCAAGAAGAAAAGAAGTATACAAATGATGGTTTCTTACCTTCGGTTTGGGAATAGTTAAACTGTACATTATTGCGGTCTTTTAGTTGCCAATCGAAGTCTATTTTACGAGCTTTATCAGCGGGAATAATATCTACTGAGCCGGCGAAGATACGCTGTAGTAATATCTTACTTTCGTACCCCAAAGGAGTTACAAAGAAAGAGAGCACAAAAAGAATAAGTAGTAGGTTGAGTATGGTACGTTTTTTCATAAACTAATTTTATTGATAGCGATTGCAAAGGTAATACTTTTTTTCTAATTGAGAAACTTACTTCAATATCAGAAATCAAATAGCTTTTTGTGTTACTCATCTATTTAATTTATAATCAATTACTTTTTACTTCCTGTAATTGCACATTTTAAAGCTAATACACTTCCCAAATGTACTCCTTCGTGTGAAATATTGAAGTAAATAGCTTCTTCAATAGTATTGAGTTCGTACTCTATGCCCGTTACATAATGATTATAATGCTTAAAAATTCCTTTTTGATAATCAGTTTCGAGCCAATTTACAGTGCTGATGAGAAGGTCTTTTAGTTCCTCTATCTCGGCAGAAGTAGGGATATGCCCATCAGGAATGGTGCCTTTGCGATAACGTTCTACAAACTCAGGGGTGAGGTAGGTAGGCAGGTCGCTATTGGCATAGCAATAATTCTGCTGGGTAACCACGCAGTGAGCCAGATTCCACAAGATATTGTTTTTAAAGCCCGCAGGAATGATTGCTAATTCTTCGGGGGTAAAGCTATTGAGCAATTTGAGTTGTCGCTCACGCAATTTTCGGTATAAAGTAAATACTTCTTTCATATATTTAAAAATCAAAATCAAAGTCGTTGAGTTCGTCTAATTTAGTATTCTCTTCTTCCGTAAGCACTTCTTGCAAAAGTTCGGCAGTAGCTTCTTTACCAGTACCCCAAAGGTCTCCTAAAAGTTCAGCGATACTGTTCTTTTGGTTAGGCTCAAAATCCGAAAAAGCACGGCGCAAGAACACTACTGAGCGCATAAACTGCTCTTCGTCTAATTGGCGTACATAATTATCTAACTCTTGCCATATAATCGTACGCGATAACAATGCGTATCTATTTCTTCCAGAAAAGCCTTCAAACCACGAGGCTCCTAAATCGGCGGGGACACCTGCTGAAAGACGGCGTGACACTTCTTTTCCACATTGTTCTTCAGTAGCTAAATTGTGCTCTAACAATATAGCAAAGGCTACCCCCGAGAGCTTGGTGTTCACATCGTCGCGCCACGCAAGGTGGGTGAGTTCTTTTTGCCACGTTTCGGTATCTACCAATTCGTATTGCTGTTCGGCTATGAACTCCATAGTATTGATAGCTTCTACTATTTGCTTAGAGGCTTTGTCATCACAAGATGAAGCATCTATCAGTAATAACGAAGCACGGAGGAAAAGCTGTTGCAAGATAGGTTTCAGCGGTTCGAGATTGAACTGACGCAGGTCACCATACTGTATAAGCACCGAGAGCTCGTGTGCGGCAAAGGCAGTTTCAGCAAAACTATTACTATCTACCAAAAGGCGTTGTAAGGTGCTGAGCGCATTGCTAAAAATATGCGTAAGCTGACATTCGCAAGCCTGCCTAATGATTTTAGCCACCACCGAAAGGTCGGTGCTTTCGTTGAGCTGTTCTTTGAGTACAAAAGCTGTGGCTATTTCAAGCGTTTCACCTTTAAGGTTAGCTTCTACAATTTCTATTTCGACCTCAGGACTCCACTGTAACACCCATTTCTCTGCCCACGAGGCTTTATCCTGCTGTACGTGTTGCTGGGTGGCAAAGTGAATGCCCAACACTTCCAAGCGATGAAGGAATGTAGAGCGATTTAGGTCTATAAAAGCAGCTTCTTTGGTCTTTACCTTTAAGTTCTCACGCAGGTCGAGGGTGAGGTCTTGCGCTACCGCCGATTTGTAGTTGGTGAGCTTTAAGCGTTTCAACTCTTGGTTCATATCCTCTTGTACGGGCGTCTGGCTCACCCCTTCGGGTAATACCCCAATAGCCGTACCGATATCTACCTTATTGATAGCTTCGGCTACCACAGCAAGGTCTCCCCCACCAAAACAAGTAACCACTGCATCGTGGAGGTCTTGCAACACAGGGTAAGAACCACCTTTCATAGCCGAAAGCACATTGGCAAGGCGCACCGCTTCGATTACGCTAGCAGAAGAGGCATTTTGCCCTTGATTACGCAAGATTTTGGCTACTTTAGTAAGATAGACAGCTGATAGCTGATTGAGGGTGTTTTCGTGCATCGCTTGCCACATCAGTTCAAAGTAATAAGGAGCCGTATTGCCCGCTCCGTACCCCGTACGACTGCTAAGACGCAAATAGGAATAAGGCATTAGGGTGAGTTGAGAGGTAGCTTTGGGGAGCTTTTTAAGTTCGTCATCAGTTATAGCAGGTAGGCTGTTTTGGATACCTGATAAGTGGTAAGCCCCTACAATTACTACTATTTCTTCGGGTTTGAACTCGGTGCAAGCCTTAGCAATCTCACGTTTCATATATGCCTCACGAATGAGATTATACGAGAAATCGAAAGGCGCGTTTTCATATTCTTTATCTATGACCATTTGGCGCATTTCACCCGATTGTAAGGCAAGTGTGGGTGCAAAAGCATCGGGATTGATATTGTGTTCAAAATGGCGTTCCCAATAATCTTCATAGTCGGTTTCGCCCCCCTCTTTGGCTATTTGCTTGTAGAGGGTATTGTGGTAGAGATAAAAATCTTTGGCTTTTTCGGCTTCTTCCTCCGTGCGTTGCTCCTGCTTCAATTTCAGCATATTCTCCGAAGGCAAATCGATGAAACGAAGTGTTACCTTCTTCTTTACTCCCCAACATATTGCTTGATATTCGGGAGAATAAGACGCAAATGGATAGAGCACTGTTTCGATAGGCAATTCGGTAGTATAGCCCAGCATAGCGATAGGAGGTTTTACCCCTTTTTGCGCTATTTGAGATATCAGAGGGGTAGCATCGGCAGGACCTTCGATGAGAATACACTTGGGGTTGTTTTCCTCTAAGAAGGTAATTAAATGATGGGCTGCCGAAGGCGACAGATGCCTTACACCGAAAAAGTGAATGTTATTCATAATAACTGAGGGTGCGTTCTATAATTTGTCGGGGTTCACCGTTGATGAAAGTCGTTTTGGCAATCCAATTACCTCGATTATCGTATTTATACTCGTAAGTCGCTACATTCTTCTGTTTTTGAGGTAGTTTATTTTCTGCTTGTAGTTTGATACAATCTCCTTGACTATTGTATTTTTTGGTAGTAATATTCACCAACTTATTGTCTTTGTCGTAAGTGCGATTGCGTTCGGCTAAATGCTGTTTATTGAACTTGCTTTCTACCCTTTGCAACAAATTGCCCTGAGCATCGTAGTAGCGCATCTCGACAGGGTCGCCTTGTTTGTTGTAAGTATAAGCTATGGTAGACTCTAACTGATTGGCGTGATAAGTTTCCTCTTTTAGCACTTTGCCATTGGTATCTACTTGATAGTTATAATGCGTTTTTAAGAAGCCCCCAGGTGAGTAGGTCGCATCTTTGATAAGATATCCTTCGGGGTTGTAGACATAAAGGGTTTTATCGGAATTGTAACGGGTTTCAAACAGTTGCCCTTGCGGATTATAATAGTATTCCATACGACTGTACAATTCACCGTTTTTGAAGAAAAAACGCATTTGAGTGAGATACCCATTGGGGTTGAAATCTTTTTGAAGATTGTCGAGGTTACCTATCTTGACTACTGTATCCAAATCGCGGTCGATGGCTCCTTTTACGAATGTTTTTCCTTGGGTAACTACCTCATAAGGGATACTGCGCTGACTTTTCACTTTTCCTTTGAGTCCTGAGAGTTCCCAATCGGTAGGGGCTTTGTGTTGAGCGGTGAGGATAGTGGTTGCGATGAATAGGATAGATGTGATTAAATATTTCATTAGTTATGAGTTATCAATTAAGAGTTATGAGTTGTGCAAAGGTAGGGATTAATTATGAATTGGCAAAAAAAGAAAGAGGAATTGATTATTTTTAGTCAATTCCTCTTCCTCGTTTAATCAAAATTCAGTATTAAATTACTTCATTGAGGTAGGCTTTGAGCATCCAAACGGTTTTCTCTTGTCCGGATATAAAGTCACTCATTAAAGAATTAGTACCTTCATCACCTATTTCATCAGAGAAGTCTAACAATTCTCTTTCCAAAGGTAATAAAGTGCTAATGGTATTGATTATCAGGCGTACGGTTTTATCATCGTCGAAAATGTTTTCGCCTACGGGAACAGAAGTGTGCTTTACATAGCTTTCGAGAGTGTGAAAAGGCACGCCACCGAGGGTAAGAATACGCTCAGCTATTTCGTCGACTTGTTCTTGTGCGGTATTATAAAGTTCTTCGAACTTCACGTGTAGTTCAAAGAAGCGTTTTCCTTTTACGTTCCAGTGTACACCGCGCAAGTTTTGATAATACGTTTGATAATTGGCAAGCAGTACATTTAGCAAGCCGATTTCTTTTTCTACTTTAGCTTTATCAAGCCCTAAGGTATTTAAACTCATAATTTGTTATTTTAAAAATTCTACGGTGCAAAGGTAGCAGTTTTTTTGCAAAGAAGAGGTACTGGATTTATAGATTTTTTTAATTTTAAAATAACGGTAATTAATAGTAGAGAATGAGAAAATTAGAAAATTAGAAAATGAGAGAATGAGAAAATTAGAAAATTAGCAGATTAGTAAATGGAGGCGGAGAAAAACGAAAGATATCAGAAGGGAGCTGAGAGGGATTTTCGTGAGAAAAGGCTATTAGGAGGGTGGGGTTAGCTTATAGAGAGCTTATAGGAAGCTTATACGAATCTTGGACGATTGGTATAGAAAGGGTATATAAATAGTTGATTCATAATATAATACAACAACACTAAAAATGTTAAAAACGGGGTTTCGAGGCGAAAGAAAGAGAAATAGGTGTTAGGCCTTAGGCCATAGGCACTAGGGGATAACATCCCCTTTTACACATACCCAGCTGTCGCTGGCTACCTTCAAAGGGGGAATATAGCAACGGGAAAGTCGAGGGTAATGTGGTGAAAACCTCGTCGATGAGGTGACGGTAAGGCGAACCTAAGATGGGGGTATAGCGATGGGAAAAAGGATTTTTGGTAGTGGTTGTTTTTAGATAAATAAGAAGAAAAGCGTTCGTATAATTGCTTATAAATGAATAATAAGGAAAGAATAGAGAAAGTTTTCGTAAAAATATTTGGTAAAAAACTTGTACGTGTTAAAAAAGTGTTATACTTTTGTAGCGTTGAAAATTTCCTGATTTAGTTAACCAAAATTTTTCTTGTTATATGAACAAATGCATTTATTGTTTGTTACTGCTTGTGCTGGTCTTCTGTACACAAGTAGGTAGGGCTCAAATAAAGGTAACCGGTGTTGTTACCGATGAGCATAAAAGTCCACTTCCTGGAGTAAGTGTACTGATAAAAGGGACTACTCACGGGGTAGCAACGGACTTTGACGGTAATTACAGCATTGATGTACCTAATAATGCTGTATTGGAGTTTAGTTCAGTAGGTTACGAAACACAGACTAAGAAAGTAGCCGTAAATGGGGGGGGTAAATCCCTTACAATCAACACTTTACTAAAATCTCAAGTACAAGAGTTGGGCGATGTGGTGGTGGTAGGTTATACCACATCTACTAAAAGATCTCTTGTTTCTGCAGTATCTTCTGTTAAGACAGAGGAGTTAAAAGAAATTCCTGTAACTAATATCACGCAAGGATTGGCAGGGCGTTCACCAGGGTTGATAGTGAAAGGCTCGGCTGGGCTTGACAACCGCAGTACGATTTCTATTCGCGGGGGAGGTACGCCATTGGTAGTAATTGATGGCATTATACGCGATTACGACGATTTTGTAAATCTGCTTCCCGAGGACATCGCATCTATTTCGGTATTGAAAGACGCTTCGGCAACGGCGGTGTATGGAGCGCGTGCTGCTAATGGTATTTTGCAAGTGACCACTATGCGTGGTAAAGAGGGGATCACTACCATTGAGTACAATCACTCTGTAACCATTTCACAGCCTTCGTTTCTTCCTAAACGCTTAGATGCCTATCAGTGGGCGGTGCAAAACAATATCGCTAAACAGAACGACAATTTGCCCATTACCTATACCGATGACAAATTGCAAAAGATTTTAGATGGTAGCGACCAGCTGAATTACCCCAATACCGATTGGCAAAAACTTATCTTAAAAGAATTTGCACAGCAATATCGGCACAATTTGCAGATAACAGGAGGTAAAGAACACAACAAGTATTTGGCTTCGTTAGGTTATTTGCATAAGGGTTCACTCTACCGCAGTGGTACGCACCATATGGAAACGATTAACTTCCGTGTGAACCAAGAGTTCAACATACCCGGTACAGGACTTTCAGGTAATACTTCTATCGACGGTTATTTAAAAGAAAACGAACACCCTTATTCATCGACTGCAAGTGGCTATTACCAAGTGTTTAGCCATACTTTGGTAAACCACAATCCGCTGACTCCTGCGGTGAATAAATACGGACTTCCTTATGTAAACACTACCGATAACCCTGTAGCCGAGACTTCGAGAGATGCAGGGTATTCACGCCAAAACTACAAACATATTAACGGACAGATAGGCTTGCAATGGGCATTGCCTTGGGTAAGCGGTTTAAAAGTGAGAGGTAACTTCAACTATCGTTATATGAGCTCAGAAGATAAGTCTTGGCGTAAAGATGCTAAACAGTACGACTGGGATAGCACTACGCCCGCAGCTGTAGCTAAACCGCAACTCAACAAATCGGTTGGCAATGCATATACGTATACTTATCAAGCTTTTGCTGAGTACGTTAAGGATTTTAACAAGCACGGTATTTCAGCACTTGCGGGTTATGAAGCCTCTTATGGTTTTAACAATAACCTATGGCATAAGCGAATTAACTACAATTTTCCTATCGACCAATTTAATCCAGGACCTAAAGAAGGTATGGACGGAGGCGGTGGAGAGAGCGAAAACGGTAGAGCTGGTGTTGTGGGACAAGTGAAATACAATTATGCCAAACGCTATTTTGTGGAAGGCAGTATGCGCCACGATGCGTCAGACCTCTTTCCTAAGGATAGGCGTTGGGGTACCTTCTTCTCAGGTTCATTCGGCTGGATACTCTCGGATGAGGTGTTTATGAAAACACTTAAAGAGCGCCATATTTTCGACTTGCTTAAACTACGCGGTTCTTATGGAGAAGTGGGTTTGGACAGTGGTGTAGGGCGTTTTGCTTATTTGCCCTCTTATAACCTGAATAATACAAGTTATGTGATTGACGGCAAGTTTTATCAAGGTTTTTCGGAAGGCGATATTCCTTCGTCCGATATTACGTGGTATACCACCAAACAAACCGACATAGGTTTTGATTTTGAGTCGCTCAGCAATCGCTTGTACGGTTCGTTTGACTACTTTTTCTACAAAACTACTGGTTATCTTACCGCACCAGACCCATTGGAAGTAGGGTATACCGCCCCTCTTGGAAAGTCGTTACCTAAAGTACTCTCTAACAAAGAACACCGCCGTGCGGGTTACGAAGTGCAATTGGGTTGGAAAGACAACATAGGCGAACTGAAATACAGTATTTCGGTGAACACTACTTTCTTTGACCAATTATGGGCTAATAACCCTGATGAGAGCTTGGAAAACCGTAAAAACCCGTATTTGCGTACCACTCAACAAGTAGGTTACTACGGTACAGGTTATCGCACCTTGGGGTATTACCAAGACGCTAACGATGTGTACAACAATCCTAAGCGCGTGAACTCACATCACTTAACAGGAGGAGACATCAAATACGAAGACTTCAACGGAGACGGTAAGATTGATGGAGCTGATTTTGCGCGTATCGGTAAAAACGGTTTCCCACGAGCTAACTATGGAATCAATTTAGGAGTGAGCTATAAAGCTTTTTCGTTTAATATGCTTTTACAAGGGGCTACACGTTTTGATATTTATTTAGGTAGTACTATTTTGGGACAAAGTGCCAATGCGGGTACTACGCCTTTCTACAAGTTCCAATTGGATTACTGGCGCCCCGACAATACAGGAGCTAAGTTTCCACGATTAGTATCCTCGCATTCAGTAAACGGCAATAATAACGTGGCAAGTAGTGACCATTGGCTCATCAATGGGGCTTATTTGCGATTGAAAGACTTTTCAATTTCTTATGATTTGAAGAAAGCCGCTTTGAAGGACTACAAGTGGATATACGCTATGAAGCTTACCCTTAGCGGACAAAATGTATTTACTATTTCGGAAGCCACTAAGTACGGTATGGATCCTGAAATAGTGAACAGTGATTTCTTTGGATATCCTAATGAGCGAATGTTTTCATTAGGTTTAAATGTCGCACTATAAAAACAAGAGTATATGAAAAAATATATCGAATATATCAGTATAGCGGTAGTTCTAACAGGGCTCACTGCTTGTAATGAACTTGATACCAAACCATTTGAGAGTTATGACGACGAGACGGTTTGGGGCAGTAAAGAGTCGGCTGAGTCGTTTGTAATCAACTCTTATAACGGCACTATTACCAACTTTACGGGTTATGCTTATTCAGAAAGTATTACGCCTAATGGTATCCACAGCGATTTAAACAACTTAGATGTATTTCCTGTGGAGCGATTTGATAGATTTACAGGTTCGGCACAAGGGCTTGATGACTTTTTTGCCAACTTGCGCGAGTGCAATATGATTATAGAGAAAGCTCCTACTGAGGCGTTAAAAGCCGAAGGTTATTTGCTAAGAGGGGTATTATTTTTCCACCAAACACGCTGGCAAGGACGTTTTGTACCCATTTTAAGGGTGCTCAACACCAAAGACAAAGAGGCTTTTAGGACACTCTACACCAAAAATCCTACCGAGAGCTACAAATATGTAATGGACGATTTGACCAAAGCCACCCAAGGAATGCCAGAGACTTCGGCACCAGGGAGAGCCAACAAGTACGCAGCTCACGCTTTTAGAAGTCGTGCTGCCTTGCAAGCCTACGCTTATACCAAAGACGCTCATTATTTAGATATCGCTATTGAATCGGCAAAAGCAGTGATTAACTCAGGCAAATACGCCCTTACTTCGGCAGAAAACTTCGGCAATATGTTTGTAGAGGCAGGCAAGTATGACAAGGAGATTATCTTAGCTCATTATCGCTTGAGCCTCAATACAACGGTAGGTAATTTTAACGAGATGATAAGAGTTGTACCGAATATCAACAATAACGAAGTGAAATTTGTAGGCGGTAAAGAATTTGCCGATGCCAAAGGACGTTCGTTTGAAGGTTGGGCAAGTTACTTCCCTACACAAGATTTAATAGACCAATATTTGGTGGTAGACCAAGCAGACCACACTGCTAAACCTTGGTATGAAACTTCACAGTTCCTCAACAATGTGGAAAACAGAGATATTTCATCGCTTACTGAAGGCGCTTTAAACACCGTGCGCCACAATGTACCTGAGGCTGCCGATTTGGGAACCAATGCCAAAGGAAATATCATCACCCGTTACGGGAAGATAAAAAGTAGTGCCACAGAGACTAACATCAGCAACCTAATGTATCAGCACCGCGATGCCCGTTTCTATCAAACCGTTGTATACGACCAAAGCAATTGGCTAAAAGAAGAGGTGGAAACCAATATTTGCGGTAACCTATGGGCAGGAGTGCGTGAAGGGCAATCGGACTCTTGGTATACTACCGCTTCGGGGTACTACTGGCGCAAAGCTGTGGTGCAAGTTGAACCCCGCGTGTACGTAAGCAATAATACAGATTACCATTTTGTAATAGCGCGATTGGGTGAAATGTATATGAACTTGGCAGAAGCCTATTTGCTAAAAGGTGATGTGGCACAAGCGGTTACCGCTCTTAACAGAACACGCGTAACCCACGGAAACTTACCTGCTTCGACAGCAGCCACCTTAGCCGATGCTTGGAAAGATTACATACGCGAACGCCGTGTGGAAATGGCTTACGAAGGTGACCTATACTGGAGTTTCTTGCGCTGGGGACAATACGGAGGCGATGCTAATGACGGAGCTGCAGCAGGAGCAGTGATAAACGCACTTAACACCCCTGTGCACAAAATACAAATCACCAAAGACCGCAAGCAGTTTATGGTAGCCCAAATTACCCGCAACGGGGCGTGGGAACGCACTTTTACTACTAAACGCTACTTGATGCCTATCCCACAAGGTACTTTAGACCAGCGCTCGGCAAGTGGTATAAACGACGCACAAAACCCAGGTTGGTAATAACTTAAAAACGAAAGAAAAATGAAAAGATATATATTATATGCACTTTTTGCTATCTTAGCGATAGGCTTTAACAGTTGTTTGAAAAGCAATTTGGAAGAGTTGCCTGCCTTTGAAGAAAATGATGTTACCAATGTAGACAGAGTGGAATATCGGTTTATCAGCGATGAAATATCGAAGGCAAGTAACCAAAAGATTGTGAAATTCATCAATTTAACAGTGAACAAGAAGGAGATTAACAAGACCGATAAAACTGTAAAAATAGAAGTAACAGTACCTGCTGCCAATAGCGATTTCCCGACCGTGGAAAGAGATAAAGTAAGCAAAGCTAATCTCACTGTTATTCTATCGGTTTCCACCGCTGCTCGTGTATTCCCGATAGGCGATGCACCACGATTGGGCACTCCAGGAGACTGGACAAACCCACATAAATACAAGATTGAGGCAGCTAATGGCAATACCGCTGAGTGGACAGTAGAAGTAACAAACGTTACTAAGTAACTTGGTTATTAAATTTTTATAAGGAAAATCGCTACACAGGTTGTAGCGATTTTTTTATATAGTCGTAGCACGAAAGACAATTTAATTAGCAGATTTGAAAATTAGCAAATGAGGACTGGTGGGACGAGGTAGAACTGGGGTGAGATAGAAGAAACGGGGAATAAATGACGAGTGTTAAATTTGGGGATTTGGGAATTAGTTCGTAATTTTGCCACCTTAAAAGAAAACAATGTCAGAAAAAACATCTCGGACTAAACATACTTTTCGTCAGCTGTCGCGCTTTGTAAAACCTTATCGTGGGGTATTTATAGCCGTAGCTCTCTTTGCAGTGCTATCGTCTATCTTTTCGACCGCACAACCTTACCTGATAAAAGTAGCGATTGACAATTATATCACTCCTAAGGATTACGAGGGGTTAGTGCGCATTGTGTACATACTCATAGCTTTGCTATGTGCGGAAGTAACGATGCAGTTTCTGTTTTCTTATTACTCTAACTGGCTGGGACAAACGGTAATACGCGATGTACGCGAAAAGCTTTTTGCGCACTTGTTGCGCTTTAAGATGCGGTATTTTGACAAATCGTCCATAGGTGTATTGGTAACGCGTGCGGTGAACGATATGGAACGGATAGGCGAAATTTTCAGTTCGGGGCTTTTTGAGATGGCAAGCGATATACTGAAAATGTTTGTTATCACGATTGTAATGTTTGTGATTGATTGGAAATTGGCGCTTATCAGCTATGCTACGATGCCTCTGATTTTGTACTTTACGCGTTGGTTTCAACGTTCAATGAAGGCAGCTTTTGTGGAGGTACGTCACGAAGTAGCAAACCTAAACGCTTTTGTACAAGAGCGCATTTCGGGTATTAAAGTACTACAACTTTTTGCGCAAGAGCGCGAAGAATTGGAGAATTTCAAAAAGATAAACGAGAAACACAAACAGGCGTGGCTGAAAACGATATGGTACAACTCTATTTTCTTTCCGATTGGCGACTTGTGTGTATCGATTACCATTGCGCTGATTGTGTGGTTTGGCGGTCGGCAAATTATAGGAGAGAACGTGTACGACTTAGGGAATATCTTCCTTTTCATACAACTTTCGCAACAGTTATTCCGACCCATTAGGCATATAGCCGATAAGTTCAACACTTTGCAGATGGGCATTATCGCTTCTGACCGCGTATTTGCTATTTTGGATACTGAAACGGATACTGAAACCGGAGGAGAGAAAGAGTTGAAGGAGGTGAAAGGTAATATTAAGTTTGAAGACGTCCGTTTTGAATACGTAGCAGGAGAAGAAATCTTGCACGGCATTAGTTTTGAGGTAAAAGAAGGCGAAACCATTGCGATTGTAGGGGCAACGGGTGCAGGGAAGACCACTATCACTAATTTGCTAAACCGTTTTTACGACTTGACTTCGGGGGCGATTTACATAGATGGGGTGAACATTGAGGAGTATACTCTCAGTTCGCTACGAGAGCACATTGCTACCGTGTTGCAAGACGTATTCCTATTTGCCGATAGTATTTACAACAATATCACCTTGAAAAATCCTGCTATCACCGAAGAGGAAGTGATTGCGGCTGCTAAGAGTATAGGAGTTCACAACTTTTTGATGAGTTTGCCAGAGGGATATCATTACAACGTGAAAGAGCGTGGGGTTATGCTTTCGGCAGGACAACGCCAGCTGATAGCTTTCTTGCGCGCCTATGTACACAAACCGCAAATTCTTATTTTGGACGAGGCAACGTCTTCAGTAGATTCGCATTCGGAAAAGCTCATACAAGAGGCTACCGATAAGATGACCGAAGGGCGCACGTCCATCATCATTGCGCACCGCCTTACCACCGTGAAAAAAGCTGATAGAATAATAGTATTAGACAAAGGGAAGATAGTGGAAATAGGCAATCACGAGGAGTTGTTGCAAATAGAAAACGGCTATTACCGCAACTTGTATGAGGTGCAGTTTTTGGAAGAAGTGAAATACAAGGAGTGAGACTGCATCTCAGAAATTAACATAAATGAGGTTCAGAATCAAGCAGATAAAACGCAATTGAACTGACATTATATAAAATTTAATTGAAAAAACGCTTAACTATAAATGGCTAAAAAGAAACAACCACAAGAAACACAAAAGAAGAAGAAGGATACTAATAAACCTCAACAGCGCAAATTGGCTTTTGGCGTATTTTTAGTACTGCTATCGCTGTATTTGGTATTTACCTTTTCGTCATTCTTCTTCTCGTGGCAGACTGACCAAAGTGGATGGGCAGATTTGAGCAATCGGGAAGAAATTGCTGACAATATAGGCAGTAAGATAGGAGCCTATTTGGGGCAGTTATTTGTATATAAAGGTTTTGGACTGGCAGTTATCTTTCCTGTGTGGCTTCTATTTCTCTCAGGGATGAAACTTATCCTGAATATGAAAAAGTCATTGCTAAACCGCTGGTTCTGGGGGATTCTGTTAATGGTATTCACTTCAACCGCCTTAGGATTTTTGGGAGGGAAAGCTACCATATTAGCAGGTGTTTCGGGCTATGAACTAAACCATTTTCTACAAGACTATTTGGGCAAATTGGGCACTATACTTCTTTTGGTACTTATAGTGGTACTCTATGCCATTTTCAAACTAAATCTCACTACTGAAAAGACTGTTAGTTTCTTCCAAAACACATTTTCTAAACTGAAACGCGAAGGAGAAGAAGAACAGGAGCAAGGCGATGAGGAGGAAAACAGCTTTGAAAGTATAGAAAAAGAGCCTAATTCCATAGAATTTACTACTGATGAGGGCGATTTAGACTTTATCATTCCACAGGGTGAAAATGAAAAGTTAGACCCTTTTACCCATAAAAAGGAAATTCCGCGCCTTGATGGACAAGAGGGAGGATTGGAAATCACTAATATTCCCGAAGAGGAACAACCTGATTTTACGGTAACGCCTACTCAGCCAACAGAGGCAATAGACCCCGAGGCTCTGGCTAAGCAATTGGTAGAGAACTATGGAGAGTATGACCCAACGTTAGAACTTAGCGATTACCGTTTCCCTACACTCGACCTCTTAGACGACCCCAAAGACAGTGGTATTGTTATTAACCAAGAGGAATTGGAGGAAAACAAGAATACAATCGTACAAACGCTGAACGATTACAAAATTAAAATAGAGAAGATAAAGGCGACCATAGGTCCTACCGTTACTCTTTACGAAATTGTACCCGAAGCGGGGACACGTATTGCAAAAATCAAGAACTTAGAAGACGACATAGCTCTTTCATTGGCAGCACTTGGTATTCGTATTATCGCACCTATTCCAGGAAAAGGTACGATAGGTATTGAAGTGCCAAACAAGAAGCCTACAATGGTGTATATGCGCACGATGATTACCGCACCGCGATTCCAACACGCCGAAATGGAACTGCCTATCGCCTTCGGAAAAACAATTAGCAACGAAACTTTTGTAGCCGACCTTACCAAAATGCCTCACCTACTAATGGCGGGAGCAACCGGACAAGGTAAATCAGTAGGGATAAATGTAGTGCTCAGTTCGCTACTCTACAAGAAGCACCCAGCCGAAGTGAAGTTTGTGTTAGTAGACCCTAAAAAGGTAGAACTCTCGATATTTGAGCGTATAGAACGTCACTTCCTCGCTAAATTGCCCGATAGTGAAGAAGCAATTATTACCGATAACAAAAAGGTGGTGAACACGCTAAACTCCCTCTGTATAGAGATGGACAACCGCTACGAACTGCTGAAAAATGCCCAAGTGCGCAACATCAAAGAGTACAATGCTAAGTTTAAAGCGCGACAGCTAAACCCTAACGAGGGACACCGCTTCTTACCTTACATCGTATTGGTGGTAGATGAGTTTGCCGACCTGATAATGACAGCAGGCAAGGAGGTAGAACTTCCTATTGCACGATTGGCACAGCTTGCCCGTGCCATTGGTATTCACTTGATTATCGCTACTCAACGTCCATCGACCAATGTGATTACTGGTATTATTAAAGCCAACTTTCCTACGCGTATTGCCTTTAAGGTAAGCTCTAAAATCGACTCTAAAATCATCTTGGACGGCTCAGGAGCAGAACAGCTCATTGGACGAGGTGATATGCTCTACTCGCAAGGAAATGAACCCGTACGTATACAATGTGCTTTTGTAGATACCCCCGAAATAAAACACATTACTGACTTCATTGGGGCACAGCGCGCTTACCCCGATGCGTACTTGCTTCCTGAGTATGTAGGACCTGAGGGAGAGGGTGTAGATTTAGACTTCGACCCCTCGGAGCGTGACCCTATGTTCCGCGAAGCTGCCGAAGTGGTAGTGAATGCGCAACAAGGTTCAGCTTCCCTCTTGCAACGCAAACTGAAATTAGGTTACAACCGCGCGGGTCGCCTTATCGACCAATTAGAACACGCCGGTGTAGTAGGTCCGTTTGAAGGCAGTAAGGCAAGACAAGTGCTTATTCAAGACATTGTAAGCTTGGATAGATTATTAGACGGGCAATAGTGAAAAATGAAAAAGTTAAGAATGAAAAGTATGAATCAACAGCAAGATTTTTTAAAATATCAAGCCCCCACCTCGCCTTATCCACAATTGTTGGAAGTAGAACGCGCTGAGGGTAGCTATATCTATACTACCGATGGCAAACGTTATTTAGATTTTGTGGCAGGCGTATCGGCTTGCACCTTAGGGCATTGTCACCCTGCGGTGGTGAAGGCTATCCAAGAGCAGTGCGCTACCTATATGCACGTAATGGTCTACGGCGAGTATGTACAAAAACCGGCGGTAGACTTCTGCAAACTCCTCGCCGAGCAGTTACCACCAGAGCTCAATACTACTTATTTGGTAAACTCGGGTACGGAAGCTATTGAGGGCTCGGTGAAATTAGCCAAACGCGCTACGGGTCGCACTCAACTCATTGCTGCCAAAAATGCCTACCACGGGAATACACAAGGCTCAATGAGCCTAATGGGTTATGAAGAACGCAAACGCGCTTATCGTCCGCTGATTCCCGATGTAGATTTTATAGAGTTCAACAACGAAGCCGATATCCTGAAAATCACCGAACGCACAGCAGGTGTGGTCTTGGAAAGTATCCAAGGGGGAGCAGGGTTTATCGAACCCCAAAACGACTATCTCATCAAGGTAAAACGCCGTTGTGAAGAAGTGGGAGCCCTGCTTATCATCGACGAGATACAACCAGGTTTCGGGCGCACCGGAAAGCTCTTTGGTTTCCAAAACTATGGCTTTACCCCTGATATTATCGCAATAGGCAAGGGTATGGCAAGCGGTATGCCGGTAGGGGCATTCGTGTCGTCGTATGAGCGTATGCAACTCTTGGCACACAGTCCTAAAATGGGGCATATCACTACCTTTGGAGGCAACCCCGTGATAGCAGCAGCCTCGTTGGCAACTCTCAACCAGCTCCTCACTACTGACCTGATAGCTCAAACTTTGGAGAAAGAAAAACTCTTCCGCAAGTATTTGCAACACCCACTCATTGAGAGCGTAAATGGTAAAGGATTGATGTTAGCGGTTATCGTTAAGACTGCCGAAATCGCCGATTTTGTAGTGAATTACTGTCAGGATAGAGGACTCATTGTGTATTGGCTCTTGTTTGAACACCGCGCCGTACGACTTTCTCCTCCACTTACTCTTACAGAAGAAGAAATAAAAGAAGGCTGTGATATTATTATTGAAGCATTGAATCAGGTAGAGAAATCATTCTAAATTATTGCTATCTACATTTAATTTCTTTTTAATCGAATCTAAACCAAAGCTAAGACGAAAAATAGGTGGAATAGAATTAGGAAGCAATCGGTTATAATTGCAATTTATTTATTATCTTTGCCCAAAATAAGTTTTTTGAACTTACTAATTATCCATTGTAAATTGTTAATTGAAAATATATGTCTGCAATCCTAAACTCATTATTAGACAACGATTTTTACAAATTCACTATGCAATGTGGCGTAGTGCAGTTATTTCCTAAAAACAAGGCACGTTACACTTTTATCAACCGTGGCAAACACGAGTTTCCCAATGGCTTTGCTGAGGCTTTGAGAGAAGAGGTGAACAATATGGCAAAACTAAAACTCACCAAAGCTGAAAAGCAGTTTTTGATAGATAACTGCCCCTATTTGAGTCCGCTGTATTTAGACTTTTTAGAAGGGTATCGCTATGACCCTTCGGAAGTGCATATCGAACAAAACGGTAGCGACTTGCAGGTAACTGTTGAGGGCTACTGGTATCGCACGATACTTTGGGAAGTACCCCTGCTTTCTATAATTAGCGAGCTCTTCTATAAACTCACCAAAGCGACCGCTTGGACAGACGAGCAGGTGATAGCTAATACTCGTGAAAAAGAACTGTTATACAAAGAATTAGGAGTGGTATTTGCCGAATTTGGCACCCGTCGTCGCCATTCGTATCACGTGCACGACATCGTGATGCATACCTTAATGGAAGGCTACAACCAAACTTTTATAGGCTCTAGCAACGTGCATTTTGCGATGAAATACAAGGTAAAACCCATAGGTACTCACGCTCACGAGTGGTTTATGTTCCACGCAGCTGAGTACAGCTACAAAATGGCTAATGCACTCTCTCTCGAACACTGGGTAGATGTGTACCGTGGTGACCTTGGGGTAGCACTATCCGATACGTATACTACCGATGTGTTTTTCAAGCAATTCGACAAGAAGTTCAGCAAGTTGTTCGACGGTGTGCGTCACGACAGTGGTGACCCTATAGTCTTTGCCGAAAAGACAATAGCACACTACAAGAAGATGGGTATAGACCCACTCTCTAAATACATTATCTTCTCTGACGGACTTAACCCTAAAAAAGTACAAGCAATTACCGAAGCTTGTAAAGGTAAAATAGGTATTTCATTTGGGATAGGTACCGACCTCACTAATGATGTAGGCTTACGTCCGATGAACATAGTGATGAAGCTCACTGGAGTACTTACCAGCGATAACGAGTGGGTACCTACTGTAAAACTTTCAGATGAGCCTAATAAGCACACGGGCGACCCAAGAATGATTGAACTCGCAAAAGGAATATTAGCAATTAGCTAATTAGCAAATGAGCAAATTGATAAATCGAATTTATGAATTATATATTAATGATTTTAGGGATATTGGTAGCACTGTCGCGTTATCTTTTTCCCAAATACGACCAAGCGTTACTCATCATAGGCATAAGCCTACTGATGATAGGTATCTATCGCATTTCGCGCAACCTATCCTCAAGAAATGAGGAAGATTTTCAAGACCCAGCGACGAAAATAAGAAACCCAGAAGATAATTAGCAAATTAACAAATTAACAAATAAACTGCCCGTGCGGCTCGCACCTCGCACCTCGCACTGTGAACATAGGAGATCACATAGAAGTATTAGACGATACCATTAAAGGACACATCGTGCGCCTTACGCCTCAGCAGGTAACAGTGCTTACCACTGAAGGGTTTGAGCTCACTTTTCGCCCTGAGGAAATAATAGTTATTGAAGAGGAAGCGCCTTTAAAAGATGCTTTTACGAATATAGATGAAGAGAGTTTGCGCAAAGATGTGGTGAGCAAGCGCAAGAACAAATCGCCACTCACTAAAAAAGAGCGTAACATTCCTCCAATGGAAGTAGATTTGCACATTGAGCAACTGGTCAATTCTACTAGGAATATGACCAACTACGATATGCTTACCCTACAACTCGAAACCGCTCGCCGGCAGTTAGAGTTTGCCATTGCACAGCGTATCCAGCGGGTTGTGTTTATTCACGGAGTAGGTGAAGGCGTGTTGCGCACCGAATTAGAATTCCTGTTGGGGCGTTATTCTAACGTTACTTTCTACGATGCCGAATATGCCAAATACGGCATAGGTGCTACCGAAGTATATATCTATCAAAATGCCAAATAAATGATTCAAGCTACCAATATTCATAAAACTTATAAAGATTTAGAAGTGCTCAAAGGCGTATCGGTGAACGTTTCCAAAGGCGAAATCGTATCAATAGTAGGAGCTTCAGGAGCAGGAAAAACTACCCTGTTACACATCTTAGGTACTTTGGAGAGTCCAGATACCAATAAACCATCGTCGTTGGTGATTAATGGTACGGATATATTGTCGTTATCCTCCAAAGCCTTAGCAAAATTCCGCAATGAACATATCGGATTTATCTTTCAATTTCACCAGTTGTTGCCTGAGTTCACTGCTTTGGAGAATATCTGTATTCCTGCACTCATCAAAGGGATAAGTAAGAAAGAAGCCGAAAAGCGCGCGATGGAGCTCTTAGACTTTTTGCACCTCACCTCGCGTGCCGACCATAAGCCCAATGCCCTTTCAGGAGGCGAACAACAACGAGTGTCGGTAGCACGTGCCCTGATGAACCACCCTTCGGTAGTATTCGCTGATGAACCCAGTGGGAACCTCGATTCCGAAAGTGCTGAAAAACTACACCAACTCTTTTTCCAACTGCGTAATGAATTCCAGCAGACATTTGTAATCGTCACCCATAACGAAGAATTGGCTACTATGGCAGATAGAAAGCTAGTGATGGTAGATGGAAGGATAATTATTCCCAATTCTTTCCCAAATTAGGTAGTATCTTTGCCCCGTTAAACTTAAAAACAGATTAAACGATGAAAAAATTAGTATCAATTATCGCCACTTTTTTATTGACTGTAATAGCAGTACAAGATTTGTCAGCTAAAGACACTCCTATTACTTTTGGACAATTGCCAGCTAAGGTGCAAGCTTTCGTGAAACAACACTTTAAAGTAAATGATATCGCATCGGTATGGAAAGACGACGATTTCCACGACCAAGATTACAAAGTGTATTTTAATGATGGCACTCAAATTGAATTCTATAGCAATGGCGACTGGGAAGAAGTGAAAACTCGCACTCAGGCTGTACCTGCAAAACTTATTCCTAATGGTATCGCTCAGTACGTAAAGAAAACCTACCCTCAAACGGATATCTACAAAATCCAAAAGAAACGCTATGGCTATGAGGTAGAGCTCGCTAACGGACTCGATTTGGAATTCAATGCTAAAGGACAATTTTTAAGAATAGACGACTAATAAAAAGTACCATTCATTTGGTACTTTTTTTATTTTTAGCTACCTTTGTCGCCTTAAACATATCAATTATAAAAAGATGAATACATTCAAAACATTATCAACAGTAGTCCTCTCTTTACTTGCTTTTGGAGTGGCTACCGCTCAAGACGAAGGCCTCGTACCTATAAGTACTTTGCCTGCCAATGCACAAAGTTTTATTAAGCAACATTTTTCTGCTAATAGCATCGTTTCGGTATGGCAAGATACCGAGAAAGGCAAAGTAGAGGACTACACCGTGCTCTTTGCTGATGGCACAGAAATAGAGTTTCGTGCTGATGGCAATTGGAAAGAAGTGAAATCACGCAACGGACAAGTTTCACCCAAGATTGTTCCTACAAAAATTACTAAGTACGTGCACAAAAACTACCCTAATGTAATCGTTAAAGAAATTAAAAAAGGGCATATTAAATACGAAGTAGACCTTTCTAACGGGGTAGAACTCATTTTTAACTTAAATGGTAAATTCTTAAAAATAGACGACTAAAATGAAACGTTTTTTATTACTCATTGCTGCTACACTTACCTTCAGCGTATCCTCAGCACAAGACAAAAAAGTAACTTTTAACGACCTTCCTGCCGATGCTATCAACTTTGTGCGCGAGCATTTCTTGGTAGACCACATCGCTTCGGTATGGAAAGACACCGATTACAAGGACGAAGAGTATACCGTCATCTTTCGCGATGGGCTTGAAATAGAGTTTAACGGAGATGGCGATTGGAAAGAGCTTAAAGCTCGTCACGGCAAAGTGCCCGATCACGTAGTACCCGAAAAAATATTAGCACACGTACGTGCCACTTTCCCTTTTGAATCTATTAAAGAAGTATCGCGCAACCTTAGTAAAAAGAAATATGAAGCAGAACTTACCGACGATCAAGAACTCAAATTTGACGATAAGTTCAACTTTATTGGGGTAAAATAACTATGTACGACCTTCTTATTATCGGTGGAGGAGCTGCTGGCTTCTTCACCGCTATTAATACTGCTGAAAAACACCCTAACTTTAAGATTGCTATCCTCGAAAAAAGCAAAGAAGTACTCCACAAAGTGCGCATTTCGGGCGGAGGACGCTGTAACCTCACCAACGCTACTTTTACTCCTCAAGAACTTGTAAAGAACTATCCTCGTGGCAATAAGGAACTCCTCAGTCCCTTCTACCGTTTTATGTGTGGTGATACAATGAACTGGTTTAAAGCTCACGGTGTCCCTCTCAAAACTGAAGCTGATGGTCGTGTATTTCCTATTTCTAATACTTCGGAGAGCATTGTAAATTGCTTCCTCAACGAAATAAAAAGACACCATATAGAGCTCTTCACTGAGCAGAATGTACAAGCCTTCTCTCCTACTCCCGGAGGTTGGCAAGTAAGTACGCCCAAGCAGACCTACATTGCTCGAAATGTAGTCTTTACCACCGGCAGTAACCCTAAAATATGGCAATTGTTAGCTAATTTGGGGCATACTATCATAGCACCAGTCCCTTCGTTATTTACCTTTCATACTTCCACCCAATGGACAAAAGAACTATCGGGTATTGCTGTAAATGCCTCTATACGTTTGCTTAGCAAAGAAGGAAAATCACTAAAAATAACTGAGACTGCTCCACTACTCTTCACCCATACAGGTTTTAGCGGACCTGCGGTATTGCGCGCCTCGGCTTGGGGGGCTCGTGTGCTTGCTGAATGTAACTACCAATGCTTAATGGAAGTAAATTTCACTGCTAACGTCGTAGAGGCGCTTTCTTATGACGAAACGCTCTCTGTTCTCCAAGAGTTTAAACAAAACAACGGACGCAAAGCAATGCAAAGCTTCTCACTTTTTGAACTCCCCAAACGCTTATGGTCTGCTCTTTTAGAAAATGCAGGTATCGCTCCTGAACAAGTGTGGGCAGAAATCAACAAAGCACAATTGCGTCGGCTTGCTGAAGCTCTTACCCAATATCGTTTTCCCATAGAGGGCAAAGCTACCTTCAAAGAAGAATTTGTAACAGCAGGTGGTGTAAAACTCTCTGAAATCAACTTTAAGACTTATGAGAGCAAGCTACATCCTCAGCTCTATTTGGCAGGAGAAGTACTCGATATTGATGCTATTACTGGAGGGTTTAACTTCCAAAATGCGTGGACGGGTGGTTATATCATTGCAGAAAGTATTCAATAATAATCCTATTATAAACTTAATCCTTGGCATTATTTTTGTTTATTTTCATATTATTAATAATAACTATATTTTATGGCAAATATTACGTTTCACGAACAACCAGCTCATACTGTTGGAGAACTTCCCAAAGTGGGTACTATAGCTCCTAATTTTTCAGCTGTAAGGAATGATTTAGCTGAAGTAACACTCAAAGACTTTCAAGGGAAGAAAGTTGTACTAAATATTTTTCCGAGTGTAGATACGGGGGTATGTGCAGCTTCTGTGCGCAAATTTCACGTGGAAGCTTCTAAATTCAGTAATGTAGCTATCCTTTGTGTATCTAAAGACCTTCCTTTTGCACTTACTCGCTTTTGTGCTGCTGAAGGAATAGATAATCTCACTATGCTTTCAGACTTTAGAGGTGATTTTGCAAAGCATTACCCTATTGTCTTTACTGATACTCCCTTAAAAGGGTTATTATCACGTTGTGTAATAGTTTTAGATGAGCAAGGGAAAGTGGTTTATACAGAACAAGTAGCTGAAACCACAGACGAACCTAACTACGTTAAAGCGTTAGAGGCTTTGAAATAGGTAGAGGAACAAATAAAAAAGAGGTTATTGGAATAGTATTCTAATAACCTCTTTTTTATTTTATATCTCTTATTTGTAACTGCAAACTTACTCTGCCATTCCACTGATTTTCTTCTATTGAATATACTATGCTGAAAGGTCTGCCAGAGGTTACTATGGGGAGTTTATGTGCTAAGCCAAAGCCCACTGCATCGTAATACGAGGTAGTACCTACTTCTTTTAAGGTGAGTTTTAAGTGTTCTTCATCTTTACCGATACGTTTGGCAAAGCCGGTATCTATTACGCTTTCGGCATAGAAAAGCGGAGGGAGATTCAGAGGACCGAAAGGCTCGAACTGTTTGAGTACGTTATACAACTTTTGGGTAAGTTTGCTCAATGGCAAAGCGGTATCTATAAAGAGTTTGGGAATACGAAGCGAAGAGTCTATGGTTTGCTTTACTACTTCTTCAAAGGCATTTTTGAAAAGCGGATACTGTTCAGGGCGCAAAGTGAGTCCGGCAGCGTATTTATGACCACCAAACTGCTCCAAATACTCACTGCATTGTTCCAAAGCTTCGTAAATATCAAATCCTTGTACCGAACGCGCTGAAGCAGCATACTTATTACCACTCTTAGTAAAGACTACCGTAGGACGATAATAATGCTCTATAAGGCGAGAGGCGACAATGCCTATCACCCCTTTATGCCATTCTTCATTAAACACTACCGACGTATAGTGTTCTTGCTCGCCATTTGCCTCTATTTGGTTGAGAGCTTCGGCGGCGATACTGCTGTCCAGCTCTTTCCTATGTGTATTGAGTGCGTCTATTTCCTTAGCTTTAAGTACGGCTTGTTCTTCATCGGTTTCGGTGAGGAGAGCAACGGCGTATTTGCCGTGTTCTATACGTCCTGCTGCATTCACACGAGGTGCTGCTTTAAACACTACATCGGTTATGGTAATTTTACCTTGATGCTCACCAAAAAGCGCTTTTACGCCTGCCGATGGATTATTATTGAGTACTTCTAACCCAAAGTACGTCAAGCAACGGTTCTCACCGTCCATTGGTACGATATCGGCAGCAGTAGCAACGGCTACTAAGTCTAAAAGAGGAATGAGTTCGCTGAACGGGCGTTGTAAATACTCGTGATAAGCTTGGGCTAATTTAAACCCTAAACCACAACCACAGAGTTCTTTATATGGGTACGGACAATCAGCTTGCTGGGGGTCGAGCACGGCAATAGCATCTGGCACTTGTTCCGAAGGACGGTGGTGGTCGGCAATGATAAAATCAATCCCTTTTTCTTTGGCATATTCTACTTTATCAATGGCTTTGATACCGCAGTCGAGCGCAATGATGAGGGTACAACCTTGCGCCTCGGCATAGTCTATTCCTTGAAAAGAAATACCATAGCCTTCGGTATATCGGTCAGGGACGTAGGTGTGCAATTTAGAAGTGAAGTTGCTAAGATAGCGCTCCATTAAGGAAACGGCACTAGTACCATCAACATCGTAATCGCCATAGATAAGGATTGTTTCATTACTTTTTAAGGCTCGATCTAAACGAGCAACGGCTTCTTTCATTCCTTTCATCAGAAAAGGATTATGTAATTGTGAGAGTGTAGGACGGAAAAAATCTTTTGCTTGCTGAAAGGTCGTCACGCCTCGTTGTGCTAAAAGAATCGCCAAAGGCTTACTGATGTTGAGCTCTTGTTGCAAAGTAGCGACAATGGCTTGCGGTGGTAGTGGTTTAAAGTTCCAAGTGTAGTCCATTATTTAGGTAAGAGATAAGAGGTAAGAAAAAAACTTTGCCAAAGTGTGAAACTTTGGCAAAGTGTGTGATATTATTGCTTGTGTGGCTCGCACTTAGCCTAAGTATGTTTTTAGAATTTTACTACGGGAAGTGTGTTTAAGGCGACGTATTGCTTTTTCTTTGATTTGACGTACACGTTCGCGGGTGAGGTCGAAGGTTTCACCTATTTCTTCGAGGGTCATTGCGTGCTGGTCGGAAAGACCAAAATACAAACGAACTACATCGGCTTCGCGAGGGGTAAGCGTTTCGAGCGCGCGCTCTATCTCGGTGCGCAAAGAATCTAATATTAAAGCTTTATCGGGGTTAGGTGACTCGTTACTGCGAATCACGTCGTAAAGGTTAGAGTCTTCTCCTTCTACCAAAGGTGCGTCCATAGAAATGTGGCGACCTGCATTCTTCATAGATTCCTTCACATCATTTACCGACATATCAAGTTCGCGTGCAATCTCTTCGGCTGAAGGTACACGCTCGTTCGCCTGCTCGAGGTAAGCATACATCTTGTTAATTTTGTTGATAGAACCTATTTTATTCAGCGGTAAGCGCACAATACGGGATTGTTCGGCTAAGGCTTGGAGAATAGATTGGCGAATCCACCATACGGCGTAGGAAATGAATTTGAATCCACGGGTTTCGTCGAAGCGTTGTGCTGCTTTGATGAGCCCTAAGTTCCCTTCGTTGATAAGGTCGGGCAGGGTAAGCCCTTGGTTTTGGTATTGTTTAGCTACTGATACCACGAAGCGCAAATTGGCTTTGGTAAGTTTTTCTAAGGCGGCTACATCGCCTGCCTTAATGCGTTGTGCCAATTCTACCTCTTCATCAGCAGTAATCAAATCTACACGACCAATCTCTTGCAAATACTTATCAAGAGACGCAGTTTCACGGTTGGTTACCTGTTTGGTAATTTTTAGTTGTCTCATTCAGAAAAAATCCTTAATTTTGTCGATTCTTATACGCATATTATACGTATGGTATTATAGAGATGTTACAAAATCTTTTAATTTTAACATTACTTTAACAGATGAAATATAGTTTTATTATCCCTATATACAATCGCCCTGAGGAACTTGACGAACTGCTAAACAGCCTTGCATCACAAACTTACGAAGGTGATTTTGAAGTAGTAGTAATAGAGGACGGTTCTACTATTACCTCAGAGCAGATATGTGAAAAATACCAAAACGATTTGTCGATTACTTATCTTTCTAAACCTAATACAGGTCCGGGCGACTCGCGCAATTACGGTATGCAACGCGCTCAACACGATTATTTTCTCATTTTAGATTCCGATTGCATTTTGCCTTCTCATTATTTGGAAGCAGTAGATGACTTCTTGCAAGCCCATTACGTAGATTGTTTTGGGGGCTCGGATACTGCTACTGATGACTTTACCAATATTCAGAAAGCTATTAACTATACGATGACTTCTTTGCTGACTACGGGGGGCATTCGCGGTAGCCAAAAGCGTATTCAGCGGTTTGAACCTCGCAGTTTTAATATGGGTTTATCGCGTAAAGCTTTTGAGGCGACGGGAGGTTTTGGGAAAATACACCCTGGTGAAGACCCTGATTTAGTGATACGCCTTTGGGAAAAGGGTTTTGATTCGGCTTTTATTCCTACCGCTTTTGTGTTTCACAAACGGCGCATTTCGTGGGCGAAATTCCGTACCCAAGTGAGTAAATTTGGACAAACGCGGGCTATCCTTAACCATTGGCACCCACAAACGCGCAAGCTGACTTTTTGGTTGCCTACTTGCTTTGCCTTGGGACTTTGTGGCGCTATACTGTTAGTCTTTTTTGGACACATCGCTCCCTTGCTTGTATACGTTTCTTATTTTATATTGATAGGGTGGGACAGTGCCCGAGAGAACCGCAGTGTGAAGATAGGATTTTTATCGGTTTGGGCGCTTTTGGTACAGTTTTTTAGTTATGGTTGGGGATTTCTCAGAGCAACATTAAAAATAGCTTTCGTTAAGAAATCAATCGAAACTCTTTTCCCACATTTATTCTTTAAATAACCTCTTTTTTAGTAGTAGGGAGCTTATAGAAAGCTTATAGGAAGCTTATACGAATCTTGGACGATTGGTATAGGATAGCTATATAAAGATTTGATTTTCAAACTGCTATAAAGGATATTTACACAGAAATAAAACGAAAGAAAACAGACCTCCAATAGGAGGTCTGTTGTTTGTAAGAGGGAGGTGTTTTATTTTAATATTGTTTTTTGCGTTACTCTCCTTCGCCTTCTCGGTATACGCTTTCTTCACCTTTTAGGATTTGGAGATAGCTTTTGTAGCGCGACCAAGCGATTTCATCGCGGTCTAAGGCGGCTTTTACAGCGCATTGGGGTTCATCGGTATGGAGACAATTATTGAACTTACATTGGTGTTTGAGAGCGAAAAACTCGGGAAAATAGTCGGTGAGTTCTTCTTTTTCGATTTCTACCATACCAAAGCCTTTGATACCTGGAGTATCGATAATGCGTGCCCCAAAAGGCAAATCAAACATCTCGGCAAAAGTGGTAGTGTGCTGACCTTGCTGATGTTGCTGAGAGATTTCGGCAGTTTTGAGATGTAAATTGGGAGCTATGGCATTGATGAGGGTAGACTTGCCCGCACCAGAATGCCCTGATACCACGCAGGTTTTTCCTTCCATAGTAGCTTTTACCTTATCGATATTTTCGCCCGTAGTAGCCGAAATACCTATACATTCATAACCTGCCTTGCGGTATATTGAAGCAAGGTATTTCACTTCGGTGAGCTCATCTTCTGTATAAGTATCTACTTTGTTGAAAAGCAATACGGTTTTGATACCATAGGCTTCGGCAGTTACCAAAAAACGGTCGATGAAAGTAGTAGAGGTAGGCGGATTGTTGAGGGTTACTACCAAGAAAGCGAGGTTGATATTGGAAGCGATGATATGAGTTTGCTTAGAGAGGTTTACTGATTTACGAATGATGTAGTTATCACGTTCTTTTATCTCGGTAATGACGCCTCTGTTGCTCTCTTCCAAACGAAAGAGCACGCGGTCGCCCACGGCTATGGGATTTGTGTTCTTAATGCCTTTTAGGCGGAATTTGCCTTTGATGCGACACTCGTAGAATTGCCCCGTAGCGACGTCCTTCACTGTATACCAGCTTCCTGTAGATTTATAGACTAACCCTTCCATTTATTATTCACTTTTCTCTTCTTTTTTCTCTTTCTCGGGAAATACATTGGCGTATACTACTTGACTGATACTCTTTACGGGTTTGTACAGAAGAGATTCACTCAAAGCGGAGACTGAGAGCCACTTTTCGGTTTGAAAGGTACGCTCTAAAAACAAGAACATCGACCCTGCAATTACAGCCACTTTGAGTAAGCCAAACAAGGCTCCTGCTAAACGGTTCAGAAGACCGAGTTCGGCAATTTTAAGCATCTGGGTAAGGACTTTAGCTAAGAGCATTACCCCCAACATTAATACAATGAGAGTAATACCAAATGCAAAGATCTCCAAGGTTTGCTTTTCGGCAGGTAGAATCTTGTCTAACAACGAGGCTGTAAAGAACGAAAAGTGTATTGCCCCATAGATACCTATCACAATAGCTAATAGCGATGCCATTTCGATGATAACCCCTCGCATAAAGCCACGTACAGCTCCGAAAGCCAGAATTACCAGTAATAAAATATCTATCTTATTCATTCATCAATTATATTTTAGTAGTATCTATTTTACGTATAAAATTCCTTTTTTGGTTTGTTGTTGTCCTTTGAAATAATAGGTAACCACATAGAAATAAGTACCTGCTAAGCGTTTGCTACCTACCACTCCTTTTACGTTAGGGTAGCCCCTGAAATAGTCACCATTTTGCTGATAGTGGTTATTTTCGTACACTTTTAAGCCCATTTCATCAAAAATAAGTAATGAGATAGGGCGATCTTCATCGGCATTTTCTACCTTGAAATAGTTCTCGGGATTAGTAGTTGAGACAGCATTATATATTATAAGTGCTGCAGAGGGTGATTTGGACGGGTCGGACGGATTAGGTTGCGGTTGTGGGTTGGGTTGAGGTTGTGGTTGAGGTTGTGGTTGAGGTTGAGGATTTTGAGCGTTAGGGTCAATAGTGATTACTTGTTCATAACGGTTTTCGTTATGAGCGCTATCTTCTACGAACCACACGTAGCGCACTATTTTTTTACCGTCTTTGTCTTCACTGCTTTGGCTAGATACTACTTGTAAAGCCCCATCACAATTATCGGTTGCAGTGAGGTTTTCTCTTACAGGTACATCGGCGTCGCTCTTTACGGTCATACTTGGAGGGTAAGACGAGAGCACTGGTTTTTGAGTGTCCCTGAGGAAAATTTGTTGGGTATAACGGATAGGCAAAGCTCCATCGGCATAGGCTATCCAAGAGCGAGTGAGTTTATAGGACTTACGGTCGCCTTCTCTAAACTCTTCTTCATAGTCTATGTGAATATCATCGGCACCCTCTGCTTTTACTTCAGCTTTGGCAGGGATATCGCCTCGACATTGTACGTGTTTATCCTCAGGGAGAGGGGCTACAAAACGCAAGGTTTTAGTAGGCGCTTCTTTTTCGTAATAGATAAATTGCTGTGCTGTAGCAGAATAGTTGCATTTATCTTTTGCTACCCATTTGCGCAATAAATAGGTAGTATGGTCTTCTTCTGAAAAAGTTACCTCAGCTTTTTTATTAGTACCACAATAATGAGATTCGGCGATAACGTTAGGTTTTTCGGGAATAGCATTCTTTTTAACAGTTATCACAGGCTCAGGCAAATTTTTAAAGGTAATATCAGGGCTTTGCATATCCAAAATGCCTGGAGTGTCAGTGCTCACAGCATAGGCAATATGGTTGAGTACTTCTATTTTAAAGAGTCCTTCTACAAAAAGATTATAATTTTTCCACCCTTTAGCTTGTGTAGGGAAAATGACAGTAGCTTTTCCGTTATTAGGTATTCCATCAGCTAATACATATTTGTAGGTTTTTCCATAATCATCTGAAAAGAGAATACGCACTTTGCTATCGTTGCCAAAAACATTTTTATCTACACTCCAATTAATAGTAACTTCTTTACCTCGTTTGTATCTAACACTACTTTTACTTACAGAAGTAATCCTAAAAGGCGTTCCCCCTACTATATTCACTTTGGTTTCATAGACATCATAGAGCGCTACGTGAGGTTTTCCGTTTTTGTAAGCTCCTATTTTACCATCGGATACACCTAACCAAAAGGTAAAGACACCGGTTTCATTTTCTTTGGTGAACTTATAAGGAACAGCTTCCCATTCATTAGTGTTATTATTTTTTCTATAGGGTTGATAAAACTCTATATGGTTGCTTTCGGTAGGGCGATTAGAAGGGAAACGCGCTTTGCCAAATTGATTAAAATCGGCTTGATGTGCCATATAGAGAAGGGGGTCGCCATCGGGGTCGATTGCTTCTATATTGAATTGAAAGTAAGTGTTAGGGGGCAGTTTGTATTCCTTCTTTAATGTAGAACGTTGGATCACAGGGGCACGGTTAGTAGAAACTTCACCGTAAGGGATATTGTCCTGTGGCAAGCCTACCAACTGAGTACGGGCTTTATCGCTATAATAAGCATCGTGCAAATTGGTACGATTGCGGATGGTGTATATAGACGGAAGTGAGAAATATGTGCCGTTAGGGTCGTTGATGTAACTCATAATAGAGTTCCCTCTATCGGGCTCGGTATGAGAAGAAGCTGTTGCTCCTCCTATGGTAAAAGTGTGTGCGGAGCCTAATAAGTGTCCTAATTCGTGAAGGATGATATAAAACTCGTGATTGGCGATACAGCCTCCTTTTAGCTTTCCTGTAATTTCACCCAAATGCGCCAAACCACGGTTATCACTGTATATAGAAAAGACAATACCTGCATCGTAATTCTCTTCGCCTATAAGATTATTAAAATCTGAAGTCGCTCTATTCAATACCTCTCTCACCACAGGGTGATCGTATACTTCTTTGTCTTTAGTAGTGATGATAAGGCGAGGGTCGTTCACCAAAGCAAATTGACAACCAATCTCTCTACCACATACCTCGTTGAGTCCTGCCTCTACTTTTGTCATAAATTCTTTTACCTTATTTATATCACCATAACAACGTTCCTTGTAGAAACTGTAATCGATGAGCATAGCCAAACGATAGGTTCTGAGTACATTAGTATTGTAAAGCACTCTTTTGTCGTCAGACGGAAGTGTCTCTTCGTGCAGTATTGCCCCACGTGCAGTCATTGCGTTAGTAGGTACTATTTGCATAGGTAGTTTTTGGGAAGTGGACGTTGTGGCTTGGGTGCACTGTCCATCGGCGCAAGTGCCACAAGTGAAGTGCTCTTTATTAGTAGTAACTTTGAGCATTCCGTTTTCAGTATTGATGAAATAAGAATGACCGTTGTGCCATACTTCACCTGATAAGGTAGTTTTATTCATTGAGAGCGTTCCTGCAAAATTGCCATTGTGATAGGCTACAAAAGTGCGGAAGCCTTCTTGGGCAAGGCTATTGGGGCGTGCTTGCCAGTTGAGCGATATAGATTTTCCTTCGATAGGAACATTCCATTGTACTGAGGTGTTTGTACCAAAAAGGCGTATCACCTCAGTAGCTTTTTGTTGTGCATTTATGGTTCCTGCTACGAAGGACCAGAGTAGTAAAAGTCGTGATATTTTCATTTGTTGTTAGTTATTAGTCGTTAGTATTAGGTAAGAGGTAAGAATTCCGATTATCTTACATATAGGAATCCTTTCTTTTCTTCTAAGTTACCATCTTTATAATAGGTAACTATATAGAAATAAGTACCTGCAAGAGGTTTGTTACTTATAGTTTTTAGATTAGAGTAGCCCCTAAACACTTCACCGTTTTTGCCGTAATAGTTGTTCTCGTATACTTTGAGTCCCATTTCATCGAAGATGAGCACCGAGATAGGGCGATCTTCGTCAGCATTTTCTATTTTAAAATAGTTCTCGGGGTTAGTGGTTGAGACAGCATTGTATATGATTGCTGTTGCATTAGGTAATGTTGATGAGTCAGAAGAGTCTGACGGACCGGGTTGAGGTTGCGGGCTAGGCTGTGGTTGTGGGTTAGGTTGGGGTTGAGGGTTGGGCTGAGGTTCTGGTTCTGGCGTAGTTTCAGGTTTTGTAGGGTCTTTTTGTATCATAAAACCTCCTACGTGATAAGGCTTTGTACAAGACAATGCATAAGCCAAGCCATCAATCACTTCTATTTTGATGATGCCTTGTCCTCTTTGTTTGCCAAAATGTCCGCGAGTAGTACCTACGGATATATTGGGAAGCTCTACTTGGCAAGTGCCATTATTAGCTACTTCTTTTTTCAATACATACTTATAGGTTTTACCAGAGTCAGTTGAAAGAAGGATACGCACCTTACTATCTTTGGTAAAAATAGCCTCATCTACCTGCCAATGAAGCAAAATTGTCTGACCTCCTTTGTAGGTCTTGTTCTGCTCCCAACTACCATTGTCGAAATTTTGTATTTCAAAAGGTTTACCTTTGACTATTTTCACTTGTACCTCTTCTACATCGTATTTCACTACGTGGTTGCTATTGTCTTTGTTATGATCGGCGGCAGCTAACCAAAAAGTGAAAGTACCTTCTTTGTAAGAATCGGCAGCTCCTATAGGTACAAAGGTATTGCGCTCACTCTCAAACCAAGTAGTTTCAAAGCGTATATTTCTTTCAGCTTTTCCCTTATAGGTTATAAAGCGAGCGTTGGATTTGGTAGAGTGAAAACGCCTATCAGCGGGGTGAGCTATATAAGTAAGCGCATCGCCTTCGGGGTCAGTAGCGTTCAGATAGAATTGAAAATAAGTATCTTCAGGGATAGTGTAGGTTTTCTTAATGTGCGTTCTATCAAGCACAGGGGGGCGATTGTTACTCTTTACTCCATAAACAAGGTTAGAGCCTGTGCCCTCTACACGCTTACCTGCTTCTTGGGTGCGCGCTTCATCGGCGTAATACGCCATAGAGTTACCCAAGAATTTGCGTATTTCTTGCAGACTTATAAGCGAAAAGAAATCGCGCGGGTGCTCGTGACCGTAACTCATAATCGATTGACCTGATCCAGTTTCGGTTTTACTGGAATACTGTCCTCCGTTAGAGAATGTATGGTCTGCCCCAAACATATGTCCTATTTCGTGGGCAATGGTAGAAGGCTTTATGGGGCGTGCTGCCGCATTGGCTTTTTGGTGTTGTTCATAAGCCGCATAAACCGCTGCTAAACCGTTGTAGTTCTCGCGATAATCGGTGATAATCACCGCTATATCGTATTTGTTTTTATCGTAACGTTTGTTGAGAGTGATAGTACCGTCATTCACCACATCATTAGCAGGAGTGCCTCGGCGGAACATTTCTTTTTCAGGGGTAGTGATGATAAGCGCTTCATCGTCTACTAAGGTGAAATCTACACCTACATCATTCCGATATAACTCATTCAAAAAGGTAATAGTAGCATACCAAAACGTTTTGATTTTATGTACATCTCTATTGAAACGCTTAGAGTTGTAATAACTATAATCTACTGGTATTGCCAAGCGGTAATGCCTAAACACCCCATCAGTGTGAATGAGCGCTTTAGGATAAAGTGAATTGTAAATCTCGGGTTGCTCGATAGGAGGGTCGTTCTTATCTTCATTGCCTTCGGGAAAGAAATTGCGGGCAGTGAGGGCTTGTTTTCCCAAAGAACTCGCACCACAATCGTGTTCATCGGTTACTGCCTCGACAGTGAGCATTCCTTGGGCAGAAGTTCCCAATACATAGGAGTTTCCTCTGTAAAACACTTCACCGCTTAACTGCTGTTTATCAAAGCTGATAACGCCCACAAAATGGTCTTGGTAGTAACCTACAAACGAGCAAAATTCCTTAGAAGTAGTTCGCGCTTGCCATTGTACGAGCATAGAAGGTGAGTTAGGAATAGGGGGTGCCCATTCTACAGAAGGTTTTTCAGCAAAAAGAGCTATAACACTTTGGATATTAGTTTGTGCATTGGCTACCTCTATGCTTAGGCATAGCCAAAGTAAGTAGTGTAGTATATGTTTCATTAGTTTGGCTTAAAAAAACGGCGCAAAGGTACAAAACAATTAACAAATAGCAAGCAAAATTTAACAAGTTATCTTACATATAGGAATCCCTTTTTTGTTTCTTGCTGTCCTTTGAAATAGTAGGTAACCACATAGAAATAAGTACCTGCTAAGCGTTTGCTACCTATCACTCCTCTTACATTAGGATAGCCTCTAAAATATTCACCTTTTTGTTGATAATGGTTACTTTCATATACTTTCAAGCCCATTTCATCAAAAATAAGTAAGGTAATAGGTCGGTTTTCATCTGTATTTTCTATTCTGAAATAGTTATCAGAGCCTTTTTCAGTAGAAACGGCATTGTAAATCACTACTTCTTTAACAGAAGGAACTATTGGCGGTGTAGGTGGTTGTGGTATTACTGGGGTAATGATAATAGTTTGCGTATACACTCTTTCGTTGCCACACACATCACGCGCTACCCACTTATAAACGACTTTAGAGAGCTTTCCGTTAGTGAGGGTTTCTTCTTTTGGAGACTTTGTAACGGTAGGTTGTCCTGCACAAGTATCTTCTGCTGAAATACTCTGTTGTTGAGGGACAGGTGTTCCTTCTTTAATCGTGAGGTCTTGAGGTAAAGTCCCTACAAAAGTAGGTGGGGTGGTATCGGCTACGGTAATACGCTGGGTATGGGTAAGAGTTGTGCAACCATCGGAAGCGGTAAAAGTACGCTCTAACGTGAAGTTATTAAGGCATCGCTTGTTGAGTTCTTTATCGGCGCGAGTAATCACTACCTTAGCACAGCCTCCTTGTGTTGTAGGGGTTTGCACAGCTGGAATAGCTTTGGCACAATCGACGGTTATATTGTTAGGAAGTGTTGCCCAAGTGAGAGGTATAGGAGTTGTTTTAGGTACAATGGTAATAATTTGCTGGTGGGTAGTAACATTGCCACAAGCATCTTTAGCTTCCCACATATAGATAAGCTGAGAGACTTTCCCATTAGTTTTTACTTCTTTATGAGAAGGCGTAACAGTAGCGGTGCCACAATTATCAGTAGCGGTGAGCGTTACTTGGGTAGGGATTGTTTCGCCTTCTTTAATACTCATATTTTGGGGTAAAGCCTCTACAAAAGTAGGGCGAGTTTTATCTATTACGTTAATAGTTTGAGTATAAGTAAGCGTTTGGTTACAAGTGTCGGTAGCTATAAAAATGCGTTTGAGAGTATAAGTATAGTCACAATTGCTTTTGATGCGTTCTTCTTTTTGAAGGGTAACCACAGGAGTACACCCCCCTGTAACTGTAGGCAATACTACTGCTGGAATAGATTGCTCACACGAAAGGGTAAGATGATTAGGGAGTGATGCCCAAAGGAGAGGTTCGGGAAGGGCGGGGTTCTTTTCAATGGTAAAACCACCGCTTTTAGGGTTGTAGTTAGTAAGGTCAAAGGCTAAACCATCGATTACTTCTACTTTTAAGACGGCTTGGGTAGTGCTGATATTAGGCAAGGTAATTTCTTTACTGCCGTTGTTATCAGCTTCTGCTACTACCATATGTTTAAACGTCTTACCTAAATCATCTGAGAGCAGGATACGCACTTTGGTGTCTTTGAAAATAGTATTATCTACATTCCAACTAAGGGTGAGTTGAGCACCCCCTTTGTATTCGCTTTTTGGGGTAGTCGTAATTTTGAAGGGGGTACCGTCTTTTACCGTTACTTTGGTTTCAGCCAAATCATATTGTACTATATAGTCGGCTGACGGTTGGAGTGGGGCATCGCTCACTCCCAGCCAAAAGGTAAAAGTACCCGTAGTTTGTTGTGCTAAGCCACTATTGGCTATTACACTACCTGAGTCTTTGTGGTACTCTGTTTTAATAGTTACAGGGTTAGCAGGAGTAGGTTTGTAGATAATGTATTGCGTTATAGGGGATTCAGCACCATTGCGTACATCGTGTTGGTTTACGGCGTATAGCAGTTCTGCACTATCGGGGTCGATAGCAGGAATATAGAATTGAAAGAAAGTACCCTTGGGGATAGTATAATGACTTTTAATCTTGCTGTGGTCTATGCGAGGAGCTTGAGTAGTGAAAGTCTTGTCGTGAGCTTTCACGGGTACTTTCGTCAATAGTTCCCGTATGCGCTGAATGCTCGACAGCGAGAAGAAGTCACGCGGACTGCCATAGCTCATCACCGAAGTACCTCTGTCATACTCTGTCTTTTCACTATCGTAGGCTTCTGAGCCCTTATAGCTACCAAAAGTGTGTTTACCACCGAATAAGTGTCCTATCTCGTGAGCTATGACTTCTTTGGTAAGTACTGCTACGGCATCACCTTTGGTATTAGCCTGATAAACACCTTTAAGATAAGCCAATCCTCTGACTCCTTTTTTTAAGGAAGCGGTATATGCAAGAGAGATACCCACGTCATAACTATTTTCTCCTATAAGTCCGTTGATAACCTTTGTTGAATGATCCTTAACGTAATCGGCATTGTGAAAACTTGCAAAAGTCTCTTTGCTTTCGTCTTTGATGATGAGACGCTCATCGTTTACCAATTCAAAACGCACTCCCAAATCGCGTAGGTACACTTCATTTAGGAAGTTTTCAGTATCTGCCCAAAACGTTTTTACTTTTTGTATGTTTTTCCCTAAGTGTTCTGTGCTAAACGTGCTATAAGGGATATGCATCGCCAAGCGGTATATTCTTAGTGTTTGTGTGTTGGCAATGGTAGGAGTGGTTTCTTCGGCTAATATCGCAGGACGTGCTGTCGAACGGCTTGGGTGCGAATGAGGCGTATCGGTAGTGCCACATCGGAAATCTTTATTAGGCGAAAAGACCAATTGTCCTTTTTGCACGTTTATCTCAAACGATGCATCTCGGTAGTGGAAACTCCCCGACACGCTCTGTCCTCCTACCGAAAGGGTCGCTACAAAATTGTCTTGGTAGTAACCCACAAAAGAGCGAATTCCCTCTGAGGCAAGAGAGGTTTTGCGCTCCTGCCACTCAATGGCAATACCCTGTTGTGTCGATACTGCTTTTAGCCATTTATCCGCCTCGCTCTGTGCTTTCCCAAAGAAAACACACCCTATTAGTAATCCTATTGTAATGATGTTCTTCATTCTTTAGTCTTTTAACTGCTCTATAAGTGCTTCTACTATAGCTTTTATAGGTGGGGACATTCGCGGTATAACAGAGTAAGCTCGTGCTATCAGTTGCAAACGAAGTGTCTTATCCTGAAATTGTTGTCTCCTTGCTTTTATAACTTCTGTAGAAGGCAAAATATTTATATCCCATTGCTGTTCCCTCAATGAGAAAGTTTCTAAATGTTTTTCAGCTTGATAATTGTAAAGATGTATTTTATCTACCGCCTTTTCGTTGTACAAACGGTCTAATGAGTGAAGTAAGCCTTCTACTGCTCTGTCGTGGGAATTTTTATCTGACAATCGTCCATATCCTTGAAAATCTTTTTCTTCTTGATAGCGCAAATAAAAACCTAATTCGGTAAAGAGTGCAGGAGCTGCAATCGCAAAAGCTTCCACATTAAAACCGTTTTCTCTAAAAGACAATGCCGTACGCAAAGGTACTTCAGGATTTCGCATAGTACCCTCTACAATGATATTGTATTTATGGATAATAGCCTCTTGTATGAGTGCTTCTGTAAAAAAGTTAGAGAATATTTGCGTCTCTGTTGAGTATCTCTCAGGATATTTTATAAGCTCATTAGCCTTAGGATGAAACTCTCTGTAAATATCTCCATTTACAAAAAGAAAATCTTTGTCAGGAAATTGTCTTAGGATAGCTTTTGCTAGCCCACTCTTTCCTGATGCAGGCTGTCCTCCTAATATAAAGGCAATAGGATTTTCTTGAGATTTTAAACCTGATAAAAGGTCTGTTTTCTCTCTTTCAAAAATATCCTCAACTTTATAGTACTCCATTCATTTGTTTTATTAGCGGACTATAATAATGTACTACTTTATCCATAACAGAAAGCCTTGCCATATCATCAGTACCATATAACATTTTTTCTTCCTTTAAATACATTTTAATTTTTTGGTCTAACGCATCCTTCTCTACCAAATTAGTTAAAGTAGATTTTTCTTTAATAGCCCTTACTTTTAATGAGCCTACAATCTGTAAGGCTGTATCTAAACTAATAGGTTCTTTCATCATATATCTTTGTTATTTTAATTCAATGAGCATAGCGGTTTTAGCAGATATTTCTAAAGTGTCACCGCTCAGAGAGACCTCTTTCCCCGAGATAATATCTCTCCCTCTCAAAAATCCCGCCAAACTCTCGGCAAAGCGGTTTAGGTGGAGCGTTTGGCTCTTTTCGCTGTTGTTGAGGATAACCATTAGGCTCTTGGTATCGTTGTAACGGAAATAGACATACACTTCATTTTCAGGTAAGTATTGCTTGGTCTTCCCGTAGTGAATTACAGCTTTGTCCTTACGCCAATTGAAGAGTTTAGCCGTAAAATCGTAATACTCTTTCTGAGTAGCCGTACGCCCCGAAGCGCTAAAAGCGTTCTGCGTATCGCCTGCCCAGCCACCAGGAAAATCCTGACGTATATCGCCATCGCCCTTACTCTTGTCGCCTGCCATTGCTATCTCACTACCGTAGTACAGTTGTGGAATACCTCGTGCCGTTGCCAGCAATGTGATAATCATCTTATAATCCTCTATCTTAGGATATACGTGATTGATACGTGCCGTATCGTGATTTTCTGCAAAGATGAGCAGATTGTTGATGTCTTTATACAGAAAGTCATTCGCAAAGTTGTCGTAGAGTTGCATCATACCTTTGTCCCACGAAGGTGTGGTACGGAAAGCCTCACCTATTGCACCGAAGAGCGGGAAGTCCATTACCGTAGGCAAGTAAGTGTTATAGCTTTGTATCGCACTAATAGGGCTATCCTTTTGCCAATACGACACTTGTGCGCTTTGAGTAAGCCATACCTCGCCCATAATGTTGAAATAAGGATATTCATCAGTAATAGCTTTCGTCCATTGGGCAATGCCTGCTTTGTCGTTATACGGATAAGTATCCACACGCAAACCGTCGAGGTCGGCGTATTCTATCCACCAAATCGCGTTCTGGGTGAGGTAGTTTAGTACCAATGGGTTCGCTTGGTTGAGGTCAGACAAAGAGCGTGCAAACCAACCTTTTTCGCAGTACTTTTTGTCCCATTCCGAGGCATTGCTGTCCATCTGAGTAGTTATCCTAAAAGAGCTCTGTCCATAACCAGGAAATTGGTGTAACCAGTCGTAGCAAGGCAGGTCTTTCAGCATCCAATGCTGACTGCCCCAGTGGTTGGTTACATAATCTTTGATGAGCTTCATACCGCGCTTGTGCAAAGCCGCTGAGAGCTGTCGGTACTCTTCATTAGTACCATAACGCGGGTCTATTTTGTACACATCGGTTTGGGCATAAGTGTGATAAGAATGTTGTGGTTCATTGTCCTCACATAAGGGCGTACTCCATATAGCCGTAGCACCTAAGGATTGTATATAATCCAAATGGTCGATAATCCCCTGAATGTCCCCCCCGTGACGACCGAAAGAATCTGAGCGGTTGAGCTTATCAGTAAGTGCGGGGCGCGAATCGTTGTCGGGTTTACCATTGGCAAAGCGGTCGGGCATAATCAGGTAAACCACATCGCTACTGTCGAAACTCTTGCGGTAAGCCGAGCCCTCACGACGCGCTTTTAATTCATAGCGAACACTGCCCACTTTCTTTTTCTTTTGCAATAGCGAAATGGTATAGTTGCCCGCTTTTTTATCTTTGGTATCGACGGTTACAAACAGATAGTTAGGGTTCTCTGTTTTCAGTATGTTTACAATAGGCAAATCGCTCTCCACATTGTACTGAGCGATATTTTTGTCATAGAGCAATACCTGCACTTGGCTGTAGTGCATTCCTTCCCACCAAAAAGGCGGTTCTACACGCTGAATCTGAGCGTGAGTCATTCCAAAAGTAAATAATCCCATAAGGGTAATAATGTATTTCATAGTGCAAGTTACACGGATGTTTATTCGCGCAAAGATAAGCATTTCTTTTTAAATAACAATGAAAAATAGTAGTTAGTTATTTTAGGTCGGGCAAGTTCGACCCACAGAACGAGAGATACAGTTGATTGCAACAACATTGTAAGTTCTATTAGTATTCTATTAATCTTTGGTTAGTCTTCATTGTAGATCCACTGTAGAGCCACTGTAGACCCACTGTAGACCCACTGAAGAGCCACTATAAAACCATCATAGTTCCGTTTAAAGTCTATCAAATGTCTCACTCCTATTCAATTGTCAATTATCAATTGTGAATTGTCAATTGTTTTGTAACTTTGCCCCGTTAATTATATATCACTATGAAAATCGTTATCTCTCCCGCCAAAACCATTAACGAAATATCAGCCCTACCTACTACCGTACACTCTTCGGCTATTTTTTCAAAGGAAATTGGCGAGGTAAGCACTGCCCTTAAAGCACTCTCTCCAAAGCAACTTATAAACCTGATGCATATCTCCCAAAAGCTCGCCGACCTGAATTGGCAACGACACCAACAGCTCTCATTGCCTTTTACCTCACAAAATGCGCGTCCGGCGCTCTTTGCTTACAATGGCGATGTGTATGAGGGACTCGATGCTTATTCACTCTCTAAAATGCAAATTGACAAGTTACAAAAGTCTTTGCGTATTCTCTCGGGGTTGTACGGACTGCTTAAACCCTTAGACCTTATCGCGCCTTATCGGTTGGAAATGAGCATCAAACTACCCGTAGGGAAGGCTACAAATCTATATGCTTTTTGGAAAGACAAAATCACTCAGGCATTGAACGACGAATTGCAAGAAGGAGAATTGTTTATCAATCTTGCCAGTGAAGAATATTTTAAAGCAATTGATACCACAAAGCTAAAAGTACCCGTGATTACACCTATCTTCAAAGATTATAAAGGAGACACGCTGAAAGTCGTTAGCTTTTATGCGAAGAAAGCGCGGGGTCGTATGGTGCGTTTTTTAGCAGAAAATGAGATTCGTTCAGTAGAAGATTTAAAAGGGTTTAACACTGATGGATATGCGTTTTCAGAAAAGTTCTCGAAAGGAAATACACTTGTTTTTATTAGATAAAAAAAACAAGCCCACTGAGCTTTTTTTAAATTATCAATTGTCAATTGTTAATTGTCAATTGGATTACGAGTCCTTCGTTACCTCGCACATTAAAGACGGTGTTGTCGCTAAAAATAAGGTATTGCCCTTTGATGCCCATTAGTTTACCACTATACGTAGGGGTTTGCACCAGTTGCAGAGAACGTACTTGGGTAGGGTATTTTTCTACGGGAAAATGAATGTGCAAGGGGGTGATATCTTCGGTGATGTAGGGCTGTACTTGGTCGGGCACAAAGTCGCGCACCTCTAATTTTACTCGCAATAAATCTACGGGGGTGATTTGGTTGGTAAGCATTTTGCGCCAGTTAGTTTTATCGGCTATATGAGCTTTAAGGGCGACTTCGGCAATGCCTGCCAAATAGCGATTGGGTACTTCGGCAAGTATAAGGGCTTCGTGCGCCCCTTGGTCGATCCAGCGTGTTGGAGCTTGTGATTTGCGTGTTACCCCCACTTTTACGTCGCTGGAATTGGCAAGATACACATAATGCGGTTGCAACTGCATTTGTTGCTCATAGCCTAAATCGCGCTCTTCGATGTTTAAATGCGCTTTGCTAAGTTCGGGGTGCATCACCCAATCGGCGGTTTGAGGGACTTCAAAAAAGCACTCTTTGCAATAACCCTGACGGAAAATAGGCTTGTTTTCCCCACAATTCATACACTGAAAGCGCACAAATTGGAGTGTTATATCCTTTCCGATGAGTTGGTTCATCAGCACAAAATCGCCTTCCATTGGCAAATAATATCGTATGGGGTCAGCCCATTCGGTAAGCATTTTTTGAAGTACTCCTTGAAACATAGTTTTAACAGTGAAATGAGGGGACAAAGATACAAAAAAAGTCGTAACACAACAAGCAAAACGATTAGCAAATAGAGCAAACGCACAAAATTAAGAGTTAATGTCCGTTCAATATATAATTCTGATTTACAGTTCCTTTTTACAGTATACTTCTGTGAAATCTAAGCAACTTGTTGCTAAATTCTGTGGATAAAATGAATAGCATCTAAAATTTGTCTGTGAAAAATCCGTGTGTTCCGTGAAATCTGTGCGAGACTCTTTGTAGCGAAGCTACCTTTTCCCTCTCCGCTGGTGCGTTTCTTATAGCTCGTACCTACCTTTGAAAGAAAAAACAGATTACAGCAGAAACAGAAGATATAACAGTGTTATTTTTTACACAAGTAAGGAAAGGTAAAGACTAGAAAGTGTAAAGAAAAAGAGATTTAAAAAGAATTAAAAACGGTTATTTTTATCCCTAAACTTGTTAAAAATGTGTTAATTATTATATCAGTGTAGAGAGATGTAAAAAATCTTTACTAATTTTGCACCCAAAATAAATCACTAACGATGTTTTTTACAGAGAAGATGAATAATTTAATAGCGAAAATGGCTTATAAGATTATTTTTGTGGTAGCATTTTTATTTGCTGTAAACCACCTGAATGCGCAAAGTACTCCCAAAGTGGGAATTACTCAATTAATAGGCTGTGGAACAGGTAATAATGTTAATAAGGCAGAGGTAACTGTAAGTGTAGATGAAAGTCTATCGGGTTACCAATATAATTTTGGAGGAGGCTGGGGAAATGCCAATAAAGCTTGGCTTACAGCAGGGAATCATACTGTTCAAGTAAAGCGAGGAACTGAGAATTATACGTTATCTATTACAGTCCCTGCAAAAGCTACTGCACCTACCTATAATTCTAAAATTATTTATAACTGTAATGGAACAGGTAATGTAAACCTTACTAATAATCAGCCTTCTTATCAGTATAGTTATACTTATAAAGGGGTGACTAATAGCAGTCCATATTTTTCAACACTTTCTATTGGACAACATACCCTTACAGTAAACTATATAGCTCCTCCTACAACTAAATCGGTAGTTTTTTATGAAGACTTTGGTAAATGGAAAACAGGACAACCTAAAGCTGTAAAAAGCCCTTATGCTAATCCTAATATCTATTTTGCTCCTTTGAATAAAACCCACGTATTAGCTGGAAATATCCAAACAGGAAAAACATTGGCAGACGACTATTGTTATACAGTAGCAAGAATGATAGATGCTGATTATGATAATGCTAAAAATCACAACATTTGGTTACTGCCTAATGATAAAGATAATGACCCTAATGGTCGAGTGATGTACTACAACAGTTTGATAGATAAAGGAGAAGTTCTATATAAACGCAAAGAAGCTGTTAGAAAGAATTCACAAGTAGATTTTTCAGCTTTTGTATTTAACACAGTAAAAGTTTCTTCAGGGAATGGTTATGAGAGAGCTATTCCTTCTCTTGTACTTGAAATTTATGCAAATGAAGCTCAGGTAACAGCAAAAACACCTTTGTTTAAATCTTACGTTTTAGATGTTCCTAGAGTAAAGGATAATGGTAGAGATGATTGGTACCCTCTTAGTCTTACTGCAAATACGGGTAATTATACAGAACTAATTTTTGTAGTGAGAATGTTCAATAGATGGGGATATGTACCAAGTAGTGGAAGTTCTACTGTTCAGCTGATAGGTAATGACATTGCCTTAGATAATATTTTAGTTACTCAATCTTCACAAAGTTGTCCTATTTCACAAGAAGTACCTATTAATGTAGTAGCCAACCCTAATACTTTCACAACAACAGTAGCTTATAATTGTACTAATAAAACTGCAAAAATCACGGTAAATCCTTCAGTTACTTCAGGATATACCTATACTTATACTTTAAATAATGGAACTCCTCAGTCTTCTAATATATTTGATAATGTAAATGTAGGAATTCATACTATTACAATCACTTATAAAGATATCGCAAATAAAGTTATTTTTAAAGAAGATTTTGGTTCAGGTGCTCCCTATTTGTTACCTACTTCAGTAGTCCCTAATCCTTTTGTGTGTAAAGCATCTCTATTAGGATATCCTGCTGATGTGTTACCAGAAAATCATTATCAGGTAGCAAATATAAAGAATTTGACAAAAATGAATGACCCTATAATCCAAAGAAATGTTTGGAATTGGGAAGCTCCTATAGATCATACTTCTAATGGCTCTAATCCACAAGGGCGTTATTTAGCTTTCAATTATGGAGCTAATGCAGCTCATCATTTCTATTTACAAGATATAAAAGTTGAGCCTAACAAGCCTGTTACTATAAAGTATTATATATATAACATTAATAAATTTGTTGCAGGACCTAATCAAAATAAGTACTATCCTAATATAGAAGTTACTTTTGTCAATAAAGCAACTAATTCAGTAGTATCAGCTGCTACAAAAGTAACTGGAGGTATTCAAGGGCACGCAAATACTAATGATTGGAGAGAAGTAACTCACACTTTTAACCCAGGAAATGCAACCAATTTACAATTGCGTTTTAAAGATCTTACTAATGAAGAAAGTGCAAACGACTTTGCCATTGATGATATCTTAATTACCCAAGAAGCGGATATTTGTACCCATACACAAACCGTTACTATAAATCCTGTGGCTGAAGTAACCTCAGTTACGGCTACTCCTCTTGTATTTAGACAAGGTACAAATACTACGGTAACCTTTACAATTACGGGTACTCCTGATGCCGAGATTACCTATACGATCACAGGAGGCACTACAAAAACAGCTACCCTCAATAGCGCAGGAAAACACATTGTAACAATAACCACTACTCAAACTACCGAAATCAATGTAAGTAAAGTAAAATTAGGTGCTTGTGAATATTTTTATACCGATAAAAAAGCTAAAGTACTTACCTCTTTAGCCGATTGTACCACTAAACCTGCTCCTCAGTTCCCTACCTCTTCTCCTAACGGACGAACAGCGGTAATGAATGGTGTTACGGTAACACGTACCTATTCGAACCCTTCTACAACAGCTACTTTAGTATATGGCACTATAGATAATGATGGTTACTGCAGTGGAACTCCTTATCACAATTATACAATTATACATACGAAACCTAACTTTAGCCCTAAAGTAATTTACACTTTTAGTCAGCCAGTTACTAATGCTGAAGTATGGCTAATGGTAATGGGTAGCCCTTCAACTGTGAATGATGAAGTAAGACTTTCAATTAATAATGGTACACCTACTTTTACTAAAGTGTACGATTGTGCCGAAGGGAAAGGACTAACAGGAGCTACCTTAAGTAATACGGGAGTAGTTACCTCACAACCTCACATTGTAACTGATGTGGCGGTGCGCGTAACCTCTAATACTCCTTTTACTCAACTGATAGTAGAAGATATTCATCCAGGTTCTTCAGGGGTATTAGTAGAACTCTGTCCTACTTCTATCACTCCTGCTGAGACTATTAGTATCACTACACAACCGCAAAGCCAAACTATTTGTGCTGATAAGAAAGTTACTTTCACCTCTAAAGCTCAATTGAAAGATGCTACAGGTGATATTCAGTACAAATGGCAACAAAAGTCTGATAACGGAACTAATTGGACAGATATCCTTGCTTCTACGGGATCTATCGCAAGTGGAGGAACTGCCTCTTTAACAATAGCTGGAACTACTAACTATAAATATAGAGTTGTGTATAGTTACCAGTTTGCACAAGGCATCGTAGTTACAGCTACTTCTCAAGAAGCAACGCTTACCAAATTACCTCCTGTAGCCTTACCTACACTTATTACCGGCAGTAAAACTCTTTGTCCAACAGCAACTAACAATACAGTATCGTTTGCTAACTATGTAACTGCCCCTACGGGTACTACCTTGCTTTGGTACACTGCCCCTGCAGCTACTGTTTCAAGCACTACGGCACCTGTTATCAATACTCAAGTAACCACTCGCACTACCCAAACGGCTTATGTACGCGCTCTTAGCACTGCGGGCTGTACTAGCGGTATCGTAACCGTTACCTTAACAGTAGACGATACTACTGCTCCTACTTTCACAGCACCTACTCCTTTAAATATAGTGTGCAACTCAACTACGGCTACTACGGCTATCAACAATTGGCTCGGCACAGCTACCGCCACCGATACTTGTGGTGCGATAGCTACTATTACAAATAACTATACAACTCCCGCTGACCTTTGTACAGTACCAGGCGGTATTATTACAGTTACTTTTGTAGCCAAAGACACTTTTGGTAACACAAAAACAGGTACTTCTACTATTCATTTAGGAGTAACTCCTTTAGTAGTGAAAGACGATACCTTTAACATACCTGACGGATTAGCTACTCAAACTACCACCAGCGTTTTGGCTAACGATAGCCTAAACGGTCATACACCAAC
>NZ_KE150489.1:189852-590448 GCF_000411575.1 Capnocytophaga sp. oral taxon 336 str. F0502 | reverse complement strand
AAACAACACGTACCTTGACATAATGTTGTACAGCACAAAGAAGATTTAAAGGATTGAGTGAAACCTGAAGTCAATAACTTGAAGATCGGTTAGAAGATATAAAAGAATTTAACGATGAAGAGTTTGATCCTGGCTCAGGATGAACGCTAGCGGCAGGCCTAACACATGCAAGTCGAGGGGGAAGTTACTTTCGGGTAACTGAGACCGGCGTACGGGTGCGTAACGCGTATACAATCTGCCTTTCACTGGGGGATAGCCCGAAGAAATTTGGATTAATACCCCATAGTATATAGGGACGGCATCGTTTTTATATTAAAGCTACGGTGGTGAAAGATGAGTATGCGTTCTATTAGCTAGTTGGAGAGGTAACGGCTCCCCAAGGCGATGATAGATAGGGGTTCTGAGAGGGATGTCCCCCACACTGGTACTGAGATACGGACCAGACTCCTACGGGAGGCAGCAGTGAGGAATATTGGACAATGGTCGGAAGACTGATCCAGCCATGCCGCGTGCAGGATGAAGGTCTTATGGATTGTAAACTGCTTTTGTAAGGGAAGAATAAGGGCTACGCGTAGTTTGATGACGGTACCTTACGAATAAGCATCGGCTAACTCCGTGCCAGCAGCCGCGGTAATACGGAGGATGCGAGCGTTATCCGGAATCATTGGGTTTAAAGGGTCTGTAGGCGGGCTGGTAAGTCAGGGGTGAAAGCGCTCAGCTCAACTGAGCAACTGCCTTTGAAACTGTTGGTCTTGAATGGTTGTGAAGTAGTTGGAATGTGTAGTGTAGCGGTGAAATGCTTAGATATTACACAGAACACCGATAGCGAAGGCATATTACTAACAATTAATTGACGCTGATGGACGAAAGCGTGGGGAGCGAACAGGATTAGATACCCTGGTAGTCCACGCTGTAAACGATGGATACTAGCTGTTTGGTTTAAGGATTGAGTGGCTAAGCGAAAGTGATAAGTATCCCACCTGGGGAGTACGTTCGCAAGAATGAAACTCAAAGGAATTGACGGGGGCCCGCACAAGCGGTGGAGCATGTGGTTTAATTCGATGATACGCGAGGAACCTTACCAAGGTTTAAATGGAGACTGACAGGGGCAGAGATGCCTTTTTCTTCGGACAGTTTTCAAGGTGCTGCATGGTTGTCGTCAGCTCGTGCCGTGAGGTGTCAGGTTAAGTCCTATAACGAGCGCAACCCCTGCCATTAGTTGCTAACGAGTTAAGTCGAGCCCTCTAATGGGACTGCCGGTGCAAACCGAGAGGAAGGTGGGGATGACGTCAAATCATCACGGCCCTTACATCTTGGGCTACACACGTGCTACAATGGCCGTTACAGAGAGCAGCCACTGCGTGAGCAGGCGCGAATCTATAAAGACGGTCACAGTTCGGATCGGAGTCTGCAACTCGACTCCGTGAAGCTGGAATCGCTAGTAATCGGATATCAGCCATGATCCGGTGAATACGTTCCCGGGCCTTGTACACACCGCCCGTCAAGCCATGGAAGCTGGGAGTACCTGAAGACGGTCACCGCAAGGAGCTGTTTAGGGTAAAACTAGTGACTGGGGCTAAGTCGTAACAAGGTAGCCGTACCGGAAGGTGCGGCTGGAACACCTCCTTTCTAGAGACGACCGATTTAATTATTAATGGTTAATAATTAACGATTAAAGGACTTATGGTATATTTGATTCTTTAAATCTTGCTGGCAACAAAATAAAATTTGCAAATTTGCTAATTTACGAATTTGCTAATTGAATAAGCAGTCTCATAGCTCAGCTGGTTAGAGCGCTACACTGATAATGTAGAGGTCGGCAGTTCGAGTCTGCCTGGGACTACAAGCAAAAAAAGCTTAAAAAGAAGGAAATTTCTAGGAGTGAGCTAGAGGAAGGATCCTCTTACCTCTTACCACATATCTCTTACCTAGAGACAGGGGGAATTAGCTCAGCTGGCTAGAGCACCTGCCTTGCACGCAGGGGGTCAAGGGTTCGAATCCCTTATTCTCCACAACACACCCACAAGTTCCCTCTCCTTGTGAGAGGGTTAGGGTGAGGAACCGTACATTGACATATTGGGATAAAAAGCATAAGAGATCAATAATAGATTATTGATAATCTAACGAAAGAATTAAAAAGAATCAAAGAGAACGAGAGGTACCTAGATAATTGTCAATTATCAATTGTTAATTGTCAATTGACTAGGACTACAAGCGCGAAAAGTTATGTAAGGGCGTATGGGGGATGCCTAGGCTCTCAGAGGCGAAGAAGGACGTGATAAGCTGCGAAAAGTTGCGTGTATTGGCACATACGAAATGATACGCAAATATCCGAATGGGGCAACCCAGTACATTGAAGATGTACTACACCGTAAAGGTGAGCAAACCCGCTGAACTGAAACATCTTAGTAGGCGGAGGAGAAGAAAACAAAAGTGATTCCCAAAGTAGTGGCGAGCGAAATGGGAACAGCCCAAACCCGTATTGTTACGGCAATACGGGGGTAGTAGGACCCTAATATAGGTTGTAGAGCTGGATTAGAAGTGTTTGGAAAGACACACCATAGAGAGTGAAAGTCTCGTATAGGCACAGCGATATAAACCTTAAGGGAATCCTGAGTAGGTCGGGGCACGAGGAACCTTGACTGAATCGGCCGGGACCATCCGGTAAGGCTAAATACTCCTGAGAGACCGATAGTGAACTAGTACCGTGAGGGAAAGGTGAAAAGAACCGTGAATAACGGAGTGAAACAGACCCTGAAACCATACGCTTACAAGCGGTCGGAGCAGCGTTAGGCTGTGACGGCGTGCCTTTTGCATAATGAGCCTACGAGTTACTGTTACCAGCGAGGATAAGTATTTCAGATACGAATCCGCATCGAAAGAGAGTCTGAATAGGGCGTTAAGTTGGTAGTAGTAGACGCGAAACCTGGTGATCTACCCTTGGGCAGGTTGAAGCGCTGGTAACACAGCGTGGAGGACCGAACTGGTTGTCGTTGAAAAGACTTCGGATGACCTGAGGGTAGGGGTGAAAGGCCAATCAAACTGGGAAATAGCTCGTACTCCCCGAAATGCATTTAGGTGCAGCGTTGATGTGAGTTTAATAGAGGTAGAGCTACTGATTGGATGCGGGGGTTTCATCGCCTACCAATTCCTGACAAACTCCGAATGCTATTAAATGCTCATCAGCAGTGAGGGTATGGGTGCTAAGGTCCATATCCTAAAGGGAAAGAACCCGGACCATCAGCTAAGGTCCCCAAATATATGCTAAGTTGACCAAACGCGGTCTGACTGCACTGACAGCTAGGATGTTGGCTTGGAAGCAGCCATACATTTAAAGAGTGCGTAACAGCTCACTAGTCGAGCGGTTGGGCATGGATAATAAACGGGCATAAGCATATTACCGAAGCTATGGGGTTATTGAAAGATATACCGGTAGGGGAGCATTCTATAGGCGTAGAAGCTAAAGTTGTGAGACATAGTGGAGCTGATAGAAAAGAAAATGTAGGCATAAGTAACGATAAGGCAGGCGAGAAACCTGCCCGCCGAAAGATCAAGGTTTCCTCAGCTATGCTAATCAGCTGAGGGTTAGTCGGGGACTAACGCGCACCCGAGTAGGGAAAGTGGATGTACAACAGGTTAATATTCCTGTACCATTAATCTAATAAAAGTGACGGAACGAGATAACTACCGCGTACTGACGGAATAGTACGTTAAAGGAGCTGTTATGGCTTTGATAGTACACTGAGGCTTCGGTCGAGGTGATAGAGTGGTGATAACGTTTCCAAGAAAAGCGAAGATTAATGCCCGTACCGTAAACCGACACAGGTGATTGGGAAGAGAATTCTAAGGCGCTCGAGAGATTCATGGCTAAGGAACTAGGCAAAATAGACCTGTAACTTCGGGAGAAAGGTCGCCTATCGTAAGATAGGCCGCAGTGAAGAGGTCCAAGCGACTGTTTATCAAAAACACAGGACTCTGCAAAATCGAAAGATGAGGTATAGGGTCTGACACCTGCCCGGTGCTGGAAGGTTAAGAGGAGAGCTTAGTGGTAACACGAAGGTTTGAATTGAAGCCCCAGTAAACGGCGGCCGTAACTATAACGGTCCTAAGGTAGCGAAATTCCTTGTCGGGTAAGTTCCGACCTGCACGAATGGTGTAACGATTTGGACACTGTCTCGGCCATGAGCTCGGTGAAATTGTAGTATCGGTGAAGATGCCGATTACCCGCAGTGGGACGAAAAGACCCTGTGCACCTTTACTATATCTTCGTATTGGTCTTGGATAAGTGATGCGTAGGATAGGTGGGAGACTATGAAGTGGCTATTCTGGTAGTTGTGGAGTCGTTGTTGAAATACCACCCTTTGCTTATCTGAGGTCTAACCCTGCGATGCAGGGGACAATTCGTGGAGGGTAGTTTGACTGGGGTGGTCGCCTCCAAAAGAGTAACGGAGGCTTCTAAAGGTTCCCTCAGCACGCTTGGTAACCGTGCGTAGAGTGCAATGGCATAAGGGGGCTTGACTGAGAGACCCACAAGTCGATCAGGTACGAAAGTAGAGCATAGTGATCCGGTGGTTCCGTATGGAAGGGCCATCGCTCAAAGGATAAAAGGTACGCCGGGGATAACAGGCTGATCTCCCCCAAGAGCTCACATCGACGGGGGGGTTTGGCACCTCGATGTCGGCTCGTCACATCCTGGGGCTGGAGAAGGTCCCAAGGGTTGGGCTGTTCGCCCATTAAAGTGGCACGCGAGCTGGGTTCAGAACGTCGTGAGACAGTTCGGTCTCTATCTACTGTGGGCGTTAGAAATTTGCGTGGATCTGACTCTAGTACGAGAGGACCGAGTTGGACGCACCGCTGGTGTATCTGTTGTCTTGCCAAGGGCATAGCAGAGTAGCTAAGTGCGGATGGGATAAGTGCTGAAGGCATATAAGTACGAAACCCGCCACAAGATGAGATTTCTTTTAAGGGTCGTGGGAGATGACCACGTTGATAGGTTACAGGTGTAACGGTGGTAACATCATAGCCGAGTAATACTAATCACCCGTAGACTTTTCGCGCGTAGAGATTCTTTTAAAGAGCGTTAGCATCACAACAATTGTTAATTATCAATTGTCAATTGAGAAAATATGTTTTTTATCCCTATATGTTAAAATATCAAGGCATTAGGCCACAGGCATCAGGTATTAGTTCTGAGTCGCACAACCTAAGGCCTAAAGATTTAAGGTGGTTATAGTCAAAGGTCTCACCTCTTACCATTCCGAACAGAGCAGTTAAACCTTTTAGCGCAGATGGTACTACACTTGTTGTGGGAGAGTATGTCGCCGCCTTCTTATAAAAAGAGTAATTCTGATGAAGAGTTGCTCTTTTTTTATTTGCTTATTTCTAATAATGCAAAAAAAATAAGGAGTAAAACTCCTTATTCTACAATCTCTATATCTACTTGTATCAATCCTTTGTTTTTATTGTCAGTGATTTCCATAAAGGCACGTTTAGAGAGGTCGAGCTCTCTCCCTTTGGTAAAGGGACCTCTATCAGTAACAGTAACAACTACTGATTTGCCATTTATACGATTGGTAATTTTTAATTGAGTACCAAAAGGCAACGAGGGGTGTGCCGTGGTGAGCTTACTATTGCTAAATACAGCCCCACTAGCAGTTTTTCTTCCATTGAACTTATCGTGATAATAGGTAGCTGTTACATTCGTCTTATATATACCTGTTTTTATATTCGCAGTTTTTGTAGCTGCTTTTTTCCCGTGAGGATATCTATGGCTATCTACAGTGCTACAAGCCTGTAAAGCTAATAGTCCTATAAGGCATATTGCTATTTTCAAAAAGTTACTCTTCATATATTTTCTTTTTTAGTTTATGTTTCTTTTCAAAAAGTAAACGATGCTTTACTATTGCAAAGCATCGTTTTTATATTACTTAAAATGCTTTATAAGTTGCCTACTTTTAGTACCCAAATGTTAGAGTTTTTAAATTCAGGGCGTTTCAACAAGTTGAGCAATGTTTCACCTGCTTCTCCGCGCGATTCATAAGCTCTATCAATATAGATATAGTGCATACCATTTTCTTTATTTTTAAATGTAAATACTTTGATACCTAAATTCTCTATATCTCGTCTCATTTGGTAAGCTCCTTTAGGATTTTGGAATACTCCTGCAATCACATAATAGCCTTGCGCTATACCCTCTATTTTTGGGTCTTCTACCACTCTTATGCGCTTGTCTAATTCTTCTTGAACAGTAGGTGTTTTAGTTGTTGTTTTAGGAGTTTCTACCGTAGGTGTTTTCGTTTCTGTTACCGTAGGAGTTACTACCTTAGGCGTTGGAGGTGTTACCACAGTAGGTTCAGGAGGAGTGGTCTTAATTGGTTTCTTAATGTGATGTTTGCCACCAAACTGATAAGAAACTACCACATCATAACTACCACCCAATTCAGCTACATAATTAGCAATGGTTTGTTCGTAGCCAAATCCTACGCTCAAGTGGTTAGTCACGTTGAAGCCTATGCCACCGAAAGCTCCATATTTTTGGTCATAACCGGCGTAAGCCCAACCCAGAGGAACGTCCAACATCACGTGTCCGCCCATTTGAAAATTATCTTTAGTTCTCTTAGCTTTAGCATATATACTGAAAAAACCATCTTCTAAGAAATCACTACGAGAATCCAACTCTTTGCGATACATCACGTGAGCGGTGAGCGACTTTTCATTAAAAGGCACTGCCATTTCTCCTGCCGAAAACGAATAGTCTAAGAGGTTCTCCGCGGTAATACCAAAATGCCAGAAGTTAAAGTTTATATCTACCCCTGGTTGTAAGTTGATGATACTCGTAGGTTTCGCATTCTCTATCAAGGGGTCTTGCACGTTTGTGCGCACTTTATTTCTGTCGATACTACTGCGGGCAAACACTACGTTTAGCCCTAAGCGCAAAAAGTTATCATCTGATATCTCTACTTGGTGTACGTAGTTCCCTAGTATACCTATATTGGCAAATATACCTGCTGTACGTTGGAAAACCAACCCGTGTGCCATATTGTTGCCATCGTAGTAATCATTCTTTCTACCTGCATCGCCACCCCACTTCTTGCCATAAGAGAGCCCAAAGGTATTGAACTTATCTTCCTTAAAGCCCATCCACTGGTTGCGATGAAAGAAGGTAATTTGCGACTCATTCTTGCTAAATATTGGAAACGCAGGGTTCATTAGGTAGGTGTTGTATTTTACAGCCGTATGTCCAGGCATTTCGTAGGGTAGGTAATTACCATCACTTTGTGCAAATAAAAACTGAACACTAAGCGCCAACACTGTTATCGTTATGTTATGTACTATCTTCATCGTCAATTCTTATTTAAGTATTGTAATGGTTCCTTTCTTATCCACGCTTCTCGTTTCGCCGTTTTCGGTAATCTCACCTTTGAGGGTATAGATATAGATAAGCGCACGCTTGCCAAGGTCATTGAAAGTACGCTCATCAGGCCAATTATTTTGGTAGTTGTTTGTCGAGAGTACTTCTTTACCTTCTTGTGAGTATATTGTTACCTTCACTTTCGGAGTGAGGTATACCGACGGTATTTCCCACTTATCGTTAATACCATCGCCGTTAGGAGTTACCACATTAGGCACTTCCACCACTTGGTAGATATTCAGTTCAAAAGGCAATATGTTCTCGCCTGCTGCCACGCACGACTCCTCTTTCAGTGTATAAGAACCCGACATATCCTCAGAGGTCACCTCCAAAGTTGTGCCGTATTTCACCGTGCCGTCGTCTTTTGTCCAGCTGAATTTATTTCCCCCTTCGGCAACTAATCTATCACCTATACGCACATCGAACTTGCGCTCTCGTGCTGTACTGGTTTGGTATACTTGTTTCACAGGAGCAGTGCCTTGACTGTCGCGCATTAAACTCAATTTCAAACCGCCTACTTGATAGTTCTTCACTTGTATATGAGCGCGTTTAGGGCAACCGCCGTTATTAATTTCTAAATAGTATTCGCCTATTTCGTTCACGCTTGCCGTAGGGTTTTCACTGCCTATGGGAGTGTCGTTAGTGTAATTGGCACTCGTTACTTTCTTCCATACGTATGAAAAACTATCGGCTACTGATGAGTTAGGGTCGAAGCTATCGGCAGCTACGGTAAGACTAATAGTTCCTCCTTGGCAAAGGTATACTGTTCTCTTCGCACCGTCAGCCGACGATATTTCAAAATCGGGGATAGGAGTAAAGGCTACTGGTTTTTCGTCCGAAGTCTTGATAATCGTACCATAACTAACCCGCACTGAATATTTAGCCGATTCTGAGTTGCCTGCGCGCGACACGACAAACTGCTGTCGAGTTTCGCCTGGCACATCGTTGTTGTCTTTTTGCCATTGGAAGTTAAAGAATTGGTAATCTATTTTCTTTACTTCCACCTGTTCTCCACTACTGCTTAGCTGTACGGTTATTTTTTGTACTTCAAGAGTGGTTTGCGTACGGGTTTCACAGTTGGTAGATGCTACCGTTCCTACTCTCACGCCTTTAATATCAGCAATGGTTTCAAAGTAAATAGGGGTAAGGCTGATACTTGTACCACAACTACCGCCATCGGTGATTTTTGCTTCGTATACGTCAGCCGATACAGGTGTATCAGTAACCGTGTATTCCACACCCGTAGCGCCTGCTATTACGGTGCCGTTTTTCTTCCATTCCACAGTGGGGTTGGTCATATTGTGCGATATTTTCAGTACCGTAGTTTTTGCAGGGTAGTAAATCTCGCGACTGTTCATCTCTTCCGCCCAACGTGCTGTGATAACGGTGCGCTTTGCCACTACCGAGTTAGACGTAGCGGGGCAACCTCCGCCCGTACCGCCTATGGTAGCGTAATACACTCCTGTCGCAGTTACCCCATATTGGGTCATTCCTACCCCTTGCGCTATCTGCGCACGGTCTTTAAACCAAGTGTAAGTAGCCGTAGGGTCGGCACCAGTGGTAACCGTGAGTGTATACACCTCTCCACAGAAATCCACATTGTCTACACTGTTGTTAATGCGCAATGCATTGCTGTCCTGCAATTGAATATCCAATACATTCGATTCAGGAATGGCAGGAAACCCCGAAGCCGTTATTTTCAAGCGGTACTTGCCGTTTTGGGTAGCGCTGTTAAGGGTGATTTCTTGCGTGGTGTTGATATCCGTAAATGCACCGCCCGTTTCTCTTTGCCATTGGAAAGTGAAAAACGAATAGTCACTCGGGTCTATCGTAAGCTCAGTAGCACCCGATACGGCTGTGATTTTGTCTACCGTGAGGTCTATGCTGTTCGTCTCGCAGGGCTGATAAGAAGTTTTAGGCTTGATGCTCACCTTGAAGCTATCAGGAGCTTTAAGTTCGTACTCCTCAGTTTCTACCGTCGAGGCACAACTGCCCGTTTGGGTTACTTGGGCTTTGTATTTGCCTGCGCTGGTGGCTACATAAGTATTGGCAGTTTGCCCCGGTATTTCCACCCCGTCCTTAAACCATTTGTACGAAGGATTTTGGGCAGTGGTGTTTACGCTGAGGGTACGCTGTTTGTTGGGTAACAATACATTGCCCCCCGTGGTAGTAATATTAGCTTTAATAGCATCTTTATGTTTTATTTCTATTTCATTGGAGCGCACATCGCAGGCACTACCGTTGCCTATCTGTACGCGGTATTTACCCGGAAGATTATTGGGGGGCGACACCACATAGGTAGCCACCCCGTTAGTTTCGCCCAACTTAGTATTGTCGCGATACCACGTATAAGTCTCATTGCCCGCAGGGGTAGCAGTAAGGGTAAAGCTCTCTGAGCTACATATCTCAGTAGCCGAACTACTCAACACCAACGATTGCCCTCCTCCTGTAACTCTTACAGAAATAAAGTCAGATTTTGATTTATTTTCACTACAATTACCACTATAGTCAATAGCAACAGCATAAGCACCTTGTTCGGTTACAGTTAGTTTAGGTCCTGTTTGGTTAGGAATAACTACACCGTGACCACTTCCTCCTACGGGTTTTTTATACCAAATATAAGTATAATCTGAAATATTAGTACTTCCTGTATTAGCAAAAATCTGAGAAACGGATAACTCTAATGATTGTCCAGGGCAAAGGTTTACATTACCAGAAGGAGTAGTCCTTAAAGCTTGTATAACATTCATATATGAGCCTTCGAAATATTGTTCAGAACTATTGTCAATAGTAGCTATTAACTCACTTGCAGGATTAGTAGAACGCACCCGAATACGATATTTCTTTCCATTTAAATTATTAGGGAAAGTTACATAGGCATCAAAGGTTTGAGCAGTATTTAAGGTACTTTTTGAAGGCCAAAAATTTGTATTTAGAGTTGGTAGGACAGTCGGGTTATTAAAACTTCCGTTTGCATCAGAAAGTTCGAATATATATTTATTATCTGCATTTGGTAAGGGGGGAGACCAACGCACCCTAACTCTAAAACCCGATTTATCGTTAGGGTTGTTAGGTTGAAGTTTTCCGTTGTTAGTAGCACTTGCACAAACAAAATAAAAATTTGTTTGTGCAGAAATTAATTTATTATGCTGTCCTTGCACTCCTTCAATACCAAGGAAGTATAAAAGCAGAAAAACACTTATGTATTTAAAAAAATTGCTTACTTTCATTTTAAAATACGAATTAAAACATTGCTAAAAACATTATAAATCATACCCACTGGGTACTATACACGGTGCAAAGATACGAAAAAGAAATATCTACACAAAAATAATTGTCTATTTTTTTTACACTCCTCTGTTACCTTTACCCAATATCTCTACCTGTTTTCTGTTATAACTCTCTGAAAATTATACACTTTTCGTTATATAATTCTCCTTCACATCCCCTATGCCATCGCGCTACTCCTGTGAAACTTTAAGTATCAATTAAGAATCTTTTAAGAATGTTTAACGCAAAGCTTACGCAGGTAAGAGCTAAAAGGTAAAACCACAACCGATATAATCCCACGTCTCTACATTCCCCCTTTGGAGAGGGCTAGGGGAGGTTTGTCAGCTTTTCCAGCTTGTCCCCCTTCGGGGGTTCGGGGGCTTACCAAATAAGTAACTCGCCACATTCCCCCTCATTGAGGGGGCTAGGGGGGATGTTTCATTATTTTTTCCGTCCCTACATTCCCCCTCTCCTTGGGAGAGGGACGGGTGAGGATTCTCTTTCTTTCGCCTCGAAACCCCGTTTTTAACATTTTTAGCCTTGTTGTATTATATTATGGATCAATTATTTATATACTCTTTCTATACCAATCGTCCAAGATTCGTATAAGCTTCCTATAAGCTTCCTATAAGCTCTCTATAAGCTAACCCCACCCTCCTTACAGCTCATTTTTTATCTTTTACCTGAATTAATTCTTCCGAATTTCTCCGTTTCCTTCCGAATCCTCCTAACAGTCTCAACACATCGCTTTTTCATCTCAAACTTTGCCAAAGTTTTTGCCTGTGTGGCTCGCACCTTTGCAAAAGTTAATTATCAGCATTTTTGGTTTTATCAGCATTATTCCCTACCTTTGCACTCTATTAAACACCTATCACCCATTAACCTTTTACCTTTTACCTTATGAACATACAATTACCTCATTCCACATTACAGTCAGGAAAACATTTGTTGCTCTCAGGCTCCAAGTCCGAAAGCAATAGAGCACTTATATTGCAAGCGCTCTTTCCTGAACTCACTGTGCAAAACCTCTCCACTGTCGATGATACCCTACTGCTACAACAAGCTCTTAGCTCTCATACAGAAGTTGTAGACATTCATCACGCAGGTACTGCAATGCGCTTTCTCACCGCTTATTTCGCAATACAACAGGGCAAAGAAGTCCTCCTCACAGGTTCTCCCCGAATGAAAGAAAGACCCATACACCTATTAGTAAATGCATTACAACAGTTAGGCGCCGATATTACATATACTGAAAAAGAAGGATTCCCACCTATATATATAAGGGGAAAAAAGCTTATTAACAACGAAGTACATATCCAAGGCAACGTCAGTAGTCAGTACAGTTCAGCTTTATTGCTTATTGCTCCTGCTTTGCCTAACGGACTCACCTTGCATTTGGAAGGCGAAGTTACCTCTCTGCCTTACTTAAAAATGACTATCAATCTCTTAGCTCATTGCATAGGACAAGAGCAAGTATCGTTCAAAGCCAATACTATAAAGGTAAACACAATGAAAGGAAAAAGCTTACTACATAACAGTTGGGAAGTAGAATCCGATTGGTCTTCCGCCTCCTATTGGTATGCTTTTGTTGCTTTATCGCCCATAGGCACCACCCTTTCATTGTCCTATTTTAAACCGCATAGCCTGCAAGGTGATAGTGCCTTAAAAACTATTTATGAGTTTTTTGGAGTGCACTCCTCATTCAAAGGTAATGAATTAACCATTGAAAAAGTAGCTGAACCTCAGCAAAAGCGTTTCGAGTATAACCTAAATGCCACCCCCGATATAGCACAAACCATTGCCGTTACTTGTGTAGCAATGGGCTTAGAGTGTCATTTAACAGGCTTACACACTCTTAAAATCAAAGAAACCGACCGCCTTCAAGCACTACAAACCGAACTGAGAAAGTTAGGAGTAGAAGTAAGTATTACTCACGATAGCTTGCATTTAGCACCTTGCCCACACTTGCGTTCTGGCATTAGCATTGCTACCTATAACGATCATCGAATGGCAATGGCTTTCACACCTTTGATGCTAAAAACTACCCTCGAAATAGCCGATAAAGAAGTCGTGAGCAAATCCTACCCCTCTTTTTGGCACGACGTAGCCCAGCTTACAGTTAAAAGATAATAGTTAAAACTTATTTTCAATCAGTAACGTAAAAATCTACCGCGATATGGCAAAAGTATATTTTAATTGTAAAATATTAGAAAACAGTATTTTAAACAGCTAATTATCAGATACTAAAAAATAAAAAATAAAAAAAGTTGTTCTAACATAGTGTTTATTAAATAATTAATTTGTACCTTTGCACGCTGAAAGGATTTAGAGAATATTATTAATAAAAACAATATAAAGATGACAAAAGCAGAAATTGTATCAAAGATTTCCGACAAGTTGGGTCTTGATAAAAACGACGTTCAACTAACGGTTGAAAACTTTATGAACGAAGTAATCAACACATTAGAAAGTGGTCAAAACGTATATCTTAGAGGCTTCGGTAGCTTTATTATCAAAACTAGAGCTGAAAAAACTGGACGTAACATCTCTAAGAATACCACTTTGAAAATTCCCGCTCATAACATTCCTGCCTTTAAACCTGCAAAAGTATTCGTTGAAGGAGTTAAAGCTAAGGTAAAAGTAGCTAAAACTGATAAAAAAGCGAAAAAATAACATTGTATTAATAAATCACAATATATTAAATAATTAAGTTATGCCAAGCGGAAAAAAAAGAAAAAGACATAAAGTGGCTAACCACAAACGCAAAAAAAGAGCGAGAGCTAATCGCCACAAAAAGAAAAAGTAGTTTTTAACTACTTTTTCTCTTTAAAGTAGTATTGTTTAACTAAAATCCAACAAAGTGGACAAAGAATTAATCATTCGTTCTGGTTCCTCTTACGTAGATTTTGCTTTGCTCAGAGACGGTAGGCTCATCGAACTTCATAAAGAAGAAGATACTAACGGCTTAGGAGTAGGAGATATAATGCTCGCTAAGGTACGCAAACCTATACAAGGGCTCAATGCAGCTTTTGTAAACGTAGGTCACGAAAAAGACGCCTTCTTGCATTATCACGACTTAGGCCCCCAATTAGCTTCTCTACTGAAGTTCCTTAAATGGGTAATCTCTGGAAAACTAAAAGACTTTTCTCTTAAAGATTTTCCCTTAGAACCCGATATCGATAAAAATGGTTCTGTAGCCGAAACACTTAAACCTAATCAACCTATACTGGTACAGATAGTAAAAGAACCTATCTCCACCAAAGGTCCTCGTATCAGCTCTGAACTCTCTATCGCAGGTCGTTACCTCGTGTTGGTTCCCTTTTCTGACCGCATTTCTATCTCTCAGAAAATAGAAGGTAAAGCCGAGAAAGAACGCTTGCGTAAACTCTTGCAAGGCATTAAACCCAAAGGTTTTGGTGTGATTGTACGCACCGTAGCCGAAGGTAAAAAAGTAGCGGAACTCGACAAGGATTTGCAAAGTCTCTTCAATCGTTGGGTTTTGATGTGCCGAAAAATTCAAAAAGCGGTTTTTCCCTCTAAGGTAATGAGTGAAGTGAACAAAACGGGGGCTATCCTCCGCGATATGTTCAACGATTCCTTTACAGGTATTCACGTAGATAATGAGCAACTCTATGAACAGATAAAAAAATACGTACAAGAAATTGCTCCTGAGAAAGAGAATATCGTAAAACTCTATCACTCATCAGTGCCTATATTCGAAAAGTTCCATATCGAACGACAAATCAAAACGGCTTTCGGTCGCACCGTATCGATGCCAAAAGGAGCTTACCTCGTAATAGAACACACCGAAGCCTTACACGTGATAGACGTAAACAGTGGCAACCATTCCAATAAAAATAACGACCAAGAAACCACCGCTCTATCCGTAAACCTCATCGCTGCTACCGAAATCGCACGACAACTCCGATTGCGCGATATGGGTGGTATCATCGTCGTCGATTTTATCGATATGGGCAATAGCGAAAACCGCCGTGTATTATTCGATCACTTGCGCAATGAAATGGCCGAAGACCGTGCTAAACACAAAATCTTGCCTCCCAGCAAGTTCGGTCTGATACAAATCACACGCCAGCGAGTGCGCCAAGAACTAAACATCAAAACAAAAGAAGAGAATCCAAGCAAAGAAGGCGAAATCGAAGCGCCTATCGTTCTAATTGATAAAATCAATATAGAACTTGAAAGCATTATTAAGGAGGAAGCCTATAAAGGACGTATCGTGCTAAATGCGCACCCTTTCATAGCAGCTTATTTAACCAAAGGGCTATTTAGCTCTATCCGTTTCAAGTGGTTCTTGAAATACAAGCGATGGATAAAAATCCTACCGCGCGATGCCTATACTTATTTAGAGTATCGCTTCAAAACCAACGAAGGAACCCCTCTTTAACATTACCAAACTCGGTGCGTAGCAATACTCACCGAGTTTTTTTATTAAATAACAAATATGAAAACCATCGTCTCTACAAAAGTCTTATCCCAAGAACAGAAAGCAATCCTTTCAGTTCTTCCTATACACCTCATCGAACACAACTTTATCACCGTAAGCCCTATAACAATGAGCCTCACACCGCCCTACGACTTGCTCATTGTTACCAGTCAAAATGCAGTGAAGAGCCTATCAAGACACCCTTTGGCAACTACCTTAAAAGAGACTCCTGTTCTTTGTGTAGGTGAGCAAACTCAACAACTACTCACTCAAAACGGTTTTAATGTATTGCATTTTGCCCACTATGCCTCTGATTTGGTTCAACATTTACAGCAAAACTTAACTTCCTTAAAAAAACTTACCTCTATCGCTTTCTTTGCAGGTACTCAACGCCTTAATACCCTCCCCAACTTCTTTGTTGAAAACAATTTAAAAGTAAAAGAAATCACCGCTTATAAAACTGAATATACTCCTATTGAGATAAAAGAGAACGCAAGTGCTATTCTCTTTTACAGTCCGTCGGGAGTAGAAAGCTACTGCTCGTGCAATACCCTTACCGCTGAACAACAGATATTTTGTATAGGTAAAACTACCGCCGAAGCCGTAAAAAACAGATTAAAAAACCAAACTGAAAATATAATCCTCCCTCCAATTCCTACTGTAAAATCTCTTTTAGAAATACTGTCTATAAACCTAAAATAACAGACTATATTAAGGTAATAATCCTAAAAATAAAGAAAATAATCACTAAACATTGTTGCTCTAATTATATTTTTTTGTATTTTTGCCGATTGAGGTAGTATGTTACCTAAACACTATTAACATAATAAACAGGAAAATGAGTTGCAATAGTTGCACAATCAATCATACAAAAAAAGGGTGTATATCCAACTGTCGAGCCAGTAGCTTTGGGAGTGTAAAACTCTCAGTGTTCGATTGGCTTGCTAATACTCAATTAGCTGGTGGACAAGAGTTTTTCGACTGCGTGGAAGTACGTTTTAAAAACAGTCGAAAGGAATACTTCCGCAATGTCGACAAGCTCCCTCTGCAAATGGGAGATGTCGTAGCTACCGAAGCTCCCTCAGGTCACGATGTGGGGGTAGTAACGCTCACAGGTGAGTTGGTGCGTTCGCAAATGAAGAAGCGAAAAATAGATTGGGAAGGCGACTTGCCCCGCGTATACCGCAAAGCCAATCAGCACGATATAGATGTGTGGCAACAGTCACGTGCCAAAGAGATTGAAGTACAAAAACAATCACGCGAGCTCGCTATTGCCTTAGGACTCGAAATGAAAATCTCAGATGTCGAATTTCAAGGTGATGGCTCTAAGGCTACTTTCTATTATACAGCTGAAGGACGCGTAGATTTCCGCCAACTTATTAAGGATATGGCAAAAGCCTTTTCAGTGCGTATAGAAATGCGCCAGATAGGTTTCCGTCAAGAGGCAGCTCGCTTGGGCGGTATAGGCTCTTGTGGGCGCGAATTGTGTTGCTCTACTTGGCTTACCGATTTTAGAAGTGTTTCTACTTCGGCTGCCCGCTATCAGCAACTCTCTTTAAATCCACAGAAATTAGCAGGGCAATGTGGCAAGCTAAAATGTTGCTTGAACTTTGAGCTCGATACTTATTTAGATGCTCTGCAAGACTTCCCAAGAACCGATACAAAACTCCATACACAACGCGGTATGGCTACTTGTCAAAAGATAGACATCTTTAAGCGATTAATGTGGTTCACTTATGATGAAAACCCTATTACTTGGCACAGACTATCTGTAGACAGTGTAAAAGAAATCTTAGAAATTAATAAAAAAGGCGAACCTATCGAGGAACTCGAAGAATACGCCATTGTAACCGATTTGTCTTCTCGTAAGAGTACCTCAGTATATGAGGGCATTGAACTCGCTCCGGTAGAAGAAGATAGCATTACCCGTTTCGATACTCCTAAGCGCAAAAAGAACAAACGCAACAATAAAAAGGACAATAAAGGAGGTCAAAAGAATGCTAAATCTGCTCAAAGCAACAATAATAACTCCTCTAAACAACTGAAATCACAGTCCAATCAAGGAGCTAAGAAAAACAATAACAATGCAGAGGTAGCAAACGAAAAACAAGCTCAAAAGCCACAAGCGAAACCTAAAAATACTCATTATACCAATGGGAATAACAAAAAGAACCCTAATTATAAAAACAAACAAAAAGTTAATAATAACGACAATACACCAAAAGATGAGAATTCTTAGCCTGCTAACCTTCTTTACCTTGCTTATTTCTTGCCATAGTGGGGTGGAATATAGCCAATATGTTTCCCTACCCAATGGTTGGGAACAGCATAAACCTATGTTTTTTGAATTAGAAGAAAACGACACAGTAGCAAAGAAAAACCTTTTTATAATGCTCCGAAATGACGAACATTATGAGTTCAGCAATCTGTTTCTCATTACTAAAATGGAATTGCCTAACAGCAATAAAGTAATTGTAGACACTTTGGAGTACGAAATGGCTACTCCCGAAGGTAAATGGTTAGGCTATGGCTATTCAGCCGTAAAAGAGAGTAAATTGTGGTATAAAGAGAATTTTACATTTCCTACTAAAGGTAAATATCTCATAAAAATAGAACAAGCAATGCGAAAAATAGGCGATAACAACGGCGTGCCTGTGCTCAAAGGAATTACTGAAGTAGGATTAAGAGTTGAGGAAGTAAAAAACAGAAAGTAAACTTTCATTGATAAACTAATAAATAAGATATGAAAAAAACAAACGACACAGAAAACAATAGTCAAACCAAAAAGGGTATAAGCCCCGTCGTAAAATGGTTTTGGTATATCTTTGCTGGTGGAATTGTAGCAATTATGTTGCTGTTCTTATCAGCGTCTTTGGGACTATTAGGCGAGATGCCTGACTTCAAACACTTAGAAAATCCCGAAACCAATTTGGCTACCGAAATAATTACCGCCGATGGTAAATCCTTAGGAAAATTCTATTTAGACGAGAATCGTACCCCTATTAAGTTTAAAGATTTGCCCAAATCATTAGTCGATGCGCTTATTGCTACCGAGGACGAACGCTTTTATGAGCATTCAGGTATTGATGTGCGTGGCACCTTGCGCGCAATGTTTTTCTTCGGTAGCAGAGGAGGAGCTTCAACTATTACCCAACAGTTGGCTAAACAGCTCTTCCATAAAGAAAAGAAAAGAGGCTTAGGGCGTTATACTCAAAAGATAAAAGAATGGGTCATTGCTACTCGTCTCGAGAAACAATATACCAAAGAAGAAATATTGGCAATGTACTTTAATGTCTACGACTTTAATAACAATGCCGATGGTATACGCTCTGCTGCCAAAATTTACTTCGATAAAGAACCTAAAAACCTCAAGATAGAAGAGGGAGCAATGCTGGTCGGAATGTTTAAAAACTCCGCTCTTTATAATCCAGTGAAAAATAAAGTAGGCGTCACCAATAGGCGTAATGTAGTACTTGCCCAAATGGCAAAGAACAATTACATTACTCAAGAGGAAAAAGACTCTCTACAAAAACTGCCTTTAAAAATTAAATTCACTCCTGAGAGCCATAACGACGGCTTGGCTACCTATTTCCGCGAATACTTGCGCACTTATATGAAAACCTGGATTGAAAACAATCCTAAGCCAGACGGTACCAAGCACAACTTATACCTCGATGGACTAAAAGTCTACACTACTATCGATTCTAAGATGCAAGCCTATGCTGAGGCTGCCGTTAAAGCTCATATGCAACGACTACAAAAGGCTTTCGACGCCGAAAATAACCCTAAAAAGAACCCTATGTTCCCTTTCGTGAAGGTCTCAAAAGATGAGTACGCAGCCCTAATTGAAAAGGCAATGAAAAACTCTAATCGCTGGGCTCACTTAAAGTATTTAGGCTATTCCGAAAAGGAAATCCGCGACTCTTTCTATAAAAAGACCGATATGCGCGTATTCAGTTGGAAAGGTGAGAAAGACACTGTAATGACCCCTCGCGATTCTATACTGTACTACAAGGCTTTTTTGCGCACAGGAATGATGTCTATGGAACCCCAAACAGGGCATATCAAGGCTTGGGTTGGTGGTATTAACTACAAACATTTCCAGTACGACCAAGTCATACAAGGAGCTCGCCAAACTGGGTCTACCTTCAAACCTTTTGTTTATGCCACAGCTATTGACCAGCTCCACTATTCTCCTTGTTTAGAGCTGCCCGATATACAAACTTGTGTAGAAGCCCATAAATATGGTAACCTGCAAGCGTGGTGCCCGCGTAACTCCACAGGTAACTTTACCGGTAAGATGATGACTCTCAAATATGCATTAGCAAACTCTGTGAACTCTATTACGGTGAATTTAATGGATAAAGTAGGTCCTCTTCCTGTCATTAACTTAGTGAAAAAGTTAGGGATTACTTCCAATATGCCTCAAGCTCCTTCCATCGCCTTAGGTACTGCCGATGCCACTGTTTTCCAAATGGTAGGTGCTTACGGTACTTTTGCCAATGAAGGCGTATATGTAAAACCTGTACTGATTACCCGTATTGAAGATAAAAACGGTACAGTACTCTTCGAAAATACTCCTGAAACTCACGATGTAGTAAATGCCGAAGTAGCTCGCGCGGTAGTAAATCTTTTGGAAGGTGTTACTCGCTACGGTTCAGGGGCGAGATTACGTACCAAAGGAGCTGATAGCTACAACGCTGTATATAAAAATGTGATGACTGGCTATCCTTACCAATTTACCAATGCCATAGCTGGTAAAACCGGTACTACCCAAAACAACAGCGATGGTTGGTTTGTCGCAATGGTGCCTAATCTTGTAACAGGCGTATGGGTAGGAGGCGAAGACCGTGCAGTACACTTCCGTAGTATGGCTTATGGACAAGGAGCTACAATGGCTCTACCTATTTGGGGATACTATATGAAAAAGTGTTATGCCGATGCTGACTTAGCTGTTTCCAAAGCTGCATTCCCTGCTCCTCAGAATGTACAAATCCAAATAGATTGTAGCAAGGAGAAAGAAGAAGACTCTGGAGAAGACGATACCTCTATCGATTTTTAATCATTAAATATATTAAAAAAAGGGATACCTTCGCTTTTGCGTTGGTATCCCCTTTTTTTTGCATTGATAAATACAACCGAACTTTCTTCTTATCACTATCTTAGCTTTAACTTACCTTCACTTTTTCTTCGTCTTTTGTTCATCATTTGTTCGTCTTTTCTTCGTCTTTTGTTCGTCTTTTGTTCGTTGTAGACCCACTGTAGAGCCACTCATTGTTCGTTCTTTGTTCGTCTTTTCTATATACATTATTTAATTCTTCCGCCCCCATTTGCTAATTTGCTAATTAACTCATTTACTAATTTTATCCGCCTGTGTATCTCGCACCGTCATTTCTTCGTCATTCGTCTCTCGTCATTCGTCCCTACACTCCCCCTTGAAGATAGCCAGCAACAGCTGGGTATGTGTGAAGGGAAAGGTTTGTCTCCTTTTCCAGCTTGTCCCCCTTCGGGGGTTCGGGGGCTTACCGAATAAGTGAGTCGCTACATTCCCCCTTCTCCGTCGCTACACTCCCCCTTTGAAAGTAGCCAGCGACAGCTGGGTATGTGTAAAGAGAGAGGTTTCTTTTGATTTTCCGTCACTACATTCCCCCTCTCCTTGGGAGAGGGTCGGGGTGAGGATTCCTCTTTCTTTCGCCTCGAAACCTCATTTTTAGCACTTTTTAATCGTTGTATTATGGTATTAATCAACTACTTATATACCCTTTCTATACCAATCGTCCAAGATTCGTATAAGCTTCCTATAAGCTCTCTATAAGCTAACCCAAGCTCTTTTCAACCAAAAAACACTTTTACTGGTTACTTATAATTCCTTTTTATTTCCTTTTAAAAAGCCCTTGTGCTTCTATTCTGTATATTTTTCGTAACATAAATACTACGATATTTCTTACGTTGAGCTCACGTTAACTTATTGATTACTTACGTTTTTACCAGAAAAATAACTTTTAGTAAAGAAAAATGTACAATAAGTAAAGTGCTTTTTGTTAAGTATTCCTTAATTTTGTCCCAAAGAAAAAACTTTAAATTTTATATAATGAAAAGCATCATTAGCATTTGTATTTTGCTGTTCAGTATCCCAATGCTGGCGCAAAAAGTAACTATTACAGGGGTAGTTACCGATGAAAACAAACAACCCCTCCCTGGTGCAAGCGTTGCCGTAGAGCACGCGCATTCAGGTACGGCTACTGATTTTGAAGGGCGTTTCTCCCTAAGTGTAGCTCCTACCGATAAAATAGTAGTGAGCTTTATGGGCTATCGCTCCAAAACCATAGCCGTAGGTAAAACACGTACTTTCAATGTATCTCTCGAACCTGAGGTAACTCAGATTGATGAAGTAGTGCTTGTAGGGTACGGTACACAGCGCAAAAGCGATATCTCTACAGCAGTAGCTTCGGTGAAGATGGCAGATATTGCCCAAAGCAGTCCGTCGCAGGTATTGCAAGCGTTGCAAGGTAAAGTGAGTGGGGTGCAAATCATCTCTTCCGATGGTTCTGCTTCCAGCGGACTCACCTTTAGAATTCGCGGGGTGAACTCCATCACAGGAGGTACACAACCGCTCTTTGTTATTGATGGGGTGCCTATGCCTACTCAAAGGGTAACCAACACCAATGAAGATGTGGCTACCAATCCGCTACTCAGTTTAAACCCTAACGACATTGAGTCAATGGAAATCCTCAAAGATGCCGCAGCAGCAGCTATCTACGGGTCTAACGGTTCTAATGGGGTAGTGCTTATCACCACCAAAAAAGGAAAAGAGCTCGCCAAACCAAAATTCAATTTCAGTTATGCAAGTTCTATTGATATGATGCCTAATATCCCTTTGAAGGTACTCAGTGCTGAAGATTATGCTCACAAAATGCTCGACTATGGTACTTGGGGCAATCAACCTCAAATAGACTTTTGGCAACGAATGATTGCCGAAAAAGGCTGGAATCACCCTGCCGTAAAAGATTGGCTGAAAGAAGTTACCCAAACAGGTACTAAAAACGAAGCTAACGGTAGTATCACGGGTGGTACCGACCAAACCCGCTATATGCTTTCAGTGGGCTATCTGAACCAAGAAGGACTTATCAAACGTTCTGCTTTCAATCGCTTTACTTCACGTCTCAACCTTTCACAGAAGATTAACGATAAGATGAATGCAGGTATCAACCTCTCTTATGCCGTTTCTAAGGATAAAAATCCCGTAAGCGATTGGTCTCAAAATGGAGTGGTTCTCAAAGCTTTGCAAACTTCTCCTTTCTTAGACTACCCTGGTTTTGGTACCCTGATGAGCTATCCTAATATTCGTACGATGAGCCCTAAGGTAGCAGTAGACCAAGTGGATATCAATACCAAATACAACGAGCTCAACGCCAATGTATACCTCAGCTATCAACTGCTTAAAGATTTGACTTTTAACACCAGTGCTTCTTACCGTTTACACACTATTGGTCAAGACCGTTTTTGGGGACCTGACACTTGGTTCGGACAGTCAGAACGCGGACGTATGGAACTCTCTCATCGCAATGAGAACAGCTGGGTATATGAAGCCCGTTTGCAATACTCTAAGAGCATCAATAAACACTATTTTTCTATAATGGGCGCTTTTGAAGCCAATAAGTATTGGACAGATTATACTTACAATAAGTCTACTAACTTCGAGGATACCAAACAAGGTATTTGGGGTATCAACCAAGGGTTAGTAACCTATGCGCCTTTGTACACTTATGATGGCAACCAATTAGTATCCTACATCAGTAGGGCTACTTATAGTTATAACAACAAGTATGTACTCAACGCTTCTTTGCGTGCCGATGGTTCTTCTAAATTTGGTAAGAACAACAAATACGGTTACTTCCCTGCCGTTTCTTTGGCTTGGAATGCTCACGAAGAAGACTTTATCAAGAAAATAGAAGCTATTTCCAATTTGCGTTTGCGCGGTAGTTTCGGTATGACAGGTAACAACCAAATCCCATCTTACCAATCTTTAGCACAACTCGCTAAAAACAAAGTAGTATTAGACGGTAACAAAGTGGAAATTGGTCGTTATACCAGCAATATTGCTAACGACAATCTTAAATGGGAAAGCCAAAAGCAATACAATATCGGTTTAGATTTGTCCTTCCTCAAAAACCGTTACACCCTTTCTACTGAATTGTATTACAAACGCATAGACGATATGCTTTTGGAAGTGAATATCCCTTCTACTTCGGGATTCCAAAAAGCGTGGAAGAATGCAGGTTCAATGGAAAACAAAGGTCTCGAAGTGAGCTTCAATGCACAATGGTTGCGTGAAGGCGATTTCAAATGGACAACCGATTTCAATATTTCTTTCTACCGAAACAAAATCCTTTCGTTAGACGAAGGTCAGTATCAACAATTTTACGACCGTGGCATCAACTCCAAAATCAAAAGTGATGTGCTCTTGCGTGTAGGTATGCCAGTAGGTATCTATTATGGTTATGTAGCCGATGGTGTATTCCACAACCAAAACGAAGTGGATAACGCTCAGCCAGGGCCTAACGTCGCTTTAGGAGGTTTGCGTGTGAAAGACATCAACCACGATGGTGTAATCGATACTAATGACCGTGTGCCCGTAGCCGATGTAAACCCGTTGCACACGGGTGGTATAGGTAACACTTTCTCCTATAAAGGTTGGGAATTGTACGCTTTCTTGCGTTGGTCGTATGGCAACGATGTAGTAAACGGTAATGCTTACTACCTCACAGGCACTAAGAATATCGACAATATCACACAAAGCGTTTATAACAACGTGTGGTCGGAAGCACACCCCGACCGTAACTTCCCGCTCTTTGGAGGTGGTTTCTGGGCTGAAAACGCTTTCCGCAGTGACTTGGTAGAAGATGGTTCTTTCTTGCGTTTGCAAACTGTTACTCTTAGTTACAACTTGCCTAAAGAAGTATTAGAACCTTACAAACTCAACAAATTGCGTGTAGGCGTTACCGGTACCAATCTTGCACTCTGGACGCGCTATTCAGGGTTTGACCCCGAAGCCAATACGGGCTATGGAACTATTGCCCGCTTAGCCCCAGGCCTCGATATGAGTCCGTACCCACGACCTACATCGGTTTTATTCTCAGTAGAAGTTGGTTTTTAAAAGATATAGATTATGAAATTACATATTATCACCATTATAGCAATAGGGGCAAGCCTCGGATTGAGCAGTTGTGGCAAGTTCTTGGAAGAAACCCCCAAGAGCACCCCTACATCTCAATTTTTCTATGAAAATGAATTGGATGCTCGCCAAGCAATGAACGGTACTTACCGTTACCTCACCGATGTGTATGTTACAGGACACGGCACTAAACAAATCAGTACCGACCTTGCCAAACGTGCCGATTGGGACGAAGGGGGAGGCTTGCGCAACTACAAGTTTGGGTCAGACAACGATTATATTACCCAAATGTGGCAACAACATTATGCAGCTATTAAGAACTGCAACTCGGTAATCGATAATGTAACCGAACACCAAGGTCGCATCAATAACTGGGAACGCTATGTAGCCGAAGCTCGTGGTGTGCGCGCTTACTTGTACTTCGATTTGGTGCGTTGGTTTGGCGATGTGCCTTTGGTACTAAAAGAAACCCAATCACTCAACAACCTCAAAGTGCCTCGTACTCCACAAAAGCAAGTGTTTGAGCAAATCATTGCCGACTTTACTTACTCGATGGCTCACGTAGCCGAAAAAGGCAATACAGGCAATGGTTACCAATACGGACGTATTACCAAAGATGCTTGTCGCGGTTTCTTAGCTAAAGTACACTTGTGGCTTGCCTCAGTAGCACAACGCGACGGACGTGAAGTGCTTGGTTCGGCTACTGAAAACTACACCAAAGCAATGAACTATGCCAAAGAGGTCATACAAGGCGGTCGCTACCAATTAGTAGAATACTATCCCGATGTATTCAACGCTAAAACCAAAATAAGCGAAGCTCCAAAAGAAGTTATTTGGTGCGTACAAGGTCTTACAGGTGACGATACCGGTACCCTCACAGGAATGCTTTACGGAATGAGAGGGAATGAGAACTTAGGAGGTTCGTGGGATAACATCTCCAGTTCCGATTACCACCGTATGATTTATGAACCCTCCGACTCTATTCGCCGGTTGTGGAACTGCCCACGTGTGCAAGTACTCGACAATGGTAAGTTATGGGGTTGGGACTACAATATTTACAAAGATACCCGTGTAGACCAACCTCTTAGTAAGGCTACCGAAAACAATAACTGGGTAATGTGGAGTATCGGTAAGTTCCGCCGTTTCCCACTAGCTGATACCTCTTCGTATAACTACAAGAACTTTGGTATGGATGAACCGCTACTTCGCTTTGCTGATGTACTCCTTATCTATGCAGAGGCTTATAACGAGGTAAACCATTCACCTGGGGCTTACACACCCTCATCTTCTTTAACAATGAATGGCACCAACGTGCAAAGCGCTTACGATGCGGTGAATTTAGTGCGCAAACGCGCTCGTATCTCTAACAAAGCAGGCGGACGCATCGTACACCGCGATGTATTGCCTCGTGATTTGGATAAAACTCATATCAACGATGTAAACACCGTAGTACCCGATTGGAAAACCTCCTCTTATGGTTATGACTATGCAGGTACTGCTATGTGGACAGCTAAACATTACAGCGATGATTATACCGCTTTCCGCACTGAAATCTTAAATGAACGTGCACGCGAGCTTGTAGGAGAAACCACCGACCGCTGGTGTGACCTCGTACGCCGTGGCATTTTGGTACAAGCTTTCCAAAACTGGCGTATCAACAATCCGTTTATCAGTGGGGAGGAACGCCGTATTCCAGCACCTGCTGCGCCTGAGAATGTTCGCCCTTATCACCAGCTATTACCTATTCCGCTTAGCGAATTGGACGCAAATAAGAATTTAACTCAAAATCCTGGATATTAAAATGAAAACATATATATTACTCATTAGCAGTTTGCTACTCACGGCTTTGGGTGCTTGTACTAAGGATAAACCTGAAGACGTAGACCTATCAGTAACAGCTGATAAAACCCAAGTGAAGGTAGGCGACCCCGTAACTTTTACTATTCATCACAATGTAAATGCTTTGGCTATTTACACCGGTGATGAAGGGCACGATTACCAAAAGAGTATAGACAATTTACTCAAAGGGAAAACTTCTGAGGAATTGCAAGGTAAAAACTATCGCCCTACCGACCCTGATGTGAAACCTTACAAAGTAGACTTTACTTCTACACAAGTAGGGAGCACTACTTTAGCCAATGGCGCTTTTGAAGTGCGCAACGCCAATAGCGGTGATAACTTAGTTGGCAGTCAAGCCGAAGTAGTAACCGATGCTACCATAGGTAAAAATGTAGTAAAAGTGAATGCCAAACACCCTAACTGGTGGTATGAAGCTTTGCGCCTTAATGTAAACACCAAAGTAGGAAGTAACAAGAAGATGACTTTACGAATGAAGTTTGCGACAACTACTTTGAAAAGTACTAACGACCAAAGCGAACACCCCGAAGAAACAAAGTTTCCTATCGTGATACGTTTGGGAGGTATAGCCGAAGGGGATACAGCTGTAACCTTCAAAGACGATACTGTTTGGGATTTATTTGTAGAACCCAAAACTGAGTATACCGATTACACTTTTGATATTGGTCGTACCATTTCAGCGTGGGAAAGTGCTGTAAACAAAAAAATGGCAACACTTTCTTATATTCAGATTCTGTTTACTACCGTGGGTGCTGGCATTGGCTATATAGGCGATTATTTTGTTGAATCGGCTAACTTTGGAGCTATTGACTATAAGGCTTTCGATACAGGAAAAGGTATTACTATTACCGATGATTCTGGTGTGACCAAATACACTCATACGTATGACAAAGCAGGAACTTATGAGGTAGTGGTAGTGGGCAGTAGCAGTGGTTTTAAAAGCTATTCAAAAGACGGCTATAAAACTGATGTAGGAACTGTAAGTGCTGACGAGTACAAGTACAACACTGAATACCGCACTATCAAAATTACGGTAACCCCATAGGATAGTGATGAGGTGTAATCTGTACGAATAGGGTAAAGAAAAGACGAAGAAGAGGTGAACGAAGAGTGGCTCTACAGTGGCTCTACAGTGGCTCTACAGTGGCTCTACAACGAACAAAAGACGAACAAAAGACGAACTTACGATGAAGGTAAGGCGAATCTAAGATGAAGAAATGAAGGTTACTTATCAGTTTTTAGATTTGGGTATTTTGAGCTTTTGATAAGGATTTTATATCTTTGCCCTCTAAATGAAATTTTGACAAATGAACAGAACGATAAAGCTCCTGCGAATCCTGCTGTTGTGGTATTTTCTCTTTCCTATCGCTTTCACAGAAGAGTTGGTGGTGAGAATTCAAGCTCAAGAAACTTTTCTTTTCCACCATCTTACGCGCAATGAAGGTCTGTTGCACGACAACGTTACTTGCATTGCTCAGGATTCGTTGGGCTTTATTTGGTTAGGCAGCCACAGAGGGCTGAACCGTTTCGATGGCTATACCCTTGATGCCTACAAGTACGAGCAAGACCCTATCAACTCGGTGTACTACAACCGTGTGTACAGTTTGCAACCTATGGGGCGTTACCTTTGGGTAGCTACCGAAGCAGGAGTAGCTTGTTTTGATATTCGGCTCAAACAGTTTGTCAATTTCAAAATAGACGACCCTCTTGATTTGGCTTTCTATACCAAAGTAAAACTCTTACAAAAAGGCACAAACAATGAACTTTGGCTTTTGAGTGAAAACCAAATTAGGCGTGCTAAAGTAGTATGGAATCAGCGCGAGAAGGCACTTACACTGAAAACATTGCCTATTGGCTCTGCCTCACAACTCACTACTTCGCAACTCAATCCGCAAATAGCAGTGAGCGAAAAAGGAGAAGTGTGGCTTTCGGGGTTTCCTTGGTTATCGGCTTACGTTCGTGACAAGGGTAGACTAAAAGCCCTACCTGAAAAGGTGAACAACATAGGTTCGGGTATCGTAAAGATGCTCTATGCCGATGGCTACTTGTGGGTGATTTACCGAGATAGCTTAGTGAAGTACGCCTGTAAGCCCGATAACACCTATGCGATAGTTGCTAAAAAGGAATTTGACCTGAACAAACATTTGCTTTCTCTTACATTGAGCGGGCAATACGTGTGGGTAGTGAATGAAGAAAGTATCTTTCAGTTGGATAAAAAAAGTCTTTCTCTGCTGAAAGAACACAGTCACTCGCCTTTGAATCCGTATTCGGCAAGCAATCATATCAACAGTGTGTTCTTAGACAAGGACAGCAATTTGTGGGTATCGGCTTGGTCTAATGGTGTATCGTACAGCAGTACGCGCGATGCATTCTTTAAGACGGTATGGATAAAACCCCAGAGCAAAGTGGGTTCGGAGTTTGTAAGCACGATGCACTACGACCCCGATGGCTATGTGTATATAGGCAATAAGTTCGGCGGAGTGATTAGGTTTCACACCCAGAGTCAGCAGTTAGACGAGCACTATTGCAATGCTCCTGAGCTTTCGCCTAACGTTACGAGTATTCAAAGCGATAAAGCACACTTGTACGTATCGGTTCGGGAACGGGTATGGGTGATAGACAAGCAAAGCCGACGCATTATCGGTTCGTTTGCAACACAGTGCAACGATTATATATTTGATATCAAGCTCGATACCTTTCACCGTTTGTGGATTACTACCTATTCAGGATTGGAGTGCTTTGAAGAGCGAAAAGGACAATGGCAAAACGTATACACTTTTACCGAAACAACGCCTGAACCTCGTAGGTTATCTACTAACAAGCTCCACAAAATATATTTGGATAAAGCTAAGAACGAACTTGTGATAACCTCGGTAATGGGCTTAAACAGATTGCAACTCAATGCCAAAGGCGAGGTAGTGCGTGTGCTCAAATACGCTGCCGACGCTAAAACCCCGCACAGCCTGAGTAGTAATTATCTTTGGGCAATTGATAAAGACAAAGATACTTATTGGATAGGCACTATGGGTAGCGGACTCAACAAGGTGGTTCTCACTGATAACGCTAATGGCAAACTCACTTATACTGCCGAACATTACGGTATAGAAGAAGGGGCAACCTCTAACGATATTGAAAGTGTGGAAGTAGATGCTTTTGGCAATGTGTGGTGTGGAGGCTTTTACTTGAGTTTCTTTGATACAAAGCTAAAGCGTTTTGCGGCTTTCAGCAACAACGATGGCTTGCAAGGACACAGTTTCGGGACGGCTTCCTCTTGCAAAGATGCTGAGGGGAATCTGTACTTTGGGGGCTCACACGGCTTTAACTATTTCAAACCACAAGCGCAGATGTTTTCGTCAGCTCACCTAAGAGTACATTTTAGCAGGTTTGAAAACAACGGCAAAGTAGTCAATTCGTCTATAGAGTTTACCGATGCGCTTTCGATAGCGTACCCGAACAACGATTTTTCGGTGTACTTCACCACTTTGTCATACAATGCACCTCAGCGATTGCGCTACCGTTATAAATTAGAGGATTACGACACTGATTGGCACTATATAGCCGTGAATGACCCTGCCCCACACGCCACTTACCAAAAGCTCCCTTATGGTACTTACAAACTATTAGTAGAGGTAGGCGATTGGCAACAGTGGAGCGGAGCGCAGACCGAGCTTACAGTGGTCTCCAAGCCTCCTTTTTGGCTTACGTGGTGGGCATACACCCTCTATGCATTTGCCCTTGCAGGCTTGCTGTACATAGGTTTTAGGTACTTTATGCGATGGACGCAAATGAAGCATACCATAGCTGTACAAGAGGAAAAAGAGCGACATAAAGAAGAGCTAATGCAGATGAAAATGCAGTTCTTTACAGACGTCTCACACGAGTTCCGTACACCACTTACCCTAATGAGCCACGCAGTAACTGAAATGGAAGAGGAAATGCCTTCCAATAAGTATGTGCATACCCTCAAACGCAATACGGGTAAGCTCAGTAATATGGTGAACGAACTGCTTGAGATACACCGTATGGACGTGTATACACCTCAGCTAAAAGCCAATTATATTTTGGCAAACAGCTATGTGCAAGCCATTTACAACGAGTTTAAGGAGTGGGCAAGCAAAGTGGCTATAACCTTGCAATTAACACTACCTGAACAAGAAGTAAAGTTGTGGTTAGATGAGAAGTATTTTAGCAAGATACTTTCGAATATTCTTTCCAATGCTATTAGGTACTCCAATGCGGGAAGCACTATACGCTTATCGATTTCGGTAGAGAATTTGAGCGAGCTCACACCGCTCTACAAGAACGCCTTTGAGAACACTACGCATACCTTGCCAGGCAAACAGTTGGTGGTAAAAGTGCAAGATGAAGGCGTAGGATTGGAGAAGAATACCTTATCTGAAATCTTTGAACGGTTTCACCGTGTAGAGGGACAAGGACAAAAAAGAGTAGGTTCGGGCATCGGACTTTCTTTGGTAAAATCATTAGTTGAAGCGCATCGCGGTGGGATTATCATTAGCAGTAAGCCCAATGTAGGTACCGAAGTCATCATCACCTTCCCTATGGACGATAGTTACTTATTGCCCGAACAGAAGTTGCAAGACAGTGCTTTTCAGCTGAAAGAATACTTATCGGACTATGCGGTTGAGTATGAACACATAGGCGAAGAAGAGGACGAAATGTTAAATTTGCCTCAAGAAGATAAACCTATCTTGCTTTTAGTAGACGACAATCACGAGGTACTGATGATACTCAAAAACATCTTTATCAAAGAGTACAACATCATTCTCGCCTCCGACGGCGAACAAGCGATTGAGAAGTGCAACCAGCATTTTCCTAATTTGGTCATATCGGATGTGATGATGCCTAAAATTGACGGATTTGAGCTTTGTGCTATCCTGAAAAAGAACCTGCAAACGTGCTTTATTCCTGTGATATTGCTCACGGCGAAATCGCAAATAGAGTCGCAAATAGAAGGAATTGAGTTAGGTGCTGATGCCTACCTTACGAAACCTTTTGATGTGAAACTGCTCAAAACCAATGTGCGCAACTTGCTCAACAAGAGCAAACAACACGCTCCTATTGAGAATATCCGTCAGAAGGTGATTGATAAAAAACAACAAGAACAGTTAGACAAGCTCACTCACTTGGTAGTGACCAATATGCAAAACCCACATTTCTCGGTAGATAACCTCTGCCTTGAACTCGGTATGAACCGCACTAAGTTGTACAGCTTTGCCAAACAAGCTACCGAGCTTACCTTGGCGAACTACATTCGCAAAATACGCTTAGACAAAGCTGCCGAACTGCTTAAAACTACCGATAAGCTCATCAGTGAAGTATGCTACGAAGTAGGAATCGATAGTCCGTCGTATTTCACAAGAGCTTTTAAAGAACAATTTGGGGTATCACCCTCAGAATTTATTTTAGGTAAGAGGTAAAAAGTTAACGGCTAAGAACTAATAACTAACGACTAAAAACATACAAATGAAAAGAATATTTGCTTTTATTACTTTGTGCAGTTCGCTATGGGCGAGCGCACAACAGCCCACTGAAATCACCCTACTACCCAATGAACAATGGTGGGGTGGCTTTACGGGCGTAGGCAAAGAGATGCCTTACCAACCATCGGAGCGCATTTACAACTTGCGCACCGAGAATTTTAACAACCAATCAGTGCCCTTTCTGTATTCTAATCAAGGGCGTTATATCGCTTCGGAAGCTCCTTTTGCTTACCAATTTAAAGACGGAAAGATACTTATCACTCCTTCACGGGCTGAGGTGAGTTGCCACACAGCAGGCTCTACCCTCAAAAGTGCCTATCAGGCAGTGAGTAAACAATATTTTCCACCTTCAGGGGTAATCCCCCCCGAAGTGTTCTTTACCAAACCACAATACAACACTTGGATAGAACTTATTTACAATCAGAACGAAAAAGACGTTTTAGCCTACGCCAAAGCCATTCTGGACAACGGAATGCCAACGGGAGTAATAATGATTGATGACAACTGGCAAAAAGACTATGGCGTATGGCAATTTCGCCCCGATAAGTTTCCTACACCTAAGGAAATGATAAACCAGCTCCACCAAATGGGCTTCAAAGTAATGGTATGGGTATGCCCGTTTGTATCGCCTGATAGCCAAGAATACCGCTTCTTGCGCGACAAAGGCTATTTAGTGAAGAAAAAAGGAACTGACACCCCTGCTATCCTCGATTGGTGGAATGGGCTCAGCGCTTGCTACGACCTGAGCAATCCCGAAGCCTTTGCTTACTTTGTGAATATGCTCAAAGACCTACAAAAAGAATACGGCATTGATGGATTTAAGTTTGATGCAGGTGACCCAGAGCGTTATTTGGCGGAAGATGTAGACGTTTTCGACCAAAAATCTTACGATACTGAACAGACCTATCTCTGGGGTAAATTAGGCCTAGAATTTCCTTACAACGAGTTCCGCGCTTGCTGGAAATTGGGCGGACAGGCTTTGGTACAGCGTTTGGGGGACAAGAGTTACTCTTGGGACGGTGTAGCCCGTTTAGTCCCCGATATGATAGCCGCAGGACTCAACGGTTATGCTTTCGCCTGCCCCGATATGATAGGCGGAGGGGAATACGGCAGTTTCTTGAATGTAGACCCTACTAAGTTCAATCAGAAGCTCATCGTGCGCTCTTGCCAAATACATTCGATGATGCCTATGATGCAATTCTCAGTAGCTCCTTGGCGCATTCTATCGAAAGAGAATTTGGCTATCTGTATCAAATATGCCAAATGGCACGAACAATTAGGCGACTATATCATAGCCGAAGCTAAAAAATCGGCACAAACAGGAGAACCTATTGTGCGCAGTATGGAGTACGCTTTTCCTCATCAGGGTTTCGCTAATTGCAAAGACCAATATATGCTGGGCGATAAGTATTTAGTAGCCCCTGTAATGACCGAAAGCGATATTCGCACGGTAAAACTCCCCAAAGGCACTTGGCAAGACGAACAAGGCAAAAAGTACAAAGGAGGCAAAGCATACACCCTAAAAGTACCTTTGGAGCGATTGCCTTATTTTGTAAAGATTAAATAATAAATTATGCATTGTAAACTTAAAATTCTATGAAAAAATATCTTTTAACATTTTTTGTTTTACTAACCACCATAATCTCTTGCCAAAGCAAAGAAGATGACGTTAACAATGGAGGAGGTACACAGTCACCTACTACCAAAACCTCTACTACTACGTCTACTACCACCCCTATACCACCCGTTACGCCCCCAGCAGTTCCTTCTCTCAATCAGACAGTGAGATATGAAGGTACTAATGAGGTGTTTTTAAATCCTGAAAGAGGTTTTTTAACCCATCAAGACCAAGGGGAAGGCGATTGGACACTTAATGCAGATTGGGTGAGACAGAAGCGAAATCAGGAGGGGATAAGTCTTATTCTCACGATTTATTATATGAATAACTTTCGAGAGAAAGACATTCCGGAGTACTTTTTAAATCGGATTCGGAATAATATGCGAGTCATTCGCGAAGGAGGCTCTAAGGTGGTTTTACGCTTTGCTTATTCAAAAGACCAAGGAGATTATTACAATGGTAGAGGAGATACCTCGTGGTATTGGACGGAAAGACACCTTAACCAATTGGCACCAATAATTCGTGAAAATGCTGATATCATAGCTGTATGGGAAGCAGGTTTTGTGGGTGTTTGGGGCGAATGGTATTACACCAATCATTACGGCTTTGAACCCCAAGAAAACGCAGGAGCTTATGAAGCCCGCAGAAAGGTATTAGCTAAAGAATTGAGCATTTTACCTAAGGACAGAATGGTGTGTGTGCGCTACCCAATGGCAAAGATATTTACCCAAAACATAAATGTGCATACGAATCTTACAGAGGGAAATGCTTATAATAGCAGTGACTTATCACGCATAGGCTTCCATAACGATTGCTTTTTAGCCGATGCTCCTAATATGGGTACTTATCCTAATGAAAACTACCGCAAGTATATGGAGCGGGAGACCCAGTATGTGGTGATGGGCGGAGAGACTTGCACCTCGCCTAATAGTTTTACAGAATGTAGTAATGCTTTAAGAGAAATGGCTTTGTACCATTGGAGTTATATTAATATGGACTTTCACGAGGGTACTATTAATAGTTGGAAAAACAGGTGTATGGACGATATGAAAAGAAAATTAGGCTATCGTTTTGCACTTAATTACAGTAAATTTACGGGCAACCCAGTGCCTGGAGGACATTTGCAAATAGAGCTTGAACTCAAGAATGAGGGCTTTGCTTCGCCGTATAATCGTCGTAATGTGCAGATTGTTTTAGTGAGAAAAGGCACTTCGGAAAAACAAGTATTTAAACTCAATGACGATCCTCGACGTTGGTTTGCAGGTAAGACTGTGAAAGTGAAAGCAGATATTACTTTACCTCAACATCTTTCCAAAGGGCTTTATGACATTTATTTGAATTTACCAGACCCTTACCAAAGTCTTGCTCATCGTCCGGAATACAGCATTCGTTTGGCTAACAAAGACGTATGGGAAACTCAAACAGGTTATAACAAACTCAATACGATTACGATACAGTAAAGATTAGGATAATAAAAACAGAAGAAAAAGGTCAGCAAGAAGAGTTTTGCTGACCTTTTTTAATAATATAACGTGAGTTCGATGTAAAAAAGTGTAGCTTACGCTACAGAAATCTTACAAATCTTTAAAAAAAATCAAACAAATAGGCAGCAAGTTGCCTGAAAGTCTCGCACGGATTACACGGATAGTCTTTCAATTGACAATTGTGATGTGCACGGATTGGCAACTTCGTTGCTGGATTTCACAGATTATAACACAAATACTATTGTAAATCAGTTTATATACATCGAACTGACATTAACATAATACCAGAAATACTGATGGGTGATGGAAGGTCGGAGCCTTCGTAAGAAAACGGAAGATTTCAGAAGAGGCTGGAATGCAATTTTGATGAAAAAAGGTTATTAGGAGGGTGTGCTTAGCTTATAGAGAGCTTATAGGAAGCTTATACGAATCTTGGAAGATTGGTATAGAAAGGGTGTATAAGTAGTTGGTAATGAATAGTTAAAGATGGTGAGAAAACACTAATTTTGAGGGAAATAAAACGAAGGAAAAACAAAGTAAAGTAGCGGATAAGACAAGGTAAGAAAGATGATGCAGCTTTTTTTGATTTTGTTTTTGACCTGCGTACTAATATAGACCCTAAATACACTATTATAGTAGAATAAGATGGTATTATTTACAAAAAAAGCCTTTGGAATTCCAAAGGCTTTTTTTGTTGTAACATTAAAAAACTTTATTATGATTCTAATGGAATAACAGAAACAAATGATTTGTTATCTCTCTTCTTTTCGAACTTAACGATACCATCGATTTTAGCGTGCAAAGTATGGTCTTTACCAATATACACATTCTCGCCAGCATTGTGTTGAGTTCCGCGTTGTCTAACAATAATGTTTCCTGCGATGGCAACTTGACCACCGAAAATTTTAACACCTAAGCGTTTAGAGTGAGATTCTCTACCGTTCTTAGAACTACCGACACCTTTTTTGTGAGCCATTTTTTCTTAGATTTTTAGGTTTAACAATTATTTTACGATACCACCGTTCAACTCGTCTTGCCATTTTTTAAGTTCGTCCCATTTGCCGTCAGCGGCTAATTGAGCTTGAGCTGCCCAAGTTTGAGGGTCTAAGTGTGCCAAGGTTGAACTTGTTTCTGATAGAATGGTTTTGATTTCTTCAACTGATTTCTTAGCTAATTTAGCAAAGGTGTCTACCCCTGCTGCTACTAAGGCTTCTGCTGCTTTAGGCCCAATACCTTCTATCTTTTTCAAATCATCAGCTTTTGCTGACTTAACAGGAGCTTTTTCTGTCTTAGGTTTTGCTTGGGTACTTTTAGCACCACTTGCAACGATGTTCTCAATTACAATTTGCGTAAGGAACTGACGATGTCCGTTCTTAACTTTGTAACCTTTACGTCTTTTCTTTTTGAACACGAGCACTTTGTCGCCTTTCAAATGTTTCAAAACCTTTGCTTCTACGGAAGCTCCATTTATAGCTGGGGCGCCTACAGTGATGGTTCCGTTGTTATCTAAAAGGAGTACGTTATTAAACGCTACTTTCTCTCCTTCTTGATTAGGCAAACGGTGAACAAACACTTTTTGGTCTTTGCTAACTTTAAATTGTTGCCCTGCTATCTCTACAATTGCATACATAGCTTTGTTATTTAATAATGGTTTAAATCGGGCGCAAAAGTACGAATTATTTTTTACCTACCAAAATAAAAGAGAGAAAAAGTTTTAAAACCTTTTCTCTCTTTCTTATTTTATAGTGCCTATAAGGCTTGTATTAATAACTGTTTTCATCAATCTCTACTTTGCCCCAGAATACTTTGTAGGCGAAATAGGTGTAGAGAAGCAATAACGGCGCCCCTATCGCAGTAATAGTGAGCATAATCTCTAATGATTTTTGAGAAGCTGCTGCGTTGTATACGGTAATACTATTGCCTGTTTCTAAAGTAGTTCTCAAGAAAGTAGGGTGCAAATTCAGTGCTGCTATCACCATAAAAAAAACGATGGTGAGAATAGTACCCACAAAAGCCTTTTTATAGTCTTTTTTCTTCATAAAGAAAGCTACGCTTAAGATACTGAGGAGCAATAACGCAGGGAATACTTTCAATGCAGTGCTATTAGCAATATTTTCAGCTAAATGAGGAGTGAGCATACTGTAAATCGCTACTGCTGTAAACACTACCAAAAAGCCGAGGTATGCATAGTTAATGCGTTTCTCTATGCGGTGGTGCATATCACCGTGAGTTTTGAGAAGCAAATACAAACCTCCGTGTACCATAAAGAGCAAGAGTGTCATTACTCCTACAAGTAATGCATAAGGGGTAAGGAAAGTAAAGAGCGCTCCTCCGGTATACTGAAAGTTCTCGTCTAACGGAAGTCCTTGTAGTACATTGGCTATTACCACGCCTAAGAGCACAGGCAATACGATGCTACACACGCTATATACGGTATCCCAAGTGTTGCGCCAACGGTCGCTGTCTTCTTTGCCACGTACCTCAATAGCTACCGCTCTAAAAATAATAAAGGTGAGGAAAAGCATAAAAGGCGTGTTCATAGCCGAAAACAATTCGGCATACATTAGTGGGAAACCAGCAAAAATACCAGCTCCTCCAATTACTAACCACGCCTCATTACCGTCCCATACAGGACCTATGGCATTCAGAGCTACGCGGCGTTCTTTTTTCTTGTCGAAGAACAAATGCCACGCTCCAGCGCCGAAGTCAAAGCCGTCTAAAATAGCATAGCCTGTAATCAAAAATCCTATAATGATGAACCACCACGTAGGGTAGTCGATTCCTAAAAATGTTTCCATATCTGTATAATGTTATGCTGTTTGTAATTGTTCTTGAGTTTCGTGTTCATCTATACCGTGAACGATTTTCTTGTTCATCAAGTAGATGAATAGAGCGAAGAGGATGATATAAATAACGGTGAATAAGATAATCGCAAAGAGTATTTGGTTAGCCGATACCGATTTAGAAAGAGCTTCGCTCGTGCGCAAGAGTTTGTACACTATCCAAGGCTGGCGACCCATTTCGGCTGCAAACCAACCTACTTGATTACCTATTTGTGGCAATAGTACACTCCATACAAAAATATGCAAGAGCCAGCGTTTGTTGTATAATTTACCTCTCCACAATAAGAAAGAAGCATAGAGAGTGAGTGCGATGAGAAACATACCAATAGCTACCATTATATGATAGAATTGGAATACAGCATTCACTTGTCCTGGACGGTCTTCCACTGGATATTGGTCAAGACCTGTCACAGGAGCATCAGCATCAAAATGCACCATATAGGAAAGTCCTTTAGGAATACTCAACCCGTGAGTTTCCTCATTCTTTTTGTCTACCCAACCAATAATGTAAGCATCACCAGGACCTGTTTTGAAGTGCCCTTCCATAGCTGCTAACTTCTCAGGCTGGTTTTTAGCTACACCATCAGCTGAGCTGTGTCCTGAAACCAATTGCAACAAGCACACAATGGTACCGATGATAAGAGTTACTTTAAAGGCTTTTTTAGAGATTTCTACGTGGCGACCTTTGAGTAAATACCAAGCGTGAACGCTCAATACCAAGAAAATACCAGCCAAGAACGCTCCTTGCCACACGTGCCATATACGGTCTATGCTCGAAGGATTGAACACCATCGCCCAAAAGTCGGTGATTACGGCTTTAGCTTGCATACCTTCGCCTGCAATTACATAACCTGCGGGGGTTTGTTGCCAGCTGTTGGCTATTACTATCCAGATAGCTGAACACATAGAGCCTAACCACACCCCAAGGGTAGCCAAGAAGTGCCATATAGGCTTTACTTTGTTCCAACCGAAAAGTACAATACCAAGGCAGGTACTTTCAAGTGCGAAAGCAAAAACACCCTCAGCCGCCAAAGCACTACCGAAGATATCACCTACATAACGCGAATAGGTAGCCCAGTTGGTACCAAATTCAAATTCCATTACAATCCCTGTAGCAACACCCAAACCAAAGGTAAGTGAGAAGATGCGCGTCCAGAAGCGGGCGAGCGTGTCATACTCTTTTTTACCAGTGCGTAGGTAGATACCTTTAAAGGCTACCATTAGTAGTCCAAGCCCTATACTTAAAGGCGGATAGATGTAATGGAAGGCAATCGTCAGTGCGAACTGCACCCGTGCTAAAATTTCTGTCTCCATATGTCGAGTAATTTAATTAGTGAAATATGCGACAAAAGTACACTATATGAGTAATATACCAAAAGAAAAGTAGAAAACGGATATTAATTTATATTACATCTAAATAATATAGCTCTTTCTCTACTCTCATACCTAACTTATCGCTAGCTTTACCTCTGATGATTGGTTTTATCATTTTTTTTCGGTATTGTGATGTTATAAAAAATCAATGGATACTCAATACTCTGAATATCCATTGATGAACTTATAATTAGATATTATCGATTTTTACTTGTTCTTTTTAATTTTCCCTTTTATTTCTTTCACTTTGTCTTCTACAAAGCGCATTAGCTTATTGGTAATAGGGAAATTGAACACTTCTTTATCAGTAGTAACCCTTGTAGTGAGGTAAATACCCAAAGGCAGAAGTATCAAAGCAGGTATCCACGGTGCTAAGGCTGGGTTGATAGTGTTGTTCTCAGCTATATTTTTCATAAACATTCCTATAAAATAATAAGCTAAGAACAGTATCATTGCTATTACCAAAGGCATACCAATCCCTCCTTTGCGAATGAAAGCTCCTAAAGGTGCCGCTACGAAAAAGAGCACAAAACAAGCTACCGTAAGAGCAAACTTATCGCTGAGATTTAAAATGTGTAAGTTCATTAACTTATAGCGATATTCAAGGTCGCTTTGCCGGAACTCCACATTGTCTAACTGAGCTTGGTTGGTATTGATAGCCATATCAAGTACCATTGATTTTTGTGTGTTGTTCAGTTTGTTAAAGAGCTCTCTCACCGAAGTAATCTCCTTAGCAGGTTTAGGCTTCTCTTGTTTTTTTACTTCGGAAGAAGGGGATGTAGAAGGGGCTACTGAGAAACCTGTACGGCGAAACATATTATTGCCATAGTCAGTAATATTCTGTTTGAAATCGGTGCGGAGTGAGTCGATAGCGTAATTAAGCTGTCCTACATTCATCATACGATAGGTAGTAGCATCGGTTTTCTCGTTAAAATCTACATTGTTCAAATGCGAAAGGTCAAGATTGATGATGTATTTTTTAAAGTATACCTTGGCAAAAGGTTCTTTTTGTTGGGCTTCATAAGAGTTGGTTTTAATATCCTCGTAATAAGTCCCGTCTTCCAAAATAAGCTGTAAGAAGTTGCTATTAGTCTTAGAACTCTTAAGTTCTCCTCGCTTGGCATTGATTACAGTGCGATTTACTTTATCTGGAGTCTTTTTGTGAATGAGCACATTCTCTAAAAACTCGTCATTATCACCTCTTTTTTTCCCTACTTTTATGCTTATATCCTCCCCTATGTTAGAGAATACTCCTTCGGCTATAGCCATAGCAGGCTTCACTTTGGCAATGTTCGATCTAAGGGTATACACCTCGCGATAAGCTACTGGAATTACATTATTGGCTAAAAAGAAAGTGCCTAAACTCAGTAATGCCATCAGTATAATCAGCGGACGCATTACGCGCATTAGCGAAATACCTGAGGCTTTCATCGCAGCAAATTCATAGTTTTCGGCAAATGCCCCAAAGGTCATAATAGAGGCTATTACCACTGCCAAGGGCATAATGATAGGGATAAGTTGCGGAATAAAATAGATTAGAAACTTGAATATAATCCATAACTCCAAACCACGCCCCGCTAGCTCATCAATGTATGTAAAGATAGTGTGGAATACAAAGATAAGAACAAGTATAGAGAGTGCTCCTAAAAAGTTAGTAAGGAACTGAGTGATAATGTAGCGGTCTAATATCTTCATCTATAATTCACTGATAGTATAGCCGTCTTTTTTGTACTTCTCGCGGTCGAATTTAAAGATATTGTTCGAAATAGGCTGGTTTGTTTTAAAAGTATTCACTGTGATAGTGGTTTTAGTACCGTTCTTTCCTATTTCAATAAGGTTGTAGATGTGTTTAGTTTGTATATCTATCCCCAACAGAATTTGCTTTACATCAGTATTAGCTTTCTGCGGTTTTAGCTCTACATATTGTATTTTGCGCCCGCGTACATTTTGCTGTATATCCCATTTGTACTTATAACCTTTCTTATAGAAGGTAAGCATTTTTGAAGGAGTAATGGCATTGTCGTCATTAGCGTTTTTCTCTATGGTTACTTCTTCATTCTCGGGTACTATGGTATAGGTCTTATGACCATCGTATATTTTAGTAGCCCCCAGATAATTCAGCACATACTTGTTTTTGGCAATGGTTACATTACCTTTGGTTTCCTGATTGATATTCTCAGCAATATTATCGAGGTTATACTTAAAATCTATATAGATATTATTGTAAGCAACCATCTTGTTGTACACTTCGTCCAATAGCTTTTTTGCCTTGTCTACTTGCTGGCTATGTGCCTGAAATACGCCTAAAAATAAAGCAAAAGCTACAATAAATATTCTTCTCATTTCTAGTGTTTTTAATGATTTAGTCTCTGTCTAATAGCAATTATTGTTCCAAAGTTTTATTGCGATAAATATTTTTTACTTCTCTGTCTTGGGTTCTATCACTTTGCCTCCCTTTTTAAATATCTTTTGCATCAACCCTTTAAAGGTATTAAAATCTACCGAATAGGTCAGTCCTACCCCTTGGGCATACCCTATACGGTCGAGCATATACTGTTGCCATTCGTTTTCTCGGTTGAATATTTTAGCCGTCAGGCTACCATCGGAGTTTAAGCGGAATTGTACCTCTACGTTACCCGCCACCGCCGTACGGCTCACTCCTCCCACAGGGATACCCACTTTGGCATTCACACTCGCCCAATCGGTGATTTGGGTAGAGACAGTAAAGCCCAAACGGTCACTGTTGATGTCGGACGAACCGTCGTTAATCCCCGCTTCGTACGATACTCCCAAGTTCAGCTTGTTGTCTTCGTCCGAGAGCAATTGGTTAAACAAGCCTGCTGCCGTTTCAAAGAGGTTGTAAGCTACCAAACGGTTATCGGTATTCTTTTCGCTCATAAACGAACCCTGTGCCAAGAGCGAAAAGGCTTGCAACTGCTTGCGGTCTTGGTCTTCAAGTTTGTAGTTGAGCTCCGATACCAAACTCGGACTACTATCAGGAAAAGTAATGTCAAACAAGGTTTCGGGGCGCATCAATTCTCCTTCTAATTTGATGATTACCTGAGTGTTGATTTTCCGGTTATACTGGGTGCTTTCCAATAGCGTACTTGGGTTCGCACTGAGGTTATAAGCCGCTTTCAAGTCGCGCAAAGTGGCTCTTAGCGGGTCGCCACTCCAAGAAATAGACCCCCCTGGGAGCACCGTAAAACGCTTGTCGATGATGTTTTCGTACTTGAAATTATAAAAGCCCGAATAGGTGATAAAGTCCCCCCACATATTGAACTTACCGTTGGTATTGATTTCAATAAGGAGCGTACCTGCCCCACGCCCCACAAGGTTACTACCCGTTTTTCTATCCATCACAATTTCCACTTCGGCAGTAGGAAGAATATCAAGCTCAAAGTTCAGTTCTAACCCCTTGATAGACTCCAATTCTCGGTTAATTTTTACTTTTTTATCGCCCTTCTCTACAAAAGTGATAAACGAGTCATCGCCCACACTCTCACTATCGCTGAGCGGTATTTTGAAGGACGTACCCTCTTCGGTCTTCGCATTTACCTTAATCGCAATTTCGTCCAATGCTCCTTTAATGCTCGCATTCCCTTTGATAAAGGCAGTCCCGTAGAACAGCGCATCATCAGTATAAGGGGTATTGAGCACCATAAAGCGCTTGCCAAGGGTTTGCAATCTTAGGTCTAAAAACCAATCTAATAGTTTGTTATGCCTAATCGAACCATTCAGTTTGGCTTGTGTTTTATAAGCGGTATCGGTCAGTAGCCAGTTGTCTATATCAAACGTTTTGTTGTTTACCTTTATCCGTGCACCTTCCTGAATATCAGTGTTGAGTTTCAGGTACGTAATCCCCACACCTGCTTTGTGCAAGGTGAGTTCGCCGTCCATCAGTGGGTCGGTTACGCTACCGTCTATCTTCACTTGCCCCGACATCGTGCCTCTAAGGTTGTAGAAGATTCCCTCCAAGAACGGATTAAAAGGCGAGAGCTCAAAGTCTCTAAAATAAGCCGTAAGGTCGAGCAAAGTACCCCGCTTCTTGTCTAAGTTAATTTTCCCTCTCGTAGCAAAGCCAAGAGCCCGCCCGTTAGAGAAAAACGCCCCTACATCAAACGACGACAAATCACTGTTACCAAAGATACCCACTTCCAAATCGCCATAGTCATAGCCATTCAGTTTAAAATAGCGTATAAAAAGGTCTGCCGAAGGGTAATATAAGTTCCCGCGTTGAGTAAGCGACACGTTACCATTGAGCGTTCCCGTGAGGTTGAGCCCTTTGATTTCGGGTACTATCTTGTCCATCGCTACGTTATGGGCAACTAAGTGCAGGTTCTTATAATCTTTGGTAGTGATGAGCCCACTGAGGTTCATATATTGGTTTTGGTGCGCCATCTTGAAGTTGCTCACCTTAATCGTATCGGCAGTGCGGTTGAGCACAATCTTGTTGTACTCATTCATCGCATTCTCGCGGTTGATATACCACGCATTGCCTTTGAAGTTTATCAGTGATTTCTTAATCCCTATAATCGACTGTTGTTTCTTGTTCAAAGTATGGTAGAAATTCAGCTCATAAGTATCTCTGCCGGTATCTCCCCCTTTGAACTCAGTACGGAAGAAAAGCGTATCTTTGATAGTGGTATTAATCAGGTTAAAATCTTGAATGGCATACACCCCAAAATCGGCTTTTTTCACTTCAAAATAAGTATTGTACAGCGGGTTTTTATTGTCTATTTCAAGACTGATACTGTCTATCTGAGTGCCGTATGCATTCACGCTGGGCGACTTCATTTGGAACTTAAAACTCCCTTTATCGGCATCTATATTCCCGTTGATGAAAGTGTTTCTGCCTATCTTCACTTTGGGCACAAACACTTCTACTATCTTGTTGTAAATATCAAAATGGAAGTCTACGTACTGGTTTTTCTCTATCTTATACGGGTTGTATTGGGCATAGATACTTCCCACGGCATTTTGCATTACCTTTTTTAGCTCAGCTAACTTGAACTTTCCTCTTACATTCCCGCTCACAATATCAGGCGAATTAATCGCGATTTCTTTCACTCCATTGTTCAAGGTTGAAACGACCTCGAAGTCTTTAAAGGTAAAACTTCCTGCTGAATTGATGTAATTGGTGTGTTTAAATGATATTTTACCCACAATATCGTCCAACTGATTGCCCGAAATGTCTATCACTACCTTACCACATAACTGCGATACACTGTCCATTTCCATAAAGCGTAAAGCGTGCAAATCGGCAATAGCAATATCCGCTTGAAAGTCAAATTTGTTGTTTCTGCCCGATAGGTCAGCAAGTCCGTTGAAGTTCATTGTAAGGTTCGGGTCTTTTGCGTCTATTTTGCCGTTAAACACCTGATTCCTAAACTCCCCATTGATACCTATGCGCTGGTAGTTATAACCGTTGTAGCCCACCGAATGAACCGTGCCATTGGCGTAGAGTTGCATAGTTTTAAAGTTCAATCCTTGTCCGCGCACTGTCATATCGGCAGTGAGTGCGCCCATAGTCGGGTCGTCTAAAATCTTGCCCAAATGAAACTGATTCGTAGTGAGCGAGCCTCTAAAAGCCGTTTTATCGGTATGGGTAAGGTCTTCCAAAGAGCCGTCAATATGTGCTTCGCCGTCATTGGTTTTCAGCAGTACATTGGCTTGTAGCGAAGTAGTTCTGTAAGCAAAATCACCTTCTACTGAAAACATCCCTAACCTTTGTAGTTCCGCTGGAATATTTTCACCCAAATCCTTAGGCATTAAGTAAGCCAAATCGTTATAAATGCTCTCGGCATATACACCTTTGCCTATCACGGCTATATTAGCGTGTTCTGCTAATAGGTTTTGGAAAGTTAAATCTCCCTCTATAAGTGTGTTCTGATAAGATATTTTCCCCTGCGGAATAGTAAAGTTGTTCAGCGTTCCTTTCATCGTTACGCCCTCTAACACAATGTTTCTACCTCCGTTGAAACCATTGTAAAAAGCGTTCAAATCGGTAGTGTTTACCGTAGCTTTGGGCAGATTAACGTCAAAGACTACCTTATTCACAAAATCGCCAAAACTACCGTTGTGAGAGAACATCGTTATAGTACCCTGAATGTCCGTCAATGCCGTTTGCAGTCGCAAATCCTTGGCTTGCATCAAGCTATCGGTATAGCTGAACTGTGTATTTAGGTGGGTAACATTCAGTTTGTCATCAAAGCGGAAGTTCCCTTCTTGCATCTCAAAAAACACTTTGCTACCCAAGATTTTAAAGTCATTTAGCTTAGTGTTCAGATGGTCTACTTTCAAGATAGAAGGGTTGGCGTTATTCTCGTCCGAAATACGGCAATAGCTGTCTTTTAGCTTGATGCTTTTTGCCTTCATCACAAACTTGCCCGTGCTGGGTTCCCCCGAATCGAATTTGTTTACAAACACGTCCAAGTTAGACAAAGTATCGCCCTTATGGGTTTTCATATTGAAAATGAGACTATCACCCTTTATGTGTCCAAAGTACAAATTACCGTCAAACAGCTGTTTAAAGTCTAAAATAGAAGTCGTGAGTTTCTTTGCCGAAATAAGCGTATCTTGCTTGTGGTCGCGAATAAGCACTCGTTTGATATCCACATCCCCGTTGATTTTCAGATGTATGCGCTCTATATTCAGGTCGATGTCAAAATCTTCATTCAGGTAGTTCACCACCTTTTTAGCGATGAAGGTTTGGGTGGCGGGTAAGGTCAAAAGCAGAGCCGTAACCCCAAGTAACACAAGGGTTATAAGGAAGAAACGGACAAGTATTTTTCGTAATCTTTTGATAGAATGAGTTCTTTACTGCTGACTTAGCGTGCAAAGATACGAATAAAATTGAAAAGCAAAAAAAGATATACTGAAAAAATACCCAAACACACTAAAATAGCTTCTTTTCTCCTTCATCTTACCCCCGCTTTATCTTCATTGTACCTTCACTTTATCGTCATTGTACCTCCGCTTTATCTTCATTGCGCCTTCATTTTATCTTCATTGTGCTTTTACTTTATCTTTATTGTACTTTTACTTTATCTTCATTGTGTCTTCATTTTATCTTCATTGTGCCTTCACTTTATCTTCATTGCGCCTTCGTTCATTCATCACCTGTCCGTATGGCTCGCATCGTCTTACCACCACCGCAATCCCCTTTTGAAGAAAGTCCGCATTTGTCATTCGTCATTTCTCCCCCTTTCCCGTCACTACACTCCCCCTTTTCTGTCATACTCCCCCCTATTACCTATGCCCTAAGATTCCACACCACCCATTTTCTCATTTTCAAATTTGCTAATTCCCTAATTATCCCTTCTCCTTTCCGTCACACTCCCTCCTAGTGCCTATGGCCTAAGGCCTATCACCTCTTCCTCTTTCTTTCGCCTCGAAACCCCGTTTTTAACATTTTTAGCATCGCTGTATTATATTATGAATCAACTTTTTACACACCCTTTCTATACCAATCGTCCAAGATTCGTATAAGCTTCCTATAAGCTCTCTATAAGCTACCCCCACCCTGCTTACACCCTTTTTTCACCAAAATCTCTCCCTCTCCTCTTCCGAACTTCTCCGTTTCCTTCCGAACCCCATAACAGCCCTAACACATCGCTTTTTCATCTCAAACTTTGGCAAAGTTTAAAACTTTGCCAAAGTTGAATAAACTAACAATCCCTATTTTCTCATTTCCTCATTTTCTCATTTCCTCATTTTCTCATTTCCTCATTTTCTCATTTCCTCATTTTCTAATTTTTGGCATTATCAACATCAAATTGGTACAATTATTGCGCTATGGTGTGGCTGAAAAATACTGCTATCAACCATCACAAAGGCTATTACGCTACTTCTTATGGGTATTGTGGAAATTATTCAAACGTGTTAAATAAATGTTAAAGTGTCACCTTTCTGATACAACGTAAAAAAAATATACTACCTTTGCACCCGCAATGAATTCTTATTTAACAATTAAAAAATGTTTCGAACAACAACACTATGAACAAAAAGTATTTTTTCTTATTCCTTATTTTTGTATTAAGCAGTTTTTTGTATTTCGTACACGCCCAAAATTCCCATCTTAGCAAAGAAAAACTATTAGCCTTAAAAAAAGTCGAACTTAACATTAAAGATTTGTATAACGAGCTAAACGCCGCCCAATACGACCTTAGCTTCGAAGCTTTTCGCTACGCTTATATAGGCTATCAATCTCTCAGAAAGCAACACCGCTTAAACGAAAAAGACCTCTTCTCTATTATTGATTTTACAAAAGATAGTAGCTCTAAGCGCTTTTATACCATCGACTTAGAGAAGATGAAGATAGTGTATTACACCTATGTAGCACACGGTAGAAATAGTGGAGAAATAAAGTCCTCCTCTTTTTCAGATGCGATGGAATCTAACAAAAGTAGTATAGGCTTTTACATTACAGGTGCCACTTACATCGGTAGTAAAGGATTTAGCCTAATGTTGTACGGCGATGAAAAAGGCTATAATAGTAACTTAGCCAAACGTGCAGTAGTTATCCACACTGCCAATTACGCCAATGAAAATTATATAGCTCGTACGGGGCGTATGGGCAGAAGTTTAGGTTGCCCTGTATTGCCCGAAAACATATATAAACAAGTCATTGAAACTATCAAAGAAAAAACAATGATTTTTGCTTATTACAACGATGCAAAATACCTCAGCTCCTCTAAATACTTAAATGTTTTAAAACTTATTGACGACGAATCCGTCTTCTAAATAAATTTTGATTATCCTTATCTGAATACTTAAAAAATAAAAAAGACTGCTACACAGCAGTCTTTTTTATTTTTCTTATATAGATGTCTTATACTTCTAACTGAAACACCTCTTGTACCCAACTGATACTTTCATCTATTGACGAGGTATCTTTCAAGTGATTTACAAATTGCGTGGTTATCTTCTGAATGATGCGGTTACTTATCATTTCAGCTTGTTGCTCGTTAAAGTTTTCAATTTTCTTTCGCTGGAAGTCCATTTCAGCTTCTTTAAGGCTTTCAAGTTTCGCTTTTAACGCTTTGATAGTAGGCGCAAACTTGCGGTTGTCTAACCATTGGAAAAACTCTTCTTTTACCTCTTCTACAATCTCCAAAGCCTGTGGAATCGCTTCTTTTCTACGCTCTAAGGCTTCGTCTTTGCGCTTAGAAAGCTCGTCCATATGCAAAAGGGTTACATTGGGAAGTGTTGCCACTTGTTCCTCCACGTTCTTAGGAATAGAAAGGTCTAAAATGAGTATCGGTTGAGCCGGATTGATAAAATCTTTATACACCGTAGGAGTAGCAGCCCCTGTGGCGACTATGAGTACATCAGCTTTGCTAATTTCATTTCGTAACTCGTTAAAATCTTTAACTATTACATTAAACTTACCCGCTATTTGTTCTGCTTTCTCGCGCGTGCGATTGATAAGAGTAATATGTTCGTTCTGAGTGTGCTTGATGAGGTTCTCGCACGTATTGCGACCTATCTTGCCTACACCAAAGAGAAGAATATTCTTTTGCGACACCTTAGGTATATTCTGCATAATATACTGCACCGCCGTAAACGATACTGAGGCTGCCCCTGAAGAAAGCGCCGTCTCGTTCTTGATACGCTTGCTGGCGTTAATAACACAATTCATCAATCGCTCCAAAAAAGCATTGGCGAGACCTTTGTCGCGCGAGAGATTAAAGGCTTGTTTTATCTGCCCTATAATCTCAAAGTCCCCAAGAATCTGGCTATCTAAACCTGTACCTACTTCAAAAAGATGATGCACAGCCTCTTTGTTTTTTGTTACGTAACCCACTTTCTGAAAATCATCTACCGACCCATTAGAATTTTCACAGAGCAGTTGTATCAGCTGAAAAGGGTGTTCGGCATAACCATAGAGCTCCGTACGATTACAAGTAGAAATCACCAATAGCTCCTCAAAGCCTTCACTTTTAGCTTGGGAGAGCAATTGGTCTTTGTTTTCAGGGGTAAGACTAAACATTCCACGCATCGTTGCATCAGCTTTCTGGTAGCTGAGCCCAATGCAGTAAAAGGTTTTATTCTTAGATATAGTGGGTTGTGACATAGTTTTTTAGTAATTGATACTATCAGTAGTTGTGTTTCGCAAGCGCAAAAATAATAAGTTCGCCGTAAATCACATAAGATACGACGAACTTTTATTCTAAAAAAATAAAATATGTAAACAATCTAAATAATTAGTCTTTTTGTCATTTTGGTTATTTGTTAATTGCCACAACGACTGAGAGGCAAAGTAGAGCACCTTAGCAATCCCTCTTGTTTGGCAATCTCGGCATACGGAATTTCCTCTACGGTAAAACCTTGTGAGCGCAACCAGTTATTCAAGCGTGTAAAATTCTTTTCAGAAACCACCACCTCTGGGCTAATAGAAAAGATGTTGCTAAACATATGGTACATTTCCTCTCGCTCTATATGAAAGAGATTCTCTTTGCCAAAGAGGTCTACCAAATACTGATAATCAGCTTCACAACGGAAACCGCCTTTGTAGATAATTCCTTTGTCTTTACCAATCGGTTGGAAGCAACAGTCGAGGTGGAGGGCATTATCGCGCGCCTCAGTTTGTGATTTCACCAAATCAAACTCCTTTACCTTTTTCTGAGGAAAGAGCTTTTGGATAAAAGCCACCCCTGCTACATTAGTACGAGCTGTGATTTGCTGTTTATAATCTTCCCCTTTATAAGTCCCGATGAAAATATGGTCGTTCCAGGGCATTACATCGCCCCCTTCAATATGTACATCAGCAGGAGGGGTAATCACTTTTTTAGGGTCTATTTGTTTTACGATGTACTCAATAGCCTGAAATTCTTCTTGTCTATCGGGTAGTATATTAGCTTTGATAAAAGTATCTTCAATCACAAAACCGATATCGCGAGTGAATATCTGGTTGCAGTCAGTAATGATTTCAGGGCGATAAACGGTTACGCCGTATTTTTGGAGTACTGCACAAAAAGCGTCCATTTCAGCAACCATATCCTTTTCTATGGGATAAGTACCCGCTTTGATATGCTCCGCCGATTTAGGGTCGTAGGCTTCTTCGAGCTTTGGAGTAGGTCCATTGCTAGTAGCTGTGCCTAAAATCACAGTTTCTAATTGATCAGTTTCGTTTGTAATATGTAATTTTAGCATATTAATATTGTCTTGTTTTGGGCAAAGATACAAATAATTTGGTAATTAGCAAATTTATCAGTTCTCAATTGCTAATTGATAATTATTTTGTACTTTTGTCGCTCTAAATTCAATACAATGAACACCATACGTATAGGTACACGCGATAGTGAGTTGGCTCTCTGGCAAGCTAAAACGGTACAAAACCAATTAAAAACCTTAGGCTATCCCACTGAGATAGTAAGCACTAAATCTCACGGAGATATAGAGCTAAGCAAACCGCTCTACGAAATGGGAGTTACCGGTATCTTTACCAAAGCGCTGGATATTGCCTTGCTCAATGGCGAAATAGATATTGCCGTACATAGTATGAAGGACGTACCCACGGCTTTACCTGAAGGAATCGTCGTAGGGGCAGTGCTCAAGCGCGGAAATCCTCACGATGTATTAGTATACAAGGGTGACCTTTCGTTTTTGGAGGCTGAAATAGCAACTATAGCCACCAGCAGTTTGCGACGCAAGGCGCAATGGTTACACCGCTACCCGCATCATAATATAGAGAGTTTAAGGGGAAATGTAAATACCCGCTTGCAAAAACTCACCGATAACCCTTGGAATGGGGCTATCTTTGCTGCTGCGGGCTTGGAACGCATTAATAAATTACCTGAAAAACACTTGGTACTGGATTGGATGCTACCTGCACCTGCGCAAGGAGCTATCGTAGTGGTGGTGCGCGAGGATAACGTAACCTTGCAGAAAAAACTACTCCCTCTCCACGACGATTATACTTATATAGCTACTCAATTAGAACGCGATTTTCTTCGCACTTTGGAAGGTGGCTGTACAGCACCTATTGGAGCTTTTGCTGAGTTTAAAGATGAAAAACTCTACTTCAAAGGAGGCTTGTGGAGCGAAGATGGCAAAGAGTCTTCAGTAATAGACGAAGTTCTCACTCAAATAGATGAATATACGGGAGAAAAACTTGCTACAATGGTAAGAAGTTAACGATTAATGGTTAAAAAAAAGCGCAACACTTGGTTACAAGTGTTGCGCTTTTTTATTGCTTGTTATACTATAACTACGCATCGATTTTAGCGTACTTAGCGTTTTTCTCAATGAACTCACGACGTGGTGGTACTTCATCACCCATCAGCATAGAAAATACGCGGTCGGCTTCAGTAGCGTTGTCGATGGTTACTTGGCGAAGGGTGCGGTGTTCGGGATTCATAGTGGTATCCCACAACTGGTGATCGTTCATTTCACCCAAACCTTTATAACGCTGGATATTCACATTGCCCATTTCAGCTGAAAGCGCATCGCGTTGTTTGTCGTTCCAAGCATACTCTTCGCGTTTGCTGTTTTTGCTTTTTACTAAATAGAGCGGTGGTGTGGCAATATACACGTGTCCGTTCTCTATAAGTTCTCGCATATAGCGGAAGAAGAACGTAAGGATAAGAGTAGTGATGTGCGAACCGTCTACATCGGCATCACACATAATAATCACTTTGTGGTAACGGAGCTTGCTCAAATTAAGAGCTTTGGCATCTTCCTCAGTACCCACAGTTACACCCAAAGCGGTATAGATATTCTTAATTTCATCGCTATCGAACACCTTGTGTTGCATTGCTTTTTCGACGTTGAGGATTTTACCTCTGAGGGGTAGTATCGCTTGGATATCTTTGTTACGTCCTTGTTTAGCTGTACCGCCCGCTGAGTCTCCTTCGACAAGGAAGAGTTCGCATTTTGCTGGATCTTCTTCAGAACAGTCGGCAAGTTTACCAGGAAGACCGCCACCACTCATCACGCTCTTGCGTTGTACCATCTCACGAGCTTTGCGCGCTGCTTGACGTGCTTGAGCAGCCAAAATCACTTTCTCGACAATGGTTTTGGCATCGTTAGGATTTTCTTCGAGATAATCTTCGAGCATTTGTCCTACGGCTTGAGATACGGCTGAGGTTACTTCGCGGTTACCGAGTTTGGTTTTTGTCTGTCCTTCGAATTGAGGTTCGGCTACTTTTACCGAAATGACAGCGGTAAGCCCTTCACGGAAGTCATCACCTTCAATCTCCACAGGGTTCTTTTTATCTTTACTCATCTTCTCGAGCAAGCCTGATTTATCGGCATAGGCTTTGAGGGTACGAGTGAGCCCCATACGGAAACCTTGTAGGTGAGTACCTCCTTCGGAAGTGTTGATATTATTGACGTAAGAGTGTAGGTTCTCGTTATATGAATCGTTGTAAATCATAGCGACCTCCACAGGGATACCATTCTTTTCACCGTCCATAGCTATCACGTTTCCGATGATAGGCATACGGTTGCCATCGAGGAATTTAACGAATTCTTTTAGTCCGTTTTGTGAATAGAATTTTTCGGTGATAAAGTTACCTTTTTCGTCTTTGTTGCGAAGGTCGGTAAGGGTGATAGTAATTCCTTTATTTAAATAAGCGAGCTCGCGAATACGGGCTGCGAGGGTATCGTATTTGTATTCAATAGTTTGTTCAAAAATTACTTCATCGGGGTGGAAAGTAACCTTAGTACCGCGTTTATCGGTGTTGCCCACTTGTTTTACAGGGTACATCGCTACCCCGCGTTGGTACTCTTGTTGCCATATTTTGCCGTCGCGGTATACGGTAGCAGTAAGATGGTCGGAAAGGGCATTTACGCAGGAAACTCCTACCCCGTGCAAACCACCCGATACTTTATAAGAACCCTTGTCGAACTTACCTCCGGCACCGATTTTAGTCATTACCACTTGAAGGGCAGAAACGCCTTCTTTCTTGTGGACATCTACTGGGATACCGCGACCGTTGTCTTCCACGGTGATAGAATTATCCTCATTAATGGTTACCGAAATAGTATCGCAATAGCCTGCGAGCGCTTCGTCGATAGAGTTATCAAGCACCTCGTATACAAGGTGGTGTAACCCGCGCGTGCCCACATCGCCGATGTACATTGAGGGGCGCATACGCACGTGTTCCATTCCTTCAAGGGATTGGATATTGTCTGCTGAATATTCAGCTGAATTTTGTTGTTCGTTATATAATTCTTCTGCCATAATTTTAATATCGAATCAAGGGTGCAAAGGTATGAATTAATTTATTAATGAGCAAATTTTATAATAGATAAATAAAATTAGAAAATGAGAGAATGAGAAAATTAGAGAATTAGGAAATTTGGAAATTAGCAAATGGGTAGTGATAAAAAAGGTTTTTTGACGAGTCTGACTTGTCGGACAAATTGGACTGGTCTTAGTTATCGGATAAAAACGAAAAATATAAAAAGTGTGTTGGAAGGATTTTTGGTGAAAAAAGAGTGTAAGAAGGGTGGGGTTAGCTTATAGAGAGCTTATAGGAAGCTTATACGAATCTTGGACGATTGGTATAGAAAGGGTATATTAAAAGTTGATTAATAGTATAATACAGCGATGGGAAAAATGTTAAAATCGGGGTTTCGAGGCGAAAGAAAGAGGAAGAGGTGATAGGCCTTAGGCCATAGGCACTAGGGGAAATGTGACGGAAAAAAGAGAAGAAATAACGAATGATGAATGACGAGAAATGTGACGCAAAAGCAACCACGATATTGTAAATCAGAGATAATCACTCTTTTTAACCCTTAGATTCGCTTTACTATCTTTGTTGTTAGAAAAAAAATATCTACCTTTGCCAAAAATATTTAGAGCTACGCAGGCGGAAATTGTAAGATTTCAAACAGAAGTAAGTGCGTTAGACTTCCCTTTACTTACAACTATTAAGAAGAAAGTTGTAATAACACGAGTGTAAGAACAAATAAGAATTGACAATAAGGAAAGAATCGGTTGGATTCTTTTCAGTTTTAAACTTTAACTAAAACAATATGGAATTAAACAAACTAATTGACCACACGCTTCTAAAAGCAACGGCTACCATTGCGGATATTGAGACCCTTTGCAAAGAAGCAGTGGAGTACGATTTTTATTCGGTATGTGTGAATAGCTGTTATGTAACAACAGCTAAGAAATTTTTAGCAGGCACTGATATCAAGGTGTGTAGCGTAGTAGGCTTCCCCTTAGGAGCAATGTCGGCTAAAGCAAAATACTTTGAGACGGGTGAAGCTCTCTCCGATGGTGCCGACGAGATTGATATGGTGCTAAACGTAGGCTTGTTAAAATCTGGTGAAGTGAACAAAGCGTTAGACGAAATTATATCGCTGAAACGCTGTGTAGGTGAGAATAGAGTGCTAAAAGTAATCCTCGAAACCTGCTACCTCACTGACGAAGAAAAACGCTTGGCTTGCCGTATGGCTCTTGATGCTAAAGCGGACTTTGTAAAGACCTCTACAGGATTTGGCTCAGGAGGAGCTACCCTTGCTGATGTGAAACTAATGAAAGAATGTGTGCAAGACAAGGCAAAAATAAAAGCCTCAGGAGGTATACGCGACTACGAAACAGCTATGCAGTACGTGAACTTAGGGGTACAACGCATTGGTACATCGAACGGCATTGCTATCTTAAAAGGAGAAAAAGGAACAGGCTACTAATGAAAATTATCAGTTATAACGTAAATGGCATTAGGGCAGCGCTTACGAAAGGCTTTGCCGACTGGCTGAAAAGCGCTAACCCCGATGTGTTGTGCTTGCAAGAGATTAAAGCTACAGAAGACCAAATCCCTACGGAAGTTTTTTCGGAATTGGGCTATAAATATCAGTATTACCACAGTGCAGAGAAGAAAGGTTATAGTGGCGTAGCAATACTCTCTAAAATAGAACCTAAGCACGTGGAAGTTGGTACGGGTATCGACTATATGGACAGGGAAGGGCGGGTGCTTCGCGCCGATTTTGAGACGCTATCAGTAATGAGTCTGTACTTGCCCTCAGGTACAAACCCTGACCGCCTTGACTTCAAACTGACTTTTATGGCTGACTTTCAAAAGTACATAGACAAACTGAAACAGAAGGTGCCTAACCTCGTTATCTGTGGTGACTATAACATCTGTCACGAGGCGATAGACATTCACGACCCCATACGAAATGCCAATGTATCGGGCTTTCTTCCCGTAGAGCGCGAGTGGTTAGATAAGTTTATGAAGAGTGGTTTTATTGATAGTTTTCGCTATTTCCACAAAGAAGCACATCAGTACTCGTGGTGGAGCTATCGCGCGAATGCTCGCAACAACAATAAGGGTTGGCGCATCGATTATCACTTGGTATCTGCTCCCTTAGAAAACCGTATGGAGCGCGCACTTATTCTCCCCGAGGCTAAACATAGCGACCACTGTCCTATCTTATTAATGGTTAATGATTAGTGGTTAATGATTAGTGGTTAATGATTAGTGGTTAATGATTAGTGGTTAATGATTAGTGGTTAATGATTAAAGACTGTCCGAAAAGTTTATGCTGTTTATGTTTTTCGGACAGCCTTTGTTTTTTATTTCTTCTTTAAAGTAAAACAGTGCATTTCCTCTTCAAAACTATACTTCACCTGCAATTGATAACTATCGGCAATAGACTTTACAATAGCTAAGCCTAAGCCGGTGGAAGTAGCGTCCTGTTGCCCTTTGTGGAAGCGCTGAAAAATCTTGTTGGGGTGTAAGCGTATTCCGTCTTTGGCAGTATTCTTCACTTGAAAACAGTTTTCTTCTAAACGGACTTGTATCTCCCTTCCCTTTTCGGTGTATTTAATGGCATTACGCAATAAGTTCGACACGAGTACCGTTGCCAAATCCTTATTCATTTCCACTTGAAAATCACTATCTTCTTTCACCGTAATTTCCAATTCTTTAAAGGCTATTAAATCACTGAGATCTTCTATAATAGTTGCTGTGAGTGCTTGAAACGATATGCTCTCGGCTTGCTTGTATTGGTGATTTTCTATGCGGGTGAGCATCAGTAGCGACTTGTTTAAGTGAGTCATTCGCATTAGTGACTGCTTGACTTCGCTGAGCTGAACTAATTGCTTTTCGGTCAGTGAAGGGTCATCGGTTAATAGTTCTAATTTGTTGAGGGTAATAGCTAAGGGTGTTTGCAATTCGTGTGAAGCGTTCTCAATAAACACTTTCTGTTCTTCAAATACCACTTCGTTGCGTTGCCACATTTGCTGGATATTGTCGTGCAACACGTTGAACTCAATTACATCGGTAACGATGGGCTGTAGTTTGTTTTTATTCCCTACTTCATATTGGCGAATAGCTGTGAGTATCCCCTTGAAAGGCTTCCATATTTTATTGATAACTAACAGATTGACAAGATACATTGAGAGTACCAACACCACATACAATACCCCCAGCGCAATGGCTAAATTGAACAGCAAATCGTCTTTTTCTACCGTAGAGGTGCGTATTTCAAGCGTATAAGGGTTCATATCGCGGTCGTAGAAGCTGGTTTTGAGTACCCTGTATGGCTCGTCTTCATCATCAAAAGGCATATAGAAAAAGGCATTACTAAGAATATTGTGGTCGGAGAAATCTTCTTGCGAAGGGTACACTCTAAAGTCCTCGATACCAAATTCATTTATCTTTAACAGTTCGGGGTGGCGAAGGATATTTTGAATAATAAGCGTCTTCTTGTCTTTCAGTCCGTCATCGATATTGTCGTACACCTCATCTAAAATATAAGCGTAGAACACCGCCGCCCACACCGCCAAGATGAGCAAAAAGGTGAGTGTGAGGTAGCGCAAGGTGTAGTTTTTCAGTGATATTTTCATAGTTATACCAATTTATAACCAATGCCATAAACCGCTTGCAGGTCTATTTCGGCTTCGGCAGTTTTGAGCTTTTTGCGGAGATTCTTTATTTGCGAATAGATAAAATCGAGGCTATCCACTTGGTCGATATAGTCTCCCCAGACGGCTTCGGCAAGGGTAGTTTTCTCCACCAATCGTTCAGGACGAATGATAAAGTAATACAACAGGTCGTATTCCTTTCGGTTGAGAGTAAGCGTTGTATCGCCTACCTTCACGGTACGGGTTTCGGGGAAGAGCTGTACGTTTTTGAGGGTAATCACTTCCTCACCTTGCTGGTTTTTGCGCCGTATAATTGATTTGACGCGAGCCAAGAGTTCGGCGAGGTGAAAAGGTTTTGCAAGATAATCGTCAGCGCCCTTTTCGAGTCCAAGCACCTTGTCCTCTACTGAGTCTTTCGCCGAGATGATAAGCACCGAATGGTTCTTTTTCATCGCCCTAAGCTCGTCGAGCAATTGCATACCGCTACCGTTGGGCAACATAATGTCCAAAAGAATGCAATCGTAGTCGTAGTCGGCAAGTTTAGCTAGCCCCGAAGGGTAGTCTTTCGCTGTTTCCACCAAAAAGTGTTCTTGTTCGAGGAACTGTCGCAGGGTGAGGCGCAGTTCCTTTTCGTCTTCTATAATCAGGATTTTCATACGGGGGCAAAGATAATAAATAATTGCGAATGAAGAAATGATTAATGGTTAATGGTTAGTGGTTAGTTAGCAAATGAGAAAATGAGAAAATGAGAAAATGAGAGAAGTAACTTTTTGGAACATCAACTTTGCCAAAGTTTCAAACTTTGGCAAAGTGTGTGCCGTAAAAAGTGATACATTGGAGGATTCGGAAGGAAACGGAGATTTTCAGAAGAAGGTTAAGGGCGTTTTTGATGAAAAAAAGGTGTAAGGAGGGTGGGGTTAGCTTATAGAGAGCTTATAGGAAGCTTATACGAATCTTGGACGATTGGTATAGAAAGGGTATATAAATAATTGATTCATAATATAATACAACAAGGCTAAAAACGGTAAAAACGGGGTTTCGAGGCGAAAGAAAGAGGAATAGGTGATAGGCCTTAGGCCATAGGCACTAGGGGGTAACATTCCTCTTTACACATACTCCGCTCTCGCTGACTTCCGTTCAAAGGGGAAATGTGGTGGCGGGGAAGCGAAAGAAACCTCCCCCTTACACATACTCCGCTCTCGCGGACTTCCTCAAAGAGGGGGAATGTAGAGACGGGAAAGTAAAGAAATGACGAATAACGAGGGACGAATGGTGAAGGTAATGTGAGGGTGTAGCACAACGGGTAGAGACGAGCTACACGGGCAATTAGTAGAGAATTGACAGAAGGGTAGTGGAGAAAATAGTTCTTTTGTACACTCAGACTTGTGGGATAAGTAGCACTTGTGAGATGAATTTGATGGTTGAATTGAGGTTAAGATGAAAATAAGATGAAGAGAAGGGGAGGAGATGACATTGTATAGGAGGGGTTGGACTGAGGAATGATAGTGTGTAAAAAAAGTTACATATTTACACGTTTTGTGTATAACTACACACTTTGTACACAGGTTACGCACGGGATACTAACAAGTTATCAACAGGTTGTTAATAACTTATTATATTGATAATAAGTATTTTAATGTAGTTATGAACAGATTTACGGTATTTTGGCACGGAATTTTCTATATAGTAAGCGTAAGTTGATAAAACTTATTGTGCATAGTAATAAAATAAATGATTTGTTACAAACAGAAAATGGTTAAAAATTAAATTACTGAAAAAATTGCTAAAAGAAACATTGTTAGATAAGAATCATTAAACAAAACTGTTGTTAAAAATTAAATTTCATTTCATTGTGTTGTTGGGAAACAACTTTTATATTAAGAACATTGCTAAAATTTTAATTGTTTAAACACAATCATTTATTAAACTATTTTAAGACATTCCTTTAAGTTTAGCCAAGCTAGCTTAAAGTACTAACAAATATTGGGAGTTAGTAGTAGTATTTATATTATATGCATTGAAGAAAGACTTTCTTGAAAAAAGAAAGTCTTTTTTTATTAATATAGTATGTTTATTAGAAAAGTTTTGTATATTTGCAAAATTTTTGTCCTGTTTTAAAGAGCGCTTTTTAAACGCACAAAGCTGATGTTCATATTTTTATCATATGATGATAAGTGAGAGAACGGCTAAAAACAGTATATTTTTTAATTTAAAAAGACATATATAAAGTATGAAGAATCCAATTCTTTTAGTAGAAGATGATGTAGTTTTTTCCAAAATGTTAGGTAAATTTTTGGAGCGCAATGGATATGAAGTAGTAAGATGTTATAATTTAGAAGAAGCGGAGAAAAGCCTAAATGCATCGCTAAGTTTAGTATTCACTGATTTACGTTTGCCCGATGGTGACGGTATCAATTTCTTGAAAAAGGTGAAAGAAGTATATCCAGATTTGCCTGTAGTGGTAATGACCAGCTATGCGGAAGTATCGACTGCGGTAGAGGCAATGAAATTGGGTGCTTTTGATTATATATCGAAACCGTTCCAACAAGAGGACGTACTGAATGTTATTAAGAATGCACAAAGCAGTACGCGTACGGCTTCGTTACCTAAGAAGGAAAATGTGAAGGCGGACAACAGCCCTGGCAAAGCTGCTCAGCCTGTTGTTACTAACGAAAATTCATATATAGAAGGTGTAAGTGCCGCTTCTAAAAAGCTGAATAAGTTTATCAGTTTGGTAGCCCCTACGGATATGTCGGTACTCATTACCGGTGAAAGTGGTACGGGTAAAGAGGTGATAGCCAAATCTATTCACTTGAAAAGTGAGCGTCGTAACAAGCCTTTTATTGCGGTGGACTGCGGTGCTATTCCTAAAGAAATTGCATCGAGTGAGTTCTTCGGTCACGTAAAGGGTTCGTTTACGGGAGCAATTACCGATAAGAAAGGACACTTTGAAGAGGCAAATGGTGGTACTATTTTCCTTGATGAGGTAGGAAACCTAAGCTATGACAACCAAATACAGTTGCTACGTGCCCTACAAGAGCGCCGTATTAAACCTATTGGTAGTTCTAAGGAAATAGAAGTTGATATTCGTGTATTGGCAGCTACCAACGAAGATTTATTGGCAGCAGTAGGAAAAGGAGAGTTTCGCGAAGACCTTTATCACCGATTGAACGAGTTTTCGATAAAAGTACCTTCGCTAAGTGAGCGCAAAGACGACTTGATGATATTTGCTTCATACTTCTTGGAAAAAGCAAATGAAAAGCTACATAAGAACGTACAAGGGTTTACTGAAAAGGCGGTACAAAAGATGCTTTTATACACTTGGGGAGGTAACTTGCGCGAACTATCGAACACGGTGAAACGCGCTGCCTTACTCACACAAGGTGATTATATTACCGAAAATGAGTTGCCAGAGCCTGTAATTACCGAAACACGCCATTTCCCTACCGAGCGTTTTTCTTTTTCAACCAAAGAAAACGAGCGTGAACTCATTATTAGTGCGCTACACGAGACCCATAATAATAAAACAGAAGCAGCTAAGCTGTTAGGCTTTACACGTAAAACACTTTACAACAAACTTAAAGCCTATAACATAGACGAATTTTAATAGGTAAAAGGTAAGAGGTAACAAGGTAAAAGGCAAGTAAAACGCCTCTTATCTGTTATTTCTTACCTTTTACTTTTTATCTTAAAAAATGAGAAAGACTTATTTACTAATTACTTTTTTTAACTTATCACTATTTACTACACTTGCCCAGAATAAATCTCCTTTAACAACTATCGATGCCCAAGCACAACAGCAGTGGGTGAACGACACCTATAACAAAATGAGCTTTGATGAAAAGATTGGGCAACTGTTTATGGTATCGGTATTTTCAAGCCATATAGGCACAAAAAAAGCCGAAGAGGTAAAAGACTTCATAAAGAAATACTACATTGGAGGGATTATCTTCTCCAAAGGAGGACCGAAGCGTCAGGCAAAGCTCACTAATGAATACCAAGCACTCTCTAAAATTCCGCTTTTTATGGCAATGGATGCCGAGTGGGGATTGGCGATGCGCTTGGACTCTACTTATGCTTACCCGTGGAATATGACCCTTGGGGCAATCAAAGATAACTATCTTGTAGAACGTACCGGTAGACGCATAGGGTTACACTGCAAACAATTGGGTATGCAGTTTAACTTTGCTCCTGATATTGATATTAACACAAATCCGAATAACCCTATTATAGGAAATCGTTCGTTTGGCGAGGATAAAGAGAATGTAACCCAAAAAGGGCTTGCTTTTACTCGCGGGATGCAGTCGGTAGGGGTGTTGGGCAGTGCTAAACACTTTCCTGGTCACGGCGATACATCTAAAGATTCTCATAAAACTTTACCGCTTATATCTTTCGCCGCTAACCGTATTGACGAGGTAGAACTTTACCCTTTTAAAGCCCTCATCAGAGAAGGAGTAGCTAGCATAATGGTAGGGCACCTTAATATTCCTTCCTTAGAACCTAAAACAGGGCTACCTTCGTCGTTATCAAGTGCTATTATTACTGATTTACTCAAAAAGAAATTAGGTTATCAAGGGCTTATCTTTACCGATGCACTTGGTATGAAAGGGGTATCGGAATACTTGCCCGTAGGCGAAGTGGAAGTAGAAGCCTTCTTGGCGGGTAACGATATTTTGCTGATGCCAGCTAATGTAGCTAAGGGTTTTGAGGCAATGAAGAAAGCCTACCAGAACAAACGCATCAGTGAGGAACGTTTAGCACATTCAGTAAAGAAAATACTAATGGCTAAATACAAAGTGGGGCTCACATCTTTTAAACAGCTAGACGAAAGCACTGTAACCTCGACTTTGCACACGGTAGAAGATGATTTGCTCACTGAGGAACTGTTTGAAAATGCGATTACGGTAGGGCAAAACAAGGAAAATATACTGCCTATAAAAGACTTAGACAAGCGAAAAATAGCCTATGTGAAGTTTGGCAACGACAGTGGTTGGGCGTTTTATTCCACCTTACGCAAATACGCAGAGACCGTGCTTATTGAGCCTAAGAATGAGGCACAGCTATATGAAGCAGTTGAATCTTTTGACACGATTATTATCGGGTTGCACAAACCAGATAAGACCCCTTGGGACGCATACAAGTTTACAGAGAACGAACTGAAATGGTTAGAGCATATTGCTAAGAAAAAGAAGGTAATCCTCGCAGTGTTTACTCGACCCTATGCGATGCTCGACGTGAAAAATATAGCTTCTATTAAAGCTATTGTATTTGCTTACCAAAACCACAAAGTAGCGCAAGAGAAAGCTGCTCAACTCATCTTTGGTGCTATTGAGGGCAAAGGAGTTTTGCCTGTAACAGCACACCCTAACTTACCCGTAGGCACTTCAATTGCTACTCCTAGAATAGGACGCTTAGCTTACGGCTTACCTGAAAGCGTGGGACTCAATTCTCTTAAACTAAAAGAGATAGACAGTATTGCTCTTGATGCCGTAGTACAAAAGATGACGCCAGGGATGCAGGTATTGGTTGCCAAAAGAGGAAAGGTAGTTTATCGCAAGAATTTTGGTACTTTAGATTACAATCCAGCCAATAAAGTGACCGACAACACTATTTACGACCTCGCTTCGCTTACGAAGATATTGGCTACTCTCCCTGAACTGATGCGCCTTTATGTGCGTGGAGATTTCAAACCCGTAGATACTTTTGAGGATTTGCTACCCAAGCTCAAACATACAAACAAGGGAGATATGACAATGAAAGATGTGCTCTCGCACTATGCTCAGTTCCAGTCGTGGATTCCTTTTTACCGAAAAACCTTAGATCTTGATAGGAAACCCTCGCCTGAGTATTACAGCACTACCAAAAGTGATTCCTTCCCTACTGAGGTAGCCAAAGACTTATATCTTAGAGAAGGATATGCTGACAGTATTTATAAAACAATTGACGAGAGTGAGCTTATCAAAGATAAAAAGTACTTATATAGCGACCTCCCTTATTATTATTTCAAGAAGTACATAGAAAAAAAAAACAAGAAGCCCCTACAAGAAATCGTTCAGAAGCACTTTTATAGAGGTTTAGGAGCTTATCAGCTTACTTTTCTTCCTTTGCAACGCTTCTCTCCTGTAAATATTGCACCTGCCGAAGATGAAAAGACCTTTCGTTCTCAGGAGCTTCGAGGGTACGTACACGACCAAGGAGCTGCTCTTTTAGGAGGGGTTGGTGGGCACGCAGGACTTTTTGGAACTGCCGACGATGTAGCCAAAGTGATGCAAATGTACCTCCAACAAGGATATTACGGTGGTACGTGGTTCTTGCAACCTCAGGCCATAAAAATCTTCAACACTTGTAACTACTGTCCAGAAGGTAACCGTCGGGGCTTAGGATTCGATAAACCACAGTTAGGCAAATCAGGTCCTACTTGTGGTTGTGTGCCAATGGATAGCTTTGGACATACCGGTTTTACAGGCACTTTTGCGTGGGCTGACCCCACTAATGAAATAGTAATAGTTATCCTCTCGAACCGCACTTATCCCTCTTCTGACAATAAACTTTTGGTAAACCGATTGGTGCGCCAAAAGATACAAGGAGTGGTGTACCAAGCCCTATCTGCGAATAAAAACTTTTAAAAAGATTTGGTATATAACGAGAAGTTTTAGTACATTTGCGCCACGTTAATTTTTAAAATAGAATTTATTATATGGAAGCGTGGATTATTGCCATTTTTTTCATTGGCTATCTTTGTATTACTACCGAACACCAAATAAAGGTAGACAAAACCATTTCAGCCTTAGCTATGGCTGTCATCTGTTGGACGATACTTAAAGTATTTAACCTTGATGTACTAGAAGTGCTCAACGGAGTGTTAGTACCCGTAGATATAGCTAACAACAGTAATGCTATTGATGAAGCACTACGACATCACTTAGCTGAAACTTCCGAAATACTCTTCTTCTTAATCGGTGCAATGACCATTGTAGAAATCATTGATATGCACCGTGGGTTTGAAATCATCAAGCGGATGATTCGCACCAGAAGCAAAGTAAAATTGCTTTGGATTATAGGTGTTATTGCTTTTTTTCTCTCTGCTATTATCGACAACCTTACTACTACCATTATTCTCATAACCATTGTACGTAAGCTCATACCTGACCAAAAAGAGCGCATTTGGTATGCTTCCCTCATTGTGATCGCTGCCAATGCAGGAGGGGCTTGGTCTCCTATCGGTGACGTAACAACTACTATGCTCTGGGTAAAAAACAAAGTAACCGCTGCTAAATTAGTAGAATACGTACTTATTCCTGCTATTGTATGCTTGATAGTACCTTTGTTAGTTGCTTCGTTTTTACCTGTATTCAAAGGGAAAATAGACACTTCTAACAGCGAAGAGAGTATTACTTACAAGAGCAGTATGCCTGTGTTGGTAATAGGCTTTATCTCTATTATCTTTGTACCTATTTTTAAATCGATTACACACTTACCTCCTTATATAGGGATGCTTTTTTCATTGGCTACTATGTGGTTTATTTCTGAAAAATTAAAACCTATTAGAGAACTTTCATCAACTGATAAGGATAAATTCAGTATTCACCGTGCGATGAGCCGTATCGAGTTTTCCAGCATACTATTCTTTTTAGGAATCCTCTTGGCAGTGGCTTCATTGCAAACTATCGGTACGCTTTTCAACTTTGCACAAACATTGAATGAGACTATCCCAAGTACAAACGTAGTAATTTTGCTCTTAGGTTTCGCCTCTGCTGTAATAGACAACGTACCATTAGTAGCGGCTAGTATGGGTATGTTCCAAGAACCTATGGATAGTGGTCTTTGGCACTACATTGCCTATGCGGCTGGTACAGGAGGTAGCTTGCTTATCATCGGTTCGGCTGCGGGGGTAGTAGCTATGGGTATGGAGAAGATTAATTTCTTTTGGTATGTGAAAAACATCTTATGGATAGCCCTTTTAGGTTTTGTGTTAGGCTATCTTACTTTGGTAAGTTTTGAAGCTTTACACGTTTTTGGATAGCATAAAACGATACATCATATACGAAAGACTGCCTAAATATAATTCTTTAGGTAGTCTTTTTTATAGGTGAACATCAGCATAGTTACTTTTTAGTCTCTCTTTGTGTATTATGGGAGGTGTATAGAGAATATAAAAGTACGTCAATGCACAGTGTTCACATTTAGAAATAACTTAGTATCTTTGCTAGCAAAAGCACATTATGAAGAATTGTTTTACAGAATAAATAGGATTGTAAGGGAGAAGACTCTTAAAACTTTAAATATGAACGTTGTGTTTATTTGCGAATACTATTGTGTAAGTCAAAAAAACGCCGTACTTTTGCACCCTAAAAGTATTCCATTTAATCACTAGCCACTAACCATTTATCATTAAGCGTTAATCATTAAAAAAGATGTTATCAGAACAAGAAATCATTCGCAGAGAAAAACTCTCTAAATTGAAAGAATTGGGGATAAACCCTTATCCCGCTCCATTATATCCGGTTGATACTACCTCTAAGGACGTAGCCAACCATTATGAAGAAGGTAAACAAGTGGTTGTAGCCGGTAGATTAATGTCGTTGCGAGTACAAGGAAAAGCCTCGTTTGCTACTTTGCAAGATAGTGAAGGCACGATGCAATTGTACTTCAACCGCGATGAGATGTGCCCTACCGATGATAAAACGCTTTACAATGAGGTGTTCAAAAAGTTATTGGATTTAGGCGACTTTATAGGTGCTGAAGGAACACTCTTCATCACTAAAATGGGTGAGAAAACCGTATTGGTAAAGAACTTTACGCTACTTTCAAAAGTATTACGTCCGCTACCTATGCCTAAGGTAGATGCCGATGGTAAAGTACACGATGCCTTCACCGATCCTGAACAACGCTACCGTATGCGCTATGTAGATTTGGTAGTAAATCCACAAGTGAAAGAAGTGTTTATCAAGCGCACTAAACTCTTCAATGCTATGCGTCAGTTTTTTAACGATGCAGGATATTTGGAAGTAGAGACGCCTATACTACAAGCTATCCCAGGGGGAGCTAGTGCACGTCCGTTTATCACCCATCACAATGCGTTGGACATTCTGCTGTATATGCGTATTGCCAATGAACTTTACTTAAAACGTCTTATTGTAGGAGGTTTTGACGGGGTGTATGAGTTTTCTAAGAACTTCCGCAACGAGGGTATGGATAGAACTCACAACCCTGAGTTTACGGCTATGGAAATTTATGTGGCTTACAAAGATTATCACTGGATGATGGACTTCACTGAACGCTTAATCGAACATTGCGCTATAGCCGTGAATGGTACTACTAAGGCGACCTTTGGTAAACATACAGTAGATTTCAAAGCTCCTTATCCACGCCTTACGATGACTGATGCTATTAAACAGTTCACAGGCTTTGACATTACTGGAAAGACAGAAGACGAATTGAGAGCCTTTGCACAGTCTATCGGTATTGCGGTAGACGAGGCGATGGGCAAAGGCAAACTGATAGATGAGATATTTGGTGAGAAATGCGAAGGTAACTTCATTCAGCCTACTTTCATCACCGATTACCCCAAAGAGATGTCGCCACTGACCAAAGAACACCGCGACAACCCCGACCTTACTGAACGTTTTGAGTTAATGGTATGCGGTAAGGAGATTGCCAATGCTTATTCGGAATTGAACGACCCTATTGACCAACGTGAGCGCTTTGAAGAACAATTGCGACTCTCAGAAAAAGGCGACGACGAAGCGATGTTCATTGACCAAGATTTCTTGCGTGCTCTTGAATACGGTATGCCACCTACCTCAGGTTTGGGTATCGGTATGGACAGACTCGTAATGTTCCTCACTAATAATGAGAGCATACAAGAAGTGCTTTTCTTCCCACAAATGCGTCCTGAGAAGAAAGAAGTAGAGCTTTCGGAAGACGAGAAAGTAGTGTTTGAGCTTTTAAAAACCTCAGAAAGACTGCTTTTAGATGCTCTCAAAACACAAACGGCATTTTCTAACAAGAAATGGGATAAAGCCATTAAAGGTCTTACTAGTAAGAAAGTAGCGAAAGTAGTAAAAGAAGGAGAAGAACTGTTCGTGGAATTAGCAAATTAACAAATTTGAAAATTAGCAAATTATATACTTAGTCAGAGTCCTTGGACTCTGACTAAGTTTTTTATTGACCATTAACCTTTAATAAATTATTTATTGTTCTTGTAAAAGCCAAAGAAGGCGATATAACCGTAGCAAACTACTAAGGTGAGGAATGATAAGCGGAAACCTATATAGTCGGTAAGGAAACCGTACAGAATAGGCAAGAGTCCGCCACCGACAATCATCGTACAAAGGATACCTGAAGCTTGAGTTTTGAGTTCGTCTATCCCTTCACAAGCAAGTGCAAAGATAGTGGGAAACATCATAGAGTTGAAGAGGCCGATACTTAATAAAGTCCACATTGAGAGCAAACCACCGGTATTGATAGAAAACAAAATAAGAGAGATGGCAACTATAGCAAAAGCAATGAGAACTTTGGCGGGAGCAATCCACTTGATGAGATAAACACTGATAAAGCGTCCTAACATAGCACCTCCCCAGTAGAAAGTGAGAAAAACAGCTATAATAGCCTTGGGGTCGGCTGAGGTTAGATGAGGTTTTCCTGCCAATAAGCCAAGCGTTTCTACAATAAAGCACATAGAGGGGCTCTCTAAAATATCCTTAGTGATGTTCATATTGATGAAGTAGTTTACTGCATAACTTCCTATCACTACTTCAGCACCTACATACAAGAAGATACCTATAGTCCCCAACAGTAAGGGAGTTTTCTTGAGAAGATTCCAATAACTGTCTTTATTTACTTCTTCTTTTATTCTATAAACATAAGGTAATTTAACTACTGCAAAAACAAATGCTAAAGCAAGTGCCCATAAGGCTATATACAAAAAAGGTAATTGTATAGAAAAGGTTTCTTCACGGAAATAAATAAGCTTATCTGTAGTGTCTAAGGCTTCTATTTCAGCTTCTTTTCTTATTTCGTTGCTCAGTAAGTAAGCGGCTCCAAATATAGGAGCAATAGTAGTGCCTATAGCGTTGAAAGCTTGAGAGAAAGTGAGCCGGCTAGGCGTAGTGGCTTCGTCGCCTAAAATCACTATATAAGAGTTCATAGCCACTTGTAGGAAAGTAACGCCACAGCCTAATACGAAGATAGCAGTTAAAAATACCCAATATAAGCGTTCCCCGGCAGCAGGATAGAAGAGCAAAGCACCCAAAGAGATAAGCAAAAGACCTAAGATAATGCCCCGCTGATAGCCTATTTTAGTGAGAATAAAACCTGCAGGGATAGAAAAAAATAGGTAAGACAAGAAGAAAGATAGAAGAATATAGGCTGCATCGGAATAATGCAACTGAAACACATCACGAAGATGAGGTAATAAAAGCTGTATGAGCACTGTTAAACCTCCAAAAAGTAAGAATAAAAGTGCTACCAGAACAAAGGCTTGGGTATGTTTCTTTTGTCTATTCATTGCTGTATGAGCTCGGTTTAGAGCGCAAATCTACTACAAAAGATTAAAAAATAGTTAAAATTTAACACTTTATTTTTGCTGTATACATAACTTTAAGCGTACAACATACTTGTACTTAATGCTTTATGTGTAAGTAGAATCCTTGTTAATAAATATGTTAGAAAATATTTTGACAAATCTGTTGGGGGATATCAAAAAAGTTAGTAACTTTGCTCCGAATAAATAGTATTTCTTAGCTCACTACTGACCATAACCATTCGTAACTAATTTAACTAATATAATGAAAAGCTGGTTTTTAAATGTAGCCGTACTTTTTCTCACATCAATGCTTTACTCTCAGCAAGGAGTTATTACAGGTGAAGTAATTGATGGTGATTACAACGCTCCGTTAATGGGAGCAAATGTTTTGGTTAAAGGGACTACCAAAGGAGCTTCTACTGATATGGACGGTAAGTATTCCTTGAATGTAGACTCACCTACTGGAACCTTAGAGTTCTCTTATCTTGGATATGTTACCAAGACAGTTTCGTATAAACTTGTGAATGGTAAGGCGCACGTGCGAATTACCCTTACAAGCGACCAACAAACCCTAGGAGAGGTAATTGTAACAGGTAAAAGTACCTTGTTAGACATTGCACAAGAGCGTAAAACACCTGTGGCGGTATCTACTATTCAAGCTACCGAAATTATAGAAAAATTAGGTACACGTGAACTTCCTGAAGTACTCAATAGAACGCCTTCTGTTTATGCTACAAAAGGGGGAGGAGGCTTTGGTGACTCTAAAATCAATATTCGAGGCTTTGACAGTAGGAATGTGGCTGTAATGGTTAATGGTATGCCTGTAAACGATATGGAAGGTGGTACCGTATACTTCAGTAACTGGACTGGGCTTTCAGATGTAACTTCCGCGATGCAGGTACAACGTGGACTCGGCGCATCTAAGTTGGCGATTGCATCGGTAGGTGGTACTATGAATTTCATTTTGCGTGCTTCGGATATGCAAGAAGGAGGGAATATATCTTTCAACTATGGTACTAATCAAGAATATAAAGGTACGGTTTCTTACAATACAGGAAAGAGTCTTACTGGTTGGTCGGCTTCTGTGTTGTTCAGCAAAAATGCAGGACGTAAATATGTAGATGGTACTCAGTTTGATGGCTATAGCTACTATTTTGCATTAGGTTATGAACCTTCTAAAAAGCATAGTTTCCAATTTACCTTCACAGGGGCTCCACAATGGCATAATCAACGTAATATAAGTCCGCTAATTTCTGATTATCAGAAATATGGTTCAGAAGACAAACCCAACCGTCGCTATAATTCAGATTGGGGATACTTAAATGGTGAAGAACACACCATTAAGAAAAATGTTTATCACAAACCAGTAGCAATGCTCAATTGGGATTGGAATATCAATGAAAGTACTTCCCTTAGTACTGTAGTATATGCATCATTAGGGCGTGGTATGGGAACAAGTTCATCGGGGGTGGCACATTCAATCTCTTCGAAAACTACTGCTAGTGGTACAACCACTTATTCACTTCAGAAAAACTATTTAAATTCTTTCCGTAGAGATGATGGACAGATAGATTTCGATAAAGTGGTGCGTTATAACAACGGAGAGACAGTAGATGATTTACTCCCTATGCAACACCCAAGAGAAGCAGGAAAGAACGTAACAATTGCTAATCCAGGTGGAGGTCGAGCTTTTACAGGTTATGGTGAAGGTTTTACCTTAAATGGATCAGTAAACTCACACGACTGGTATGGTATCCTTACCAACCTGCAACACCAGATTAATAATCACTTTACTATTAATATGGGGCTTGATGGTCGTTATTACTATGGTTATCACTACCAAGTAGTAACTGATTTGTTGGGTAACGATAGTTATACTGATAATACACGAAATAACAACAAGAATTTGGCAACCCCTACCGTAATTCGTTCTGCGGTATCTACTAAGCCCTCTTGGAATCCTTTCCAGAAAGTAGAACCTCTTGAAAATCGTATAGGTTATAGTAGTGAAGGGGAAGTGAAATGGATGGGACTTTTTTCACAGTTAGAATACTCCGACGATCATTTTTCAGCTTTCTTACAAGGTTCTACCTCTATGCAGTCATACCAACGTATTGATAACTTTTTGAAAGATGGAGTTTCACGCGCCATAAGTACAAATCCTAATTCGGTAATGTATACTAAAACAGGTTTTAAAAACTTGATAGGTTATAATATCAAAGGAGGAGTGAATTATAATATCAACGAACAGCATAATGTGTATGCTAACATAGGATATTATTCTAAGCAACCTTTCTTCAACGCTGTATATCCTAACAATCTAAACTATTTAAATCCTTCGCTTACCAATGAAAAGATATTTGGAGTAGAAGCTGGATATGGTTTTAAATCTAAATTCTTCAGTGGTAATTTAAACCTTTATCACACTACTTGGAAAGATAGATTCCTTCGTCAAACTTACACTTTCGGAAGTTCTTCAGGAGGACGTGGCAGTAATACAGGCTATGCAAATATTTTGGGTGTTCAAGAAATACACAATGGGGTGGAAGTAGATTTCAAAGCTACTATTACTGATTACTTAAAACTAAATGGTATGTTCTCATTTGGTGACTGGTATTACAAAGGTGATGCCTCAGGAACTCTTTTGAATGAGAATGGTAATGCTATAGACTTACAAGGAAATGAGGTGCCTGTTGGTAGGGCTGCAGAGCTCAAACTATACTTAGATAAGGCAAAAGTAGGGCAAACAGCTCAAACAACAGCTTCTTTAGGATTAACTGTACTGCCCGTGAAGAATTTGAATTTTGATATCGATTGGCGCTATATAGATAACCTATATGCTAATTTGAATATTGGTACTTTTTCTGAAAAGACAGTAGCCGAAAAAGGAGCTATAAAATTACCTGCTTATCATTTGTTTGACCTTTCTGCTTTTTATAGATGGCAACTTACTGATAAGCAACGTCTCACTTTCTCAGCTCACGCCTATAACCTATTAGATACTTATTACATCGCTGAATCATATACAAGCATTCACACCACTGATAGTAGTAAAACTTACCAAGGTATCGATGTGAGAAACCAAGTGTACTTTGGCGAAGGTCGTACCTTTAGCTTCGGAGTACGCTACAACTTCTAATAAGTTGAAAAATAAAAGATAAGAACTCAAAAGGCTGTCCTACTCGGGCAGCCTTTTTTAATTAACAAATTAGCAGATTGACAATTTTTTCGTACCTTTGCACCATTCTAATTTATCAATTCTTAATTATTTATTGTAAGATATGTTACGATTCGCAAAAGAATATAAATCTATTTATGAAATCTTTGAGACTTATATGCACTCATCAGACTATGAAGATATTGACTTCGTGTTTGATGTAGTGAACTACTTTCGTCGCAAAAGTAAAAATAAAAAGTCTCCTCTCAATATCGATGAACTCATCACTGAAATCAAACACAAACCCGAGTGCATCGCTTTCTTCAAGGAAAAGCTCCATAACGTATTTGCTAATAAACAAAAAGTAATTCTTTTTACTGATGCTGGTCTGCTGAACAGTGTTTCTTTCTTCAAAGAATTGCGTCGTCGTATCAGTCGTCAGCTTTTGCCCGACCAGCCTTCGGAAGAGAATATACAATACGTACTCAACCAACTCTTCTACCGTCCTTCCGATGTGAAATGGGTAAATCAAATTCCTTTAGATAACTGGAAAGAACTCTTTGAAATTCTTGCTGTATCTACTTTCTATGAGGATAGTGAGAGCAAAACTACTTCCAAGCAAATCCTTTTGGCTATAATGATTCTCTCCCAACGTATGGGAGGGCTCGCCTTGCAAACTGATGTGCGCCGTATGGTGCCTGAATATGCTCACCTCAACAGCCCCTTTATCGCTCTCGACGATGAACTGAACAATCTTGCACGTACTCTTTCCAAGGAAGATAAGCCTTATTTATATATACAAGACCATGAACTCGATTACAAACAGCTGAATATCTTAGCTGGTCAGTGTGAGGATTTCGTAAACAAAGCTGATGCCAATACTTCTAAATATGGGGTGAGTTTCAGTGTGAACCAAACTCTTTTGCTCATTCGTCAGCAAATAAAACGCATCAAGCGACTCTATAACTACCTGTTTATAGAAAAAGAAGCTGATAAATGTGAAAAAACAATTGCCTTCTACTTAGATATGGTGAAAACTAATTCTAAGAAGAACAATATTCGAAAGCTGATAGATGATAGTGTTTATAACATCACCTACGAGATTACGAACTATACTGGAAAGACAGGTGAACACTATATTACTTCTACTACCGGTGAGTACTTCAAGATGCTCAAAACAGCTTTGTGGGGTGGCGTTATCGTGGGTTTTATGTGTTTGGTAAAACTCTATATGTCGATGCAACCCGACCAAAGTGATTTTTTTCGTGCGCTAAACTACAGTTTAAACTACGCTATTGGTTTTGTGCTCATCTACCTCACAGGGTCTACTTTGGCTACCAAGCAACCTGCGATGACGGCTTCTACGATTGCTAAGACTTTAGAGAGCCTCAGCGACAACGATAACAATAAAGAAAAACAGAAACACTACACCGAATTCTCAGCACTCTTCACGCGTTTGTTCCGTTCGCAGTTCATTGCCTTTGTGGGCAATGTGTTTGGGGCTTTTCCTGTGTCTATGCTTTTGGCGATAGGAATGAGTTATCTCAGTGGTTATAATATCGCTACCAAAAAGAGTTTACATCTCTTGGAAGACCTGAATATATGGCACACTCCCGTATTCTTGCACGCTTGTATTGCAGGGATATTTCTGTTCTTATCGGGTATTATAGCAGGCAACGTAGCTAGTGTAAACAACTTTAACAACTTCTATTATCGTCTTTCCGAACACCCTTTTCTTAAAGGCTTCTTTGGCAAATTACGTATGCAACGCGTTGCTAACTGGATGCAACAAAAGTGGCCGAGTGTCGTCTCAAATATTTGGTTTGGAGTCTTTATGGGAAGTGCGTGGGCAATAGGTCATTTCTTCGGTTTGCCCATCGATATACGCCACATCACCTTTGCCAGTGGTAATTTAGCTTATGGCTTGTATGGTATGAATTTTATCATTAGCTTGGAGAATATCCTTTGGTGTATTTTAGGGATAGGCATCATCGGTTTAGGTAACTTTATTGTGAGTTTTGGTCTGTCGCTATGGATAGCCTTACGTTCTCGCGAAGTCCCTGCTTTTGAACTAAAATATTTAGGTCGTTGCGTATGGAGAGCCTTTAAAGCACATCCCAGAGCCTTTTTCTTTCCTGTAAAGGAGAAAGAATAAAAGAATATTCAAATGAAACACATCGAAGAAAAATTAGCTGAACGTGAGGCTCACAATGCTTTACGCAGTCTCAAACAACGCCATTTTGCTATTGATTTCTACTCCAATGATTATATAGGATTCAGTACAAATTCTGAGATTACTAAACGCATCTCTGAATTACTCCCTCAACAAACAGCACCTCACGGGGCTACAGGATCGCGATTGCTTTCGGGTAACTTGCCTATCTTTTCCGAAACCGAAAGCTATATAGCTCATTTTCATAACGCCGAAACAGCTCTTTTGTACAATTCGGGCTATGATGCCAATGTGGGATTCTTCTCCTGTATTGTAGGGCGAGGTGATATTATCTTATACGATAGTTACAGTCACGCTTCTATACGCGACGGTATTTCACTGAGTTTAGCCAACTCCTATAAGTTTAAACATAATGATTTAGACGATTTAGAAAAGCTCTTAAAAAAGTTTGCTTCCCCTGATAAAACGGTGCTCATCGTTACTGAAACAGTTTTTTCAATGGACGGTGATAGTCCTGATTTGGTGCGTTTGGTAACATTAGCAAAGCAGTATGGGGCTTATATAGCGGTAGACGAAGCTCACGCCATAGGAGTGTTTGGCAAACACGGCTGTGGATTGGTGCAAGCATTGGGGGTAGAAGAAGAAATTTTTGCCCGCATCGTTACCTTCGGGAAAGGCTTGGGAGCACACGGAGCTGCTGTTTTAGCTTCAGATGAGGTGATACAGTATTTAGTGAACTTTTCACGCTCTTTCATATATACTACTGCTATGAGTCCACATAGTGTGGCAACTATTAGGGCAGGATATGAGACCTTACAGACAACTAAATCAATAGAACAACTGCATCATAATATACAGTATTTTAAAACGCAAATTGCCAAATACAAAATACAAGGTTTTATTCCTTCTGATTCAGCCATTCAAGCCATAGTAGTAGCAGGCAATGAACGAGTGAAAGCACTTGCCGAAGTACTACAAGCCCAAGATATAGGCGTATTACCGATTTTAGCACCCACCGTACCTGCGGGACAAGAACGCCTGAGAATATGTTTACACAGCTTTAATACAGAAGAAGAGATAAATATTTTAATTAGCCAATTAGCCAGTTTGTCAATTATCTGATTAGAAAATCAATTTTTACCAAAGTTTTTTAATTGCCTGTCGTGCTACGACTCGTCATTATAGTATTGTGGTATTATCAAAGCTGAACCCATTTAGCAAGTCTGTGGTCTTCATACGTTTTTTAGCAGGTAATTGCAATTCTAATAGCTGTATATAACCATCTTTCACAGCTACACGTAGTCCCTTTTTATCTACTAAGAGTTCCCCAATAGGATATTGATGAGAGACAGGTTCGAAAAGAGCATCATATACTTTTACATTTAACACTTCTCCTTTTTGTACAAACGCTGTCCACGCAGTAGGGTAGGGACTCATTCCCCTCACTAAACGCTCTATTGTCATTCCTTCCGCTTGCCAATCTATCTTACAAGTCTCTTTGTATATCTTAGGAGCTTCGGCAAAAGTTACTTCTTTGTTTTGTGGTTGGGTAGTGCAAGTCCCTTCTGCAATGCTATCTACGGTTTTTAGTACCAATTCAGCGCCCTGCACCATTAGTTTGTCGTGTAAGGTGCCCGCTGTTTCGTGAGACCCAATAGGTGTAACCTTTTGTGCGATAATAGCTCCCGTATCAATCTTCTCGTCTATAAAGAAAGTCGTTACCCCTGTTTCCTTTTCCCCGTTGATAATTGCCCAGTTGATGGGAGCTGCTCCTCGATAGTTAGGTAAAAGAGAGGCGTGCAGATTGAATGTGCCGTATTTAGGCAATCGCCATACCACTTCGGGCAACATACGGAAGGCTACTACTATTTGCAAATCGGGTTGTAAGGCTTTCAGTGCATTTACAAAAGTTTCATCTTTTAGTTTTATGGGTTGTAACACTGGTATCCCTTTGCTTTCGGCATAGAGTTTCACTGGCGACTGGTGTAGCTTCTGTCCGCGTCCCGAAGGTTTATCGGCTACCGTTACTACACCTACTACGTTGTAATGGTTCTCTACTAATGCTTTTAGCGACGCCAAAGCAAAGTCAGGTGTCCCCATAAATACAATTCTCATTTTATCACTTGTCATCTTTTTTACCTTTTACCTTATAATCTTTTAATTGTCTCAGAAGCTCATTTTCTTATTTCAGTTAAGCGATGAGCTTGTTTTTAGCTCTGATTTATTTTGCGCAAAAATATAAAATTTGGTATTAATAGTAAAGTTTTTTGTAGTAAAACTTTTAATACGAGTTATTATTGGTTCTTCTTTTGCCCCTTAGAGTTAAATAACATCAATTCAATATAACAAAATTCCATTTTTCATTCGCCTTTCCCGTCACTAATTTCCCCTTTTTCGTCATACTCCCTCCTAGTGCCTATGGCCTATAGTCCAGAACCTCTCACTCCATTTGCTAATTTCCAAATTTGCTAATTTTCTAATTTCCCGATCCGTCTATTATCTTTTCGTCATACTTCCTCCTAATGCCTATGGCCTATAGTCCAGAACCTCTCACTCTATTTACTAATTTCCAAATTTGCTAATTCTCTAATTTCCCGACCCGTCAATTCTCTTTTCCTTCACACTCCCCCCTAGTGCCTATGGCCTAAGGCCTATTGCCTTTTCCCTTTCTTTCGCTTCGAAACCCCGTTTTTAACATTTTTATCATTGTTGTATCATATTATGAATCAACTATTTGTATACCCTTTCTATACCAATCGTCCAAGATTCGTATAAGCTTCCTATAAGCTCCCTATAAGCTAACCATACCCTCCTAACGACCATTTCTCACCAAAATCACTCTTAACTCACTTTCGAACTTCTCTGTTTTCTTCCGATAGCTCTAACCCTCTATCGCCCGCGTGACTCGCACCTCTCACCTGTCTGACCCCGTTCTACAAGTCCGCCTCTGCTGGTGCATTTCTTGTAGTTCGTGCCCCATTTACTAATTTCCAAATTTGCTAATTTGCCAATTAGTTTGTACTTTTGCACCAAATTATATTTACTCAACAGAAATAAAGCAAATGAATATATTACGATTTATCACCGCAGGTAGCGTAGACGACGGTAAAAGTACCCTTATAGGTCGATTGTTATACGATAGCAAAAGTATTTTAGCCGACCAGCTCGAAGCATTGGAACAACAATCAAAAAATAAGAACGACGATGGTATCGACCTCGCTATCATCACCGACGGGCTTCGTGCTGAACGCGAACAAGGGATTACTATCGATGTAGCCTACCGCTACTTTGCTACTCCCAAACGCAAATTTATCATCGCCGATGCTCCTGGTCATACCCAATACACCCGCAATATGATTACGGGGGCTTCTAATTCCGAGCTCATAATCATTTTGGTAGATGCTCGCAATGGCGTAACCGAACAAACTCGTCGCCATTCAATCATCGCCTCCCTGCTCAATATCCCAGAGGTAGTGGTAGCCGTAAACAAAATGGACTTGGTAGGTTATAGCGAAGAGGTGTTTAACAATATCAAGCAAGAGTACGAAGAGATTGCCAAACGTTTAGGATTGAAGAGCGTGCACTATTTCCCTATTTCGGCTTTTGTAGGCGATAATATCGTGAATACCACTGAGGCAATGCCTTGGTACAAAGGTAATTCGCTTTTAGACTTTTTGGAAACAGTAGAAATTAGCAAAGACAACTATGACCAACCTCGTTTTCAGGTGCAGTATGTAATACGCCCACAAACCGAAGCTTTACACGATTACCGTGGTTATGCGGGAGAAGTCATTTCGGGCACGTATCGCAAAGGTGATGCGATAATAGTAGAACCAGAAGGTATTAGTACAAAACTCAGTAAGATAGAGTATAACGGCGAAGAAGTTGCAGAAGCAAAGGCAGGTGACCCAGTAGTACTACACATCGAAGACGATATCGATATTTCTCGTGGCGACTACTTTGCCAAACAAGGAGCAGAGCCTCAGCAAGGGCAAGATATCGAGGCTATTGTATGCTGGATGGATAAACGCGAATTGCGCGAAGGTAATAAATACTTGTTGCAACAGCGTAGTAAACTTGTAAAAGCAATTGTGAAGGAAATAGAGTATAAAATAGACGTCAATACCCTCAACCAAACTGAAGGCGTAGAAAGTGTAAAACTCAATGAAATCGCAAAAATCCGACTCAAAACGGCTTCCCCATTAGTATACGACACTTTCCAAAGCAATCCTCCAATGGGTAGTGCTATCCTCATCGATGAGACCAGCAACGCTACTGTAGGAGCTGTGATGATAGATGCTAATAATAAGATATTATAAGAGTTTTATTTGATTGATATAAAAAAGCACAAAACAGATATTTCTTGTTTTGTGCTTTTATAGTTTTTTGTAAAAATACTAAAAAAAATCATCTAATAGTGTCCCAAATTCTCTTTTACATTTGTAAAGTAAAGCTCTTGAGATACCAATATTTGATTTAGGTCTATCTAAAGCGGTGATAGAAAAGAATTTACCTAAAGCTGAAATCATCAGCATAAACGTAATTTTATCTGTTTCAATAAGGATATAATCTAACTCCAATTTTCCTAAACCATTACCATCTACAACTTTCTTTACTTGATCAACAATAGTAAGGTGAAAAGCAGAGCCTTGCTCAATTATCCTTGAAGCTTCCTCATTAGCAGAAGCTTTACTTAAGATAGAACCATCAGTACTGCTCAAAATTCCATAGAAAAGGAATCCTGGCATTCCTGCTTTCATATCTTGACAGTGAGCATCAAGCATTTGTTGTAGTTGTGCACCTGTCAGTTGTACTTCCGTATCTGTTTTTACGTCTGTACTTTTTGGTTGTAATACTGTATCTGCCATAATCTATGATTTTTTAATTGAGGCAAAGGTATAATATTTTTTTAATAAAAAGAAATTTTTTACAAAAAATCTTTTTTCTATTTTTTGGATAAATATAAAATCTAATGTTAATACAAAGAAAATCAATAGTTAACACTGTAATAAAATTATTGTTCAAAAGTATGAAATACTGCAGAATTATTTCTGTGAAAAGAAAAAATACTACAAGTATAAAACGATATAAACTATTTCATATAAAGAAAATTTAGGCGTTAAACTTCTTTTTTTATATGAATATATAGGATTATTTAATTTATTGTTGTATCTTTGTCCAAGTTTTTTACGATAGAAAAATTACTATTAGACACAAAGTAAATATGAAAATATAGTTTTGTAATAGAATGAATATTATTTTATCTTTAAAAGTATATAACACAAATATATGATAACACATAAATTAACCTCAGAACAAGCAATGACACTCGAAAATCAGTACGGTGCCCATAACTATCACCCACTACCCGTCGTACTCTGCAAAGGGCAAGGGGTATATGTGTGGGACGTCGAAGGCAAACGCTACTACGATTTTCTTTCGTCTTACTCTGCCGTAAACCAAGGTCACTGCCACCCGCGTATTATCAAAGCGCTTACTGACCAAGCACAAACTCTTACACTCACTTCTCGCGCTTTCTACAACGATAAGCTCGGAGTGTATGAAAAGTACGTAACCGAGTATTTTGGCTTCGAGAAAGTTCTCCCGATGAATACAGGAGCTGAAGCGGTAGAAACAGCTATTAAAATATGTCGCAAATGGGCGTACGAACAGAAAGGGGTGCCTGAAAGTGCTGCCATCATCATCGTATGCGACCAGAACTTCCACGGGCGTACCACTACAGTTGTATCTTTTTCATCTGATAAAAATGCGCGTAAGAACTTTGGACCTTATACACCTGGTTTTGTTTCCGTTCCTTACAACGATTTAGTCGCTTTGGAGAAAGTTCTTGCTGATAATAAAGCAACAGTAGCAGGCTTTTTAGTAGAACCTATACAAGGTGAAGCTGGTGTATACGTCCCTTCCGAGGGGTATTTAAGCGGAGCAAAAGCCTTATGCGAAAAGTATAATGCACTATTTATCGCTGATGAGGTACAAACAGGAGTAGCGCGTACCGGGAAACGTTTGGCAGTAGACTACGAGAATGTAAAACCAGATATATTGGTACTGGGGAAAGCTCTTAGTGGTGGAGTGTATCCCGTAAGTGCTGTCCTTGCCGATGACCGTATTATGCACGTGATTAAAGCTGGACAACACGGTAGTACTTTTGGAGGCAATCCTTTGGCAGCAGCCGTAGCGATTGAAGCCTTACAGGTAGTAAAAGATGAACATTTGGCTGAAAATGCTGCTCGTTTGGGTGAGATTTTCCGCAAAGAAATCGGCGAATATATCAAAACTTCAAAAATAGCCACTTTAGTACGTGGTAAAGGGCTCCTAAATGCGGTGGTTATCAACGATACCGAAGAGAGTGACACTGCTTGGAATATCTGCCTAAAGATGCGCGATAATGGTTTGCTCGCTAAACCTACTCACGGCAATATCATTAGATTTGCTCCGCCATTGGTAATGAATGAAACGGAATTAAGAGAGTGTATTGCTATTATTATCAATGCTTTAAAAGCGTTTGAAAAGTAATACACTTATTGTATACAGATAGAAAGCTACCTAAAATGTCAGGTAGCTTTTTATTTATACAGAAATATTTTGTACATTTGCCCCATAGGAACAAAATTCATTTTATAAAAGAAAAAATTATGTATAATTTATTAAAAGGAAAAAGAGGTATCATCTTTGGTGCCTTAGACGAAAATTCTATTGCTTGGAAAACAGCAGAACGTGTACACGAAGAAGGTGGTAAGTTTGTACTTACCAATGCTCCCGTAGCAATGCGTATGGGACAAATAAAAAACTTAGCCGAAAAAACAGGCTCTGAAATCATTCCTGCCGATGCTACCAATATGGACGATCTCCAAAACTTGGTAACTAAAGCTATGGAGATTTTAGGAGGTAAGTTGGATTTTGTGTTGCACTCTATCGGTATGTCGGTAAACGTGCGCAAAAACATTCCTTATACCGAGTCTAACTATGTGAACACCGAAAAAGGTTGGGACGTTTCAGCGCTTTCTTTTCACAAAGTATGTCAAGTGCTTTATAAGAATGATGCAATGAACGAGTGGGGTAGTATTGTTGCCCTTACTTATATGGCAGCACAACGCACCTTCCCTGATTATAACGATATGGCTGATAATAAAGCTTACTTAGAATCTATTGCGCGTAGTTTTGGCTATTTCTTTGGTAAAGACAAGAAAGTGCGAGTGAATACCATTTCACAATCACCTACCGCTACTACTGCAGGACAAGGCGTAAAAGGTTTCGACGGTTTTATCGCCTACGCCGATGCTATGTCACCACTGGGTAATGCCACCGCTCAAGATTGTGCCAATTATACGGTATCTCTCTTCTCCGATCTTACTCGCAAAGTAACGATGCAAAACCTCTTCCACGATGGAGGCTTCTCTAATACTGGTGTAAGCAACGAAGTAATTGAACGATTTACTAAGTAGTAGTTAGAAATTGGTTGTTAGTAGTTAGAAAACTAACGGCTAATAACTACTGACTAATAACTAATGAAATGAAGTATCTTTTCATTTATTTAGTGCGCTTTTATCAAGTAGCCATTTCGCCACTTAAGCCTCCTACGTGCAGGTATACCCCTACCTGCTCGCAATACACTTTAGAAGCCTTGCAAAAGTACGGTTTTTTTAAGGGAGGCTGGTTGGCTATTAAGCGTATATGTAGTTGCCACCCTTGGGGAGGAAGTGGCTATGACCCCGTACCTTAAATAAACAATAAAAATGCTTTGGGAAAACTTACTCTCTCTTAATAAATATGGTGATACTAGTCTTCGTTTGCGAAAAAATGAAGATGAAACACGACTCAGTTTTGATATGGATTATGACCGTGTGGTCTTTTCAAGTGCTTTTCGTAGCTTGCAAGACAAAACACAAGTAATTCCACTTTCAAAAACAAGTTTTGTACACACACGTCTTACACATAGTATTGAGGTGTCGGTAGTGGGGCGTAGTTTAGGGCGTGCTGTGGGTAAACACGTGCTCACCAAATATCCTCACTTGCGCGAATTGGGCTACCAAACTAATGATTTTGGAGCCATTATTGCAGCAGCTGCGGTAGCACACGATATTGGTAATCCACCTTTTGGGCACAGTGGTGAAAAGGCTATAGGAGAGTTTTTTCAATTCAAAAAAGGAACTGCTATCAAACATTTACTCACAGAAGCCGAGTATGCTGATTTGTGTAGTTTTGAAGGGAATGCCAATGGCTTTAGAATCCTTAATGAAACACGTTTGGGGGCAGAGGGGGGCTTACGGCTTACTTATGCTACCTTAGGAGCTTTTACTAAGTATCCTAAAGAATCATTACCTGTACGTCCTACTGACCGTATAGCTGATAAGAAATATGGTTTTTTCCAAGGCGATAAAAAATTCTTCAAAGAGGTGGCTGAAACTTTAGGACTAAAATCTAATAGTGTAAATGGTGAATTGCGTTATGCACGTCATCCCTTAGCTTTCTTGGTAGAGGCAGCCGACGATATCTGTTATACTATTATAGACTTTGAAGACGGTATCAACTTAGGACTTATCAGCGAAGATGTAGCCTTAGAGTATTTAGGTGGTATCATCTCAGATAAGATAAATACTTATAAATATAGCAAACTACAAACTAAAGAAGAACGTATTGCTTATTTGCGCGCAGTTGCTATAGGAGCTTTGATACAAGATGCTACCGACATCTTCTTGCAAAATGAAGATGCAATCTTGGCAGGAGAATTTCACCAGTCGCTTTTATATGATAGTAAATATCGCCACCAAATCACTGATGTAATAGATTGTAGTGTGGAACGTATATACCAATCCGATGAGGTAGTAGAAAAAGAAGTATCGGGCTATGTGGTTTTGCAACATTTATTAGATATCTTTTTTACAGCTATTATCAATCAAGAAAACGGACGTGAAACATCATTTGATAAACTTTTGCTTAAAAAGTTACCTGAAAAGTATCGCAAAAATGGCTCGTTATATGACAAGGTGATGGGCATTACTTGTTATATTACAAGCCTTACCGATAGTAATGCAGTGGAATTACATTTAAAAACAGCCAATACAACCTTTAATATCTAATACTTTAATATGTTTATTATCAGATATATTATAAAGAAAGATTAAAAAAAGTTTAAAAAAACACTCTAAAAATTTGCAAGTAATAAAAAAAGTAGTACCTTTGCAACCGCAATGAAGAAATGAATTGCACAAATTTACTGAAGGTCTGGTAGTTCAGCTGGTTAGAATACATGCCTGTCACGCATGGGGTCGCGGGTTCGAGTCCCGTCCAGACCGCTTCATAAGATTTAGTTGTGTTGTTTTGTGTAAATATTTTTACACGGGTTTATAGTAAACCAATGAAAGCTTTCCTTTCTCCAAGGAGAGCTTTTCTTTTTAAGTGAGATTTAGAATATAAATTCCCTTAATTCTCTAATAATAAAAAGACTACCTATAAATTTTATGGGTAGCCTTTTTAGAAATTTAATTATTAATCTTAATCCTCGTGTTCTTCTAAATAAGCCTTTCTTACCTTCTTAAATAGCTCCGATGAATACACAAAGTCAGTAACTGCTTCGTTATCGGTGCGGAAAATAGTTTCTTTAGTGCCTTCCCATTCTTTATAACCATTTTTTAGGAATACAATCTTAGCCCCTATTTCCATTACTGAGTTCATATCGTGAGTATTGATTACGGTGGTGATGTTAAACTCTTCAGTAATTTCCTGAATAAGGTTGTCTATTACGATAGAGGTCTTAGGGTCTAGTCCCGAGTTAGGTTCATCACAAAACAGATAGTTGGGTTGGTTTACAATCGCACGAGCAATAGCAACCCGTTTCTGCATACCTCCAGAAATTTCTGATGGTAATTTATCATCAGCATTTACTAAGTTTACACGGCTCAATACTATATTAGCACGCTCGCGTATTTCTTCAGGTGTTTTCTGAGAAAACATCTTCAAAGGGAACATCACATTCTCGAGCACCGTCATAGAGTCGAATAAAGCGCTTCCTTGGAATACCATTCCCATTTTTTGACGCAAGGCTACACGTTCTTTGCGTTTCATATCAGCGTACTTCACCCCATCGTAGATAATGTCGCCCGAATCGGGGGTAAAAAGACCTAAAAGTGATTTGAGGAACACAGTTTTACCTGAACCACTTTGCCCGATAATCAGATTCGTTTTACCTTTTTCAAAAGTAGTAGAAATACCTTTGAGCACTTCAGTTCCATTAAAAGATTTATGTAAATTTTCTACTTGTATCATATTTCTGCCGAAGCTACCACTGCCTCTTTGTTTATTTTCTTCACCAAGCCTTGTAGTACTTTGCCAGGTCCTACTTCAATAAATTCGGTAGCACCATCAGCAATCATCTGTTGTACACTTTGTGTCCATTTCACAGGAGCAGTAAGTTGCTTGATGAGGTTCTTTTTAATGTTAGCTTCATTGCTTACAGCCGTAGTAGTTACATTTTGGTATACTGGACAAAGCGGTTTATGGAAAGTCGTTTGCTCAATCGCTGCTGCCAATTCTTCTTCGGCAGGTTTCATCAGTACTGAGTGAAAAGCTCCGCCTACAGGCAATACAAGAGCACGCTTAGCTCCTGCTTCTTTCATCTTTTCGCAAGCTGCTTCTACAGCTTTGAGTTCACCTGAAATCACCAACTGACCTGGGCAATTATAGTTGGCAGGGGTTACAATTCCGTCAACTGTTGCACAAAGTTCCTCAACCTTACTATCGTCTAAGCCTAATACGGCAGCCATTGTACCAGGTTGTAATTCGCAAGCCTTTTGCATAGCGGTAGCACGTTTGGCTACTAATTGCAAACCATCTTCAAATGAGAGGGCTTCATTGGCTACTAAAGCAGAAAATTCACCTAATGAATGTCCTGCAACCATTTGAGGAGCAAAATTTTTACCAAGTACTTTGCTAAGGATTACTGAGTGCAAGAAGATAGCAGGCTGGGTAACTTTGGTTTGTTTGAGGTCTTCATCAGTACCGCTAAACATTATATCAGTAATGGAGAAGCCGAGAATGCTATTAGCTGCTTCAAAAAGAGCTTTGGCTTCAGCAGATTTTTCGTATAAATCAAGCCCCATACCTACAAATTGGGCTCCTTGACCAGGGAAGATGTATGCTTTCATTTGTTTTATTTTTATAAGATTGAAAGTACAAAAATATTACTTTTCTATAAGAATACCAAATATTTGCGTCAAAATATCTTTAGAGACTTCTTCTTTAGTTTTTAAAGGAAAACTGATTTGTGTTTCTTTAGTAATAAAAGTAACTTTATTAGTATCGGTACCAAAGCCTGCACCTGTATCGCGCAAGGAGTTGAGTACAATAGCATCTAAATTCTTTTTCTCCAATTTGGTTTGGGCATTGGCAACTTCATTTTCAGTCTCTAAGGCAAAACCTATAAGCGTCTGAGTAGTTTTGATTTTTCCTAAAGATGCCAATATATCGACGGTAGGCACTAAGGTAAGACTGAGATTACCGCCTTTCTTTTTAATTTTTTCGGAGGCTACAGTTTCAGGCGTATAGTCAGCCACAGCAGCGGCAAGGATAGCGATATCACAAGTAGAGAATTCGATTACAGCAGCTTCGTACATTTGCTGAGCACTTACCACCCTATGCAAGTGTATTTGTGAGTGAATATTCTTTTCAGTAGAGGGACCTAATATTAAATGTACCTCAGCTCCTTGTCGTACGGCTTCATTAGCAAGGGCAATCCCCATTTTGCCAGAAGAAAAGTTTCCTATAAAACGTACGGGGTCGATTGCCTCGTAAGTAGGACCTGCAGTAATGAGAATTTTTTTACCTTTAAAAGGAAGATTTTCGGTAAGTGCATTCTCTAAAAACAGGGCTATATCTTCGGGTTCAGCCATACGTCCTTGCCCTACAAGTCCGCTAGCAAGTTCGCCATAAGTTGCGGGAATGATATGATTACCAAAAGACTTTAATTTAATTAAATTCTCTGTAACCGTAGGGTGAGCATACATATCCAAATCCATTGCAGGGGCGATGAATACGGGTGCTTTAGCGGAGAAATAAGTAGCCAACAGTAAGTTATCACATACACCGTGAGCCATTTTAGCAATGGTATTAGCCGTAGCAGGAGCGATGAGCATCGCATCTCCCCATAGAGCTAACTCTACGTGGCTATACCAATTGCCCTCAGGAGAGGAAAAATTTGTTAGCACAGGGTTTTTAGATACTGTACTGAGGGTAAGAGGTGTTACAAACTCTTTTGCATTCTCAGTGAGAATTACCTTTACATTGTGCTCTTTTTTGGTGAGCAAGCGTACTAATTGAGGTGTCTTATAAGCCGCTATACCTGCAGTGATACCAAGTACGATATTCATAATTCAGAAATATAATTAGAAAAAGGCTCTAAACGGCAAGCAAACGCTTACTGCTTAAAGCCTAACAAATAATCTATAAATACCCAATTCTATTCGGCTTCACGGTAATAAATCTTACCTTCAAGCCATTCTTTTACAGCAATAGCTTGTGGTTTAGGTAAGCGCTCATAAAAGCGAGATACCTCTATTTGCTCTTTATTCTCAAAGATTTCCTCCAAGCTATCATTATTAGTAGCGAAAGCCTCTAATTTTTCTACTAATTCCTTTTTAATTTCGGCATTTATTTGGTTAGCTCTTTTAGCAATAATAGAGATAGCTTCATAAATATTACCCGTAGGTGCTTCTATAGCCGATTTGTTATAAGTAACAGTAGTGGTAGGAGCATCTATTTTCTTAAAATCCATAATGTAATGATATTATTTTTGTGATGTAAAACTTTTTAATGATGTGTTTATTTTCGTAAGCATATTCTCTGCTTCCTTTTTGTATTTAGTTTCAGGGTAGGCACGCAATAAGTTGTCGTAAGCTTCTTTAGCGGTATTGAGGCGTTCTTCTTTCTTAGTTTCTATACTATTTATAGCCCACTCGTAAGCTGAATGCAAACGCGTGTACAACGCATCTTCTCTAAAGACACTACCTGGGTTATTGGTCAAAAAGTTGTCTAACGACTTCATTGCTGCTTGATAGTCGCGTATTTGGTCGTATTGTTTAGCTATTTCAAACTCTTTTTTCTCTAAGCGAGTTACTAAGTCTAAGGCTAGCTCGTTAGCTTCTTTAGCATATTCACTATCAGAGTATCTATCCAAAAAGTATTGTAATTTCTCAAGAGCCTGATAAGTATAAGTTTGGTCTACACTATATTTAGGAGTTTCCAAGTAAAGCGATTTTGCTTCTAAGAAAGCCGACTCTGTAGCTTTTTCGCTACGAGGATATAATTTCTGAAGTCGTTCAAACTGATAAGACGCTAAACTGTATTGTTTTAGCTGATAGTAAGAATCTCCAAACATATAATAAATACGTTCTCCTTGTGGCTTACCCGCATATTCTGAAGCTATTTGTTCAAAAAGGCGTGTCGCTTTTTTATATTTTTTAGCCTTATATAGCTTTTCAGCCTCAGTGTATTTTACGCTTCCTTCTTTTGATTTTAAGGCTTTTTGATACTCTCCACACGAAGTAAAGAGCACAGTCAGCAGACCGATGATGATATATTTTTTTATTAACATTCGGCAAAAATAAAAAGTTTTTCTGATATAACAAAATTATGTGAGCATTCCTCCATCAACATTGAGCACTTGCCCTGTGATGTAAGCCGACATTTCAGAGGCTAAAAACACACAAGCATTCGCTACGTCTTCGGGTTGTCCGCCACGTTTTAGGGGGATAACATCACGCCAGCCTTGTACTACTTTTTCGTCAAGTACAGCTGTCATTTCGGTTTCTATAAAGCCTGGAGCGATAGCATTGCAACGGATATTTCGAGAGCCTAACTCTAAGGCAATCGATTTGGTAAAGCCGATAATTCCCGCTTTAGAAGCCGCATAGTTTGACTGTCCAGCATTGCCTTTCACGCCCACCACACTACTCATATTGATAATAGAACCTTTACGTTGTTTAAGCATAATGTGCTGTACCGCTTTGGTCATATTAAACACCGATTTGAGATTTACTTCTATTACCTTATCAAAATCTTCTTCATTGATGCGCATCAGTAGGTTGTCTTTAGTGATACCTGCGTTGTTTACTAGAATATCAACTGTGCCAAATTCCGCTACCACTGCATCTACAAATTCTTGCGACTGTGCGAAGTTAGAAGCATCGCTTTGGTAGCCTTTTACTTTCACACCTTTTGTAGCTAATTCTTTCTCTAATGCCATTGCAGCATCCACTGACGAACTGTACGAAAAAGCAATATTTGCCCCGTGGGATGCAAATACTTTGGCTATACCACGCCCAATGCCTCTACTAGCACCAGTGATAATAGCTGTTTTTCCTTCTAATAATTTCATATTACTAATTTGTTAATTATGAATTGTCAATTGTTTTCAACCGCCTATGCGCTTCACCTTAAAACCTTTTTTTTTGAGAAGTTGCATAATAGTGTCACGGTAATCACCTTGTATGAGGATAGTATCGTTTTTCACAGTTCCCCCTACGCCAAGGTACGTTTTGAGTTCTTTAGCCAAAATCTTAAAATCGGCTTCTGCGCCATTATAGCCCTCAATTACGGTTACGGGTTTTCCTTTGCGTTTTTCGTATTTGCATAGTAAAGGTTCATCCTGCAACCAAATATTAGAAGGAGCTTCTTGAGGTATCTCCTCTTCTATATGGTCAGGGAAAAGTGATTTTAACTGATCTCTTAAATCCATCACTATTTAGGTTGAGTGTAGCTGATACGCAATTTTACATCTTTTATAACAGTACCCAAAGGAGTAGCCACTGCTGAAGATAGTATTTTGCCTTTTGTATTAGTGTCTCTCAAATATGCTCCTGAGTTAGTGTTTTTTATATTAGAAGCTACTACTATTCCTAAAGGTACATTTGTTCCTATTTCATTAACCAGATTTAAAATATGATTGGTAATCCTCAATTGGTAAAAAGCTCCTTTTCCGTTTTCTTTTTGCAATTTTCCTAGATGATAGAGATATGAATAAGTAGACGAATCAGCATTTGATGTTGGGTCGTACTGATAATCTACAAGTACAGCTCCTGTTTGGGTGTTATAGATAAAGAGGCGTTCAGGCTCTTTTGTATAGCTTACTGAATTATCCACATATAACAATAAACTCGCATCGGTTACCATTAGTTTTTGCGACTTAATATTGGCAATATCTGTATTTGAGATAGTAATCGAAGCCGTTTGTCCTAAGGCTCCGCTGAGGTATATTTTACTGCTATCAGTCAAACTCTCTCCTGAATTGTTAAATAAGTTTACTGTAATGCCATTCAATGAAAGTTCATAACGATTTTTACGAGTTTCTGTAGTTGTAGAATTCGTTCCTGAAGTTTCATAGCTATATACAATCTCTATTTTTGCATTTGCCATATTTAGGAGGATCATTAAATCCTTTGAAAAGTTAGAAGCACTGACGCTTATCCCCTTAAAATATTTTTTAAATTCATTAGCGTTAGCAAGTTCGCTACTGCCTTCCTTGTTGATAATTTTTGTTTGGAAGAAATTTGTGCTTAGTGGAATACGCAACCCTGGTGCTAATACATCTTGTACTTTTTTACTTTCATCTTCTGTAGTTCGTGGGTTGTCAAACTGATAGCGGGTGATAGATTTATTACTGATGGTATAAGAGGTAGCGGTAGTAGTACCTGACACTATCGATGCTCCCAAATTATTGGTAAGGTCAGTATTATTAGAATAATATACTTTAGCGTTGAGATCTGTATCAATATCACTTAAATAATAGTTGAGCTCTTTTACGTCTATATTGAAAGAAGCGTTTTTATGTCCATAAAGAGAATCTAGGGTATATTCACCATCTTTTTTATAAGTAGCTTTACTATTAGAACTGTTCGGATTAAAGAACGGAATGTATAAATAAGCTTCGGTTACTTTCTCTTTTTCTTGTTTATTATCCTTATTTTCAGAGGCTTGTGTTTTAGTTCCAAAAGTCGGATTAACAGCTGGTAATGTTACTTGTGCCACTATGGTAGCCGATTTAGTACCAAAGGGAACTTGGCTATACTGTCCTAATAAATATCCTCCTAAACCGTTGGTTTGTACCGCACTTTCTTTTACTTGGCTTACCTGAATAGTAGCTGTAAATACATTAGTGTCAAAATTAGGATTTTTTAGCAGTCCACCATCTATCTCGTTAAAATCATTACTTGAGCACGCACTGAAAAGTGTTACTATAGTAGCAAAAAATAAAATCTTCTGTATGTTATTCATTCGTTTGTTATTTCTTTAATATTTTAGTGTAAAATTCGCGGTAAGAATCTTGGAAAGTTTCCTTATCACTGTTGTAAAGCACAGGCTTTCTTAGATTTTTCAGGTAGGTTTGGAAATCCTCAGGCATATCTTCACTCACCACTACAACTCCATCCGAATACTTGATAGCGACACGCATCAAATTGTAATAAGTAGGATTTTTTAGCGGGTCTACCGTCTTTTTGCTAATACCGTCAAAAGCCACTTTATTGATAAGCGTACTGTCCAAAGCTCCCTCATAATCGCTATCGAATACTGAGGTAACAATCTTACTTTCTGAAAAGATAGGTTCATCCTTATAATAGGTGCGCAAGTAAAGAGGCAACAAAGCCGATGCCCAACCGTGTATATGAATAATATCGGGTAACCAATTAAGTTTTTTAACAGTTTCTACAATACCTTTAGCAAAGAAAATACAACGCTCATCGTTGTCTGGGTACATATTGTTTTCCCCATCAAAGAGTGTGCCAGTGCGCCTGAAATATTCATCGTTGTCAATAAAATAAACCTGTATGCGCTCCTTAGGGATAGAAGCTACTTTAATAATCAGAGGTACATCAATGTCATTGATAATAATATTCATCCCCGAAAGGCGTATCACCTCGTGCAACTGATGACGTCGCTCATTGATATTACCAAACTTGGGCATAAAAATACGTATCTGCCCTCCATTGTTATTCACCATTCTCGGGGCTTCAAATGACATCTTTGCCAACTCACTATAGGGCGAATAAGGCAACACTTCCGACGATACGTAGAGTACTTTTTTATCTTTCATAAAAAGTAATTAGTTATTTTAATTAGCTCTTAGAAGGCACAAAAGTACAAAAAATTATGCACATATCCATAATTTTATATAAGTTTGCACCCAAAAAAGATTTGATACCGATGATTTACACACACCAAAAGGAACTCCATAACCTATTGGAAACCCTTAAAAATCAAGGAAAAACAATTGGATTAGTGCCCACTATGGGCGCTTTACACGACGGACATTTATCACTCGTAAAAAAAGCTAAACAAGAGAATGATATAGTGGTAGTGAGCATTTTTGTGAACCCTACACAGTTTAACAATCCTACCGATTTGCAGAAATACCCGCGTACCTTAGAAGCCGATGCTCAGAAGATTGCTCAGTTCAGTAAAGAGATATTTATTTTTGCCCCTACCGTAGCCGATATTTATGGCGAAGAAGTAGTCGCTGAACCTTTTGACTTTGCAGGATTAGACAAAGTGATGGAAGGTACTTCTCGCCCTGGTCATTTCGATGGTGTAGGCACGATTGTTAAAAAACTTTTTGAGATTGTAATGCCCGATAGAGCTTATTTTGGTGAAAAAGATTACCAACAACTGCTTATTATTCAGCAAATGGTGCGACAAAAGGGCTTGCCAGTAACCATTGTTCCTTGCCCAATCGTGCGCAATGCCGATGGTTTGGCTCTCAGCTCCCGCAATGCTCTCCTCAGCGAGTCGATGAAACAGCGTGCTACCATTATTTACAGCACTCTACTCGCTGCCAAAGAACGTTTTGCTACTCATAGCCCTGCCGAAGTAGAAGCGTGGGTAGAAGAAGTCTTTGCTCAACAGCCCGACTTCACCTTAGAGTATTTTACCATTACCGATGCGCATACTTTGCAATCTATTACCAAAAAAGAAGCAGGTAAAGACTACCGTGCTTTTATAGTCGTACACGCCGAGGGAGTAAGATTGATTGATAACCTTGCTTTTTAGGTAAAAAGTAATAAAAAACTTTGCCAAAACTCTAATAGTCTCTTGTGCTACGAGCTTTGGCAAAGTTATATATCTTGTAAATAGCTAATTGATTAATTTCCCTTCGTAACTATAAATACATTTTCTTTCTCTACTCCTATCACTTCGTGTTCTACATCTACGGGTATTTGATAGGTATCGAGGTCTTTGAGCACAATTTCTTCTCCATTGATAAGAAAACGTACAGTTCCTTTCACCATAATAAGAGTTGCTGGGATACTGGTAGTGTGTTTTTTTAGCACTCCTCCTTCACCTAAAGCTATGGCTACTTGTCTCACATTCTTGCCGTCTTTTACAAAATAAGTAGTAGGTTTATCAGTCTTAAAAGTGAGCTTATCGACTAAGTTTACTTTCTGTAACGATTTTACGTGTTCTACTGTTTTGCCATTCACAGCTGTAATGTTGTGCATTTTAAGAATGTCCTGTGCTTTGCCAGCGCGTATACCGCGACGGCAAAAGAGGACAATATTCTCTTTTCCTTTTAGTTCTTGCCATCGGGCACCCATCTCTTCCAAAGGAATATTAATGGCTCCTTCAGCAGTCCCCGCGGTGTATTCTTTTGGAGTACGCACATCTATTAAAGTTACATTTTTAGCGTTGATACGCTCGGCGAGCGTTTGGGATTTTGCTGTAATTGTTACAAGCAAAAGTATCCCTAAGGTCATTGAATACTTCATAAAGATTAATTTTATTATATAGCTTAGCGTTAGAACAATTTTGCTCCGTAAATACTCGTTTTTATGAATTGTTTCCTCTCCTTTGGAGAAGTCTGCGAGAGCAGAGTATGTGAAGTGAGGTGAGGCTTTCATTAGCTCATTACTTCAGTTTCTCCGAAACTTCCACTAATCGGATAAACTCCTTTCGGTAGCCTTCCTCATCTTTACCTATAGCGTTTTTAGCCAAGTCAAGTACCTGAGAGTATGAGGATTTAGCTTTATATTTAGAGTTCCTTAAGAGCATTCCCCATTCAGCTACGGCTGATGCAAAGCGGTAATCATCATCTGTTTTAGCGAACTCAGTAAGTGTAAAAGGGATAGGAGTGCTTTCTTCTACGCTTTTAGCATCTTTTAGTACAGGGTCTTTATAGCGTATTTTGAGGAAAGCTAATTCGTTAGCAAATCCTTTTTCTACTTGTTTTTGATAGCGCAACCCATCGGTTGTAGCGCCTTTGGCAGGTACCAATTCATACAAAGCAGTTACGGTATGTCCAGCACCTATTTCACCAGCATCTTTCTTGTCGTCTTCAAAATCTTCATTGGCTAAAGCACGGTTTTCATAGCCTACCAATCGGTATTCTTTCACGTATTGGGGATTGAATTCTAACTGCAATTTCACATCTTTAGCTACGGTGTAAAGTGTACCGCCAAATTCATTCACTAATACTCTTTTGGCTTCGGTAAGATTATCGATATAAGCATAGTTACCATTTCCTTTATCGGCAATAGTCTCTGCCATATCATCACGGTAATTTCCCATACCATAGCCTAATACAGAAATGTATATACCATTGTTACGTTCCTCTTCTACCAAACGTTGCAACTTATCACGTGAAGAAATTCCCACATTGAAATCGCCATCGGTTGCTAAGATAATACGGTTATTGCCTTTGGGCAAAAAGTTCTTTTTAGCTACTTTGTAAGCGGTTTGCAATCCAGCTCCTCCTGCAGTAGACCCACTAGCTACCAAATCGTCTATCACTTTAGATATTTTTTTCTTCTCTTTAGCTGAGGTGGAAGGCAGTAAAACTCCTGTTTGGCTCGCATAAACTACAATCGCTATCCTATCTTCTGAACGTAAATTATCCAAAAGCAATTTGAACGATGCTTTTAGCAACGGCATCTTGTTAGGTGAGTCCATAGAACCTGAGGTGTCTATTAGAAACACTATATTAGAAGGTGGCGCTTTGGTAAGATCTATTTTCTTTGCTTGTAATCCAATGCGCAACAAATAATTATCAGGATTCCAAGGACAGCTACTTAGCGTTGTTGTAGCATTGAGAGGTGTTTTGCTACCTTCGGCTGGAGGTGTATAGTTATAATCAAAATAATTAATAAGTTCCTCTATGCGTACTGTATCTTCATCAGGTTTTTGCCCATAGTTGATCATACGGCGCACATTGCTGTAGGAAGCTTTATCCACATCAGCAGAGAAAGTAGTTACGGGATCTGTAGCTGTACTTTTAAAGCCACTTTCGTCTATCGCTTTATAAGTTTCGCGAGAGGGTTCATAAATGTCATAAGCAACAGCTTTCTTTTGTTTATCTTTTTTTCTATTACGTTTACCTACATAACCTGTTGTTACCACCACTTCTTGAAGTGTAACATTATCTTCTTCTAAAACTACATTGATAATCTTCTGTCCAGTAACTTTCACTTGTTTGATTTTCATTCCTATATAAGAAAACTCTAAGATATCACCATTCTTTACTTTGATAGTGTATTTACCATCAAAATCAGTTTGAGTACCTTTGGTAGTTCCTTTAATTACTATCGAAACTCCAGGTAATGGGTCTTTAGCGTCATCAGTAACAGTACCTGTTACTTCGTACTCTTGTGCATACAGTGTGGTCAGTGTAAAGAAAAATAAAATTAGTATTCGTTTCATATGATAAAATTAATAAGGTTTATTTAGGTATACTATCGGTGTCTTGTGTACCAATAAACTTCATTCGTTCTTCTAAGTCGTTTCCATAGATGTTATTGATACGCGCAATCACACTGTTAAACGTTTGTCCTAATAGCGAAATATTGCTTTTAAGCTCTTCTTCTTTAAAATCTGGATTGTTCTTTACATTGTCAGCTAAGACTTTTATCTGTGTTTGGAAAAGTCTAAGACGTGCTTTCACAGTAGGAACATTTATCTTTTCAGGAAAGGTAGCGTCATCGCTGAGTAATTCCCGTAAAGCATCTTCTATCTGCACCAACCAAAAGAATACTGAATAATAAGAGCTCTCTACTTCCGAATGTTCCCCCACAATCTTGTCCGAATACTGTCCTACTTTGTGAAAGTATTTAGCAGGAAGTTCTAAAACAGAACGATACAGAATTACATTGTCATTCTCTTTAGCATTCTCATCTAAGGAAAGTTTTATAGTGTAAGGAGCTGATTTTTTAGGTGAAAAAGTAATCTGATATCTGTTCCAATCGTCTTCTAGGGTGGTCTTTTTTACGTTGCTTGTCGAGGAGTTAAGCGTATCTAATCCAAAGGTTGCCGATAGTTCATCGCTGTTGGACTCTGAGAAATTTAGGTTTACTTTTGGATAGTTTACTTTTTTTAAAACTACAGAAAAAGTATAAGGAATGTTTGCTACCAAAAATCTACTCCATTGTAAAGAGGCTACCTCATTGTTCTTTTTCTTTTCAAACCTAAAAACAGTATCTTTCGAAGCCTCTGCGGGAGCTCGCCAATCACGTTCTACTAAGCTATTGATGTTTTCAGTTTTAGAGTTGATAGGGTACAGTCTACTGTACACCAAGAGGCTATCGGGGTTTGAGAGCATTAAATCATCTGTGTTTTTAATCTTGGCAGGAGCCATCGAAACAATCACCTGCATCAGCGATTGAAAACTCTTCCAATGCTTCATATCCTCTTGAGCTTTAGGGGTAAGGTCTATCAATTTGAACTCCTCAAAGTCAATTGATTTAACTTTGTGCGCTTGCCTTGTTTTGTTAGTCTCTTTGTCGTCATTACACGAAATGAAACACGTTAATAAACTGAATAATATATAAAATCTGTACTTCATAACCTCTTGTATTACTGAAAACACCAAAGCCAGACTTACTTACATAAATCTGGCTATTAGTGATAAATCTAAAACCTAAATGACTATTTAGCTAACTTGTTAATATGTTTAGCTAAACTGCTCTTTAAATTCGCCGCTTTATTAGCGTGAATAATATTTCTCTTAGCAAGTTTATCAATCATCGAAACTACTTTAGGGAAAAGATCTTTGGCTTCTTCTACATTTTCCAAAGCGCGTAGTTTTCTCACGGCGTTACGAGCCGTCTTGTGTTGATAACGATTGCGTAAACGAGCTGCTTCGTTTCTTCTGATTCTTTTTAATGCTGATTTATGGTTTGCCATTTTCCTTTATTAGTTTTATTTTTATCGCCGTACCTTTCCTTTGAAGATACTTCTAATAGTTGCATTTAGTAGTCCGTAGGGGAATCGAACCCCTGTTACAAGGATGAAAACCTTGCGTCCTAACCCCTAGACGAACGGACCTTTCTGCCATTAAAGTACTACTTCTCCTTTAATGCGGTGGCAAAAGTACTACTTTTTTTTATACCTGCAATATTTTTGAACATTTTTTTTACAAAAACGATAAAATTATTTCTTAACTGTCTTATAGTTAGTAGGTTGTTAATCTGTGTTTTTTCTATGTAAACAATTCTTTTTATTTAGTTGTTACAAATTTAGTAAAAACGTAAGCGTGTTTACACCATCGGCGTAATCCCATAGTTTAGGAGTCTGCGTTTGCCCGAAGGGTATTTCACCATCTATAAAATTATGACCTACTACACATTGTATCTTTTCTCTGTCGGTTGCTAATTTCTTTTTTAGGGTTTCTTTATTGGTGTAATATTCATAGAAAAGAGTCGCAATAGGTGAACCGTAATGTTCGTCTTCTTTCAGCAGTAAGAAACCGTTCTCGAGTAGTTTATACAAGCTCATTAGGTAAACGGCTTTGTTGTAGTCGTAGTTATTGGCGTATTTTTGTTCTTCAATAATGTCTTTATACGGGTAGATAGCCTGAAATAATAGGTCGAAATCATAACCTTGGGGTACAAATAGTTTAGAAACACTTCGGCAACCCAAGCCGTAATACAAAAAGATATCTTTACCTAAATCCTGCAATTCCTCAGGTGTTTCTTCACCTGTAAGTACGGCTACTGAATGGCGGTTTTTCCTTATAATATGGGGTTTCTTGCCAAAGTAATACTCAAAATAGCGTGCGGTATTATCGCTACCCGTAGCTATTACGGCATCGTATTCAGTTACTTTATCATCTGTAAAAGCTACCGCTTTTGCCCATTCAGGGGCAAAAGCCTTCATCTGTTTTATAAGGTAGGGAAGTAGTACGCCATCGTCGCTGGAGAGCTTCACTATTGCCTTATGTCCTGCTACCAATACGCACAACAAATCGTGGAAGCCTACCAAAGGCAGATTACCAGCCATTATAATCAATATTTTTTTAGGCGAAGTAGTTTGTGGTAATTGATATTGCGACAGCCATTGTTGTACATTGTTTTCACTGAGGGCTTCACTCCACGATTTAAAGGCAAATGTTACATTAGCACGCGTAAACCAACTGTTCTGCTGTTCTGCTTTATCAAATATATCGTTGAATTGTTCGGTTTTAGAAAGTAGTTCTCCTAACCGAACTAAGTTGTTTATATTTTGTTGCTTCATTAGAAAGTATCTATTTTACTTTTTACTTTTTGCCTTTTGCTCACATACCCAGCTGTGAGCCCTCGCTCGCTTTCCCTTTTCCTTTTTATCTTTTACCTTTTACCTAAAACGATGGTACTATCCCAATCCGTACGCCAAACTTAGGATTACGCACCCCATTCACATCATTGAAATCGTTGCGCCATACGAAATCTACTCGTATAAAGCGAAAGTTTCCTAACCCTATGTTCTCAATCCCAAATCCGTATTCCCAATACAGTTTTTCAGGTGAATTGAATATAATATTGGTAATATTAGCTTGTTTGTTCTTGTCAGAGAGTGTTCCGTAAGCAAATCGTCCAAATATTAAACTCTTAAAGCGCGTTTTTTGCAAGAAAGGAATGCGGTTGAACAAGAACCCATCAAAATGATGCTCAAAATATCCATTGATATAAGTGTCGGTAATGAAATCGTAGTAATCTAAAAGCGCAAAAGTGTTAGGAGCTGATGAATACGATTGGTTTGCAGGAGTAGGAGTTAGTGCTATCAGAGGTGCTGTACCGAATACCTTCCCTGCTTCCACCGTAGCGTGGAAAATACCGTACCCGAAAAGGGGAATTGGTTTATAGAGTATCGTTTGTACTTTGTCGTAATCAAACTTACTGTTTAATACACCGTCTACGCCTTTAGAGTATTTAAGGGTATACATCGGGAAGAGCTTTTTGCCATAACGCTGTTCCACCCCATAGCCAAATACCTTTCTGTTGGGGGTAAAGGTAATTTGTGCCCCTGTATAAAAGTTGTCGTATTCGTGAATTTCCTCGCCTGTCTTGGGGTTTCGGTAGGCAATGAGGAAGTTCTCTTCGCTTGCCGAAGTGAGTTTTTGGTAAGTACCAAATACTGAAAACTGCAAGTTAGGCACAATATCATAGTTAATAACACCTTGTACTTTTCTGTTGCGGGTAAGATAATAGTTCTCACCACGAGCAATGATAAAGTTGGTAGTATTTTCAAAATCTAATTTGGTATCGTCGTGCATCACAAAGGTACCCAATTGCAAATTGTCGTTCTGATAGCCTGCACCAAAGGTAATACGCGGACTGTGAGAGATAAGGTATTTACCACTGATACCGTATTTAAACTCTTTGTCTCTCACCCCATAAGCTCCGTATACATAGGCGCGGAAGCGGTCATCGGTAGAGAAGAACGAACGAAAGCCAGCTCTTAGCCGTAAACCCTCTACGTTGTTGCTCGAGAAAGTTTGCCAAAACCTGCCAAACTGCATATAATTGCCAATAGGAATATAGCCCGACGTCACGATATCAGTTACATCACCTATCATCTTGATGCGTTTATTGCTCCCCACTTCCCGAATCAGAACTTTCGTTTTAGTGAGGTCTGCCCCTCCTAAGGTATTTGCGTCCCAATAACTATCGTCTTTGTAAAACTGATTTTTCGCTACCTTTACCACCTGCTCGTCATAAAAATTAGCAGGTTTAGGCTTGTTGAGAACAATATCCGAAAAAGTGATGTAGTTCTTTACATACAATCCCTTTTCCTCATCTTTCTTCGTTAGGAGTGTAAAGTCTCCTTCTTGTATCTCGTGTTCAGGAAGGTAAATACTGTCGTTGGCAATGGTAAAGTATTTTTCAAAAGAAAGTCCACGTACTAAGTTGATATTCGTTTTAGCCGTAGTGTGCATCTGTATCGAACTCACTATATAAGTCTTAGTGTCTACTTCAAACTTTCCCTCTAATGCTAAATCTTGGTCATCACGAGGAAAGAAGTTGATGCGATAGAACGAGCGGTCGTCTCTCTGAATCGTATCGCTCAGCACGTACAGATATACGCCATAACCAAACTCCGCTAGCGGACTCACAAAGGGCTTGTTCAGTATCATATAAGTGTTGTCGTAAATATCAAAATCGTCAAACGACTGACTTACGCGTTCCAATCCAAAACCTTGTTGTACAATCCCTTGAGCACGTTCAGCTTCTATGTCTACTCGCTTTTTCCCCAACTGATTGTTGCCGTAAACCGTTTCTATTTTTTCAGTGAGATACATTGGTAGAGAGAAGGTCTCTTTGTATTTCTTCTCAGAAAGAATACGCCTGATAGTGTCATATTCCTTTCCTAAAGCCTTTTTTAAGAAGATGGTATCGAGGTTGTTCACCCCCAATTCCGTTGTACTATGTTTTTTAAACTGATACGCCGTAGCGTTTTGTAGTCCACGCTTCTTTTTATTCTTCCAAATACCTTGCAATACGGTATAGGCAGGGTTCTCTTTTTTAGAAAGTGCCTTAGTAGGTTTCGCTACAACTGTTACCTCTTCGAGCAATTCCCCTTCCACCAATACCACTACCAAATCCTTGGTGTTGTCTTTGTCTAAATGTATTTTCCTAGTGTTGTATCCTATAAGTGAAACTTCCAAATCCTTCTGTCTTTTCTCCGAATACAGAGAAAACCGCCCTTGGTCGTCGGTATAAGCTCCAATGGTAGTTTTTGCAAAAATCACATTGGCATAAGCTACGGGGTTGCCGTTTTCATCAATCACTTTACCCGACACGTGTGTCTGCCCCCATACTTTTGTAAGACAGAGTATTAAACCGAATAGAAGGAGTAGTAAGAAGCGTTTTTTCATCGTATAAAATCACTTTTAAAATGCAAAGATATAAAAAATAATAAAAATAATATACAGAATGTTACTTTTCTAAAACCAAATCTACTGTATATTATTATAAACTCTTATTTTTTGTAGACCTGCCTTTCACGAAAATAAAACCCTCATTTTCCTTCTATTGTTCCTTTGTCATTCGTCACCCCCGTCCCTCTTTATTCGCCATTCGTCCCTCGTGATTACTTCCCTTTTCCGTCATCACATTCCCCCTTTGAATGGAAGTCCGCGAGAGCGGAGTATGTGATAGGAGGAAGGTTTCTTTCGCTTCCCCGTCATCGCATTCCCCCTTTTCCGTCACACTCCCCCTAGTGCCTATGGCCTAAGGCCTATCACCTCTTCCTCTTTCTTTCGTCTCGAAACCCCGTTTTTAACATTTTTAGCCTTGTTGTATTATACTATTAATCAATTTTTTACACACCCCTTCTATACCAATCGTCCAAGATTCGTATAAGCTTCCTATAAGCTCTCTATAAGCTAACCCCACCCATCTTACACCCTTTTTTCACCAAAATCCCTCTCAGCTCTCTTCTGAAAAATTCCGTTTTCTTCCGAATCCTCCTACTCCCTTCCTCAGCTCATTCCACTTGTCCGAACCATCTGAGTCTTTCCGAGATTCTCCAACTAATTTCCGTCACTTCCTAATTTACTAATTTTCCAATCTTCAAATTTGCTAATGCTAAAAATTTATCCCTACTTATAATAAAAAAAATACCAAAGGAAGTAGCGCACGCTGCTTCCTTTGACAAAGTTTTTAAATGTTTATAAGAAGCTACTTAACCGTAATAGAGTTTAAAAAGCTATTCATCTCGGTAGTAGCTTTGGAGCTGTTATTCATTGCTATACATTCTACCGACACTACTTTAGCACGAACAAAAAGCACGACACTACTGCGTTGAGTAACTTCACCCGTTGCAGGATTGACCGCTGAATAGCTTATTTTTCTACCATAGAGAGCTCCTTTTTTGATAGAGCTTATCTGTGCGGTATTGCCCGAGGAAGCCATCACCCCTTGAGTATAGTTGTTGAGAAAACTATCTGCTACTTCTTTTTTCTCTGCCTCTGAAAAGTTTCTTTCAGCCGCTAAATATTGGGTGCGTTGAGGTAGGTCTACACTCTGCACCATACACACCGCGTTGTCTGTTTGTGCGATATACTGTCGCGCCCCTTGTGCTACACTATACTGCGGATTTTTAGGGAAGGTTACCCAAATACCATTTTCTACTTCTTTTCTCACTTGTGAAAAGAGAGATAAGGAGGTGAATAGGGTAATGATAAGAAGAATGTTTTTCATAGGTTTTAATATTTGATTGTAAATCTTGTTAGCTAATCCATAGTTATGAACCAAGCAATTTCTAAGACCAAGTAAAGCTTCTTGTTCTTTTTAGAAATACCACTATATTTCTTTAATACATTGCAAAATACATCCTAATTGGTCTAATAGAGTAAAATACCCCATAATTCCTGAGAAAAAGGAATGGTATATTTTGTTTTTAAAGATCAAATTGTTAATATTTAAATGTTTGTTCTCACCTGTTTCTAAGTCATTTGCTACCAAAAATCAAGCTGTTCTCCGCACTAATATAAGTACAGAATTAATAGTACTCAATAGTTCGGTTCTGTAAGTATTTCTGCTTTTTCCGTTTGAATTTTAATGATATTTTTTTAGTGATTGCAAAATACCATCATACTTGGCATTTTTATAATCTTGTTCAAAGTTTGCAATTTGCTCTGGAATATTTACATTCCAATAAAAATAGTAATGTTGTTTCTTTCTCATTAGGAACTGATTACTGTCTAAGAAACTTGTCTCTTCTATGTTTTTACTCAAGATTCTACACATTCCAGGTTCCATTTTAGGTTTGGAAGTGTTATCAGAATAAGCATCTAAATAGGCATTTCCAAATAATAAGTTTTTTGAAATTCCATTAAATTCTACTCTATCTTGGTAAGAGAAATCACCATAAGCAATGTTAGTTGTTAGCATAAAGTTTTCATATAACATTCTTTGGTTAATATTCTTAACAACTTCTAATATTGTGTTCAATTGTTCGTTTATTGAGGTAGTCTGTGAAACGAATAACACTCCACAATCAGAAATAAAGATACCACTTACCTTATGATAACTTTGCAATATCTCATATCCTATTTGGTAGAATTTATCCAATGCCTCAGCAGCTCGGCTTTTATCTTCACTCATCATTACTTTAAAGCCTGAAATATCTACAAAAGCAACAAAGGTTTTACCTGAAAAATTTTTAACTGCCATATTATTCGTCTAATAATTTTTAATACGTTGAAAATTGCGACTATCACCTAAAGTTCCATAGATATTTTTCAGTTGAGTTAAGATATTTTGATTTTTACCATTGACTTTAGTGAAGCGTTCTAACTCTTCGGCTCCTTTTCTAAATAAATTATCTTTTTGAGCGTTTAAAGTTTCAAATTTATTCTTATCAGCTTTTGATGCTCCTAAGGAATTCATTCCTTCAATCAAAGCATTTCCTTCGTTGATATAGGTTGTTGAGATGTTAAGAGCCGCATCAGTATAATCGGGCTTAATTCTAAGAGCTTTTTCAAAGACTTTGCGAGCTTCTAAATATTACCTTGTTGCATATTAATCACACCAATATTGTATTGAATATCAGAATTTTTAGGTTCTAATTGAGTGGTTTCTTGCATTAATTGTTTAAATTTTTCTTTGTTATCTAACAGCAAGTATACATTGGCTTTAGCAAGGATTATGGAGGCATCTTTAGGGTATAGTTTTTTAGCTTCTTCAAATGCTTTGAGAGCCTCGTTAACCTTACCTTGCTTTACATAAATAAAGACAATATTTTTTATTATATCAGTACGTTTAGAAGGATATCTTTTTTCTCTTGGCTTTCTGTGAGCCCCAGATTTCAGTGCTAAGTCACGTTGTTTTTTATCAGCAAAAGATTCTTCCTGCCCTATATCTCTATTGGTAGCTATGAAAAGAATCTCATCACCATCATACCCTAAGTCTTTAAGTTCTTGATATAGTTTAAGTGCACAATTGTAATTTTTGCTCTCTGTGGATACCGTAGCTGCATTATATAAAAATACAGTGTCACTGGGACTGAGGCAATATACTTTTTCAAAAGCTGTAAGTTCCACTAATAATTGCAATTTTAAGTAGTAAATTTTAGTAAAACTTTTATTTTACAGCAGAGTTGATGGCTTCTTCTATAGAGTCCGAATTAGATTCATTAGAAGAAAAAAAGTTGTTGTTTTCACTCATCATCATTTCCTTTTAATTCGTTCAATTTTTTACAAGAACTATCACTGAAATTTTCACAAGCTTTACGAAACCAATATATAGCTTTTTCTTTTGATTGTTCTATTCCTTTACCAGAATAATAGAGAGAAGCTAAATTATGTTGTGCTCCTGCAAAATTTTGTTCTGCCGCTTTCTTATACCAATAAGCAGCTCTTGAATAGGATTGCTTTACTCCATTTCCATTTTCATAACATAAAGCTAAGTTAAATTGAGAAGTAGCTTTGCCTTTTTCAGCGGCTTTCGTAAGCCAATAGACTGCTTTTTCATAAGATTTTTCAATTCCACCTACACCAGTTGAATAGTAATATCCTATTTTTGCTTCAATATTTGCATCTTCTTTTTCAGCAAACTTTTTGTAATAATTAAAAGCTTTTTGGTACTCTCCTTTCTTCTCATAAATACCTGTAAGCTGCCACATCGCTTGTACACTAACTCTTGAGTCTTCATATTCTGTAGCTTTATCATACCAATAAAGAGCTTTCATATTGTTTTTTTCTGTTTCACTAAATTCATAAAGTGATGCTAATGAAATTTGAGCCCAACCATTTCCCTGCTCAGCAGCTTTTTCATACCAGTAAATAGCTTGATATTCAGATTTTTTTAATCCAAGTTTTCCTAGATCATAGGCATCACCTAATTTGTATTGAGCATTAGCATCTCCTTGTTCAGCTAATTTTTTGAGAGTTTCATAGCTTTGTTGTTCTTGCCCATAGCAGAAAGTAATGAATAATAGTGTTGTTAAAAATATTATATTTTTCATTGTAGTTTAGGTTAATAGTTAAACTTTTCTTCCATTTTATACTTTCCGCCAGAACCAATAACGAGGGTGTAGAGTTTTGTATCCCACCAAAACTCTTTCTTTTTATTAGTCCTTTGGGAAGTATTGGTTGTGTAGTCATACTCAGTTTCATAACAACTACCTTTTGAACTACAAACTTGTACCTTTATATAAAAGGTGTTATTTGACACTTTTCGTGCTTCAATATTATCATAAGCCCAATCAGCTTGATAGAAGTTGAAGTAGTCTTCTACATAAGCTATAGCTTGTTCTGTTGTGTAACTTTTAACAGTTTTCTTTTTTACTGTTTTCTTTTGTTGTGCATAAGAGCTTGCCCCTATCAATAGGCAAAGCATTAAAAATACTATCTTTTTCATTGTTTTTGAGTTTTAGAGACTGTTTGAATTAATAGTGCAATTCAAACAGTCAGATTTATAAGTTAATTTTGAATATAGAAGACTATTCATCTTCTTCTATATAGTTCAATTTAGGTTTAGGGAATCTTTTGATAAGTCTTTCACCCTCTTCTTTAGGTATGTAGTCAAAAGTATAAACACCTACTTTTCCTCTTTTTCCAAAACTTAGCTTTAGGTAGTAAGACTTTCCGTCCTTAGCATTAATTGTAAAGTGTTCTTCACCTGCATTACTATTCCAAGTGTAGCCTTCACGACGCCCAGTAGTAGCCTCTAAAGAATACTTTTCTCCTGATGGGACATCAAAAGCTAAATACCCATTGTGATCAATTGTACCAATTAAATTCTCATTACAAAATAGAGATATTATTGGTGTAGAATTCATACTGTAGAACATTACATAAATACGACTCTTACCTTCTTGTAAAGGTTGGTCACCAGTAAAGGTTACAAATTGTTTAGCTAATCCCCCACAAGAAACTAATGAGATAGCTAAAAATGCATACAAAAATACTTTTTTCATTGGTTAAAAATTTAAAAATAATACCTACTCTGTTATAGGCTTTTCGGTTTTCGCCTATTATTGATATTTTTATTTTTTGTTATAAATCTGGAGTGTTATCTTTATTCTTAGAAGAGAAGTTGCATACGGCAAAGGAAGACACAATTGCGCTTCCTTTGCTCCATAAGCTAACTTATTCTGTATTACTTAAATTGTAGAAATGTACCAGATTCCCAACAACAGAATAAAGCTAACGCTTTTTTCATAAAAACAGAAAGCGTGAATTACTTACTATCTGTTGTCAGGAGTTCTGGTAAACTTTGTAATACAGAAAGTGTAACCCACGCTATAACGCAGGCATCAACTTTTTGTTACTGTATTACTTTTTGAAATGTACCAGATTTCTGACAACAGAACAAAAGCTAACGCTTTTAATATGTCTTTATTTTCGGTGCATAATTACGACTATTTTTTATACTATGCAAATATTTTAGTATTTATTTTTATTGTTTAATAGATAAGTTATTTATTATCAGTTAAAATACAAAAGGTAAAGCACAATTAGCCACAAACAACTAATGTCTAAATTATTCACGGTTGTTAGCAATTACTCCCCAGAGTTACTAAAGATACTCATAGCCCCACTAATATTCTCATCTACTAATTCTCTCATCTACTAATTCTCTCATCTACTAATTCTCTTATTTTCTCATTCTCTCATTTGCTAATTTTCTCATTTGCTAATTAATCTGTCTGTGCGGCTCGCACTTTACCTGAGCAACAAATCTCCTAAACCCTTCTTCTCCTTTTGGAGTATGTTTGAACACGCCACAATTCTCCAATACCTCACAAAAAGTATCGCCTATACTCCTATTAATAAAGTTATCTAAGTTCTCTATGGAAAGTGGAGTAGGGGAGGAGCTCACGTAACGTTCTAACCACTGAGTGTGTTTTTGCAAAGCAGAGTCAGCGTTCATTTGGGAATATACAGTGCTGAAAGAGTTACCAGCTGTAATAGCTTCACTAAGCAAGGTTTTAATGCTCGCCATTTCAGTCTTTAACCTACCAGGTAAAATCGCTAAGCCCATCACCTCAATAATCCCAATATTCTCTTTTTTGATATTGTGCAGATGTTCGTAAGGGTGAAAGATACCCATAGGGTGCTCAGTATCCGTACGGTTGTTGCGCAAAGCCAAATCGAGTTCATATTTGCCGTTTTTAAAACGTGCCACAGGGTTTACCGTATTGTGACGCACACCCTCAGTATGTGAGTAGATGCCTAATGATTCATCGCTGTAGTTTATCCACGATTGCAAGATGACATCGGCTAAGGCGATGAGGCGGTCTTTCTCACCGCGCAATCGCAATACGCTCATAGGCCAATTTACGATGCCTGCTTCTACATCATCAAAGCCTTTAAAGCTCACGCGTTCTTTTATGGTAGCTTTTTCCATAGGGAAAACGTGTCGTCCGCCTTGAAAGTGGTCGTGTGAGAGGATAGAGCCTCCCACAATAGGTAAATCGGCATTAGAACTGAGGAAGTAATGAGGAAATTGCTCTACAAAGCCCAATACGTGCTCAAAGCAAGCCTTGTCAATCTTCATCGGGCGATGCTCACTCGAAAAGACGATACAATGCTCGTTGTAATAGATATAGGGGGAGTATTGAAAAAACCATTCCTCATTGGCTAAATCCAGCTTAATCGTGCGCAAGTTTTGCCTACCAGCGTGATTTACACGTCCCATATAGCCTTCGTTCTCTTTACAGAGCAAACATTTTGGGTAGTTAGTGGCTACCACATCTTTTTGGGCAGCAATATCACGAGGGTCTTTCTCTGGCTTAGAAAGGTTAATAGTAATCTCTAAATTGCCATAAGGGCTCTCGTGTTCCCACAGAATGTTCTTAGAAATCCTATCGGTGCGTATGTAGTTGCTTTGCTTGTTGAGCTCATAAAACTGTTGGGTTGCCTGCTCTTTGCTCCTTTGGTAAGTATGCCAAAAGTCTTTGCGAATTACCGATGTACGAGGTAATACCTGTCCCATAATCTTAGAGTTCAGTAGGTCGCGGAAAGTAAGCGTATCGGTAGTGAGGGTGCCGTTCTCAGCTGCCCACTGCACTAAGCGGTCGAGTACTTCCGTAGGATAAGTTATCTGGGCTACCTCTTTAGCGATTTGAGCTTGCTCTTCTTTTGTAAACTCGGTATAACTATCGCAGCCAATACTTTCCAAAACAGCATTGGTAACAAGAATACGGTCGTCTTCCTTCACCAAGTTATGAAGTACCGCATAACTGATGAGCTTTTCTACTTCAATATAAACTTTCACGATTAATAATTATCAATTAATAATTAACAAGACTATTCGTTATTTAATAAGAAACTTATAAACGGTTTCTTGCTTGTACACTTCCCCTTTTTCTAAGGGTTTTACCCCAAACTTCGGCTGATTGATGCCATCAGGGAAATCTTGCATCTCAATAGCTACTCCTACAAATCGTGGGTTTTTAGCGGGCTTTTCTTTGTGTGTACATACCTTATCGAATACAGGAACATCATCTAAAAAGTTACCAGTGTAAATCACAGCCACACGCTGGGTAGTATAGGCTTCCATAGTAATACCACTATAAGGAGAATGTAATACCAACTGAGGAGCACCTTTGAGTCCGCTGTGGTTGAGCACAAAGGGGTGGTCGTAGGCACGAGTGATTTTGAATTGAGGGTGCCCTTCGGCAATACCCTCAGCGATAACTTTACCTTTACGGAGGTCGAAAGTAGTACCTTTTACAGCTATGTAATTACCCGTAGGTATCAATCCTTCTGCCAATTCACAAATATTATCAGCAGCGATTTGTAGTACTTGGGTATCGCCATTCATTTCCATATCACCTGAAAGGTTGAAATAACTGTGGTTGGTGATATTAAGGTAGGTTTTGGCATCGGCAACGGCTTCGTAAGCAATGTGTAGACTGTTATCTTCAGTGATAGTGTAAATCACTTTGAAATCTACTTTTGCAGGGTAGCCTTCTTCACCATCAGGACTTGTGTAGTGCATTTCTAAACCATTAGCGAGCTCTTTTACTTCAAAGATTTTACTGCTAAAACCTTCTTTACCGCCGTGCAATGAGTTTTCACCATTGTTTTTAAATAGATGATAGGTTTTCCCGTCGATGGTGAAAGTAGCGTTGTGAATACGCCCTGAAGTGCGCCCTATGGTAGCTCCATTATAAGCGCCATTACCTATGTAATCTTCCAAATGCGCATAGCCTAATACTACGTTTTTAAGTACGTTGTGCTTATCTTTTACAGCTATTTCGGTAATAGTACCGCCTAAGTTCAAAACAGACACGCGAAAGCCATTCGCATTCTGTAAGGTATATTGATAGACAGCCTGTCCGTTGTGAGTACCGAACAGGCTTTTGTTGATGGTTATCATACTTTGGTCTTGTTTATAGTTTTTTAGCACCGTCGCTTACAGAAGCGATATAGAAATCGGCGGCATAACCTATTTTGTTTTTGTAAGCCTCGCCTACGTTTTTAATGAAGTCGTCTACTTTGTCTTTTTTCACTATGCTTACAGTGCAACCGCCAAAGCCAGCTCCCGTCATACGTGAACCTACTACCCCAGGTTGTTCCCAAGCAAGAGCAGCCAAAGTATCGAGTTCTACGCCTGTTACCTCATAATCGTCGCGCAAAGAAATGTGCGATTGATTCATTAATTTACCAAACTCAGCTAAATTACCTGCTGAAAGCTCTTTTTGTGCTTTAAGAGTACGTTGGTTTTCATATACTGCGTGTTTAGCTCTTTTTTGGCGAACGGGACTCTTGATGAGGTCTTTGTTGGCTTCAAATTGTTCAATAGAGAGTTCTCCTAAGGCTTTAATAGGCAATTTAGTTTGCAATTCGGCTAAGGCTTCATCACATTCTGCACGACGCTCGTTGTATTTAGAATCGGCAAGACCACGACGTTTGTTAGTATTGGCAATCACGATTACCTCATCTTTGAGTACCACAGGGACATAGGCATATTTAAGGGTGTTGCAATCGAGAAGGATAGCGTGGTCTTTCTTACCCATAGCTACTGCAAATTGGTCCATAATACCAGAGTTTACCCCAATGAATAGGTTTTCAGTTTTCTTGCCTAATTGCGCCATTTCCACAGGGTCGATAGAGAGGTGGAAGAGGTCTTTTAGCACAATAGCAGTGAGCATCTCGATAGAAGCAGAAGAAGAAAGCCCTGCGCCATTAGGGATATTCCCAGAGAAGAGAATATCGAAACCAGAGTCGATTTTTTGTCCTGCTTCGAGGAACATTTTAATCACACCCTTTGGGTAGTTAGCCCAATCGTGTTTTTTGTCGTTGGTAAGTTCGTCGAGAGTGAACTCCATTACGCCAAGGTCGGCAAAGTTTTCAGAATACATACGGAATTTGCGGTCATTGCGTTTTTTTACGAGACCGTAAGTACCTTTGTCGATAGCGCAAGGGAACACATTACCGCCATTGTAGTCGGTATGTTCACCGATGAGATTCACACGTCCTGGTGCGAAGAATTGTTTTTCGGCAGGAGCACCGAATACTTCTTGAAACTTTTGTTCTAAGTGTTTCATATAGTTTTAATTTTAGTTATTAGTTTTGTTTAGAAATTACTTAATTAAATAATATAATGGAAAAAGGGAGTGCTGTCAAAGACAATTCTAATAGATATTTCTTGTAGAGACAATATATTTCTTATCTTATAAAGGATTTTAGCTGAGTCAAATACCAATCAAAGTCATCATACATAATAAAGTGGAGCCCTTTATTGGCATATCTAAGGTCTCTCAAAGATAAATTTTGATATTGATCTCTTATGTTGTCTTTTGAATATGTAAATACGGACTCTAAGAGCACTAAGGCAGGCACTTTTATCTGTTTTATTTCCTCTCTGAGGTCTGTATTAGAGATTTCACACACAAGTTTGGCGAGGGTCTCCCTATCTGAGGCTACACTCCACTGAACGATGGTAGGCTTCTTGGCTTCCTTTGTTGTATAGTACATCATTGAAGCCATTTGCGAACGCTCAAAGTCTTCTTTGGGCATTGCTGTAAGTTCCTTGATCATAGGAGTACAATCCTTGTTAGGTGTTATCTTAAAATTAGGATCAGAAAGCAAAGGCAAGCAAGGCAGAGCATCTACAATCACTATTCTATCAAGTAGGTCAGAGGCTTTAGCAGCTATTTTCATAGCAAGGATGCCCCCTAAGCTATGCCCTACAATCGTAGGTTTTTGGATGTTCTCCTTTTTGATATAGGAGATAATGGCATCTGTCCAATAGTCCAAACTTGGATTCTTTACAGGGGTAATTCCTCCAAACCCCGCTAAGGTAAGCAGGTAGCAAGTGTGGTTAGTGATCAGAGCAGGTACAGTCTCTTGCCAGACATCGCTGGAGCAGCCAAGTCCTGGAATAAACAAAATAGGACTTCCTTTTTCTCCTACTTTTTTCACTGAGAATGGAGATTGTCCAAACGTAGATAGTGGTAAAATAAGTAAAAGGGGGGTTATAAAAACATTTCTCATAGTAAAAAAAATAGATTTTAAATTAAAAATTAGTTTGGTTTCAACTTTGGCAAAGTTTCAAACTAAAAGTTTGTATTACCTATTTAAAGTACTTTTTAGCAATTGCTCTGAGTTCTTTTTCTTTGTCTTCCAAACGCTGAAAGAGCACGAACTGGTTACGGGCACGAATGTAATTCTCCTCAGGATATGAGATTTTGTAATACACATCGTTATTAAAATAATCGGCGAGGAAACGAATACCGATAATGAATATCATATATTTGGCTCCGTCGACGATATGTTTTTTCTCTGAGGGAGTCATCACAGGGTTCATTACTGAAAAACCTTTACAAAGCGCTTCGAAGAACTCGGTATTGAAAACAATTTTGCTTTCATCGGCTTCGTTTTCTTCGGTGGGGCTAACCGAAGTGCGCACCATATCGCCGAAATCGTACAGTAAGATACCTTGCATCACTGTATCAAGGTCGATTACTCTAAAATCATCGGGATTGGATTTATTGATGAGTACGTTATTGATTTTGGTATCGTTGTGGGTTACGCGTATAGGAATGCGCTTTTCGTCTACTTCTTTTTGGATAAGGTCGAAAATTACCTTGTGTTTTTGCGCAAATTCGTATAGCTTTTCAGCTTTGTCTTTGCGTGCAGGAGTTGCCTGAGCATAAGCATCTTCGAGTTGTTGGAAGCGTAAATCTCCGTTATGGAAATTAGGAATGGTAGCCTGCAATCGAGAGGTATCGATATTGGCAAAGGTTTTCATAAAAGTTGCAAAGGCAGTGGCAGCTTTTTCGGCTTGCCAAGGAGCTTCGATGAATTCATAAGAAGTATAACCTTCGGCAAAAGGGAATACTCGCCATACAATGCCCTCAGCATTTACGGAGTATCCTCCTTGTTTAGCTTTCATCATCGGGAGGATGATGTGATTGTTAGGTTCAGTTTCCCAGAGCAGTTCGATGTTTTTGATGATGCTATTAGGGGTTTTGAACACATTGCTGTTAATCCCTTGAAGGATATAATTTGTATCGGTGGTTTTTACCAAATACGTACGGTTGATGTGTCCGTTGCCATAAGGTTCCACAGAAAGGAGGGTTCCTTTTAAGTTAAATTGATTGGCTATTTCTTTCATTTTTATTTAGGTAAGAGGTAAGAGATAAGAAGTAAAAAACTTATTATCTCTTACGGGTTAAACATTTTATTAGAATTTATCAGGGTATTCGCCTTTATCTACGAATTTTTGTATTTCGTTTTGTACCATTGCGAGGTCTTCGTGATAGGTCATACCGAACCAGTTGTCGTGATTGGGTAATACTTCTAATTTATATCCGTAATCCTTAATGGCGTGTTGTACTACCATAGGGATATAAAATTCGGATTTAGGGTCATCTTTATGTTCGGCTACAAATTCTTTGAAATAACGGTCGGCTATATCCAATACTTCGTGAGTAAATCCCCAGAAGTTCATAGATACGTAGGTGCTTAGGGGATACTCGGCGCCCGTAGCTTCGTCTACGGCAGTAGTTTCGTTAATTTTACGCAGTTTGGTAGCTTCATTGATAGAGAGTAGGTGATGATTGGCGTCTACTTCGCAGATACCGCGTGAAACAGTTCCGTTTTCACTAAGGGTGTTTTTCAGTAGATATCCTCCTGAGAAGAAAGTTTTTTCTTTACCAGCATTGAGCGCTTCGTACATTAAACGAAAGCCTTCTTTGCCATAATAATCATCGGCATTGATGATGAGGAATGGGTTTTTTACAAACTCTTTTACACAAAGCATAGCGTGCCCTGTACCCCAAGGTTTTTTACGTTCGATGCCTTTTGGGTTAAAATCGTCTTGATATACATAAGTAATGGGCACATTATTGAATCGATTTTCTAAGTGTTGGCGTGCTAAATCGTCGATTTCACGACGAATGATGAGTACTACATTGTCGAAACCAGCTTGTAGAGCGTCGTAAATACCGTAATCAAACAAAGCGTTGCCATTGTGAATATTTTCTAACTGCTTGTCTGAACCAAAGCGACTTCCTAAACCTGCCGCTAAAATTACTAATGTTGTCATATAAAGTTAATTTCTTAATAAATAAAAGTCTTGATAAGTGAATGTACTTATTTTGCATCGGCAAAGATAGGGATAATTTTGTAATCTGGAAAAAAATATAACGAAATTTTTACGAAGAATTTAAAAATGCTTTCCGTTACTTGTTCTTTTATAAGAGTTTTGATAATGCCAATAATACCGATAATGTCAGTAATGCCAATTAACTTAGCCAAAGTTTGAACTTTGGCTAAGTGTGTAGCGCAAAAGCGACGCACCGGAGTTTTTCGGAGAATCTAGGGGAGACTTTAAAAGTCTCAGGCGCGGAAGTGAAAGGATTGAAAATTTGAGGAGGAACGAAAGTTTTTGGAAGGATTTTAGAAAGGTTTGGAAAGATATTGAAGATATGGTTTAGTGTACTTAGCTTATAGAAAGCTTATAGGAAGCTTATACGAATCTTGGACGATTGGTATACAAAGACTGTATTAAACGTTGAGAAACAGGCATTTAGGAGGTGTTAAAGATATATTAAAACGAAAGCTAAGGCGTAGGGGTGTACTTTCGTAATTTAGGGTAAAGGGCGTTTGGGGTAGGAGAGGGGTGTTATAACTTACCTCCCCCGCTCCCCCTCCAAAGGGGGACAATCCACAATCATACCTATTTAAAACTTTTTGCATATTCTCAATGGAGGAGAATCCGTTAAATGTGAATGCTGTAAGGATTATATGGGTGATTTTGGTAAATTAGTTTTTTTTGTTACCTTTGTGCTTTCATTGCTTATTAGCTTTCGCTTTTACTTATAAGTTATGGTATCAGAAAAAGATTTAGAAGCCTTAATGGCTCAGGTAGATGGTGCTGTGGATAGGCAGTACGACTTCATTAAAGAGATGAAGCAGATAAAGCAAACGCTTTGGGAACTGAAAGCCCAAATGCGTGCTACTTCGGTATTAACTTCGGCGGTACCCGCAGAAACGGCAGTGCCTGAGGGTACACGTGAGGCAGTAGCAGAGACTCCCCCTGTGGAAACGGTAACTCCTGTTGAGGAACAAACCGTAATAAATACTGTGGCTGAGGAGATGACGGCAGCTGTTGTAGAGAAGCAAACGCCTGTTGCGACGGTTGCTGAAGCGGTGCAAGAAACTTCACAACCGAAACAAGAGACCCCTCCGATTACTTTTTCGTCAAAAACGAATCCGTTTGCGCCTAAAAAGAAGGTGAGAAATCCGTTTGAGCCGAAGCAATCTACTAACTGGGAGCGATTTATCGGTGAGAATTTGTTTGGCAAGATAGGGATAGTGATTATTATTATTGGGGTGTTTATAGGGGTGAAATACTCTATTCAGCACAACCTTATCAGCCCTGCAATGCGCTTGGTTTTAGGTTACTTAATGGGTATAGGGCTTTTTGTAACGGGAGCTATGCTCAAGAAAAAATATGAGAGTTTTAGTGCTATCTTGGTGAGTGGAGCAATGACGATTTTTTACTTCGTCACCTTTATTGCATATGCTGTTTTTGGTTATTTCCCGCAATCTCTTGCCTTTGTGCTGATGTTCCTCTTTACAGCCTTTACGGTACTTGCTTCGTTGAGCTATAACCAAGTGGTGATAGCTATTATAGGGCTTGTGGGAGGTTATGCGGTACCTTTTCTTTTGAGTAATAACTCGGGTCAGGTAGAAATTTTATTTGCGTATACAGCAATTATTAATATAGGTGTGCTGATACTTTCGTTTTATAAGCAATGGCGTTCACTGTACATTTCGGCGTTGTTCCTCACTTGGCTATTGTTGTTCTCGACGTGGGCATCGGCTTATCAGTACGACGATTTTGTGCCTTACTTTGTATTTAATTTGGTAACGTTCCTCACTTTCTATGTTGCTTTTATAGCTCAGAAAATACACAGGGTACAGGAATTAGAAGCGGTAGATGTGCTTTTGTTCTTGTTTAGTAGCTTGTCGTTCTACGCGATGGGTGTTTGGCTTATATTGGATTATTATCCTAATAATCGGACTTTTGTGGCGATGTTTACATTGCTTAACGCTGTATTTCACTTTTTGGTGGGTTATTATTTTCATCTCAAAAAGGCGCCTTCTCAGGCTTTGAAATACCTAGTTTTGGTATTGGCGCTCTCATTTGCTACTTTGGTAATCCCGATACAGTTTAAAGGAACGTGGATAACTATCTTCTGGATAGCCGAAGCTGCGTTACTCTTTGGGTTTGGGCGTACTAAAAAAATGCCTGTGTACGAGCGAATTTCATACGCAGTAGTGATTTTGGCTACTTTCAGTTTGCTGATAGATTGGGGGAAAGGCTCTTATAGTATCTTTGATATGGAAGACGCGAGTGCGTATATCACGCCTTTTGCTAACTCGCTCTTCATTACAGGGTTACTTTATAGTGTGGCGGTAGGAGCAATGGCTTATATCAATGATAAATACAAAGAGACAGGGACGCTTAATAAAGTGTTGAGCTTTTTGTTCAATATTTTTTCGGTACTTATTTTGTATTGCACTTTTTACAGAGAGATAAGCGTGTTTTGCGATATGAGGGCTTTACATCAAGACCCTGAAATTTACAGCCATTATGAGGCATATCAAGACTTGAACACTTTTAAAGGGGTATGGCATATTATATACAGTGTGTTGTTTATTTCGGCTTATAGTTTTCTGAATGTGAAGTACCTGAAAAAGAAATTGTTGGCAGAACTACAAATAGGCTTAAACTTTTTGTTACTGACTATATTTATGACCTTGGGGCTTTACTATTTCAGTGAGTTGCGTGAACGTTATATGGAAGAAGCGCAGGAAGGAGGGCAGTTATCACTTTGGTTTTTAAATATTAGATATGTGGGTTTGCTCTCGCTGGTGGTATTAGGTAATAGCATTTATGCCCTCAGTAAGTTTTTGGAATTTAAAACAGGAGCAAGGCGTGTATTGGAAATGTTGTTGCATCTGGTTATTTTGTGGGTTGCTAGCAGTGAATTACTGCACTGGACAGATATATATGAATCGGTAGCTAATTATAAATTAGGTCTTACAATTTTATGGGGAGGTTATGCTATTTTATTGGTAGTATTGGGTATTTTTAAAAGGAAGAAATACCAGCGAATATCGGGTATTATACTGGTAGGTTTTACGCTGTTGAAGTTATTCTTTTACGATACTACCCACCTCGACACTCTTCATAAGACCATAGTGTTTGTACTGCTTGGGGTATTGCTACTGATAGCATCATTCCTCTATAACAAATATACCAAAGAGATAGAGGGGGAGCAAAAATAAGAGGATGGAAGATTAAAAAGAGAGAGAAAAAATGCTAAATGTGTATTATTTTTCCAAAGAGGAAGAGAAACGTTGTGAGAGATGATTTTTTATAGAAAGTTGTAAATCAAATTAATAAATAATAATAGTAGTTGTAAGGAAAAATTTTTGATAAAAAAATACATATTATTTAAAATAAAAACATTACTTTTGCGCCATAATAACCAAAATTTAATTTTGTAATGATTAGAGATTATAGAGACATTAAGCTTACTGTACAACGTCCTACTCCTATTGACAAGGAGGTGAACTGGAATAAATCGTTGGTAGTGATTAGTGAAACTGATGTTTATGGTCGTATTACCAATGTAAACGATGTGTTTTGCAATGTTTGTGGCTATAGTGCTGCGGAAATGATAGGACAACCACATAGTATTATTCGCCATCCTGATATGCCTAAACTGATTTTTAAACTGCTTTGGGATAACCTTAAATTGGGGAATAACTTTATTGGGGTAATTAAGAACTTAGCAAAATCAGGGGAGTATTACTGGGTAGTCACGGATTTTGAAATGCGCAGAGATGCTGAAGGAAATATCACACACTACATTGCACGCCGTAGATCGGTGCCCAAAGGAGTAATAGACAACTATGTAGCGCCGTTTTATGATACGCTTTTGAAGCTTGAGAAGATAGGTGGAATGGAGCTTAGTGCCCGTTTTTTCAAGAACTACTTAGCTAAACAGGGCAAGGATTATATTGATTTCATTATAGATATAATGAATGAAAATAGAGAAAATGTGTCTTTCGAAGAAAATCAAGTATCATCAGTAGATACTACACAAGTGATTTCAGATGATATTGTAACTATGAATGAGGCTCAAAACGAGAAACGCAAGAGTTTCTTTGGTAGATTGTTTGTGCAATAACTATCTGAACAACCTATGTGATTAACTAAAAAATTTAAAATAATATGTCAGAATTTAAAAGTGCTGTACCTACTATTGCAAGACCTACTCCTATTGACCGTGAAGTACAGTGGGATAAGACCAAAGTACTCATCAGTGAAACAGATGCGGTTGGTACTATTACCAAAGTGAATGATGTGTTTTGTGAGGTATCACACTACACTGCTGAAGAACTCATAGGACAACCTCATAACTTGATACGTCACCCCGATATGCCAAAACTTATTTTTAAGCTTCTTTGGGATAACTTAAAGGCGGGTCACAACTTTGTGGGTGTGATTAAGAACTTAGCTAAAACAGGAGAATACTACTGGGTGGTTACTGATTTTGAAATGCGTCGTGATGCATCGGGTAATATTACGCATTACGTAGGTAGAAGAAGTTCTGTTCCTGAAGCAGCGATTAAAGACTATTTGGCACCTTTCTATGATTCACTTTTGAAAATGGAGAGAATAGGGGGGGTAGAATTGAGCAGTCGTTTCTTTAAAAACTATTTGGCTAAGCAAGGGAAGGACTATGTTGACTTTGTGATTAGTATTATGTCAGAGGGTCAAACTAAATTTACAGCTGAAACTGTATCGGGTGTTGATAATAACAACGTGACAGTATCTGACGATATTTACCAAATGGATGACTCGAAGAATGAAAAGCGCAAGAACTTCTTCGAGCGTTTGTTTAACTAATAAAAATATTAGAGAGAGATAAGAGAGGAATAGAGGTAGACTCTATTCCTCTTTTTTGTGGCATAGGATTTGTTATTTATTGAGCGTGGATTGTCAATTGAAAATTATTTTATACTTTTGCCCCGACTAATTAATTCAATAACGAAATGGACTTAACAGCCTATCACTTTGTATCGCTGTTTCGCAATAATGTACAGCAATACCCACAGAAAGACGCTTTGATGGGAAGAGACGCTTCTTCTCATTGGAAAGGTATTACGTGGGAGACCTTAGGCAGTACCACAACCCTTTTATCTAAATCTCTGCTTTCATTGGGTGTCCAGCCCCAAGAAACTGTAGGGATTCTTGCACAGAACACCCCACAATGGTCGCTTGCTGACCTTGCTTGCTTGCAAATACGTGCCATTCCGGTACCCATATATACTACAAATACCGCTGAACAAGCCCTCTACGTGATGAATCACGCTGAGGTGAAAGTGCTGTTTGTAGGCGATGAAAAGCAATACCAAAAAGCTCTTGAAGTAGCCTCTCAGTGCCCCACCTTGCAAATGATTGTGGTATGTGATAACGAAGTGCCTCTTACTGAAAAACAGTATTCCATTCACTGGAATGACTTTTTGGCACTCGGTAATAGTCCGCAGTATGACACAGAGTTAGACAAGCGCATTGCAGAACGCAATTTAGACGACCTTTTTACGATTATCTACACCTCGGGTACTACGGGTGAGCCCAAAGGAGTAATGCTTACTTATGAGAATTTAGCTTTCCAGATGGTAGGACATACCGAGCGCTTATCTACCGTAGATAACACTGATACGTCATTGGCTTTCTTGCCACTATCGCACGTATTTGAACGCGCGTGGACGTACTTCTGCCTTTACAAAGCAGTTACTGTTTATTACTTAGATGATACTAATTTAGTACGCGAAGCCCTTGCTGAGGTGCGTCCTACCTTGATGTGTGCTGTACCGCGCTTCTACGAAAAAATATTTGCCACCGTACACGACCGAGCTGACGCATCGTCATTTGTAAAGCGTAAGCTTTTCCGCTTGGCAATAGCTACTGGTAAACGAGTATTGGCATTACGCGAACAAGGTAAGAAACCGTCGTTTGTCTTACAGAAAGCTTATAACCTTTTTGATAAAATGGTTTATAAGAAACTGAAAGAGGCTCTTGGTGGACGCATTAAGTTTATGCCTTGTGGAGGGGCTAACCTCGAACCTAGTATCGGACGTTTCTTTCAGTCGATAGGTATTAACCTGAAATTAGGTTATGGGATGACCGAAACGACTGCTACTATATCTTGTTGGGGCGACGATCGTATCAATCCACAATCGGTAGGGAATGTGATGCCTAATGTGCAAGTGCGGATAGGAGAAGAGAACGAGATATTGGTAAAAGGAGGAATGGTGATGAAGGGTTACTACAAGAACCTAGAAGAAACCGCCAAAGCTTTTACTCCTGATGGTTATTTGCGTACGGGTGATGCGGGTAATTTGGACGGTAATAACAATCTCTTTATCACCGAACGCATTAAAGAACTGATGAAGACATCTAATGGCAAATACATTGCTCCACAGATGATTGAAGGCAAGGTAGGGAAGTATAACCTTATAGAACAAATAGCCGTGATTGCTGATGGTAAGAAGTTTGTTTCTGCCCTTATTGTACCTAACTACGAGATGCTCTCACAAGCATTAAAAGATCTCAACCTTAAGTACAAAAACACTGCAGATATGATAAAGCATAGCCAAGTGATTGAGTACATAGGTAAGCAGCTACAAAAATTTCAGAAAGACCTACCCGACTACGAGCAGATTAAAAAGTTTACGCTTCTGTCTTCGGCTTTCACTATTGAGCGTAATGAGATTACTCCTTCGCTCAAACTCAGAAGAAAAGTGATTTATGCCAATTATAGTCGTGAAATAGAGGCGATGTACAGATAAAGATATTAGAGACTATCCGTAAAACATTTTAAGATAGTCTCTTTTTATTTTCTATTTTATTCCTAAGTGCTTACGTACTTCGGCAACAGTACTTTCGGTAAACAAGGCTTCTAAGTTTTTCCAGACACTGTGATAGCCGTAAGGTCCATTGAGCATCTCTTTTTTAGCATCGGCTATACTCCAATCTTCATAGATAATTCTATACATTGCTACCATAATACCTGTACGATCAGCACCGTGATAACAGTGAATAAGTACCGCTCCTTCGTTTTGATGTTTGCGAATTAGTTTTAGTACACTTGCTATTTCAGGAGCTTTGATACGCCAAGTAAGTAACGGATGATTGATAAGCTTGATGCCTTCAGAGGCGTGGAAAATCTTCTTGTCTCCTGAACGTGTAAAGTAGCGCAGATTGATGATAGTTTTAATAGGTATCTTTTTGATAACCTTCTTGTCTTCATTTACTAATTGTTCACTTCTGTAAAGCAGACTGTCTACCTTATACAAGTTAGCATCTGCGTGAATAAGAGAAGCTTTTTGTTGCCCCCATAATGAGATAAAAGAGAATAATAGAAGGTAAAGTATTAGATTTTTCTTCATAAAAGTAATGTTTTTATAGAATCTGTTAAGTGCTTAAAATCAGGAGGCAAACATACTATTATTATAGCAGATATGCAAACTATATTGCATAAAATAATTGCAATATAAACATTTTAATTGTTAAAAAAGCATTGTTGTATTTTCTTATTTTGTACCTTTGCGCCCGATTTTTAATATTATCTGCTAATCGAAGAGTAATTTGTATGAAAAGATTCTTATTTATGGCAATATTAAGTTGCCTTGGTCTTGTGTTTGTACAATGTACCAAAACCGACACAGAACGTGTAGAAATTAAAGGAGAACGCGGTGAGCGTGGCAACTTAATCCTCTCAGGAATAGGCGTGCCTGATGCTTCTCAAGGAACGATAGGCGATTATTATCTCGACCTATCTACAGCCAATCTTTATGGAGCTAAAACAGCAAAAGGCTGGGGAACTCCTATTTCTTTAAAAGGCTTAAAAGGTGATGCGGGAGCTGATGGTGCTAATGGTACCAACGGTCAAGACGGGAAAGATGCCCCTGTACCTCAAATAAAGAATGGCTTTTGGTATATAGGTGAAACGAATACTCATATTAAAGCCCAAGGAGAAAAGGGTACTGATGGTACTAATGGCACTAATGGTCAAAACGGTCAAGATGGTCTTACGCCTCATATAGGATACAATGGTAATTGGTTTATAGGAAATCAAGATACTCATATAAAGGCTCAAGGAGACAAAGGAGAAACTGGTGCTACGGGTGCTACAGGAGCACAAGGACTTCCCGGTAAAGATGGCTCTAAAATATATTCAGGACAAGGCAAACCTGTGAGCCAAGGAGTAGAAGGTGATTACTATATCGATACTGAAGCTAAAATATTCTATGGACCTAAAACCAATACAGGTTGGCCTTCTACCGGTATTTCTCTTACCGCTCAACAAATGAGTGACACAGACTATGAACTTAGCACTGACGGAAAAATATTGCTAAAATGGAAAAATGAGAAAACACTTTTTATCGATATGAATACTGACCCTAAGCTAAAAGATGTAGAAATCATAGCTGACAATGCTTTTAACGCAGAAGTAAATAAACTCACATACCAGTTGAGAACTTTCGTCATTGGGGATAAAGTAAAAGATATAGGGGCTAAGGCTTTCTATCTATGTACTAAATTGACAAGTGTAGAAGTATCGAATGAGAATATAAGAAGAGAGATTACAAAAATAAAAACGCAAACCTTTGCTAATTGTACTCATCTACAAAATGTAGATATTCCTTCGAGCGTTACTACTATTGAAGCAAGAGCTTTCACAGGTTGTAATAGACTTACAAGTGTTATACTTCCTGAAACAGTAAACAATATAGTGAATAATGCCTTTGCAAAGTGTGATAACTTGCATACCGTAATCATACGTAACCCTAATGCTTTTAGTATAGGCATTATGGCATTTAATCAAACACTCTTGCGCAACATTTATGTCCCTTCCGGGAAAGTAGAGGAATATAAAATATTAAACCCTCAATACAAAGATTTTATCAAATAAGATATAAACAAAAAAAGCTACCAATTCGGTAGCTTTTTTTATTACCTTTTTATCTTTTACCTGTTACCTGAATAAACGCTTCTTCCAAATTAAATGCTTGCACTTCGGTAATAAGGTTTTGAGGTGTGTCTTCTTTTAGCAATTGTCCTTCGTTTAAAATACCTACACGGTCACAAAAATCCTGTGCCTCTTGTAAATGATGGGAGGTGTAAAGTATCGACATACCTCCTCTGTTCAATTCCTTTAAATAATCGATAATAATATTTTTGGACTGCACATCCACCCCCACTGTAGGTTCGTCTAAGAAAAGCACCTCAGGGCTGTGCAATATACCCGCCACCAAGTTGATACGGCGTTTCATTCCCCCCGAAAAATGAGCAATCTTCTTATTGGCAACTGAGGCTAAGGCTACTCGTTCAAGAGCTTCGTCAGTGAGTGCTTTTAGTTGTTTGCCTTTGAGTCCATACAGGCTACCGAAATAATGCAAGTTTTCGCGAGCGGTAAGCGTAGGATACAAAGCGTATTCTTGCGGAACCACCCCTATTTTATACCTAAGGCTTGTATCTTTATAAGTAAGTCCTACAATAGAAAAACTCCCCATCGTAGGTTTGATACTCCCAAAAAGAATAGACATCAGGGTAGTTTTTCCTGCTCCATTAGGTCCTAAAATGCCATAAATTTCTCCTCTTCTCACCTTAAACGTCACATCGTTCAAGGAAAGGCTACTGGCTTCTTTATATTGTTTGCTGAGGTGGGTTACCTCAATGGCATTGGGGGGTGTACTCATATTCTCAAAAGCTAAAAAGCGGGGCAAGTTAGTCAAAATATTGCAATTAGCAAAGTTTTTTGTACATTTGCAGGGTTTTAATAGGTAACAAGTAACACAATGAACGAAAATGTAACGCTTAGAATAGCAATGCCTCAGGATACTCCTGCTATTTGGGCAATCCTATCTGCTGCTATTGAGCGTCGCAAAGCCGATGGCAGTAACCAGTGGCAAGACGGCTACCCTAATGAAGAGGTTATAGCTAACGATATCGCCCATCAATATGGCTATGTACTCACGGAAGGCAACGAAATATTAGGCTATGCTGCTCTCCTCATCAACAACGAACCTGCTTATGAGGCTATCAAGGGCAAATGGCTTACCAATGCCGACTTTATGGTATTTCATCGCGTAGCAATTTCGCCTGACCATTTGGGGCGTGGCTTAGCAAAGTTTCTTCTTCAAAAGATAGAAGAAATAGCTCACAATAAAGGCATTCCTTCTTTGCGAGCCGATACTAATTTCGATAATGCCCCGATGTTACACCTATTCGAAAAATTAGGCTATAAGTACTGCGGTGAAGTTACTTTCAGAGGTACTCCCCGCAAAGCCTTTGAGAAAAAACTATGAATCAAGAATTACTCACCTATTTAGAACATTTTATTACCGAAGAACGCAAGGAACGTTTTTTACAGGTAATAAGCGCGCGTACCAATCACTTTACGGTAGCGATGGAAGATGTATTCCAAATGCATAACACCAGTGCCGTAGTGCGCACTTGCGAAGTCTTTGGCGTACAACAAGCACACAGCATAGAAGGACGATTTGGCAAACGCCTCGATGCCAAAATAGCAATGGGTGCTCAAAAATGGGTAGACGTCTTCCGCTATAACGACACCCAAAGTTGTATCGATACCCTCCGTGCCCAAGGTTACCAAATTGTGGCAACAACCCCACACAAAGACGCTTATTTCCTCAACGACTTCGATATTAGTAAAAAGAGTGCTTTCTTCTTTGGTACAGAAAAAGAAGGGCTCTCCCAGCAAGTACTCTCACAAGCTGATACATATTTAAAAATTCCAATGGTAGGTTTTACCGAAAGTTTGAATATCTCGGTAGCGGTAGCCATTGTCCTGCAACAGCTTACTGATAAACTCCGCCGTAGCCAAGTAGCTTGGCAACTCACCGACGAAGAACGCCTCAACACTCTTATCAATTGGGCAAAGAAATCCATTCGCAACGTAAAAGATGTGCTAAAACGCTACGAAGAACTCACCGCTCAAAAATAAAAATCTTCAATAAACTTCCTCCTATCTTCGCATTAACTACAAGAAATCTTCATCATTTCTTTGTTCATTCTTTTCCTACTTGCCTGCCCTGCTACGACTGCCCGTCCGGCTTGCACCGTCTTTTGTATGAACTTTGCCAAAGTTTCAAACATTGCCAAAGTTGAACTCCACTAATAACCTTCTTTTTATCTCTATCTTAGATTCGCTTTACCTTCATCATAGGTTCGTTTTCGGTTCGTCATTCCTTCGTCTTTTGTTCGTCTTTTGTTCGTCTTTTGTTCGTTGTAGAGCCACTGTAGAGCCACTGTAGAGCCACTGTAGAGCCACTGTAGAGCCACTGTAGAGCCACTGTAGACCCACTGAAAAACTACTCATCGTTCGATTATCCCATAAGCTTTGTATAATCCTCCTCCAATTTCACCATTAACCATTAACCATTAACAACACTTCCCATTTTCTAATTTTCAAATTTGCTAATTTTCTAATCTTTATTTGGTATTTCTGGTATTTAAGGTATTACAATTTCTTCACTCATTTTTTTCACAATTCGTAATCCGTAATTTGTAATTATTTTGTACCTTTGCACCGAGAAGAGATTTTTAACCATTTACAGAAATGAATACTATAACAAAAACAAACTTTAAATTCCCTAAACAAAAAACCGTTTACAGAGGGAAAGTGCGTGATGTGTATCAACTTAAAGATGATACCCTCATTATGATTGCTACCGACCGTATTTCGGCTTTCGATACCATTCTACCCAAAGGTATTCCTTACAAAGGTCAGATATTAAATCAAATGGCTGTAAGTTTCTTGCAACAAACCGAAGATATTGTACCTAACTGGCTTATTGCTTCTCCTGACCCCAATGTTTCTATTGGTCAAGTGTGCGAACCACTAAAAGTGGAAATGGTCATTCGCGGTTATCTTGCAGGGCACTCGGCTCGTCTCTACAAAAATGGCGTGCGCAAACTATCGGGCGTCCCCTTGCCAGAAGGCTTGCGAGAGTTCGATATGTTCCCACAACACCCCATTATTACTCCGGCTACCAAAGCCGAACAAGGCTTGCACGACGAAGATATTTCCCGTGAAGACCTCATCCGCAAAGGAATTGTAAGCGAGGAAGACTATCGATTGATGGAAAAATACACCTACGCACTCTTTGCTCGCGGTACTGAAATCGCCTCTAAACACGGACTCATCTTGGTAGATACTAAATACGAATTCGGTAAAACTCGCGATGGCGAAATAGTGCTCATCGACGAAATTCATACCCCCGATTCCTCTCGTTATTTCTATAAAGAAGGCTATGACGAACGACAAGAAAACGGTGAGCCCCAAATACAGCTTTCCAAGGAGTTCGTACGGCAGTGGCTCATTTCGAAGGGCTTTCAAGGTGAAAAAGGACAAAAGGTACCTACGATGACTGATAAGTATGTACAATCCGTTTCTGAGCGTTATATAGAGCTCTACGAGAATATTATGGGCGAGAAATTCCTCCCCGCCGATACTTCCGATATAGAGAACCGCATCTACGACAACATAATGCGATTTTTGCAGAATCAATAATCAATGAAAAAAGGTCGCTTTTGCGCCCTATACTTTGCCAAAGTTGAATAGCGCTCGTTAATTGTTAATTGTCAATTGTCAATTGTTAATTGAACCACGATGTCTACATATCATTAGGAAGTAACTTAGGAAATCGTAAAGCCTACCTGCAACAAGCCATTGAAGGCATTGCGATGCGGGTGGGTACTATTGTCGATATAGCCCCTGTTTACGAAACACCCTCGTGGGGTTTTTCGGGGGAAGCTTTCCTGAACACCTGCTTGCTATGTCGTACCTTTCTATCACCTGAGGAAGTATTAGTACAGCTCTTGCAAATAGAACAAGAACTCGGGCGAGAGCGTATGCCTCAGTCCAAAGGCTACCAATCACGCACTATCGACCTCGATATTCTTTTCTACGACGATAGAGTTATTAATACCGAAGTGCTTACCGTACCTCATCCTCTTTTGCACCGCCGTAAGTTTGTGCTGAAACCTTTAGCAAATATCGACGACCTCAAAGTACACCCTGTACTCAAAAAAACGGTTGCCGAACTTCTCCGCACTACCGATGATACTTCACCTGTGCAACGTCTTACCGACCAGCTGTCGTTTCCTGCACAAAAATCACCTTTCTTGAATTATAAGTACATTGCTATTGAGGGGAATATAGGTTCTGGAAAGACCACTTTGGCGACTAAAATAGCCGAAGACTTCAATGCAAAGCTCATCTTAGAGCAGTTTTCTGATAATCCTTTTTTGCCTAAATTCTACGAGAACCCCAAACAATACGGTTTTACGTTGGAGATGTCGTTCCTTACCGAACGCTACCAGCAAATGTGTGAACAGTTAGCACAAATGGACTTGTTCAAGGAGTTCGTCGTCTCCGATTATGATATCTTCAAATCACTCATCTTTTCTAAGGTAACTCTTACCGATGATGAATTTGTGTTGTACCGTAAGCTTTTTTACATTCTTTATAGCCAAATCATTAAACCCGATTTGTATGTATTCCTTTATCAAAATACCGACCGTCTTATTGAGAACATCAAGAAGCGCGGTAGAACATATGAGCAAAACATCTCCCCCGATTATCTCAAAAAGATACACTATGGCTATTTAGATTTCATACAGAAGAATACCGCTATGAATTCTCTTATCATTGATGTAACCGACCTCGATTTTGTAAAACACTACACTCATTACGAGTATATTATAGAAAAGATACGCGAGAATTAATTTTCAGTATACACTTTGCTAAAGTTTTAAATTTTGGCAAAGTTGAATAACTTTTATTTTGATAAATCCACTCTAAAAATATGGTTTTCTATACATTATAAGTATCCAAATGAAAAGAAACACAATATGGTTTATAGCAATTGGATAGTTTATAAAAGAGTAGACAAAATACTATTTCTCCTAATTAGCTAATTCACAAATTAGCTAATTTGTCAATTATTCGTATCTTTGCCCCCGATTTTTAAACTACAACAAAATGTCAGCAGTTAGAAAAGAATACAAACGAGTAACTACCAAATCGGTAGTAGAGATGAAAGCCAATGGCGAAAAGATTTCGATGCTTACCGCCTACGATTATACATTTGCTAAACTATTAGATAGTGCCGGTATCGATGTGCTATTGGTAGGTGACTCCGCTAGTAATGTAATGGCAGGTCACGAAACTACCCTCCCTATCACCTTAGATCAAATGATTTATCACGCCTCATCAGTAGTACGTGGGGTGAATCGCGCCCTTATAGTGGTAGATTTGCCTTTTGGTACTTACCAATCCGACCCTAAAAAGGCGTTGCGCTCAGCTATTAGAATAATGAAAGAAAGTGGGGCTCACGCAATTAAATTGGAGGGAGGTAAGGAGGAAGCCGAGAGCATCAAGCGCATTGTAAATGCGGGTATTCCAGTAATGGGGCACTTGGGGCTCACTCCTCAATCTATTCACCAGTTTGGTTCATTTGCTTTGCGTGCTAAAGAAGAAGCTGAAGCTCAAAAACTCAAAGAAGATGCTAAGTTATTAGAACAATTGGGTTGTTTTGCTATTGTATTAGAGAAAATACCTGCTACATTGGCTGAAGAAGTAGCCAAAAGTGTGCATATTCCCATTATAGGGATTGGGGCTGGTAGTGCAGTAGATGGGCAAGTATTGGTGATGCAGGATATGCTCGGTATGAGCAATGAATTCCAACCTCGTTTCCTGCGCAAATATGCCAATTTACAAGAAGTGATTACTAATGCCGTATCGCATTACATCGAAGACGTAAAAAGCGTCGATTTTCCTAACGAAAAAGAACAGTATTAATGTTCCGTCATCAAGGTAAAAAACGTACCGCCAAACACAATCTACAAATAGCCGTAGTGCTCTCATTCGTTGCAGGAATGGTGAACGTTACCGGCTTTTTGTTTGTGGGTAAACTTACCACCAATGTTACGGGACATTTTGCATATTTTATCTATGATGTGTCGGTAGCTGAGTTTTGGAAAGGGCTCATTTACTTTCTCTACATCTTTGCTTTCCTCATAGGTTCCTTCACTTCGGGCTTACTCATCGAGAATGCTAATTATCATCGTACCCAGAACAAGTATCTCAAGCCTACACTCTTGGAGTGTTTGGCTTTGTTATCGGTAGTAGGGTTACACGCTTTTTCTTCCAATGATATTCCCTCCGATGTTACTGCTTGTATCTTGCTCTTTGCAATGGGCTTGCAGAATGCTTTTGTGACTAAAATCTCTAACTCGGTAGTGCGTACTACCCACCTTACAGGTCTTTTCACCGATTTAGGTATCGAACTCGCCCAAAGAATTTACCTTAATCGTAATCACTACGAGCAGCAACACACGCATTTGCGAAACACCATTCGTCTGCGACTTTTTATCATTGCGTTCTTCTTTCTAGGAGGATTTAGTGCGGGGTATTTTTATATTGAACGAGGTTTTTCAATATATACTCTGCTCATTTCGGTAGCCATTCTTCTCTTAGGACTTTTCTACGACGGAATGCGCTTTTTCTATTTCACTAATAAACGACATTATGAAACTTATCACAAACGCCGAAAACGTAGACGTGCTTTACGAAGACAATCACGTTATCGCCGTAAACAAGCGAGTAGGCGACATAGTTCAGGGCGACAAGACGGGGGACACTCCGCTTAGCGATATTGTCAGACAATATCTTAAACAAAAATATAACAAACCTGGGGAAGTATTCCTTGGGGTAGTACATCGCTTAGATCGTCCTACTACGGGAGTGGTGCTCTTTGCTAAAACCTCTAAAGCTCTCGCACGCTTCAATACGATGTTTGCTAACAAGCAGGAAGTACAGAAAATCTATTGGGCGTTGGTAGATGCAAGACCTCCTGTCGAGGAAGATACACTTACCCATTGGTTGGTACGTAATGAAAAACAAAACAAGTCAGTAGCATATAATAAAGAAATACAGCAAAGCAAGAAAGCTGTATTGCATTATAAGTTATTGAAATCGTATGAACGTTATTACCTATTAGAAATCGACCTTATTACGGGGCGTCATCACCAGATAAGAGCGCAATTAGCTGCCATAGGATTGCACATCAAAGGAGACCTAAAGTACGGTGCTAAACGTTCCAATCCCGATGGTGGTATCTGTCTTCACGCTTATAGCCTAAGCTTTGTTCACCCTGTAAAGAAAGAACCTATTAAGATTATTGCAGAAGCCCCTTTCTCTTTCTTGTAGTTAATTGCTAATTCGTATAGCTTAGAGTTATAGAATTTTTACAATTTCATTTATACTTTCTTCTTCAGTAAGATTATCCATAGAGATAATATAGTTAGCTTGCATATAAAAAGGGTTGCGTTCAAACAGATGTTTGCGAATGAAATCCTCTAAATCAGCATCATTAATTTCAGAGAGTAGAGGGCGATGCGGTTTTTCTTTAATAAGACGTTTGGCTAAGATTTTAGGTTGGTATTTTAGATAAATAGATAAAGAAGTAGCTTCTTTTATTAAAGCCATATTATTGCCAAAGCACGGTGTTCCCCCTCCTAAGGATAATATAAAGTCTTCTTCTTTTTGTAATAACTCCTTTAAATAAAGAGTTTCTTTTTTTCGGAAATAAATCTCTCCTTTACTACGGAAAATCTCTTGTACTGATAGGTTTTCACCTTCAGCAATATAAGAATCAAGGTCAATAAAAGGAATGTTTTTAAGGTGAGCTATAGCTTGTCCAAGAGTAGTTTTACCGCTTCCCATATAGCCAAGTAAAATTATTTTCATATATAAGGTATTGTATAATAGATGTTTGAAATGTAATGCTAAAAATAAACTGCAAAAATAATACTTTTTTTCTTGTTACATAAGAAATTTGTTATATCTTTGCACCCGCAAAACAATAAAGACACTGAATTGTTATAATGACTCGGTAGCTCAGCTGGTAGAGCACGACACTCTTAATGTTGGGGTCCAGGGTTCGATCCCCTGCCGGGTCACAAGGGTTATACAATTTGTTTTTTTATTTTTAAGGGACTTGGTAGCTCAGTTGGTAGAGCACAACACTTTTAATGTTGGGGTCCTGGGTTCGAGCCCCAGCCAGGTCACAAACACGTAAGCCTACGTGGAGAAATTGGTAGACTCGCCATCTTGAGGGGGTGGTGCTCGTTAGGGCGTGCTGGTTCGAATCCAGTCGTAGGCACAAAAAGATAAGACTACTTTATTGATAAAGTAGTCTTTTTTATTGTCTATATTTATATTTTTTTAATTATAATACTTTTAAAGCACTTTCTTTAGTCCACCCTATTTTTCCATTAGCTAAACGAATTTTTATCCAGTCATTGTTCTTTTCTATAATTTCTACTTTAGTACCTTCGTGAAGCTGTACTACTTCATTGCTATAAGAATTGGCTTCAGAAAATACCCGTACCGTTTTATCAAATAAGATGGCGTATTTTTCACCGTCTACTTGCCTTTTGTGAAAATCAGCGATGAAATAAGTACCTACCGCTACTGCTACTGATATGAACATCAAGGTGAAAAAGAGCCGTTTGAGGGCAGTTTGTTCTAAAAAGTAGTAACAAAAGAAACTCAATACAAATACCATTACTCCTATTATAGAGAGCACTGCCCACGTTTGCAAGCTAAACAAACCTGTAATAGCATCGGAGAGCTGGCGTAACCAGGTTTTAGGTAGGGGTGTAATAGCATCTACCTTCATTTGGTTTGCCAATAGGAGTCCGTTTTTAGCCTGTTGGTTTTTGGGGTTTAGCTGGAGCGCTTTCTCATAATAATAGATACTTTCAGGCACGTGATTCAGTTTGTAATAAGTATTTGCTAAATTATAATACAAAGCTGATGATTCTTTACCAGACTTCAAAATTGATTTGTATTGGTCAATTGCATTTTGGTACTCTCCTTGGTCGTAATATTGGGTTGCTTTCTCGAAAGGATTTTCGTTAGTTTGAGAGAAAACAGAGAAAGAGAGCAACAGCAAAAGTGATATGATGATGTTGTTTTTCATTTTATTACTTGTTTTTCACTTGTTTGTCGAGGGCAGAGATTACTTGTACTGCCTCGCTAAAATCTTTTTCCATAGAAGCATCGGTGTGATGCTGAGAGTAGCGTGCCATTTCGCAATTAGCGAGTAATGCCATAAACTGAGCTACGGTAGCTTCAGTAGCTTTTCGGCTGAGCAATAGTTCAGTGATTTTATCTTTGCTCATTTCAGCTGTTTCAATTTTTAATTTGGCTTTTAAGTAATTGTGCAAGGCGCGTTCTAACGCTTCATAGAAGGTACCTTTATCACCTAATTTACGTTTGGCTTCTCCCAGATATTTCTTCGCTAATCTATTGGCTACTCTTACTTTATTACCTTCGATATCTCCGGCTCTTTGCATTTTGATATGCCACCAGATAAGTACAATAGGGATAAGAAGCAAAGGCAAGAACAGCCATAAATAGTAAGCTGTAGAACCAAAGAATACGGGTTGGTGCATTGGCTGAAGGTCGGCATTGGTTTGAAGACCTTCTGGTTTTAGAGGAATGTTATTACTATTAGCCGTGTCATTAGGCTGGTTTTCGGCTGTAGGACCTTCGGTTACATCTATCCAAATATCTTCGGTTTTTACAGTTTCATATTTCTGAGTATTAGGGTTGAAATACGAGAATGAGAGTCCTGAAATAGGATATTTTCCTTTGTATTCAGGAACGATAGTATAGGTTTGTTCTAAGCGTCCTTTCATTCCGTTAAGAGAAGTGTTGATGTCTTCTTTTTGTTCGGGAGCATACACTTCTAACGATGATGGGAAAGTAGGCTTAGGTAAATCAAACAGTTTAAAATTGCCATTACCTGATACTTCTATTTTTAGTTGAGTACTTTCATTAGCTTTGAGTGTTTGTTTAGTAGCATTTACAGAAAAAGAGAAGTTACCGACTGCTCCTGAGAAGTTTTCGGGTTTTCCTTCCTCAGGTAAGGGTTTTATGTTTAAAACACGACTACCAGAGCTTACTTTGCGTGATATTTCTTCATAGAAAGGGCGTCCAAAGAAGTCTCGTTGTCCTGTAGGAGCATTGATAATAGCTTCTACAGACAGAGGCTCGAGAGTGATAGCACCTGTTTTTTGAGGGTAAAGCACTATTCTTTTTACTACAATACAACGGTAGGAACGACCTTGATAAGAGCAATTTTCTACCTCATAATTTTGCAGACGTATATCTTGACTCCAGAAGTTAGGGTATTTTGGTACATCTAACAAACGCAGGTTACTAAGAGATATTTCTCCTCCTACATAAAGCCGATATACCACACTTACAGCTTCGTTAAGGTATGGGTTGGGCTTTGAAACTTCGGCAAGAAGGAATAGGTTTTCACGTGCGATATCGTTAGTATTTCTGTCTATTGAGGGAGTTTTTACCGCCTCGGTAACAGTGATAGCTATGGGGTTTGTTTTATATGTTCTACCGTCAATTTCTATACTTGCTTGTCCTATGGTAAACTTACCTTTGGCAGTAGGTTGGAGAATGTAAATATAAGTTTTGGAGAAACTACTTACTCCATTAATCCACGATCTTGAAACCGATTGCGAAGGTCCCATTACTATGGTAAAACCGTGAAAGTTAGGCGGAGTAAAGTTATCGCCATCTTTATTCATAGAGAACTCTATGCGCAAGCGTTCGTTAGCCCCTAATTGATTTTTACTCACTTCGGCTTTGAACTCTACTTGTTGTGCATAGAGACTTTGGATTAAGAAAGTTATAAAGAATATTATCTTGTATTTCATTTTAGCTTTTACTTATTAAAAGGGCGAATAGCCATTCGCCCCTACTACTACCAATCTTTTTCAGTTTTAGCGCGTTGACCTTTTACTTTTTGAGCGTTAATTTTCTCTTGGGTTTTGCGCTCTTCGTTGTTCATTGCCTCCAAGATACGCTCCATTTGTTGTGGCGAAAGAGAAGAGGGACGTTGCTCACCTTGTCCTTGTCCGCTTTGGTTTTTATTCTGCTGGTTGTTTTGGTTAGGGTCTTTCTGGTCGTCGCCCTTATCTTTGTTTTTATCCTGTTTATCGCCTTGATCTTTTTTATTATCTTTATTGTCTTTGTTGTCCTGATTATTCTTGTTATCTTGGTTTTTATTCTGGTTATTTTGGTTCTGTTGATTATTCTGATTATTCTGATTTTGCTGGTTCTGTTGATTGTTTTGGTTTTGTTGGTTGTTTTTATCTTTATTGTTTTTGTTGTTTTGAGGTGGAGGAGGGTTTTGTTTAAGCATTTCTTTGGCTACTGCCAAATTGTAACGGGTTTCTTCATCTTTAGAATTATGACGCAAAGCTTCTTTATAAGAGAGCACTGCCTTTTCGTACTCTTTGTTCTTCATAAAGGCATTGCCTAAATTGTGGAAAGCCTTGTGTTTTTCTTCTTCGGTTATCTTATCGGAGGTTGAGGCGTTTTTAAGTCGGGAGAAAGCCTCGTCGTAACTCTTTTGTTGATAGTACATCGTACCGAGATTATACTGTGCAGTAGCGTTGTTTTTATCTTCAGCTATTGCTTTGCGATATTCTACTTCGGCTTGTACAGGTTTATCGCCTTTGAGAGCGGTGTTGCCCTCGTACGTATATTTTTTAGAGTTAGCAATTGCTTTTTGTGCCTCTTTTTCGGCTTTGGTTTGTGCAAAAGCAGAGAGGGATAGTAAGGATAATGTTATGTATAGAACGTTTTTCATAGTAGATTGTTTGTTTTCAACTTTGCCAAAGTTTCAAACTTTGGCAAAGTTCGGGACGCACTATTTGTCTTTTTCTTTTTCGTTGAATAGATTCAATTTCTTTACCCATTGGGTTTTGCGTTCAAAGATAGCGAGGTCTAAGATGAGCAAGAGCAAAGCTCCGCCTAAAAACCACTGAAATTGGTCTTTGAAATCTACAAACTTTTGGGTATCGAACTGACTTTTTTCAGTACCGTCTAATATCTTGTTAATTTGGCTTACTACTTTTTGGGTATTATCGCCGTCGAGGTATTCACCTCCTGCATTGATGGCTATCTGTTGCAAGAGCTCACGGTTGAGTTTGGTAATCACCACCTCGCCATTGCGGTCGCGCTTATACGTTTGTTCGCCTCCGTCTTTGATAGGGATAGGAGCGCCTTTTTCGGTGCCGATACCTATGGTGTAGATATGTACTCCTTTTTCTTGTGCTTCGGTAGCGATTTCGGTAGCACCCATTTCGTGGTCTTCGCCATCGGTGAGGATAAAGAGCAAGCGTGCAGTGGGAGTATTCTCATCGAAATAGTTGCTTGCCATACGTATTGCTTCCTGAATGGCAGTTCCTTGAGAGGAAAGCATATCGGTGTTCATACCTTGTAGAAACATCTTAGCGGCAGAATGGTCGGTAGTGAGAGCGAGCTGAGGATAAGCGCTAGCTGCATAAGCTACGATACCTACACGGTCGCCTTTTAGCTGACTAATGGTTTCGAAAGCGATGCGTTTTGCCTTTTCCAAACGATTGGGGGCTACGTCTTCGGCAAGCATACTTTTAGAGACATCAATGGCAAAGACGATATCTACCCCTTCGCGTTTTACGGTTTCAATTTTTGTACCTATCTTGGGGTTAGCTAGGGCGATGCTCAGTAGCACAAGCACTACTGCCAAGACACTCCATTTCACCCAGAGTTTGAATCGCGAACGGTCAGGAGCTAAACGCCTAAGGGCAGGGGAGGAGGCAAATTGTCTTTGCAACCGACGTTTGCGAAGCATTGAAAGGGCAAAGATGATAAATAGCGGAATGAGTACCGCTATGAGCCAAAGATATATTTTTTCGTCGATATGAATCATAATTAGTTAAAAGATAAGAGTTAAGAGTTAAAAGTCGCAAAGGCTTTTATTATTAACTTTTAATTCATAGCTGTTAATCAAATACTGCGCCAAAACGATGCAAAGATACAAAATAATTTATAAAATTAGAAAATGAGAGAATTAGGAAATTAGAAAATGAGGTGGTGTAAGGCCTTAGGTCATAGGCCATAGGTATTAGGGGAGAAACGACGGTCATTATTGTTGTATAAACATCCCATAATTATTGTATAAACATCCCCTAGCCCCCTTCAAAGGGGGAATGTAGTGACGAGAGAGGAAATGTTTGCTATAAAAAGTAACACATTGGAGATTTCGGAAGGAAACGGAATAGTTCGGAAGTGGGTCGAGAGGGATTTTGGTGAAAAAAGGCTATGAGGAGGGTGGAGGTAGCTTATAGAGAGCTTATAGGAAGCTTATACGAATCTTGGACGATTGGTATAGAAAGGGTGTATAAGTAGTTGATTCATACTATAATACAATAGCACTAAAAATGTTAAAAACGGGGTTTCGAGGCGAAAGAAAAGGGAAGAGGTGATAGGCCTTAGGCCATAGGCACTAGGGGATAACATCCCCCTAGCCCCCTTCAAAGGGGGAATGTGGTGACGAAAAAGTGGAGGTGGTGTGGTGAAAACTTCTCGCTGGCTATCCTCAAAGGGGGAGATACGATGCAAAAGCGACAATTGAGACTTTGATGAATCTTAGGTGATTGTTATACAAAGGCTGTTGGAGCGTTTAATAATCAGTGAATTATATTTTAAGGTTTTAGATTTTAATTATTTAGTTTGTCAATTCGAAAAATAGTTGTACCTTTGCGCCCTGAAAAAATTACGTAATAAAATTAGCATTGCAATGAAAAAAGAAATTCACCCAGAATCTTACCGTTTGGTGGCTTTCAAAGATATGTCGAACGACGATATCTTCATCACAAAGTCTACCGTAGAAACAAAAGAGACTATTGAAGTAGAAGGGGTTGAGTATCCATTAGTAAAATTAGAGATTTCTCGCACTTCGCACCCTTACTACACTGGTAAATCTAAACTTATCGACACAGCCGGACGTATTGATAAGTTTAAAAACAAATACGCTAAGTTCCAAAAATAACATAGCAACTTTTAAAAACCTCCTCACGGAGGTTTTTTTTCTTATGAAAATACTTTCGGTCTCTCTTCATAATATCGCTTCTATAGAAGGCCCCTTTACGCTTAATTTGGAAGCTGAACCCCTTAAATCGGTGGGGTTATTTGCTATTACAGGAGCGACAGGGGCAGGCAAATCTACCATTTTAGATGCTATTTGCCTTGCGCTTTACAACGATACCCCTCGCTTGGCAACTACAAAAAACTCGGTTGCTATTGCTGACGGCTCGGCTGAGGTGCAGGTGAATAATGTGAAGAACCTCTTGCGCAAAGGGGCGATTTCGGGCTATGCCAAAGTGGTATTTCAGGCGGTAGATGGCAAGACTTATGAAGCGGAATGGCAGGTACGCAGAGCCTATAACAAACTTTCGGGGGCAATTCAGCCTGAAACTTTGCAACTTACTTGCCTGACGGATAACCAACTGATTGCTGAGAACCGCAAGACATTGGTGCTCGAAAAGATAAAGGAATGCGTAGGCTTGACTTTTGACGAGTTTACCAAATCGGTGATTTTGGCACAGGGAGACTTTACGTCGTTCTTAAAAGCGAATGATGATAAGCGGTCGGATATTTTAGAAAAACTCACAGGTACGGAGATTTACACACGCATTTCTAAGCAAGTGTACGAACTCAACAAACAACATAAAAACGAACTCCAACTCTTAGAAAAACAGCTCGAAAACATTGTTTTTTTAACGGAAGAAGAACGCAGTGCCTTAACCGAGCAACTTACAGCCGATGAAGAGAGGTTGAAAACCTTACAAGCCTCGCTCGCTACTTTAAAAGAACAACAACAGTGGTTTGAAAATCAGAAGTTGTACACTCAGCAATGGCAAGAGGCTGTTGCTAATAAAGAAAAAGCCGAACAAGAGAAAACCTCGCAAGCGCAACGTTTTGGAGAGCTTGCTATCATAGAGCAATTACAAGCCATAAAAGGGGATATCCTTACCGAGCAAAGGGAAAAAGAACTATTAGCAACCGCTCAGCAACATTTCAAGGAAGCTACTGCCGAAAAAGAACGGCTCACAGCTGATAAGGCTAAGGTATCCGAGCAAAAATTGCTGACCGAAAACGATTTGGCTACTGCCAAAAAGGCTTATGAAACTGCCAAACCTTTTATTGCCAGAGCAAAGGAATTGGACGTAAGACTTGCAGAACTAACGCAGATTTTTGAGCAAAAACAGCAGCAACAAGAGGCGAAAGAGAGTGCTTTGCAAGCTAAAAAAGAGTCGCTTGAAAAAGTAACTGAACACATACAGAAAGGGGAGAGGTACATTCAGCAAGAAGAGCAGTGGCTCAACACTCACCCTGATGAAGCGCAGTTGTACCGCAATGCGTTGTGGCTCAAACAGCTTGTGGAAGAACAGCAACAACTCAATGAAAAACTAACCGCCCATAGCCAAGCAGAAGAACGCCTTACGCAACAACTCAATGAGCTGAAAGCACAATACCCTATACAAGCACTCCCCTCAACTGATATAGAGACGCTTGCCAAACAGCAGAAGGCTTATCTCACCGCCTTGCAAGTGTATCAGGCGGATAGAGAGATTGCCAAACATATCAAGCAATATACTGACGCAAAGGTTCAGGGAGAAGCGCTTTTACAAGAGATGCAAAACGCCCAAAGCCAAATATTGGAAACATTGCAACGTTTAAAAACTGAGAAGATAGCCACCCAAATAGCTTGTGATACAGCGGAACGCATTTACCAAAGGGCACAAATAGAAAATACCAAAGATGTAGCGTTTTTGAGAGAACATTTGGTGGAAGGAGAAGCCTGCCCCGTATGTGGTTCGGTACACCACCCCAATGCTCATAAAGCAGTAGCTGAACACCTGATAGATACAGTGCAACAAGAATTTCTAACGGCTAAAAAACAATTAGAAACGCTTACCAAAGAGGTTATCACCAAAGAAACGGAGCTCAAAGAACTGCAAAAGCGTATAGAGAGTCAGACAGCAGAAAACGCAGAGCGTACGGATTTATGGCAACAAGAGAGCGAACGCTTGTCGCAATCAGTGTATTATACGACCTATCCTTCTGTGAAAATAGAAGAATATATCACGGATAAGATAGCAAAAACAGAACATCTTTTAGCGGAAAACGAGCGTCTTTTTGAAGTCCTCAACCGACTCAAATCGCTTACTGATGAGCTGAATACCCTTGCGAAAGACGCTGAAAATTACGAGCAACAACGGCAAAAATACAGTCAGCAATTACAGAGCTTACAACTTTCGGACGCTTGGCTTATCCTTTGGAAAACCGATATTGTGCAATTTCAAAACCAAATTACCACTGCTAAAACTGACTGGGAAGCGCATTCGGCTTGTATCGAAAAATACAAAAAGCGCCTTGCTGAACTCACCCAAGAGCGCACTGAGCTCGCCTCCTCACAACAAGTACTCCGTCAAGAGCTCACCGAATTGACAGCGGCAATCGATAAAGAGCAAGCACAATTGCAAACGCTGAAAGAAGAACGTGCGGGATTGTTAGAAGGAAAATCGGTTCAAGTAATAGAAGAGAGTTACCAACAGCAGTTAGAGCAATTAACAACTCTTTCAGAGCAAACGCAACAGCAATATAATGCTATTTTATTGGAGATGACGGCTAACGAAAAAACCTTAGAGACCTTAGCGATGCAACAACAGCAATCGCAAGCTCATATAGCCGAAGCAACTCACAAAATAGAAGAATGGCTTACAGCCTACAAGCCTGCTCAAATAGAACATATAAGAAGCAAAATGCAAGAGTGGGCGAATCGTTCTCACGAATGGCTACAATCAGAGCGCCAAGCCCTTCAATCGTTAAATGACCGCATTGCACAATACAATACCATTGCGAATGAAAAACAGCAAGCGCTTGAAACACTAAAAGAAAAAAGACCTCTCAACTTTACAGAAGAAGATATCGTTCAGCAGTTGGCAGAACAGACAGCAGAAGAAGATACCTTGCGCGATACGGTAGTCACTCAAAAGAGTCGGCTTTTAAATGATGAGCAACAGCGAGCAATAGCAGTTGAGTTGCATACAGCCAAAGAAGAAAAGGAAAAACTCGCTCATCGCTGGAGCTTGCTCAACGACCTGATAGGAAGTAGTACAGGTAATGCGTTTCGCAAATACGCGCAAGAGTACACTTTGGATATGCTCTTGCAATATGCTAATGTGCAGATGCGCTACCTCAATAGGCGCTACACCCTGCAACGCATTCCTAACTCTCTTAGTTTGCAAGTGATAGACAACGATATGGGAGCTGAGGTACGGTCGGTATACTCACTTTCAGGAGGCGAATCGTTTTTGGTATCCTTGGCTTTAGCTTTGGCACTCTCGTCTCTTTCATCTACCAAAATGAACGTAGAAACCCTCTTTATAGACGAAGGTTTTGGTTCTTTAGACTCTGAGACACTTTCAGTAGCCTTAGATGCCTTAGAGAGTTTGCAAAATCAAGGGAAGAAAGTGGGAGTTATCTCTCACGTACAGGAGATGGTAGAGCGTATTGCTGTGAAAGTAGTGGTACAGAAGGAAGGTAATGGAAAGAGTAAGATAGTGGTTAGTAATTGATTATGAAGAGAATATATACTATAGGACATTCCACACATACATTGGAAGAATTTATAGAGATGTTACAATCGTTTGAGATACAACATTTAGTTGATATCAGAGGGTTACCAGGCTCTAACAAATATCCGCAATTTAATAAAGAAAACTTAGAGGTAGTATTACCCGAAATTGGGATAGCCTATACCCATCTCACGTTATTAGGTGGTAGACGTAAAGTACATAAAGACTCTAAGAATACTCGTTGGCATAACGAGTCCTTCCGAGCTTATGCTGATTATATGGAGACTTATGATTTTGAAAAAGGTATTGCTCAACTCATTGCTATAGCTGAAAAAGAAACTACTGCTTATATGTGTGCAGAGGCTGTTTGGTGGCGTTGTCATAGGTCGATGGTATCAGATTATCTGAAAGCCAAGGGTTGGCAAGTAAATCATATTATGGCAATAGGTAAGGAAGAACCTCATAGATACACCGCTCCTGCTCGTATTATAGGAGACAGAGTAGTGTATTACGATGATGGAGAGATTTTAAATCTCTAACACAATAAATCAGATATAGAAAAAGATTAGAGAAAATCTTTATTAAAAGAACTGTGAAAAAGTATGTAAACATTAAAATAATACGATGAAAGTAAAAGACATAACTAAAGTTCTTGAAACTCTTGCACCACTTGATTATGCTGAGAGTTTTGACAATGTAGGCTTATTGGTAGGTGACGCCAATGCCGAAGTGACAGGAGTGCTCATCACCTTAGATACATTAGAAACTGTGGTAGAAGAAGCTATTGAAAAGAATTGTAATCTTATTGTTAGTTTCCACCCGATTATCTTCAGTGGGCTTAAATCGCTTACAGGGAAGACCTATGTGGAACGAGTAGTGATGAAAGCGATTCGACACCAAATAGCTATTTACAGTATGCATACGGCTTTAGACAATCAGTTGTTAGGAGTGAATGCTTCTATTGCTGACCGTTTAGGATTGCATAATCGCTCCATACTTATTCCACAGCCTAATGTTATTAGAAAACTTATTACCTATGTTCCAAAAGCTAATGCTGAAAAGCTACGTAAAGCACTCTTCGAAGCAGGAGCGGGGAATATTGGCAACTATGCGGAATGCAGTTTCAATCTTGAAGGGAAAGGTACTTATAAGGGCAATGAATCTTCACACCCAACTATTGGTGAACCCAATGTATTTCACACAGAAGATGAAACACAAATAGGAGTTATTTTTCCCAAGCACTTACAATCTCAAATACTAAAAGCACTTCGCCAAAATCACCCTTATGAAGAGGTGGCTTATGAGATATATATACTCGAAAACGAACACCAACATATAGGAATGGGTATGATAGGGGAATTTGAAACCCCGATGAGTGAAGCAGATTTTCTTGTTTATTTAAAAGAGAAAATGGAGGTAAGCTGTATTAGGTATTCAGCATTCAGGGGAAAAGAAGTGAAAAAAGTAGCTGTATTGGGAGGAAGTGGAGCTTTTGCAATAGAAGATGCTAAGCGAGCAGGAGCAGATGTTTTTGTGAGTGCGGACTTTAAATACCACGATTTTTTCAGGGCTGAGGGGAAAATATTATTAGCAGATATAGGTCATTTTGAAAGTGAACAATACATAAAATTTATTTTATTTGAGTATCTTTCAAAAAAAATTCCTACTTTTGCCCTCTCAATATCAAATGTAGATACAAATCCTATCAAATATTATTCATAGATATGGCACAAAAAGTGGATATAACCGTAGAAGAAAAATTAAGAGCATTGTATGATTTACAGCTCATCGATTCTAAGATTGATGAGTTACAGAACACTCGTGGTGAGCTTCCGTTAGAAGTCTCAGACCTTGAAGATGAGGTAGAGGGTTTAAAAAAACGTCACGTAAAGTTTAAAGAAGAGTTAGACGAATTGCAGGCAGGAATTGCTGAGAAGAAGGCAAAAATTGAAGAGGCAAAAGCCCTTATTAAAAAATATACTACCCAGCAAAAGAATGTACGTAACAATCGTGAATATACCTCTCTTTCTAAAGAGATAGAGTTTCAAGAGTTAGAAGTACAGTTGGCAGAAAAACGCATTAAAGAAGGTAAAGCGCAAGTAGACCAAAAGAAAGAGGCTATTAAACAAGTAGATGAGCGCAAAGCCCAACGTGATGCGCACCTCAAGCACAAAAAAGCTGAACTTGATTCTGTTTTGGCAGAAACTGAGAAAGAGGAGGAATTTTTAAGAGAAAAAGCAGAAGAGTATGCGGCTAAAATTGAAGAGCGTTTGCTAAAAGCCTATCAACGCATTCGCAGTAGTGTGATGAACCGTTTAGCAATAGTGCCAATTCAGCGTGGAGCCTCTGGAGGTTCATTCTTTGCTATTCCGCCACAAGTACAAGTAGAAATTGCCTCTCGTAGAAAGATTATTACTGATGAACACAGTGGACGAATCTTGGTAGATGCAGCTTTAGCTGAAGAAGAAAGAGAAAAGATGGAAACTTTGTTTAAAAGTTTTAAAGCATAGAAGGTATAGATAGTTAAGAAATTAGTAATTATTAATATGATAGAAAGAGTTCAGTAATTTGCTGGACTCATTTTGTTTTAGATATGATTTATGTGTGATTTTAATATACTTATCAAGCAAAAAAGAACCTCCAAAAAGGAAAACTTTTTGGAGGTAATGTTTTAGTAAGCAGTGTGTTTTAAGCGTTTGCTTTTTAAAAAAGTATATAAGTTAAACCAAATGTAGTGTGAGAACCGAAGAAGTTATTGAACTCATTAATGTTTACATTAAATTCGTTGTTAGCATCTCCATTTTTTGGTTTTTTTGTAGTAAAAGAAACTACATCAGATAAACCAAAGTTAATAGCAAGTTTAGGGGTAACAAAATAATTAATGCCTAATCCTGCGCCAATACTAAATTCAGTGTATTTTGCTTTATCAGAACCACTTGTTGTTTGTGTGCTACCGAAGTCTAATCCAACACCACCTTGTCCATACACTTTGAAGCGTTGTCCTAATTCAAGGAAATAGTAACGACCGAAAACATCAAAACCAAATACATTTGTCTTACTTGTTTGGCTTCCTCCTTCTTTTATTTTCTCAGTACCAATATTTAATCCACCTCCCAAAGCAAATTTATCAGTTAAGAAAAACCCTGCTTGTGGAGTAAATTCAAATGTATTGGTTTTCTTTTCAGAAGAACCTGAATTGTCAGTTGTAGAACCAATTTTTAAGTTACCTTCTGAAAATAGGTTTCCTTTTTTAAAACCGAACTCACTGTCTTGTGCTGATAGAGCACCAAAAGCAAAAACTGCTACTAATGATAAAATGATTTTTTTCATTGTGTAATTTTTTTGATTATTAATAGGGCAAAGGTAGTTTATTCTATTATAACTACCAAAAAATTTAACATATTTTTTTGCTTAATAAGCTTTAGCAAAAAGCACTCGTTTTTTCGAAGGCTTACCCGAGTAGATGCAATGCCCAGACTCTTCCTTGATATCCAATGGTATACAACGTATCGTTGCTTTGGTCTCTTCTTTGATACGCTCTTCTGTTTCGGGGGTACCATCCCAGTGGGCTGAGAGGAAACCTCCTTTAGTTTCTAACAATTCCTTGAACTCGTCATAGCTATTTACCTCGGTAATATGAGTATTGCGGTACTCCAAAGCTTTGTTGTACATATTGGATTGAATATTCTCTAAAAGCTGCTGAATATGGGCTACAATTTGGTCACCAGCTACTGTCTCTTTGGTAAGGGTATCGCGACGGGCTACTTCGAAGGTATTGTGCTCTATGTCGCGTTGTCCTACAGCTAAGCGTACAGGTATCCCTTTGAGTTCGTACTCGTGGAACTTAAAACCAGGAGACTGTGTATCACGATCGTCGAATTTTACGCTGATATTGTGTTTTTTGAGTTCTTCAATTAAAGGCTGAATATGGGAGCGCACTTTTTCTAATTGTTCTGCTCCTTTGTAGATAGGCACGATTACCACTTGTATAGGGGCCAATTTAGGAGGCAACACTAATCCGTTGTCATCGCTGTGGGTCATAATGAGTGCTCCCATCAAGCGGGTAGAGACGCCCCAAGAGCTCGCCCATACGTACTCTTGTTTACCTTCTTTACTCACATATTTCACGTCAAAGGCTTTGGCGAAGTTCTGTCCCAAGAAGTGTGATGTTCCTGCTTGCAGAGCTTTTCCGTCTTGCATAAGGGCTTCTATACAGTAGGTATCGTCAGCCCCTGCAAAGCGTTCGCTTTCACTTTTTACACCCTTTATTACAGGCACAGCCATAAAATTCTCTACGAAGTTGGCGTATACGTTCATCATCTTTTGAGCTTCTTCTATGGCTTCGGCTTTAGTGGCGTGAGCGGTGTGTCCTTCTTGCCACAAGAATTCGGCAGTGCGAAGAAATAGACGGGTGCGCATCTCCCAGCGCACAACATTCGCCCATTGGTTGATGAGTATAGGCAAATCACGGTAAGACTGTATCCAGTTTTTGTAGGTGTTCCAAATAATCGCCTCTGAGGTAGGACGTACAATCAGCTCTTCTTCGAGTTTTGCTTCCGGGTCTACCATTAGTTTTCCTTTTTCATTAGGGTCGGCTTTAAGGCGATAGTGGGTTACTACGGCACATTCTTTGGCAAAACCTTCAGCATTCTTTTCCTCTGCTTCAAAATAACTTTTGGGTACAAATAAAGGAAAATAAGCATTGGTGTGACCAGTTTCTTTAAACATACGGTCGAGCTCTGCTTGCATTTTTTCCCAAATAGCATAGCCGTAAGGTTTGATTACCATACAGCCACGCACGCCTGAACTTTCGGCTAAATCGGCTTTTACAACCAATTCGTTATACCATTTAGAATAGTCTTCACTACGTGATGTTAAATTCTTGCTCATATATTTTTTAAACTCTTTTTATAGGTTTTTTGGCTTTTCTCCTTACCACTTTGGTAGGATTTTCAGTGCTATTTTTAGGGTGTTTTTGTTTGTAGTAGTGTAGACAGCTTTCTATGTAAAAATCTCCTTGATTCCTGATAAGCCCTGCTACATTATCGTTAAACCATATCTCAGCTAAGTTAGCTTTTAGATATTTTGATATATCATTGCTGTTTCGTTTGAAATCTATGTTGATTTTACGCTCTTTTAAAAACTTTGAAAAGGCGTTGAGCATTTCTTTGGGCACTTTGTATCCCCCTATGAAATAAGACTTTTGTGGCTTATGGTTTTGAGAAGGGTGACTATCTAAATATTCAAACAAAAAGAAGTTCGTAAGTCCTGAGTTTAGCACTTCATTTACCATATAGGTTTCCGGTTTCATATCTACTGGTACATATACATCAGGGTAGATACCACCACCACCATACACTACTTTTCCCTTAGGAGTTGTAAACTTTAAAGAATCGGGGACTGTAGTATTATCTATTTGGAAGCTTCTGCGCTGGTGACGCAAGTTGTAGGGCTTTTGTATAGAGCGTCCTGTTGGAGTGTAGTAGCGAGCGGTAGTAAGGCGTACTGCCGAACCATCAGGCAGAGGCATTTCGCTTTGTACTAATCCCTTGCCGAAAGTTCTACGTCCTACAATCACACCTCTATCGTTATCCTGTAAAGCCCCTGCTACAATTTCACTAGCTGAGGCGCTATTTTCATTGACAAGTACAAATATAGGTTTATTTTCGAATAACCCACCAGCAGTAGAATAGGTTTCTTCTATTTCTTTGCGATTATTTTTGGTAAATACAATCATCTTATCCTTTGCTAAGAACTCATCGGCTATCTGAATTCCTACATTGAGAAAGCCACCAGAATTATTACGCAAATCTAGAATTAAGCTGTTAATACCTTCTTTTTCCAAAGCTTTAAGTGCTGAGTCAAATTCGTCATTAGTAGTTTCGGCAAACCTATTCATACGTATATAGCCTAAAGTATCATTTACTTTGTAAAAACAATCAATGCTTTTAATAGGAATAAACTTTCGCTCAATACCTATCTTAAAAAGACTATCTTTACTTTTTCGGTAAATAGTTAAATCTACTTTTGACCCCATTTCTCCTTTGAGAATATTTTTGATTTTATCAGTATTTAAGTGTTTTTTAAACAAGGTATCTTTCCCTGCTATTAAAATACGGTCACCAAAACGAATACCTTTGTGCATTGCATCACTTCCCTCAATAGGTTTGATTACGGCAATGGTATCTTTGTACATATAAAAGCTAATACCCACACCGACGAACTTACCACTCATCGTTTCGGCTACCTCTTGGATATCACTTTTAGAGATATAAGTGGAGTGAGGATCTAACTTGCGCAAAATACTGTTTATTGTGAGGTCTACAATACTATCGGTATTTACTTTATCTACATAGTCCTCTTCTATATAATCGATAAGTCTGTTTAATTTCACTTTATAAGGATTCTCTTGCACCGTATCTATATCAGTAATAGGCATAGGTACAGGTGGAGGAGGCTTGGGAATGTAGAAATTCGCAAGCTGTCTTCCTAAAACAAGCCCTAATGCTAAACTTAAGCCTATAAATATGGGGAGTATGTAGTGTTTGTTTTTCATCAAATAATTTTATTTACCAAAGGCAGTAATCCCCTGTTTTATCCATTTGTAAAACTCATCGGGGTCATCGGTATCAAGGGTATATCCTATTGGGTCTACTAAGTTCTCTCCTTGGAGATTCATCAGCACGTAAAAGGGCTGTGTATTGGCTTTGTAATGGAGGGTTTGGAACTCACTCCATTTTTGTCCAATGGTTTTTATCATCTTGCCTTCTCTAATTTGTGAAGCTCTCACTTCGCTTTCGGGTAGTGGACGTTTATCGTCTACGTACAACGAAATTAATACCACCTCATTTCTAAGAACATCGAGCACTTGAGGGTTAGGCCATACGTTTTGTTCCATTTTGCGGCAGTTTACACAAGACCAGCCAGTAAAGTCTAACAATACGGGTTTGTTCACTTGTTTGGCATAAGCTAATCCTTTTTCATAATCATCAAAAGTAACGATATTGTGAGGTTTGAACAAGTGCGCTCCTTCAGGAAGAGCACCTTCATCTACGCTCGTACTACCTCCGTCAGCGGTATAGCCTACACCGTAAGGCGATTCGCTATAATGTTGCGGAGGAGGAAAAGCATTGATAAGGTTGAGTGGTGCCCCCCATAACCCCGGAATCATATAAACCGTAAAACTAAGAGTTAGTAAGCCTAATAGCAGGCGACCTACTGAAATACGGTCGGTGGCATCGTCGTGAGGCAAACGTATTTTTCCAAAAAGGTAAAGTGATAAGGCACCAAAAACTGCAATCCAAATAGCGATAAATACTTCTCGTTCTATCCAGTGGTATTGCAATACCAAATCAGCATTAGAAAGGAATTTGAATGCTAAAGCCAATTCTAAAAATCCCAATACCACTTTCACGGTGTTCATCCAACCACCTGATTTAGGCAAGGAGTGCAACCAACCAGGGAAGGCTGCGAACAAGGCAAAAGGCAAGGCAATTGCCAATGAGAAGCCGAACATACCAATAATAGGAGCGATCCCCCCTTCGGAAGCAGCTTGTACTAACAAAGTACCTACAATAGGACCTGTACACGAAAATGATACGATAGCTAACGCCAATGCCATAAAAAAGATACCTATAAAACCACTGCGATCGGCTTGAGCATCTACTTTGGTACTCCACGAGCTGGGCAAAGTAATTTCGAACGCTCCTAAAAACGAAATAGCAAATACTACCAATATTAAGAAAAAGATGAGGTTAAACCAGAAGTTGCTTGCCAAAGCATTCAAAGCATCTGCACCAAAGATAGCAGTAATAGCTGAGCCCAACAATACGTAAATCACAATGATAGAAATACCATAGATTACAGCATTCTTCACTCCTTTAGCTTTAGTTTTGCTCTGTTTGGTAAAATAACTCACCGTCATAGGAATCATTGGAAATACACAAGGAGTGAGCAATGCAGCAAAGCCAGAAAGAAAAGATATAAAGAATATTGTCCACAGACCTTGACGTGAGATAGGGGTAGTAGCAGGAGCTTTTGTTGTTGTAGTCTGACTTACGGTAGTTGTAGGAACTGTATTATTTCCGTCGGTATTATTACCAAAAGTAAACTGAGGAGTTGCCACTTTGCTTGCAACGGGAGCTCCCGAAAGGAAAAACTCTAAATCTACTGTATCGGGAGGCAAACAGTTGCTATCGTCACAGCTCATAAACTCTACCGTTGCTTTTATAGAAGTTACAGGTTTTACTATTTTGATGCGTTGTTTGAACACAGCTTGATTGTGAAAATAAGCAATTTCCATATCAAAAACCTTGTCGTGTTTTTGTATAGGTTTACTTTCTTCGGTCTTACCCATAAGCTCGAAGTTTGCGCTTTTTTCAAAAGTAAAGGTGGTAGGAATAGGTCCTTTAGGCGGAATGTTTTGTGCATAGAGCTTCCAGCCAGCCTCTATAGTAGCCGTACTTACTAAATTGTATTCAGAATCATTGATTTTTTCAACCGTTGTTGTCCACTTTACAGGGGTATGTATCTGAGCGTTTGCTATTGCAACAAGTACTACGAATATCAGTGTTATTATTTTCTTCATTCGTTATTGAGTTTATGAGTGATAAATTTTAGGGTACAAAATTACAACAAAATAATGATATATACAACATTTAAAAATCTCTCAAATCTTCGAATATTTGTTCCTTTTCTTTTACCGTGAGTAAAGTAAGTTCTCCCAAGATGTTGAAAGCATCCCAAATCTCCTCTCTTTCCAAAGTGTCAATAGGGTGTTTCTCATCAATTTGATTGAAAATTACTATGAAATTTTGTAATGTCTTTGCAGCTTCATTCTTGTCTTGATTACTCGATAGTTTTTTGTAAGCATCGGTATATGCCTTCATCGCTTTTTTAGCCACTGAAAGTTTTGTACCTTCTCTGCCATCCCATTCCCCTAAGGGATTATCTAAGTTGGCTTTTATCCATTCATCAGTACGGGCTTGCTTAATTTCTAATTCATCAATGCCTTTAAACTCTTTTTTAACCTTATCTACTACTACTTTGGGTACAGACCATAAGGTAATAGAGCTCAAATTAGGCATTTCGGTTTTCTTTACAAAACTGTCAAAATTATAAAGATTTGAAAGCCAAACTGATTCCAAGTGCTGAAACTTAACCAAAGCCTCTATATTTCTTAAAGAAGCATTTTTCCCACTAATCATCAAGAACTCTAAGCAAGGGAAAGTATTGACAATTTCCTCTATATCTACACAAAGTTTTTTAGCAGAAAATATTCTTAGTTCTCTCAGATTGTGAAGTCCTTTGAACTTTAGAAATCCACTATTGAAATCATATAGACAAAGGTTTAAAAGTTCGCCTTCAAAAGGGCATACTATTTCTTTGAGTGTTGAAAAATCTCCAAACAAAGAAATTGATTGCATATAACTGTTTAGCACTATTTTATCAATATTACTATTGTGTATACTTAACGAATTTGTGCCACTTGTCGAAACATCTACCACAGCTTTATCTGTTCCTTTAAGCTCTAACTCACTTACTTGTTGTTTTTCTTTCAGAAAAGATTGCAATTCAGCATCGAAAATACTACTTTCTATCTTATACAAAAGCGGATTTTCTTTCAGTGCATTTGTATAAAAGTCCTTGGATTTATTAGCAGTAATCTTTAGCTTTGTGTTTTGAGGTTTCTTTGCCTTAAAATGCTTTTTAAAATCTTCTGGTAACCGATTCCATTGGTATTGCAAAGAAAACTGCTCCATAGTTTCTGTGCTTATGTATCCATCAGGTGGGGTATCTATAAGAGGGGTATTTCCAATGAGAATAGGATTGAAAGCAAGTAATGTATCGCCATTGATATAAAAGTTTTTCTTTTGCCAATAGTGATGGTCAAAAACAAAATATTTTGCATTTTTTAGAGCATCAAGCGTTGGCACTTCTTTGGTCAAAGCATTTAAGACAATAGCTATTGTTCCTTTCTTGTCATCTTTGAGAACAATTTGTGCCGACACATAAAAACCCCACCTTTTCAAGTAAAAAGAAAATATATCACCTATTTTTAGCTCGTTTATGTTTTTCATAACAATGGGATTAAAGGTTAAATGAGTTTGAAAACATCCTCTTAAAGAGAAAGTCTTGCCATATAGAAACCATCATAACCCGATTGATGGGCAAAAATTACTTCCTCAGCTTCTAAGCGATATTCTTTTCCTGCTTCTGAGGCTAAGAATTTTTCTATTTGTTGTTGGTTTTCACTAGGCAATATAGAACAAGTAGCATAGACAAGTTTGCCTCCTTTTTTTAGCAATTTACTGTACTGTTGTAAAATTTCTTGTTGAGTAGTGCGTATTTCGTCCAAGAATTCAGGTTGCAATTTCCATTTTGCATCTGGGTTACGGCGCAGTACGCCGAGTCCGCTACAAGGGGCATCAATGAGTACGCGGTCGAATGTGCCGTGCATACGTTTGAGCTGTTTGGGTTCTATGAGTTTAGTTTCTATGTTAAAAACCCCGTTACGGCGTGCCCTGCGTTTGAGCTCTTGCAATTTCTGCTCGTAGATATCCATCGCTATAATCTGACCTTTGTTTTGCATTAGGGTAGCGAGGTGTAAGGTTTTACCTCCTGCTCCAGCACAAGTGTCGATTACACGTTTCACCTTGTCGTCTATCTGCATAAAGGGTGCTACTTTTTGAGAGGAAGCATCTTGTACCTCAAACAGTCCATCGGCAAAAGCTTGGGTTTTAAAGATATTGCTGCGTTCTACTAACTGCAAAGCATCGGGGTAATCGCGCAAAGGATAAGTTTCTACTCCTTCTTGTCGCAAAAACTGTTGCAAGTGTTCCAAAGAAGTTTTAAGGGTATTCACTCGCAATACTACGGGAGCTAAACTGTTAAGGGCGTGCAATTCATCTGTCCACAACGTTTCTCCTAATTCTTGTGCTCCCAAAGTATCTAACCAGTCGGGTACTGATTCACGTAGTTTTCTTACCTTAGAGAGTTCGTCGAACTTGCCTTTGATACGACGTGCAGGAGTATCTTCAAAATAGTTTCCCCAATCCGGCAAGGCGATACTTTTGAGAGTCGCCCACACGGCAAACATACGGCGCAGGTTATGCACTGTAAAGGGTTCGTACACTTCGGCAATCTCGGCATAAAGCCGTTTCCAACGCACAATGTCGTAAATGGTTTCGGCAATAAAAGCCCTATCGCGGGCGCCCCAACGCTTGTCTTTTTTCAGTTGTTTTTCTACTACCTTATCGGCGTATTGCCCTTCGTTGAAAATAAAGGTAAGTCCCTCTATTACGGCATCTACTAAGTTTCTGTGTAATTTCATTATACTAAAAATAAGACGGTAATACAAAAATTACCGTCTCTTTACTTTATCTTTTTGAAGGGCGAATTACAATTCGCCCCTACAATATGATGCAAAAGTAACTTTAATAATTATTTAATTAAAAGAGCTGTGCAGTAAAGGTAAACAAGAAGTTACCGTAAGTTGATTTTATTTGAGCATTATCGGTAAGTATTGTTTCGTACATTTGGTATAGGTTTGTTTGTTTAGCGATGTCATAAGACGCATCTAAACGAATACCTCCTAAAGTAACTCCTGCTCCAAACGAATAGCCAGTGAGGTCGCCTACCGTAGCCACCTTTTTGCGATATGGACTTTGCTCGTAACGATAACCTCCACGAAGGCTTACGTAATTGGTAGTTTCACCCGTTTTAAATGGAATACGAAACTCAGTTCCTATGCGTACAGTAGAGGTTTCTCCTAACTGATTTTCTATAACATCATTTTCAGCATTTTTTGCAGCAGACCTAAAGTGAAGATTTTTATAATCTTTATAAATATAATCTACACTTAGCATAGCATATCTACCAAATAAGTAAGCTGCACTTGCTGTCCAACTGCCTGGTGTACGAAATTTGTAGTCAGGAAGAGTAACAATCACTCTTGGATCCGCATAATTAGTACGGTTGTTAGTACTTAAATATTGTGTATACTCTTGATTAAAGGTATACCACGTAGGAGAAGTATAAGTTACTCCTAAGCGCAAGCTTTTAGTAGCTTTTACTATAGCTCCTAACTGAAAAGAAAATCCACTACCTGTAGTAGTATAATCATTTTCAAAATAAGCATTTGTTATAGTAGAAGTGCTTGCGTAAGTTTCCCAATGTGATAATTTGTCCTTTTGATTGATACGATGTGCATTTAGGTTAAGTCCTAAGTATAGAAAATCTTCGTATTGAGTTGAAAAATTAAAATTATACTTTGATACACCTCCGCTGGTAACACGCTCAAATCGTTGGTCAGCTCCGTTACTTACATTCTTATCATACTGTGTTTCTTGCAAAATAGCATCTGCAACAGCATCAGAATCTGTTGGTTTAACCTCATCTCTTCCTATGTGTGGACGAATAAGCCCTACATAATGCCCTAAGAGTGCATTTCTATAACGGAAAGCTCTATCTCCTGCTAATCTTCCCATATCAAAATAAATATCTTGGAGAGTATTTCTCTCTATTACTCGTTTATTTTGATAGGTTTCTAATAACAAGTTTTGTTGCTTTATACCATCAGCAAAATATTTAAAATAATCTCCCAAATTTTTGTTTGCGCTTCCAGAAAATGAGAAGTTACTAGCATCAAAATTTTTAGTATTTTGGTAATTAAAACCAAAAGAGACTTTTCTCCATCCTGAAGAGCTAACTTCAATAGGAAATACAACTCCGAACTGATTAATATTAAAGTCAGTATCTCTATTATTAGTTTGAGTACCATTATAAGTAATCTTATTTTTAGTAACATTACTTTGCAAAGTACCTCCTATTTGTGCTCCCGAAAAAACAGAACTTCCAGCAGGATTGATATTGATAGCTGAAAAGTCACCTCCTATAGCTCCAAAGGCACCACTCATTCCTTTAAAACGAGCTGTTCCTGTAAGGTCTTCTGTTGAATAACGCAAGGCATCTTTATAATTTTGAGCTGATACGTTATAGACTACCAAAGACAATATTGTAAATAGTATTTTTTTCATATAATTTTACTTTTTAAGTTAGTAATCTCTTCTTGTAGTACCAGCTCCTGAAGATTGATTGTTACTTCCCCCAGAATTGCCACTTCCATAATTTCCTCCTGAGTTGTATCGACCGCTGTCATAACTTCTCCCTGAATCATACTGAGGGGAAGAATAACCCCGATTATAATTATTGTTCTGATTGTAGTTATTATTCTGGTTGCTACTGCGATACCTTATTGTAAATAGTATTTTTTTCATATAATTTTACTTTTTAAGTTAGTAATCTCTTCTTGTAGTACCAGCTCCTGAAGATTGATTGTTACTTCCCCCAGAATTGCCACTTCCATAATTTCCTCCTGAGTTGTATCGACCGCTGTCATAACTTCTCCCTGAATCATACTGAGGGGAAGAATAACCCCGATTATAATTATTGTTCTGATTGTAGTTATTATTCTGGTTGCTACTGCGATACCTTCCTTCATCATAAGGACGGCTATAGGTATTTCTTGAACGATTATCATAAGAAGGATAGTCTCTGCGATTATCATCGCGAGGTGTGTCACCTGTGTATGATCTTCTATAACCTCTTTCTCTTACACGATAATCGCTGTCATAGTATCTTCTGTCGTAATAATGGTCATAGTATCCACCATAAGGATAATATCCATAGTATGGGTATCCGTAATATCCATAATATCCATAATATCCATAATAAGGATAGCCATAGTAACCGTAGTAAGGATAGTAGCCTCCGTAGTAACCACCCCAATAAGGGTCGTAGTAGTTACCCCAGCCCCAACCTAAGGAAAAGCTCCAGCCAGAGCGATAAGGGCGATAGTAAGGGTAGTCGTAATAGCTATAATAAGGATACCAAGCTCCGTAGCCCCAATAGTTATTCCAGCCGTAATAAGGATTTACCCAACCGTTATTATACACATTTACATTCACTCGTGAAGGGTTACTGCCCCAACCTCCGTAAGAGGAGTTGCCTGTATAGGCATTGGAGCGATAGCTATTCACATCAGTAAAATGCGTAAAACTACTGTCAGTTTTTTGTTGATATTGTTGAGCTTTCTCACTGAAAAAATCCTTATATTTATTAGGGGTATAACGGTTTTCAGGAGGATAGTCATAACGTTCAGGATAGCTTTCTCTCTCCACATATCTTACCCTTTCGGGTACAGGGTCGTTATAGATACCATCGGCATAGTAATAACCTACGCACGAGGTAAGTGTTAATGAGGCTACCAGACCTAAGGAGAGGTATCTCATCGTTTTTCTGAGGTTAAAATTCTTTTTCATCGTCAATCGTTTTTAGTTAATAGTGTGTAATTAATGGTTTATGGTCAATGGTTAGTGCTTAATGAATGTAAATCAATTTCTGTGCCAAAATCTATGTACTTCTCACTCTTCACTTTTTACTTCTTTCAGTTGGGTGCCCCAAAAGAGAACCTTTTCGCCAAAAGTTTCAGCAGACTGTTGTAGGAGTTTAGGAATAGTGTGCTCAATGAAATGCAATAACTGTGCGGGTGAAGTAGTTTCGTGATGAATGGCATAGTGTTTTTCAGGTACGTTTAATACTTTAAACACTCGTACTCTCTCTATGGCTTTATTAGTGTTTATAGTAGGTAAATAAACGTTTTGTAGCCATTCTTGCCACTGGGTGAATACCTCATCGCTTATCACCACTGTTAAATTATATACATACATTACGCATTTATTTTTTGCAAAGATAATAAATAATTCATAACTTTGCAACCAATTTATAAATAAATTAAAAACGTATGGCAAGTATTCGCAATTTAAAAAAGGACATCAACTACGTGTTGGGTGATATTATCGATGCAGTGTATTTCACAGGAAAGATGCAAACTGAGGAAGGTAAAGCTCTTGTAACCGAAATTCTCAACGATTTTGATACGCTTATCGATAAAGTAGCCGATAAAACAGTGGAAAACAGAGGCGCTCACCTCAAACAAGTGAGAAGAGACTTTGAACAAAAAGCAGGGGCTCTTATCGAGAAACTCAACGCATTATCGTAAGTTAGAAATATAGCTTAAACATAAGTTAGAAATATAGCTTAAACACTGAAAAAGTTTATTTGTAAGAGTATTGCAAAATACCCTTATGGGGTTGCTTGTGTCTGTTTTTGAGAAAGAGATACAGAAGATAAGTTTGGCAAAAAGTATGCAATAAGCCCCATCAAAGGCAAGAAAGAACATAGTTTATAAACGAAGTCAATATTGGTTATGTCTATCAATTTGCCTAATACTGCCGAAGCCAATCCGCCCATACCAAAAGCAAAACCGTAGAAAAAGCCTGAAATCATTCCTATTTTCTGGGGCAAAAGCTCTTGTGAATAGACTAAAATAGAGGCAAAAGCCGATGAAATGATAAACCCAATCAGCACGATGAGTACTGCCGTAGTGGTAGCATCGGCGTAAGGCAACCAAAGCGCAAAGGGGGCAGCCCCTAAGATTGAAAACCAAATAATAAATTTTCTTCCTACTTTATCACCTAAAAAACCTCCAATAAGTGAGCCCGCAGCTACTGCTCCTAAAAAGTAAAATAGGTATACTTGTGCCTCAGCATTACTAAATCCGAACTTTTTAATGGTATAAAACTGAAAGTAATTGTTGATAGCTGCTGTATAGAAGTTCTTGGAGAATACTAGCAACATCAATATAATCATAGAGTTGTGTATTTGTGCACGAGTGAGATTGGGCAACACTACAGGTTTTTTAGCTTTCTTTTTGAGCAATTTAAGCAGAATGCTACGCCATTTGCCTATGAGGAGCAGTATAAGCATTGCAAAGATAGAGAACCCTGCAAACCATATTAAATTGCCTTGATGACTTTCTTCTACAACTCGTCCGTCGATTACTTTTTTGCTGAACAATAGTAATATCACCAATAGAGGAGCTAAGGCTGTCCCAAAGTTACCACCCAACTGGAAGATAGCTTGTGCGAACGAGCGTCTGCCTCCTGAGGCTAAAAATGCTACTCTGGACGATTCGGGGTGGAATACCGATGAACCTACCCCTATGAATACCACCGAGCACAGTATAGCTGTATAGCTACTCGCCAACGATAAACTCACGATTCCCATAGTAGTAAATGCCATTCCTAATACTTGTGAGTAGGGCTTAGGGTGCTTATCGGTATAATTGCCTACTAAGGGTTGCAATATAGAGGCTGAAAGTTGGTAACAGAGTGTAATAACCCCTACTTGCGCCATTGTGAGAGCATATTTGCTTTGCAGAGCAGGATAAATAGACGGAATGACCCCTTGAATGAGGTCATTGAGTCCGTGTGCTAAGGCGATAAGCAGTAAAATGCGATATTGTGGTTTGTTTTCTTGATACATTTTAAGCGTAGAACAACTGTGTGAGTACCGAGTTAGAAAGGATAATCACTATACTTGTCCATACAAATGAAACGGTACTCGCTTTTCCAACGTCCAGTGCACCTCCTTTCATATAATAGCCGTGATAGGACGGGATAGTAGCCAAGAAGAAGGCAAATACTATCGTTTTGGTGAAAGCGTATATCATACTGTAAGGTTTGAAGTCGTATTGTACTCCTTGCACAAATTCGGCAGAGGTGGTATAACCACTCATCACCGCTGAAGCCCAGCCTCCTAATACCCCTAAGTACATACCTAAGGCGATAAGAAAAGGCATTAACATTAGGGCTACTATTTTTGGGAATACTAAATAATTCACTGAGTTTACTCCCATAATATCAAGAGCATCAATCTGTTCGGTTACGCGCATAGTACCTATACTGGAAGTGATAAACGACCCTATTTTTCCTGCCAAGATGATAGCTGTAAAGGTGGGGGCAAACTCCAATACAATAGATTGGCGAGTGGCGAAACCTATGAGATATTTAGGAATAAAAGGGTTATCGATATTTAGGGCGGTTTGTACTGCTACTACCCCTCCTACAAAGAAAGAGATAAAAGTCACGATACCTATTGACCCAAATATTAAATCGTCTATCTCACGCAAGATAAGGTCTTTCATTATCGACCAACGGGTGCGTTTGCGAAAGACATCATAAAGCATTATAAAATAGCCTCCTACGGCTGCAATGTGTTTCATACGTTGTTTAAAAAGCGTTTATTAGTGTTTAAAATGTCGTACTCCTGTGAATACCATTCCCATTTGGTGTGCATCGCAATAATCGATACTGGCTTGGTCTTTGATAGACCCTCCAGGTTGTATCACCGAACGGATACCTTCGTTGTGAGCGATTTCTACGCAATCGGGGAAGGGGAAGAAGGCATCGCTTGCCATTACGGCATCGTTGAGGTCAAACTGAAATTCTTTAGCCTTTTCAATAGCTTGTTTAAGAGCATCTACACGACTGGTTTGTCCTGTACCACTTGCAATGAGCTGTTTATCCTTCGCCAATACAATGGTATTCGATTTCGTATTCTTACATATTTTAGATGCAAAAAAGAGGTCTTCGAGCACTTCAGCTGAGGGTTTTACAGCAGTTACGTATTGTACATCTTCTATGCTATCGGTTTTGAGGTCTTTTTCTTGTACCAAATAGCCGTTGAGACACGAGCGCACACTTGTTGTAGGCATTTTGGCTTTCTTCTGTACTAAAATAATACGGTTTTTCTTCTGTTCGAGTATTTTTAGGGCTTCATCGCTGTAAGAAGGTGCAATGATTACCTCAAAAAACAGCGAGTGAATGGTTTCGGCAGTAGCTGAATCTATCTTAGTATTAGAGATGAGAATACCACCAAAAGCTGATACGGGGTCGCCTGCGAGAGCATCTTTATATGCCTCGTGTATCGTTTTGCGAGTTGCTACGCCACAAGCATTGTTGTGTTTCAGTATGGCAAAAGTAGGGTCGTCACCTACAAATTCAGCCATTAAGTTTACGGCGGCATCTACATCTAACAAATTGTTATAAGAGAGCTCTTTGCCGTGTAGTTTATCGAAAAGGGCATCGAAATTACCGTAAAATTCTCCTTTTTGATGAGGGTTTTCGCCATAGCGTAATACTTGTCCGTCGCACTCGTTAATCGCTAAGGTAGGAATTTCTTCTGTTTGATTAAAATAGTTGAAGATAGCGGTATCGTAGTGTGAGGATACTCGGAAAGCCTTAGTAGCAAAGGAGTGGCGCTCTTCCAAAGTAGAGCTACCGTGCTGTTCGTTTAAGATGTACAAAAGGTCAGCATATTGGTTTACCGATGCCACACAAAGTACATCTTTATAGTTTTTGGCAGCTGCACGAATAAGCGAAATACCTCCTATATCTATCTTTTCAATAATCTCTTGCTCGCTAGCTCCGCTGGTTACTGTTTTTTCGAAAGGATATAAGTCTACAATCACTATATCGATTTGAGGGATAGCATATTGCTTCATTTCTTCAGTATCTTGTGCATTATCCTGACGGTTGAGGATACCTCCGAAGATTTTAGGGTGGAGCGTCTTGACACGTCCGCCGAAAATGGGAGGATAATCGGTGATAGATTCGACGGGAACTACCTCTACGCCTAATTTCTTGATAAAATCTTCAGTACCTCCTGTGGAGTAAATAGTAATTCCTAAGGTTTTCATTCTGTGAATGATAGGCTCTAATCCTGTTTTGTCGAAAACAGATATTAAGGCAGATTTTGCTTGTTTTGCAGTGCTCATTTGGAAAAAAAAGGTTTCATTTTAGGCTACAAAAATACTACTTTTTATCAATACCAAGCAAACAAAAGATTAAAAAAATGCTAATAATACTGGAAATGAGGAAATGAGAAAATGAGGAAATGAGAAAATTAGAGAATTAGGAAATGAGGAGCGAGGTTGAGTTAGAGGAATGAGGCTGTGCCTCAGAAATTAAACAAAAATTAAACAAAATCAAGGCTACGCCTTGTAAACCAGCAGAGAGATTGTTAGTTTGAGATGAAAAAGCGATGTGTTGGGACTGTTAGGAGAATTCGGAAGGAAACGAAGATTTTCAGAAGGAGGCTAGGAGGTCTTTTGATGAAAAAAGGCTATAAGGAGGGTGGGGGTAGCTTATAGAGAGCTTATAGGAAGCTTATACGAATCTTGGACGATTGGTATAGGAAGGGTATATAAGTATTTGACTCATAGTATAATACAGCGATGCAAAAAATGGTAAAAAGAGGGTTTCGAGGCGAAAGAAAGAGGAAGAGGTGATAGGCCTTAGGCCATAGGCAGTAGGGGATAACATCCCCCCTTCAAAGGGGGAATGTGGTGACGGAAAAGTGGAGGTGATGTGGTGAAAACTTCTTGCTGGCAGTCTTCAAAGGGGGAATGTAGCGACGGAAAAAGTGGAGGAAAAGTGGAGGAGATTTTAACTTTACTAAAGTTTTAAATTATGGAAAAGTTTGCGATGCAAAAGCGATTTTGAGACTTTTCAAGCATCTCCGGCGCAACGACACAAAGAAAAAAGGGTGAGTGTGACAACGTTATAGTGAAGGGCTATTGTTTGTAAAATCTTGTGTTTTGGGAGTTGATTTTTTCGTAGATAGCAGTTAATTCAAAAAAAAGTTGTATTTTTGACCCCTCAATAAAACTATACAGAAAGAACTTTGTTACATTATAAACGTCAACTCACTTTCATTATCAGCTTATTAGTGGTAAGCTCCTGTCTTTGGTATGCGGAATCATTCGCCTTTAAGTCGGGTGGTTTTCACTATACAACTCCGTGGGCAGTGCGCGATACTATCAAAAAAGATACTGTAGAGCCTAAAAACGACCGCCGTGGGCGACGTATCAAGCCTAAGAAACCTTCGGAAAAAGCTAAAGATTCCCTTAAAAACGATACGATTAAAAAACCTAAGAATGCCTTGGAAGACATTGTGAAATACAAGGCTAAGGACAGTATTGTGTTCAACAAGGTGAAGAACGAAATCATTTTGTACAACGAAACTAATGTGCAATATACTGATATTGACATCACTGCGGGAATAGACGTGATTAACTATGAGAAAGGCGAAGTGTATGCCGGACGCCTAAAAGACAGCGTGGGAGAATATACCCAACACCCTGTATTTAAGCAAGGTAGTGATGTAATAGAGCCCGATTCGATACGTTTTAATTACCGCAACCAGAAGGCGATTATCCGCAATGCTTATACCAAGCAGGACGAGAACAACATAAAAGGCGAAATCATTAAGAAAGAAAATGACTCTACTTACTTTATGAGAAACGCGATTATCACTACTGCCGAAGACCTCGACGACCCTGATTATTACATCAAAGTGCGCAAAGCGAAGTTCGTGCCTAAGAAGAAGGTTATCGCAGGGTTTAGCAATATGTATATCGTGGATATTCCTACGCCTTTGGCTATTCCGTTCGCTTATTACCCTATGGTATCGGGACGCACTTCGGGGCTTATCTTCCCTACCTTTGGAGAAGTGAATAACCGTGGCTATTTTTTGCAGAACATAGGTTATTACTTTGTAATTAGCGACAATTTTGACCTTTCGCTTACGGGTGACTATTATACCAATGGTAGCTATGGGCTTAGGGCACAATCGGCTTATGTGAAGCGCTACAAGTATTCAGGAAACTTTAATCTTTCATTTGAGAATAACATATACAGTATGAGGGGTTTACCTGACTATTCAGGTAGCCGTATGTACAATATCCAGTGGTCGCATTCCAAAGACGGCAAAGCCAACCCTAATTCTAACTTTTCGGCTTCGGTGAACCTATCGAGCAACAGTAGATATTATCAAGAATCCTACAATCAAGCGAACACGTCGAACTTTTTGAACAACACGATGATGTCGTCTATCTCGTATTCCAAGACATTCCCAGCGTATCCTTCGATTAACTTATCGCTATCGGCATCGCATTCACAAAATACGAATACGAAAAGTATTGATATGACACTCCCTTCGATGCGTGCGAGTATGGAGCGCATTTATCCTTTTGCCCGTGAAGGACAAACGAAGAAAGGACTTATCAAGAGTTTGAATTTCCAGTACAGTATGCAAGCCGATAACCGTTTTTCGACCTATGACAGTTTGTTCTTTACTAAAAAAATGTTTGACGAGGCGAGAAACGGGGTGCGACACTCTATACCAGTGAGTACAACTGCTAAGCTATTTAAATACGTTACCTTAGGGTTGAACTCATCAGTAAACGAGACGTGGCAATTTAAGACAATTCGCCGTAAGGACTTCAACAGCAATACGGGCAAGGTGGGCATTGACACCCTTAGCGGTTTTGACCGTTTTATGACGTACAACCTCGGGGCGAGTCTCGGTACGACTATCTACGGTACTTTCCGTTTTGGCAAGAACGCTAAAATACAAGCTATTCGTCACGTGATGCGACCCTCGGTGAGTTATGGTTATAATCCTTCTTTTGACCAGTATTACGATTATTATATTTCAGACGCTTATGGCAACCGCTCACAATACACCCGTTTTGAGGGGGGTATCTACGGTACGCCAAGTTTGGGTGAGTCGCAATCGATAGGGTTCTCATTGGCAAACACCTTTGAAGCCAAAGTGAAACAAAAAGATAGCACTGATGCTGAGCCGAAAAAGGTAATGCTATTGAACAGTCTCAATTTCAGTTCTAACTACAACGTGATTACTAAACAGTTTAGTCCGCTGAACATTACGGGGGGTACTTCTTTCTTTAACGGGAAGCTCGGGGTGAACTTTGGAGCAACACTCAACCCTTATGCAATAGACAACAACGGACGACAAATGGAGAAATGGAATATAGACAACGGCGGTAGCCTTTTTAGGCTTACTAATGCCAATATTTCTACCAACTATTCATTCTCGAACAAAGATAAAAAAGACAAGAATAAAGACAAACAAACGGGTAACGTAGCGGGAGGACGTACTGATGACCTCTTTGGGTCGTCGAAACCACTAAGCGAAGTGCAGGATATGGATAAGAACCGCAAAGAAGGCGAGGATAAAGATGAGAAGAAGACCTTTTACAAGGCAGTTATCCCTTGGGACATAACCTTAGCACACTCGCTTACTTATAGCAATCAGGCACGCGAAAATAAGATATCCAACAACTCGCTAATGTTCTCAGGGAACGTATCGCTCACGCCCAAATGGCAGGTAGGAGTTTCGAGCGGTTATGACTTTGTAAACCAAGGATTCACCTATACCCAATTACGTTTTGAGCGCGATTTGAGCAGTTTCCGTATGAGTTTTCAGTTTACTCCGTTCGGTTATCGCAGTTCCTGGTATTTCTTTATCGGCATCAAAGCCTCAATGCTTTCAGACCTAAAATGGGAGAAGAACAAAGAGCCGGATAGGGTCTTAAGGTAAAAGGTAAGAGGTAAAAGGTAACAAGGAGAATTATGAAAGAAAAGATACAACAACTTCGGGAGGAACTCAATGAGCACAATTATAACTACTATGTGCTGGACAATCCTACGATTTCGGATTATGAGTTCGACCAAAAGCTCAAAGAACTACAAGCCTTAGAGCAAGCATACCCAGAGTTTTACGATGAGAATTCGCCTACTGTACGCGTGGGAGGTTCTGTTACTAAAAGTTTTCCAACCGTAGTACACGAATACCGTATGTACTCGTTAGATAACTCTTATTCTAAGGAAGACTTAGAGGAATGGGAACAGCGTATTATCAAGACGTTAGGCAGTGACCAAATTAACTTTACTTGCGAACTGAAATACGACGGTGCTTCTATAGATTTGTTGTACGAAAACGGCAAGCTTAAACAAGCTACTACTCGTGGAGATGGTATTCAAGGTGACGATATTACCGCCAATGTGCGTACGATTCGTTCAGTACCCTTGCAACTAAAAGGCGATTACCCTGAACGTTTTTACATTCGCGGGGAGATAGTAATGCCTAAAAAAGCCTTTGAAAACCTCAATAAGGAACGTATAGCAGCTGGCGAAGACCCTTTTATGAACCCTCGTAACACCGCCAGCGGTAGTCTCAAATTGCAAGATACTGCCGAGGTTGCTAAACGAGGTTTGGATTGCTTGTTGTACTTTTTGGTAGGGAACACAGGTATAAAGAGTCAGTTTGAGAGTTTAGAAAAAGCACGCGAATGGGGCTTTAAAGTACCTAATATTTCCAAATTGTGCCATTCTACTGCCGAAGTGATGGACTTTATCAACGAATGGGATACCAAACGTCACACTTTGCCTTATGAAACTGATGGAGTAGTGGTAAAAGTAGATAGTATTGCCCAGCAAGAAGAGTTGGGGTATACTTCAAAATCACCGCGTTGGGCAATGGCTTACAAGTTCAAAGCTGAACAAGTAGATACTGTTTTAGAGAGTATTTCCTACCAAGTGGGACGTACGGGAGCTATTACTCCGGTGGCAAATCTCAAACCCGTGTTATTAGCGGGAACCGTAGTAAAACGGGCTTCATTGCATAATGCTGACCAGATTGAAAAGCTCGATATTCGCATAGGCGACTCGGTATATGTAGAAAAAGGCGGGGAGATTATCCCTAAAATTGTAGGCGTGAACTTAGATAAGCGCGAAGCAGATGCTCAACCCGTGAAATATATCACCCATTGTCCTGAATGTGGTACTGAATTGGTTCGTAACGAAGGCGAAGCGCAGCACTACTGTCCTAATGCTTATGGCTGTCCGCCCCAGATTACAGGTAGGATTCAGCATTTTATCTCACGCAAAGCAATGGATATAGAAGGCTTAGGTGAAGAGACAGTAGAACAACTCTTCCGTGCCGGTATTATCCATACTTATGCTGACCTCTATGAGGTAACCGTAGAGAAATTGCTCCCCTTAGAGCGTATGGCACAAAAGAGTGCTGAGAATATTGTTAAAGGTATTCAGAAATCAAAAGAAATACCTTTTGAACGCGTGCTTTTTGCTTTGGGGATTAGGTATGTAGGTGAGACTGTTGCCAAGAAGCTGGCACGCCACTACAAAACGATTGAAGCCCTAGAAAATGCTACTGTCGAACAGTTGGTGGAAGTAGATGAAATAGGGAACCAAATAGCTAGCAGTATAGTAAACTTCTTCGCTGATGACTACAACTGTCAACTCATCGATAGGCTGAAAGGCTATGGCTTGCAGTTTTCGATTAATGAACAAGCCACCGAAGGTCAAACTGATACTCTCAAAGGGCTTACCTTTGTGGTCTCTGGGGTCTTTCACTTGTATTCACGGGAGGAACTCAAAGCCCTTATTGAACAACACGGAGGTAAAGTAGGGTCGTCTATCTCTTCTAAAACTAATTACGTGATAGTAGGCGATAATATGGGACCAAGTAAGAAAGAAAAAGCCGAGCAATTAGGTGTAAAGATGATTAGTGAAGAAGAATTTAATGCAATGATTTTGTAAGTAGAGTTGCATATCCTTTTATGCTATAGCCTTCTCTTTGTTTGTTAAAATAAATAATCCTTCTCATAAAAAGCAATGCCCCCAAAAGATAGTACTTTTGGGGGCATTTGTCATTATTATTCTAAGTCGATTATACTTACTATTTCAAGTCAAAAGTTGTTTTACGAGCTAACTGACGTGCTCTTGAAGAGTTCTTATCAACACTTGCATCTACGCCTTTTCCTTCGGCAGTAATACGAGAGCCATCAAGACCTGTTTTCACAAGCAAATCTTTCACAGCATCAGCACGTTTTTGTGATAAAGTTTGGTTGTACTGAGTACCTCCTAATTCATCAGCATAACCATTAATATTAATGTGTGCATTAGGATTAGATTTCATATACTTAGCTACAAAATCTACAGCCCAAGAAGATGATATCTGTGGTTTAGATGAATTGAAATCAAAGTAAGCATTGATATAACCTTTTCTGATAAGGTCAGCAGCTACATCATCATCTTTTACTTCTCCGTTTTCACCTACTTTATCTTTTGCTTTGTAATTGTCGTTTAAGTAGCTTTCAATTTCATCAGGAACGTTGTTGCCATTGGCATCGTTCATTTTGTTTTGCTTGTTAGCCACTTCGCTCTTCAAGTCAGCAACGTTATTTTCAAGGTTAGCTACGCGTTGAGCCACTTCTTCTAATTCGTCTTTTTTAGAAGCTGCTGCCCAATCGGCGTGTTTACCGTGTTTACCGAGAGCAATATTTAAACCAGCAGTAAGGGTAAAGTGGTTTCCTTGGAAGCCTTGTTGTCCATTAGCTGATTTTGTGTCATAAGTAAGTTGTTGCTTACTATTGATGTACATTGAGGCATCAAGCAAAAAAGCTATACGGTTAGAAATTCTCAGCTGAGGAGTAAGACCTACTGTAAGAAATGCTATTTGGTCGGGTTTAGAAATATAATCACTATTAAGCTGTGAATATCCAAAACCTGCGTGCAATAGTAATCCTAAGTCACTTGTCCATTCTTCAAAGCTAAGAACACTCGCAAGGTTTGCTACCCCTTGTAGGTTTACATTCCAAAGTCTAGATTCAAAATTAGGCGTATCGTCATCATTCTTAAAAACGTCGTAACCACCGCCTAATCGAACCCCAAACTTGTTGTTTGCCATATAGCGCACACCTGCATTTGTGCTCCATAAATTAGGCGTATTAGTACTATACCCACTTGTAAAAGGAGTGGTAGGTTTATTAAACCCTCCATTTATATCAATAGACCATTTGTTATAGTCATTCTGTTGTGCTTGGACTCCAAAGAAAACCAATGAAGCCAATAGTAAAATGCTTCTTTTCATTACTTTCTGATTTTATAATTATACAAAAACTGGGGCAAAGATATAACTTTTTTTTGTATTCAAAAAGTTTTTAACAAACTTTAAAACTTCTGCTCTTCTCTATTGCATAAGTTTTTAGTGCTTATCTTTGTGTTTTAATAACATTCTTTCCAATGGTGTGATAGCACTATCAACCCCTTCTTCAAAAGTCTTAAACTGTTTCTTTACCACAAGACTTTCTCCTGGGATATGTACTTTCACTTCTACTATTTTATTTTCTTTGGTATTGGTATTTTCCAACTTCAAATGCACATCTGCTTCGATAATCCTATCGTAAAAATTATCGAGCTTATCAAGTTTTTTCTGAATAAAGTCTACTAATTTTTGGTCGACTGTAAAATCAACTGGGTGTACGTGTACTTTCATAATGTTTACAAATTTAAGGTTTAACAATTCAATTATTCTTCCTCATTGCTATTGCCTTTTGCCCGAGGGTGTGCTTTCTTATACTGCTTTTTGAGTTCAGCCAAGCTGGTGTTCGTATACACTTGGGTAGAAGCCAAGCTGGAATGCCCCAGTAGTTCCTTCACAGTATAAAGGTCTGCTCCATTATCTAACAAATGACTCGCAAATGAGTGTCTCAATACGTGAGGACTCACATCTTTCTTTGTTGTTACAACGCTAAAATACGAATTAATAATTCTGTATACCAGCGTCGAATATATCTTTTTACCATTCTTTACTAAAAATAGATAATCCTGGCTTTTTTCATTCTTTACCTCTTCTCTTAAAACTAAATATTCTTTAAGAGTGTTTTCAAGCTCAGGAATAATAGGTATATACCGCTCTTTATCACCTTTCCCAAGCACTTTTATTTGTTTTTGCTCAAAATCCACATCACTTACTTTCAGTCCAGACAACTCTGAGCGACGTATACCCGTAGCATAAAGCGTCTCAATCACTGCCCTATTCCTCACTTCATCAAATGAATCCTTCGATGAAAAAAAGGACAACACCTTTTCAATCTCAGCTTCCGAAAAAGGCAACTTGTGCTTCTTCTCCGTTTTCAATAAAAATATGCCTTTCTCAAACGGACTTATTTCTATCTGTTTCGTCTTCTTCAAGAAATTGTAATAAGTCTTTAAAGCCGATAACTTCCTATTGATACTCCTAAATGAAATAGTTTCATCCGATAAGTGTATAATCCATTTCTTTATATCTTCTTGGTCAGCTTGTTCCAAACAGCAATCTTCCCCTTTTTCCTCATATAGACTCTTAATAAACTTCTCAAAACTCCTAAGGTCGTGTTTATAAGCCTCAACTGTATGGTCAGAATATTTCATCTCTATCGAAAGATAAATAATAAAGGCGTTGATAGACATAGGTTAAAAATTTAGTTGATTAGTAAACTCAGTTTTTCAAGCAAGGTTCTCACCTTTCTTCGCTACAAAATAAGTAAATATTTTTGACATACTCCATAAAAAAAGTGTTAAATTTTAAGATGAATTGTTAATTATTTTTTTACTTGTAGAAAATGAGAAAGTTATATTTCTCTTTTTCTTCCTATAAAATTTCTTTTCTTACTAAATATATTGAAATTACTTTACATTACTGCCCGGTTCTAATCGCTTCCACAGGATTGAGCCGTGCAGCCGACGATGCAGGAATAATACCCGAAAGCAAACCTACTACAAACGAGATTCCTAAGCCTATCGCTACGTTCTTAAACGATAGCACAAAGTTAAACCCATCACTACTGCTCGGAATTATAAAGGTTAGTAACCACACAAAGAACAACCCAAAAAGTCCTCCGATGATAGCCAAAAGCACCGCTTCAAACAAAAACTGAAACAAGATAAACTGGTTTTTAGCTCCTAACGACTTTTGTACTCCTATAAGGCTCGTGCGTTCTTTCACGCTTACAAACATAATATTAGCAATACCAAAGCCTCCTACCAAGATTGAAAAGCCTCCTATAATCCAGCCCACCACATTCATCATACTAATCGTTTCGTCTATCATATCAGTAAACGACGATATTTTATTGACAAAAAAGTTATCTATATCCTCAGGTTTGAGTCCGCGATAAGCACGGAATTTCTGGCGCAATACCGCTTCATACTCCGCCATATCTACTCCTTTTTTAGGCTTTAACACTACTCCACTGGGTAGTCCTTGTGGGCCTGTATTCATAAATCCTCTTACGAAATTAGCTGGCACATAAGCATTATCATCGGGACCTCCCCCCAGTTCGCCATATTTTTTCAGTACCCCAATAACTGTGAGTCGGCGACCAAAAATGCGTATCTCTTTATTCATAGGGTCTTCCTCACCAAAAAGCTGTTCAGCCAGATTATGCCCTAATATAACTACCGCAGTACCGGCATTCGCTTCAGCTTCGTTGTAAAACCTACCTTTTTCTATCCTAATATCACTTATTTGTTCAACTCCTGCTGAAGTAGATTGTATAGTAGGCGACGGAATCGTTTTGCCATTGTATTTTATCGTCGAAAATACCCCAAACAATTCATACACCACAGCTTCAGTATTAGGTATTTCACGCTTCATAAATTCGTATTCCTGATAGGTAACTTGCGGAAAGTTCAAGCGTTGCCAGCGGGGTACATCGGTAGGAGCAAAAGAGAATTTAGAGACGTTTATCATATTCTTGTCTAACCCCGAAAGGCTCTCCTGAATACTTCTATTCAGTGAATCAACCGCCGCTAATACCGATATAATAGAGAAGATTCCCACCGTTACACCCAATAACGAAAGGAAAGTGCGGAGCTTATTATCTCGCAACGATTTGATTGCGAAGTTAAAACTCTCCTTTAATAGCTGCAAATAAATAAACATAGGTCAGTTATACTTGTATTTCTTTTTTGCAAATGTACATTATTTTTTTTAATTAAATACGAAATATTTTTTTCTTTCCTTCACTTTCTCTGTCTCTACATTCCCCCTTCCCCACCATACTCCCTCCTAGTGCCTATGGCCTAAGGCCTAGTGCCTATTCCTTTTTCTTTCGCCTCGAAACCCCGTTTTTACCGTTTTTAGCCTTGTTGTATTATGCTATTATTCAACCATTTATACACCCTTTCTATACCAATCGTCCAAGATTCGTATAAGCTTCCTATAAGCTCTCTATAAGCTAACCCCACCCTCCTTACACCCTTTTTTCACCAAAATTCCTCCCTCCCTTCTTCCGAATCTCTCCGATATCTTCCGAAAATTCAGAACCTCTCTTATTTCACAAGGCGTAGCCTTGATTTTGTTAAATTTTTGTTTAATTTCTGAGGCACAGCCTCATTCCTCTAACTTAAGCTCGCACATCATTTTCTAATTCTCTCATTTTCTAATTCTCTCATTTCCTCATTTTCTGGTATTATTGGCATTTCTGGTATTATTGGCATTTTTGGTATTAAAAAATTATTTCTTATCTTTGCATTGCATTTACATCTACATTTGAGAAAGGAAAAACGATGATAACGCTCAAAAATATCAAAGCATTTATTAAAAAATCACTTGTGTTCAAGGTTTTAGCCTTTGCTATAGCCTTAGTACTCATCTTGCAAGTATTTCCCGAAAAAGCGAAATTTAAATACGAATTTCGCAAAGGAGAGCTTTGGCAACACGAGAACCTATATGCCCCTTTTGATTTTCCCTTAAAGAAAACAGAAGAGCAAATAAAAGCCGAAAAACAACAAATAACCAACCAATCTACGGTGTATTACAAGCAAGATACTACCGCCTTTGTGAGTGCTAAGCAAAAGTTTGAACAGAAAAAGTACGCTTATTTTAAACATCTGCCCGACGATAAACGAGAACTCTTGCTTAAAAAAGCTGAGGCTTTTTTAGCGGAAAGCTATCGCAATGGAGTGATGCTTAATCAGCCTGCGTTTAGTCCTTCTGAAATCTTCATTATCAAGCATAACAATCAAATAGTAGAAGTACCTGCCGAACGTGTGTTATATCTTCAACAGTTGGCAACAGCTATTAAAAACTATTTCGATACCGCCCCTTATAATGAGTATCACAAAAATTACTACGACCTTTTCTTTGAAATCCTTACTCCTAATCTCGTAATCGACCAAAATTTCACTCAAAAAGCGCTTACTCAAAACCTTAAAGAGATAGTCTATACGCGCGGTTGGGTAAATAAAGGGAAACTCATCATTGCCAAAGGTGAATTGGTAGAGGGCGAAAAACTGAATACTTTGTTGTCGCTCAGAGACGAGTACGAAACCCAAACGTGGAGTCAGAACAACTATAATTGGTCGCTTTTAGGTTATTACACGCTAGTAGCTATGGTATTGCTACTGATGGCGTTATACTTAAAAATATACGAGAATAAATTATATAAAAGCAACCTTAAATTGAGTGTTATCTTACTCAATATGCTCAGTATGATTCTTTTCGTAGGGCTCATTTCAAGGTATTTCCCCGATTATATCTATATTGTCCCCGTAGGAATGATGGTGCTCATTCTCAAGTCGTTTTTCGATTTGCGTACCGTCCTCTTTGTGTATATCAGCACCATACTCATCACAGGTTTTATTGTGCCCAATAGCTTCCAGTTTGTATTCATACAGATTGTGGCTGCTATGGCTATCATTCTCACCCCTAAGGGAATGCACTACCGATTGAGCAGTTTTGTATCGGCGGGACTCATCACGGCTGCCTATTTAATTATTTATATCGCTTTCCACACCATTACCGAAGGAACACTCAAAGGGCTCGATATCTCTCTACTTACCCTCTTTATCCTCAATGGTATTGGTATTCTCTTTTCGCAACCCTTTACGTATATCTACGAACGTACTTTTGGCTTAGTTTCCGATGTCTCTCTCTTAGAACTCTCCGATACAAATACCAAGCTCTTGCGTCAGCTTTCCGAAAAAGCTCCAGGCACCTTCCAGCACTCTATGCAAGTGGCTAATCTTGCCGAAGCTGCTGCTGCCGAGATTGGAGCTAATACCCTCTTGGTGCGTGTAGGTGCCCTCTATCACGACATCGGTAAGATGGAAAACCCTATTTACTTTACCGAAAACCAAAAAACAAGCCTCAACCCTCACGACCAGCTTACTCCTGAACAAAGCGCTAAGGTGATTATCAAGCACGTAGCCGATGGAGTAGAACTCGCTCATAAAAACAAACTGCCCAAACGCATTATCGATTTTATTAAAACCCATCACGGACGCAGTCTTACTTATTATTTCTATCGCAAAGCCTTAGACTTAAATCCCGAAGGTACTAAGGAAGAAGATTTCCGTTATCCAGGTCCTATTCCTTTCTCCAAAGAAACCGCTATTCTTATGATGGCTGATTCGGTTGAAGCAGCTACTAAGAGCCTCAAAAATCCTACCTTCGAAGCTCTCAATGAGTTTGTAGACCGTATTATCAAAAAACAATTAGACGATAATCAGTTTGCCAATTCCGATATATCTTTCAAAGAAATCGAAGCTATCAAACGCATATTTAAAAGCAAACTTACCAATATCTATCACGTACGCATCGAATACCCTGAATAACCCAATGAAGATAATAAAACTACCATCGGTGCTTGGCACTTGTATCTTACTTTTTTTTACGTGGGTAATCTATGGGCAAAACCCTACGGAATACTATTTTAAACGTATTTCCATTGAACACGGTCTCTCTCAATCGGGCGTTACCGCTATTGTACGTGACCATAAGGGAATTTTGTGGATAGGTACTCGCCAGGGTATCAATAGGGTAGACCGTAATCATATCAAAAGATATACTGAGTCTTACATCTACCATCTTTATGAAGATACCCAGCATAACCTTTGGGCTGTAACCGATAAAGGCGTATGGCAATACGACCCAAATAAAGATACTTTTACCTCTAAAATCCAGCAACAACTCTTCTCTATTTGTGCTACTGAGCAAGGGGTTTACTTTGGTGGATATAGTGCTATCTACCAGTATAACTACAAAACTAAAAATATAGGGCGTTTGCCTTTGAGGAAAGAACCTAAAACAAAAGATAAAGAATGCCTCATTACCTATCTATGTCCTGTTGATAATACAACCTTTCTTGTAGGCACTGAAAACGATGGTATTTATAAGTATTCTCTTACCTCAGAACTGTTGAGTTTGTTTATTGAAAATACAAGCCCACTGAGTTCTTTGTATTATGATGCACAACGCAAAGAAGTGTATTATTCTATTTTTCAAAAAGGGCTTTTTCGTGCTACCCTTGCTGGTGAATTGCGCTCGCATTACGATACTCACAATACTCTTTTGTCCAATGATATTATCTTAGATATCAAGCCTTATAAAGGCAATATATGGTTAGCCACCGATGGGGGAGGAGTATCGGTTTTTAGTCCTGAGAAGAACACTTTTTACAATATTCAGCATAGTGCCGGTAATATACATTCCTTGCCGGTCAATTCCATTACAGTGCTTTATGAAGACCCTAATCATAACCTTTGGGCAGGTACAGTGCGCGATGGCGTTTTTCTCTTTAAAGAAACCTATATCAAGACTTATACCGATAGTGCGTTAGGAAGTAGCAATGGGTTAAGTGAACGCGCTGTGATAAGTTTATTCGAAGCTCCCAATGGCATCATATGGATAGGCACCGATGGAGGAGGTATCAATGCTTTTAATCCCAAAACAGAACAATTTGTACATCATACCAATACGTATAACGATAAGGTCTCTTCTATAACCTACTTTTCACCTAATGAGTTGTTAGTCTCTCTTTATGGCAAAGGTCTTTTCATATATAATATTCTGAGTCGTTCCTACACTCCTTTCTTGCTCATCGATGAAGCTACTGACCAGCAAGAGTGTCACGCAGGCTTTACTCCCTTTGTGTATCACATTGCTAAGGATAAAATACTCATTACAGCTAAAAATACCTATCTGTATAATCTTCAAAACAAAGAGTTTAATAAAATTTCTTTTGCCGAAGGACTTACTCCTAAAAATGCCTTACAGCTCAAAGCACAACAAGGTGATACTTTATTTCTCTCCAAAGGAAATGTACTCTACCAAATGAAGTTATCGGAAGCTAAGATAACACGTTATCTAACCCTTAATGAGGGGTATACTATTAGCGCAGTATGCAATGATAAAGCTCATCACACCCTTTGGATTGCTACTTCCAATGGGTTGTTTAGTTATGCGATACCACAAAAGAAGCTCAGTGCCGTAGGAACCGACAATATGTTCCACCAAATTAGCTATATGCAACTCGATACTGAACAGCGTTTGTGGATTAATGCTTCCAATGTGCTGTTTTCTTATCATATTCCTGATAAGAAGATAATGATTTGGGACGATTCCGATGGCTTTCTCCACAACGATGTGCTTACAGGCTATGTACAGTTGTTACCTTCCCCTTACATCTATATGGGAGGAGTGGGTGGTTTTGTGAAGATAAATAAGAATATTCACACCGAAGAGAGTAGTACTCCTTTACTCTTTTTGCAAAATATAGAATTGAACGGCAAAATATACACCGCCGAAAACTTTCCTAAAGAGGTACCCCCTTATTTCAAAACCTTAAAACTAAATGTAGGATTGAATGAAAAAGATATGTTTAGGCGCATACTCTTCCGTTTTAAGATTAAAAATAACGCCCAAACTTCGGTGATTGAAACCTATGACAATAGTTTAGACATCTCTTTGCTTTCAGTAGGAAAATACCAAGTAGAAGTCGCTTGTATGACTAAAAATGGCTATTGGACGAAAGATACCCCATTGCTCAACTTCGAAGTGCTTCCTGTGTGGTATCAGCGCACTTCTTTTTTGGTGGGAGTTTCTTTGCTTTTGTTGGCTATTATTGCAGGTGTAATGTGGGGTTATCTGCGTCGTAAAAAACAACAACTCAAATGGCAAATAGCTTTGCATCAGCAGGAACTCAATGAAGATAAAATACAATTCCTCACCAATGTAAGTCACGAATTGCGCACGCCTCTTACCCTCATTTATGCACCGTTAAAGCGTCTGCTGAATCATACCGAGAGTGGTAAGCTCACGCGTTCACAGAAAACCCAGTTAGAGAGTGCTTTCCGTCAAGCTACTACTATGAAGAATATTATCAATTGGGTATTAGACTATAACCGTAATACTTCGTTAGAAAATACACTCACCAAAGCCTATACTGATTTGAATCACCTTATCACCGATAGTGCTAAAGATTTTGAACAAGAATTTGAAACAAAGCATATAAGTTTAGAACTACACCTCGATAAAAATCTACCCCCTGTAGAGTTAGATAGTGCCAAAATAAGGGTAGTCCTTTCTAACCTACTAATGAATGCAGTAAAGTTTAGTAATGAGTATTCTACTATACACATTCGCAGTAGTTATAACGAACAAAAAGTGCGTTTTCAAGTAGAAAATACCGGTATAGGATTGCATAATATTGATATGGATAAGCTCTTTACTCGCTTTGAACAAGGAAAACACAACCAGCGAGGTAGTGGTATAGGGTTGGCTTATTGTAAAGAATTAGTGGAGAAACATCTCGGTACTATTGGGGCTTATCAAGATGAAGAAGAGCAAACGGTTTTTTATGTAGAATTACCTTATTCTCATAGTACTGAGGGCGTCCTTCATAAGTTTGAAGGTGAAGAAGAACAAACTGAAGCCCCAGAGAAGATAGCAGTAACTATGGATACCTCTATGTATTCTGTACTCTTAGTAGATGATAATCCTGATTTTTTAAATTATCTTTATGATGAACTTCGTCCGTTGTTTAAAAGCGTTTTAAAAGCAGTAAATGGTGAGGAGGCTTTGTTGTTATTAAAAACGCATCAGCCCGATATTATCATCAGCGATGTGATGATGCCTGTAATGAATGGTTATCAGTTGTGTAAAGAGGTGAAAGAGCATTTGCAAATCAGTCATATTCCCGTGATATTACTCACGGCTAAAAGTGATACCGAAAGTCAAAAGATAGGCTATAAATTAGGTGCCGATGCTTATCTCTCTAAACCTTTTGATATAGACCTTTTGCTTTCTGTAATAGGTAATTTGCTCAAACAAAAAGAGCTCATTAAGCAACGTTATGAAAAAGAACTATTGATTCCTTCACCGGCACTTACTACTATCAGCAATGCTGACGAAGTGTTTATGATAAAACTTAATGAAATCATCAAAAAGCACTATAGTAATATCGACTTAGATGTAACAATGATTTCTGAAGCAATGGCAATGAGTCGTGCTTCGGTGTATAATAAAATGAAACAAATTACAGGCATTGGTATCAGTGAATATATCAATAAGTATCGCATAGAAGTAGCTTGCCAGCTCTTAAAACAAACAGAAAAATCAGTTACTGATATAGCTTTTGAAGTAGGATTTAACTCTTCTAAGTATTTTAGTACAGTTTTTAAACAAGCTACTAAAATAACACCACGTGATTATAGAGAAGGTATGAAGTGATAAAGAAAAACAAAAAAGAGAGGCTATCTCAAAACTTTTTGAGGTAGCCTCTCTAAATATGTAATACTATGAGTTTCTATTTCCAATCTTTTTTCTTAGAGGTCTTACCAATACCTGGGTTAAAGCTATTGGTAGGGTCAAGAGAGTTGTAAAAGTTCTTAAGGTCGTCGTTAGCGTGATATAAATGCCCTACATTGTTCTCATCAGGTAGTTTTAGCTACACAATCACCCCACACATTCATAGAAAACAGTCGAAGTAATTATTTAGTGTCTGTATTTTTAATATACTGAAAAGTATCTTTTTCGTATTTGGTAGCAATATCAAAAATACTTTCTTATTTCAATGATGTGGAGCAAGGGTTCCAATAAGTTTTGTGTACCCATTATTTCTTGGATTTATAGTTGAGTGTCAAGCCAAATTGGGGCTGTGTGAGGAAATCGTGTTGAATGAAAGGTTCTACTGTGAGGCGTTCATCTACATTGAATTGTTTGAGATGTGCATCGACATTCGCCTCAATGATATTCAGGGCGTATAAGCCTATCCCTATAAGAATAGAAAGCTCTTTATTACGACGATAGAACTGTATGCCTCGTCTTAATCCATCGGTACTGAGACGAGGTTGTCCATCAGGGCGATTGCCATAGAATTCATCATCGGTAAATCCTTGTTGACGGCGTTTGTAGGCAGTGAGGTAACGATCGTATTCCTTAGAGTTTTGTATGTAGAAGTATATAGGGGTTCCGATAGCGATATACACCAAAGGTACTTTCCAGTAGCTTTTGTTGTATATCTGCCCTAAGCCTGGTATAACAGCTGAATAGAAAGCGGCTTTAGCAGGCGAAAGAGGGTCGGTATTCCAAGAGACTTTTTTCATATTGTCTTGCATAACAGCTACCTGCACAGAGTCTGAGGGTGTTTTTACCACTTCCTCTGTATCGTCTTGTGCATACGAAATACCCACTCCCATAAGTAGGGCTATTATCAAAACAATCGTTCTACTCATCCTTTTTGTGTAATAAACTTTGAATACGTTTGAAATCTTCCTCTGAACTAAAAGGAATGGTAAGGCTACCTTTGCCGTTCTTGCTCATCTTTACAGTAACTTTAGTACCAAAAAAATGATTTAAACTACTCATATTTTCTTTAATGTAAGAAGGAACTTCGTTTTTGTTACTGCTTTTAGGTAGCTGTATGCTCACTACATTAGGCGTTTCGGGGTTTTGCAAACGGCGTACGAGTTCTTCGGTATCGCGTACCGATAAATTATCGGAAATGATACGCTGGTATACTTCCGCTTGTTGTTCAGGGTTTTCTATGGCGATTATTGCACGACCGTGCCCCATAGAAATGAATCCGTCGCGTATGCCTGTTTGAATGATAGGAGCGAGTTTGAGCAAACGCAAATAGTTTGTAATGGTAGAACGTTTCTTGCCCACACGTTTGCTCATTTGGTCTTGAGTGAGATTCACCTGCTCAATGAGCTGTTGGTAAGAAAGAGCAATCTCTATGGGATCTAAATCTTGACGCTGAATATTCTCTACCAAAGCCATTGTGAGTGACTCGTTGTCATCGGCAATGCGAATATAGGCAGGAATGGTTTTTAGTCCAGCTAATTTAGAAGCTCTGAAACGGCGTTCGCCCGAAATGAGTTGATATTTGTTTTCTCCGTCGAGTTTGCGTACAGTGATAGGTTGCACTACCCCTAATTCCTCAATAGAAGAAGCGAGCCCTTGTAACTCTTCTTCATTAAAAGAAGTACGAGGCTGAAAGGGGTTCGTTTCTATTAGGTCGAGTTCAAGCTCTATGATATTTCCTACAATCTTATCGGCATTTTTATCTTTGATAGAATTAATAGCCACTTCGGGGCTATTGCCAAAAATAGCTGAAATACCTCTCCCCAAGGCAGGTTTTTTAGCAGGTTTTGTCATTATACAGTTTTGTTTTTATCTATAATCTCTTGAGCTAAGTTGATGTGATTGGTAGCCCCTTTGCTGGTAGCATCGTAGTTGATGATGGTTTCACCAAAACTAGGTGCTTCACTAAGGCGTACATTACGCTGAATAATGGTTTTAAACACCATATCACTGAAGTGTTTTTGTACCTCTTCTACTACTTGGTTAGACAAACGTAAGCGCGCATCGTACATAGTGAGTAGTAAGCCTTCGATATCCAAATCGGGATTAAAGGTTTTTTGTACACTTTTAATAGTATTGAGAAGTTTACCCAACCCTTCCAAAGCGAAATACTCACACTGGATAGGTATAATCACCGAGTTAGCTGCTGTAAGAGCATTCAGGGTGATAAGTCCCAACGAGGGGGCACAGTCTATCAAAATGTAATCGTATTGGTCTTTGATAGGCTCTAAGGCTTTTTTGAGCATATATTCTCGTTGTTCTTTGTCTACGAGCTCAATCTCAATAGCCACTAAGTTGATGTGAGCAGCAATAAGGTCGAGATTAGGAGAGCTGGTGTGAACAATCATATCTTTAGCCTCCATAGTGTGTTCCAAAAGCTCGTAAGTACCGTGCTCAATAGAATCTACATCAATACCTATGCCAGAAGTAGCATTTGCCTGCGGGTCGGCATCGATGAGTAATACTTTTTTCTCCAATACGCCCAATGCGGCGGCTAAGTTCACGGAAGTAGTGGTTTTACCTACTCCTCCTTTTTGGTTTGCAATAGCTATTATTTTACCCATAGATTTATATTTTAAAAGTTAAACGGAAGCCTTTGTTTGGCTACTTCAGCCAAGATAGCTTCATTTTTATCGGTAGCACTCTTAATGGTTTTGTTTAAGGCAATTATCAAAAAATCCTTGATTTCTTGGAGTTTGCCCACCAAATCCATCATATTTTCAAACATAATATTTTATTCTTTCAGAGGGCAAAAGTACAACTTTTTTTGAAACGTCACACAAAAAATACAATCAATAATTGTGCTACCATTATTCGCAAGAATGTAGTAAGCGGATATACACTTGCATAAGTGAGTGCGGGAATCTCGGAGTTCGACATATCATTAGCAAAAGCCAAAGCTGGCGGGTCGGTTGAAGCTCCAGAGAGTAATCCGCAGATACCCAAATAATCTAATTTTCCTCTAAAACGAGCTACTAAAGAGGTAATAATAAGTGGTATAAGAGTAATGAGTGCTCCTAAACACATCCAGTACAAGCCTTGTCCGTGCAAAATAGTTTCTATAAAAGTAGCTCCTGCGTCTAAGCCCACACTAGCAAGGAAGAGCACAATACCTATCTCTCGTACCATCAGGTTGGCACTTTGCGATACGTAGTGAGTTACTGAGAATTTACCGCCATAACGACTGATGAGAATGGCAACAATCAGAGGGCCTCCTGCTAACCCTAATTTTACAGGTACAGGTATGCCAGGGATAGCAAACGGAATGCTTCCTAATAATACACCAAGAGTAATACCCATAAAGAGCTCGGCTATGTGAGGGGTTTGCATACGTCGTTTAGAATTACCGAACTCTTTGCTTACGAGTTGTATGTGCGATTCATCGCCTATTACAGTAATGGTATCACCAAACTGTAATTTAGTATCGGCAGCGGGCACGAACTCAATACCTGCACGATATACACGAGTGATGGTTACTCCAAAACGTTTGCGAACATCGAGCTCTGCAAGAGTTTTAGTGAAAATAGCACGTTGGGTAACGTTGATACGGCGTGAAGTATAGCGCATATCTTTTACATCAGGGAAATAATCCAAAATAGAAACGCTGTCACCTATTAGGGTCAAAAACTTCTCATTTTCTTTTTGGTTAGCTACTATCAGTACGATATCGCCTTCTTCTATCAGTGTGTCGGCACTAGCTAATATAATCTCTCCTTTTCTACACATACGTGAGATGGTAAAGTCGAAATCAAGAGTTTGTTTGATAACGCTCAATTTTTTACCAAAGAGGGCAGGATTGCTTACTTTTATCGCGAATCGATTGATCACTACTTGATCTTTAGAGTGACGTACAGAATTTAAACGTTTTTCAACATCTAAATTCACTTTTAAGAAGGCTTTGAGCCCTAACATTACCAAGATAATTCCTAACACCCCAAAAGGATAAGCAACAGCATAGGCGGTAGAGAGGTTCGGCATTGTAGCTGGGTCGCCTTTAAATACATCTTCTAAAGTAGCTTGAGCAGCTCCTAACCCTGGAGTATTGGTTACGGCACCTGACATTATACCTACCAAGGTACCCATATCGGTCTGGGTGATGTAGTGGATAGCAATTACAGTAAGTACACAACTCACAATAGAGAGCACTGCCAAGAGATTGAATTTGATGCCTTCTTTTTGGAAGGAGGCAAAAAAGCCAGGGCCTACTTGTAGTCCGATGGTGTAGACGAACAGAATCAATCCGAACTCTTTTACAAAATGTTGAATATGGGGGTTTACAGTGAATCCTAATTCGGCCATAGCGATACCTGCGAAAAGTACCCAAGCAATACCAAAAGAGATGCCAAATATTTTAATTTTTCCTAAAGCAACTCCTACTGCGATGACCACGCTATACACTATCACAGTGTAAGCCACACTCTCGTGGTTAGTCATCAAGTTCCAAAGCCATTCCATTTAATGTCTAATGATTAATGTTTAGTGTTTAATGATTAATTAAGCCCCCGACCCCCCGAAGAGGGACAATCCACAAATACAAGTGTTCGTAAGGGAACTGTTTTTATATAGATTTAAGAGAAACTTTGCCAAAGGTGCGAGCCGCACGGGCAGAGAACTTTGGCAAAGTTAAAATTTTATTTATTATCCTAAGAATGGATAACGATAGTCTACTGGTGGTACAAAAGTTTCTTTGATAAGGCGTGGCGATACCCAGCGCAATAGGTTTTGGGCAGACCCAGCTTTGTCGTTAGTACCTGAGGCGCGTGCACCACCGAAAGGTTGTTGCCCTACTACGGCTCCCGTAGGTTTATCGTTGATATAGAAATTACCCGCTGCGTTTTCGAGTACTTTTACTGCTTCGTCTAACGCATAACGACAAGTACCAAATACAGCTCCTGTGAGTGCATAAACTGAAGTTTCATCAACGAGTTTCAAGGTTTCTTCCCATTTAGAGTCATCATATACATACACAGTTACTACAGGTCCGAAAAGTTCGGTTTCCATAGTGGTATAATGAGGATTGGTAGTAACAATAACAGTAGGTTCTATAAAGTATCCTTTGCTTTTATCATATCCACCACCTACAAATATCTCGGCATCTTTGTCTTTTTTAGCTTGGTCTATATATTTAGCTAATTTGTCAAAAGAATGTTCGTGAATTACCGCAGTGATGAAGTTTTCAAAGTTTTCAGGAGAACCCATTTTGAAAGATAAGACATCTTTTTTTACCAATTTCAGCGTTTCGTCTGCCTTCGATTTAGGTAAGTACACGCGAGAAGCAGCACTACATTTTTGTCCTTGATATTCAAAAGCTCCACGAGTAATAGCCGTAGCTACTTGTTTAGGGCAAGCACTTGGGTGGGCGATGATAAAGTCTTTACCACCTGTTTCACCTACAATTTTAGGATAAGAGCGATAGAGGTGAATATTGTTACCTATCTTTTTCCAAATATCTTGGAATACTTCGGTAGAGCCTGTAAAATGAATACCTGCGAAATGAGGGCTTGCTAAAACAGTATCGGTAATCATAGCTGCATCGCCGTGCAATACGTTGATAACACCATCGGGTAAACCTGCTTTTTTGAGGACTTCTACTATCATTTCAGCCGAAAATATTTGTGAAGTACTAGGCTTCCAAATGACTACATTTCCCATAAGGGCAGCACTGGTAGGGAGGTTGCCTGAGATGGCGGTGAAGTTAAAAGGTGTAACAGCATATACAAAACCTTCCAACGGACGGTATTCTACACGATTCCATACGCCTTCGGAAGAGTTAGGTTGGTCGTTATAGATATTAGCCATAAACTGCACATTAAAGCGCAAGAAGTCTATCAGCTCGCAAGCAGAATCTATTTCGGCTTGGTGTACGGTTTTAGACTGTGCTATCATAGTAGCAGCGTTCATTTTAGCACGGTAAGGACCTGCAATAAGGTCGGCAGCTTTTAAAAAGATAGCAGCGCGTTCTTCCCACGCAAGGTTAGCCCACTGAGTACGCGCCTTTAGCGCTGCTTCAATGGCTTTTTGCACGTGTTCTTTGCTCGCTTTGTGGTAAACACCTAATGAGTGCTTATGGTCGTGAGGGGAATGCATTTCACCTGTCTGACCTGTACGTACGGCTTCACCTCCAATATAGAGAGGGGCATCTACTTTAGTATTCCACAATTCTTTATAGGCTTGTAGTACAGCCTCACGCTCAGTACTTCCTGGCGCATAACTTTTTACGGGTTCGTTGGTAGCTTTAGGAACCTTAAAAAATCCTTTTCCCATAGTATAGTTGTTTTTAGTTGTTGATACAATTCGAAAATTTCGGCTAAATTACAACAATTATTTGAATGTGCAAATTTTGATGAGATAATTTCTCAATTCGGGTGAAAGATAAAAGGTAGAGAGTAAAAGGTGTGTTATAACTTCGTACAATTGTTTTAACTCATTTGATAACTTTTTATGCTGTGAGCAAGTTGAGATATTTTAGTGAAAAGTGAAGAGAGAAAAATGTTTTGAGGAGGAAAATGTATCTGAATATCAATGTTTATTCGAAGGAAGAGCGAATCTAAGACGAACAATGAACGGTGCAAAACACACGGACAGATATAGAATAAATGGAGGGTAATAGGAGTAAAACGAGTATAAACTGGTTTTATTAGCTTTACTTATTGTTTAAAAAAGAGACTGTTCTTTTTTAAGGAACAGTCTCTTTTATTATTGCTAAGTGATATACACAAAATTATAAAAAGGTACCACTGCTTTCAGGAGAAAGATCAGAAGCTATAATGTCGTCTTGATCTTTTTTTATTTCGGCTTTACTAACGCCAAATTCGCGCATTGCATCTTCTACCGTCTTGTCTTCTCGCAAAAGGTCTGTGTAGATATGTATAGGTATTTTTACATCTAACACTTTATTAGCAGGCACAGTATTATAGGCTAGATTTGCGGGCTTGGTAGCGAAAACACCTAATACGATTTGCAAATCGAAGTTTATATAGGTTCTTTTTACTTCAAAGAAACCTTTTAACCCTATCTGTTCTTTTCTAAGCTCCCCTTTAGGAGCATTAGGGTTTTTATCAAAACTACCTCCTTTGATATACAATTCTTCGGGGTTGGTATCGCGGTATTTGTAGTCGAGTGCTTCAGCTTGGGTAGGTACAGTTGTATTGCTGGCTACTGCTGTGAAATTATTGGCAATAAAGAAGAATTGGTAGTGATTAGGAGCATCACCAGTGCTCAGTTGTGCATTTACACGCTTGCCGTCTTTGTCGTAAAAAATCAATTCTATACCGTATAAGCTCACGCCTGCATTGTGCTGGTGATTGTGGAGCGCATCTTCGTCCTCATCTTCATCGTGGTGATTATCAGCCACTACATCAGTTCCTTCCCAGCGGATAGCAGTAGGGTTATCGGTAGCAGGTGTAGGCACTCCATTTATGTTATTAAAATAGAAACGTTGTACTGTTTTGAGGTATTTCACAGGGTAATCGGGGTTTCCGTGAAAATATCCGTGAGAATGCCCTTTGGTAAAGCGCACTTCGAGTTTGCTCCACGTAAATTCAGTAGGGTCTGTAATAATACGGTTTTCTGGGTCTTTGTCCTTACTGCAAGAATTTAGGGTTATTGTTACAAATAGTAAAAATAAACTGATTTTTAAGATATAATATATTCTTTTCATCGTTTTTTAATATTAAAAGTTATTGTTTTGTAAATAATGTATTAGCGAGGTATCACCTTTGCCAAAGTTTAAAATTTTGGCAAAGTTCATAATACACACAGCTAACGAATAATCTGTATAGGGAGTATCATATCGGAGTCTAATTGAAAGGCGTTAGAATACTCCACTACGTTGTATGGGCGCTCTTCTTGAGTTTTAGGGTTGAGCTTATTAGCAATAAGAAAGTGTGCTAACTTGATGCGCAACTTGTAATCACCTGCGGTAGCCTCGTCTTTAATGTGAAAGACGCCTTTAAGTCCAATAGGGTCGCGTTGCTCAGGGTTGGTTTTATCCCAAGTGCGCAAGCGCAAATTCACTCCTTGTGTGCCGTAAGTACCATTTTCGGGGTCGGTATCTTGATATACATAGCTTACTGCTTTGTTCATAGCCGTTACCATAGCGGTTCTTCCCGCTTCATCTTTAGGATATTCTCCTTGAAATAACTGAAAGAAGTGCTGATGGATAGGAGCCATTTTGGCACTTACAAACTCGTGGTTCATACGAGCTCCATTGTTGTAATAGACAATCTCGAAACGGTATTCGCGTCCCACTTGCCATTTTATAGGTTCGGTGATGTCATACACTATTCCTTTAGCTGATTTGTTAGCGGTGCGCTCTTGCACCTCGTTAGTTCCTAAATTGGTAATGATAAACTGCACTTTGTCGGGCATATCGTGCCCTCTGTCTTTGGTTTCATCGGTTGGAGGAGTGGGTTTAGTGTTGTCTTTACTACAGCTACCCATTGTAAAACATACTAATGCTATTAGACTAATAGCTTTTAAATAATAAGATATCTTTTTCATTTTAATAGTGTTTAAAAATTGTAATTTACTCTTAAATATACGTTTCTACCCAAATCGTGGGCATAGTACCTAAAACGATTGGTGTATTCCTTATATTCAGTATTAAAAAGGTTTTCGGCGGATAACCTTATGTCCAGGGTTTGGCGTTTGCCTATATCCAAAGTACCTCCTATGCTCGCCTCGAAAAGGTGATAGGCATCGGGTGTAGTAGGTACTAACTCTTGTGAGGGCTCAAAGCGTGTTTGCTTGGCTACAAAAGTATGCCCTATGCTAGCACTCATACGGCTCAATAAACTGTTGCGGTGCGTTTTGTTATATTCTAGCGACTGACTGAAACGAGGGGCAGGGATAAACGGAAAGTAACGTCCCGTTTTCACTTCGTTAGCCCATACTACTGAGGCTTTCAAATGGTAGTCTAAACTTGTAGGATTGCCTACTTGTGCTACTCTGTTTTTGTTTAACAAACGAACAGTAGCATCGAGGTCAGCGCCTCTAAAAAACGCATTGGCTTGGGTGTACTGAAAGATAGGATACACGCCTGAAAAGAGGGTTTGCACTTCGCCGGTAGGATAATCGTAAATGTAATTCTTAATATATTGGATATAAAGGTCGAGATTTACATTCCAACGTTTATTCTCATTGTTTAGCAAAAGAGAGGTAACCCACTTCACTCCTGTTTCTGATTCGAGCTTATCGTCACCTAAATCATAAGTGCCTGCGCCGTGATGAAGTCCGCTACTGTACAGTTCGTTCACCTGAGGAGCACGCCACGCCACGCCTATGTTAGATTTCAGTTGTGAAACTCGTGAAAGAGGCATTGTTCCTCCTAAGGTATAGGTGAAATTATGGAAGTTGTGTTCGCCTCCGTAACGCTGTGAGTACATATCGTAACCATCGGCATTGAGGTACTTATAGTCGTAACGTACACCTGCTTCTAATAACCAAGCATCTCGCTGAAAACGTTGTATTGCAAAAGCACCATAACTAAGAGAGGCATAGTTAGGGATTACAGGTACTACCCCCGTACCGGGTTGGTTGTAGTTGTCCTGCTTGTTGAAACTACCCCCTATGGTACTCTTCCATTTGCTGTAAGCGTTTTCCCAATACACATCGAGTGCGTGGGTAGTGAGCTCCATATTTAAGGCTGGGATGCGGGTTCTGTCCATTCGGCGAACACTGAACTCCTGACGAATATCTTTCTGAAAAGCGTATTGTGCGGTGAGTTTTCCTCCGAAGGGCAAGAAATAGAACGCTTTACCTTTTAACAGGTGGTGCACTACTTTTTGCTTGGGCGCATTGATGCTATACGAAAACGGATAGGTGGTAAGCGGTCTTCCAATTTCGAACCGAGCGAGCAAATCGTCTAAATTCCCAATATGCGAACCGTAGAACACACTGCTTTCGTTCTCATACCTACTGTAAAATATTTCGGCAGTACCTTTTTCCTTCTGAACGCCTGTTGCTACTGAGAAATTGGCTTCACGAGCAGCAGTGTTATTCAGTAGGTAATTAGCTGTACTGATGTCGCCTGAACGTTTTAAAGTTCCTTGTACACGCCACGCCCAAGAAGGTAACTCGGGGACTGAACTTTCGACTTTTAACGTAGTACTCAATTTGCGTCCGTTAGAGCCAAACGAAGAAGCTAAGTTGGCGTGCAGACCGTCGCTATAAGGGAGTTTTTTTTGTTCTATGAGAATCACTCCACCTAAGGCATCAGAACCATAACGCACCGATTCAGCACCTTTTACCACCGTTATTTGGTCGGCTACCAAAGGGTCGATTTCGGGAGCGTGGTCGGCGCCCCATTGTTGTCCCTCTTGGCGCACTTCGTTGTTGAGTATCAAGATACGATTGCTGTGCAAGCCGTGAATTACCGGTTTGGCAATAGTTGCGCCTGTTTGTATCATCGATACTCCCGATATAGAGGTGAGCACTTTGGCTAAATCGTCACCTTGTTTATCTATCAAGCTATTTCTTTTGAGCGAAATGGATATGATAGATGGGATTAAGCCTCTCACATACTGCTGAGTTGTATGCCCTGATACGGTAGTCCCTTCGAGTACGCTCACTGCTTCTTTCATTACAATCACAAGAGGTTGTGAGTGTGGAATGATGACAGTACTTTCGTAATCGTGATAACCTAAATAGGTTATTTTGATAGGGTAAGAGCCCTTGCTGAGTTTTTTTATCGTTACCTTCCCATCGGCATCGCTTATAAAGTGCTTTCCAACGAAATGCACTACCGCATTGCCTAAGGGTAGTTTTTGAGTGTCTTCTATTTGCAGTTGCAAGGTTTCTTGCGCATATAGCGAGAATGCACAACTGAGTAGCAGAAGACTGAATATCTTTTGCATAAAATCAATTTGAAAATTTTGGGAATTTGGAAATTAGCAAGCTGGGTAAGAAGAGGAATGATTCCTCATTTACTAATTAACTCATCAGCTAATTACATCGGAGGACCTCTTGAAAAGATAGTAAAGGCGTTTTCAGGAAAGCCTTTTTCGATAAAGAAGAATACTGCTGTTGCACTTTGCTCTAAGAATTGATAGATAAAAAATGAAGGAGCAAAGAATTGATGCAGTTGTACAAAAATACAATCGTGATGAGTGTCTACCGCTGAAAGGTGAGCGTTGTGATGACACTTATCGCCGGTAGCTATAGCACATAACTCTTCCTGAGTGTGGTGATTATGAAAGAATTCACCCACCGGAAAGGCTACTTTCAGCATACAAAACAGTAGCAGAAAGGCGAAGATGCGCGTGTGTAACGATTGTCTTTTCATAGTTTTCAAGATGCAAAATTACAAAATAATTATGAATTGCAAAATATAATAGAGCGATAAATTTTAGTTTGAACAAATTCTTACTAATAAAAAGCCATAGTAGAAAAGATTTCTACTATGGCTTACTAAAAAAACAAGCATTGTTTTTTAGAAAAATTAATAATCAATAAAGGTTACTTTTTAAAAAAACTCTACTTCATAAACATCAATGTACTGATTATTATATTTTTTAAAGTTTTTAAACGTTAATGTTCTTACTTTGATAGGAACTTTGAACTTTATACAAAGTTTTTTTCTGTGTTCATCACGTGTGTAAGTACCTTGCAAATATTCCTTTATATTATCAGGAGTTGCATATATATCTACTCCCCCAATAGTTTTATTTTCTGCCCATCTTTGATTTTGTACAATGATAACTCCTCTTACTGTTGTTTCTTCTGTGAAAGTTGTTTTTAAATATACTTCTTCTTCAGTATTAATCCACCAATTTGTGTTATAATTTTCATCTTTAAGAGCTCCTAATCTATCAGACTTATAATTAGAATCAAAAGTATATTTATTACTATCCAATTTTTTGTCGTCATCAATAGTATCAGCATTTATTAGTTCTATATTATCTCCTTGCGGGTACTCTTCTTCTGTAAAACTAATTTTAATACGATATGCTGAATCTTGGTCAGAAGTGGCTACGGGCAAATCAGTAGGAGTAGTACTAGTTACTTTCACACGGAAACGTAAAGTATATTCCTTGGTGATGTCCAAATCTTTAAAGGCATAGGGTTTAAGCGTTACCTTAAAAGTTTCAGAAACTGTACCAGAGCTCAATTCAGCTTTTTCAATGGTGAAAGATCCCTCAGGGAGACTACGCTCATAGCCCACTTTTTCGGTTTCAATTTTTAGATTAATTACTTCACCGTTTTGTAAGGCACGTTTGGCAAACTTAGGGGTGAAAGTGAAAGTGGTAGCACTGATAGTCTTGGAGGTAGGATCTCTAAATATCTTTTCTATTGTTTCGTTAGGCGAAAAGATAACTAAGGTTTTAGAAAGATCAACAGGAGGGTTACTCACTTGTGGGACAGTGGGTGCAGGTTCTTTTAGTACATCAAGTTCTTTGGTGTCGGGGGTACAACTTATAGCTAAAACAGCTGTAAGTAGTGCCCCTAATAAATATATTCTTTTCATTGTTTTAGCTTTTTTAAAATTCTACTTCTGTATTATAATCAACGGTAGGTAATTTTTCTTCTACACCTATTTTATGTACATACCATTTTTCAGGCATTTTTTTATGAGGGTTAGTAGAAGCATTTTTAATTACTTTTTCATTGTCTTCTGTTTCCCAAGGGTCTTCGTTATAGGGGACATAGAGTTCTAAACCTTCACTATCAGGTTTTACGAAGTTTTGAGTTGCAACTACCTGTCCTTGTGTAAGGGCTTTACTCCACAAACGCATTTCGCGCACATAGGCATTGAGATTGCCATTACCAAAGCAAAGAATAGGAAAATCATGTATTTTAGCAGGAGCAACAGAATCAAACATCAATTCTCCATTTACATAAATTTTCAAGTAAGGGCTATCGTTGTTTTCTTCGTATACTACTGCTATGTGATACCATTTGTCGGCAGTAGGAGTACCACTCACAGCATTAAATTTAAATCCTGTACCCTTGGGAGTATTAAAACCTAATTTCAAACCGCTATTCATTATAGTAAAAGAACCACCATATAACACATTGTATAGAGCTGAATTAGAATCAGCACGACCATTGGGGTACATCAAACCTGCATTATTTGATGCATTTACAGGAGCAATAGAATACTGCATTGTCCAAGCGGTGAGTTTTACATCTTTTTCATATGTTTTACCACTTTCTTGTTTACCTGTATTTTTACCATAGATAGCGTGGAAAGCTCTGTTTCTTAGATGTGCTACTTTGGTTTTAAATGAACGATTCAATAAAAATAAAGCGGTTTTTCTATCCCCTTGGGCTATGATGTTGCCATCAAGAGGGTGTAAACGCACAGCTACAGCATAGTTATTAGCTCCTGATAATTTATTGCCTTGTGCATCTTTTAAAGCTTTGATGTTAAATTGCAATTTGCCAGTGGAGACCTGTTGTCCCTTAGGAATAAGTACTTTAAAACTATTGCCTGTTTGAGGAGTACCATTACCTGTATAACTCATTTCTATCACATTAGCAGGTAACAATTCATAATCCACCTTATTAGCCTGATTATAGTTATCTATCACTGTGGCATCGAGGGTTACTTGGTAGTAAGTATCTTGTGATACAGGGTTAGCTAAGCGGACTTTTATTTCGGTGGCTTTTTCACTACCACTATCGTCTTTAACCTTTATGGTAGAAACAGCGGCATTGTCAAATAGAACTACTTTTTGAGGAGTAACCCCTGAGGTATTAGGTAGTTTTTCACAAGCTATAACAGTAAGTACCCCAATTGTTAGTATTAAAATCTTTTTCATAGCTTACTTTTTATTAGGTTTATTGATGGTGATTTCTTCTTTAAAATCTTTATACTCCTCGTTGGAGCGCGGGTCTATAATACGGATTGCCTCACGCAACCAAGCGTAATGTTTGTATTTGCGACCGCTAATTTTATTACTTTCCATATATCCTTTAAAAAGGGAACTTTCGGCAGAAAAGGAGTAGTCAAGCTCGCCGTGGTAAGAACCTACCCCTCCCACTTTTCCTATTTTTGTTGCTTTTGCTTTTACAATTATAGAAAGGTAGCTTCCTTTTTCAAATTCAGAGGTGGAAACACTTTTGTGAGGATTACTTGTAAAAGGTTTATCTACCCTTGTATCTCCATAATCTTGCATAATATATTTGCTAATATAGCTATCTACATCATCTGTATTGATAAGTTTTTCATATTGTCCATCAAATAACAAACAGTATTTTTTCTCTGCATAATTTCCTTTTTCAAAAAATGGTTTGTAAGCTTTGATATATTCTTTTTCTTTTTGGTGATAACCTGTGTGGTTTTCATCGAAGAGTTCGCGCAAATACTGCTTGCGTTGTTCTCCTGAATATTTTTCACCAAAATATTTACCTATTTCTCGAATAAAAGTATCCATATTCTTTTGATAACCATTGGTAGAAGAACCAGAAGCAAATTCATTATAACTGTAGTAGTTATGATTACCAATAGTAGGCTCCCAGTCAATATCAAAGCCATCTAAACCACAAGCAATAATATAACGGGCTAATTCACGGGCGTAGATTTGGCAGCGATAGGTTTCGTTATCAGAATCTTTCTCTTCGCCATATTTTTCTCTGAAAAGGGTAAAACCTGATTTATTTCCTTCATTAGGTAATCCTTGTCCTACATTGGATACTTGCCAACACAAAAAGATTTTGCTACCCTTTTTGTGAAATACCTCCAAGTCGTATTTCTCGTTATCAGTCATATCAGCGGGTTGTTTACCATAACCTCCCCATAGAGAAATGGCAGTGGTAGTATCAGGAATAGATTGTAACCACGTACGTTCGAGTCCATCAGCGGCACGCCAGCCTGTCCACCACATATAAATAAAAGGTTTTTCGCCTGTATTAGCCCACGCTTTTTGTTTGTATTCAGTGAGCATTTTATAGTAGGCTTCCCATTTTTTTTGTGCCTCAGCTTCAGCTTTGGCTTTGGCTTCAGCTTCGCGTTGTTGTTCTTGTTGAGCACGTTGTGTAAGCTGCTGTTTATAATCTTTTTCTATATCTAAAGGCTCTGTTTTTACACAGTTTATTACTAGTAACCCTAAGAAACAAAGACTAATATGTTTTATATAATTTAAACTTTTCATAGTAATTATTTTTTTAATATTACTTATCTTTTTGTTATTTGCAATTATCTTGTATTGGGGTTTGCATCCCACCATAGGTGGGTATTACAGTCGTCAATGGCGCCAGCTCCCAATAATTGAATACCTTTTAGTACATTTTCTCTGTTTTCACCTGTGTATTCTGATTGTGGATAGATAGCACGGCGTACTCCTTTGGTACGCCCATCGGTAGACATTATAGTGTTACCGTGAATCGCATCAGCATTGTATTCTACAGGCTTGATTTGACGAGGATAACCTGTTCTGCGCCACTCACTCCACGCTTCGTGTCCATCGGGGAAAATGGCTAAATACTTTTGGGTGATAATTTTCTCTAACTTATCTTCATTAGTACCATTATAGGCTACGGTTACTGATGAAGGGGCTGCTTGATTGTATTTACTGTCAATAGGATCTATGTAATCAGCTGGTTTATCAGTATTGTTATTAGTATAGGCATTAGAGTTCACTCCGTTTTCTCTAAAACTCATAGCAATACCTTCTTCATAAAGAACTTGGTCTGTTTTAGCATCAGTAGTAAGTCCAAAGAGTTTTGCCTCTGCTCTTAGGAAATATACTTCTGAGGTTTTCATTACAAAAGTGGGACCATCTTCTTTAACGTTAGGATAACCAAAACCTAAATAATCTTTTTTACCCATAAATCCTGCACGAATACCCTGTAACTGTGTTTGGTTAGTATAACCATCAGGTTTTTCAGTAGGGTTGAGTTTAAAGTATACTGTCAATCGAGGATCGTTATATCCTTTAAGATAAGACAATATAGTAGCTCCAAGACGTGTATCTTGATAGTTATTGGCTATCATTTCTAAGCAATTTAAGATGATGAGGCGTTCATTCGTTTGAAGTTTTGCCATATCAGTAACGTCTTCCATTACTCCTCCGTCTAAGGCTTTTTGAGCTTCCTCTTTAGCTTTGTCTTGTGCTACATATCTGATACGCACAGCCATACGGAGCCTAATAGAGTTAGCAAACTTAATCCATTTATTTAAATCACCTCCATAGAAAAAGTCATTTTCGCGTATACTTTCTGGCAAACTATAGCTTTGTTTGAATTCTTTTAGATAGGTAGTAGCTTCGGTAAGTTCTTTGAAAAGCTGATTGTATATAGCTTCTACTGAATCATAAGGTACCTTAGTAAGTCCTTTTCCTTGATTTGAGTAAGGTAGCGGACCAAACATATCAGTAGCACGAAGCACCCCTAAAACTTTACAAATCATCGCCATTTGGTATACAGCTTTATAGGTAACATCATTAGCATCGGCATCGATGGTATTGGCTTTGATATCGCGCCAAGAAGAGATGATATTACTAAACATACCAGAATAGTTATTGTTCATCCACCATTCAGCCATATAACCTGTAATCATAGTTCTACCGTTGTTCCATTTATTGATAGGAGGAGCCATATAGCCTACATAGCTGTCTCCCATCATATTGATGGAAGTTTGGTAGAGATTTGTTCCATTCACAGCGCGAGTAGGAATAATTTGATTCTGAATAGTACCTAAATAACCTGCTACATTTACCCCATCACGTTCAGCTAACTTTTTAGTGGGGTTGGTGGGATTAGTATTTATCTCCTCAAAATCTTTGGTACAAGAGAAGATGAAGAGTGATAAAATACTGATATATATTATCTTTTTCATTGGTTTATATTTTTTAATTGATAATAATTTTTATAATGCTGCCTTAATAGAAATACCCAAACTTCGTAAAGAGGGCATTCTGAAAAAATCTGCAGTATTGCTATATCCTCTTGTATTTACAGTTGATTCAGGATCAAAAGGAGCTCTGAGATATAACATTGCTAAATTGTAACCTGTTACTGACATACTTAGCGATTTAAGCCATTTCATTTTGTTTATTTCATTTAATGGTAAACGGTAGGTTAGTGATAACTCCTGAATGCGTATATTGGTAGCATCGTAGCTATAGTAAGCGGGCAAGCTCACTCCTCCGTTAGCAATGGTCTCATAGTATTTTTTGGCATCGTATAGCTGTCCGTCTATCATTACGCCACCTCTGTCGCGAGCATCGGCAGTAGCTTTTGATACACCATATTGGTCAAGCCACGCTTGAGTACGTGATTGCACAATGCCACCAAAGCGACCATAAATCATTACATCAAGTGATAGATTTTTCATAAAAGTAAAACTGTTTCGCCAACCCATTGTAAAATCAGGAGCTGTGTTACCTATGAGATACTCACGGGTATTATCAATTTCGTAAGTACCTTTACCAGAATCTACTAATTTACCGTCGGCACCACGTTTGAGGAGTTTATCAGTAATCACATCGGTCATAGATCCTCCTTCGCGTATACCTCCTACTTTAGTGATACTGAAGTGAGATCCGTCGATAGGGTTGCGGTAGTTATGCACTAATTCCTTTACGAGGTTGACGTTGCGTGTGAAAGTAATATGGCTACTCCAATCTAATTTTCCAAAAGATTGGTTAAAACCTAAACCTGCTTCAATTCCCTTATTTTCAATATTACCTGCTTGTAGCCATAAACGTTTATAACCACTAGACTCTGGTAAGTCATATGACAAAAGTTGGTTATAGGTATTTGATTTATATAGAGTAACATCCAAACTGAGAGCATTTTTTAAGAGTTTAGCATTCATACCTATTTCATAAGATTTGGTACGCTCAGCAGTAAAGTCAGGGAAAGGATAATCTCTATCAGGACTAATGCCTGTGCCACTAAATCCAAAAGTACGGGTACCTGGTGTAAAGCCTTCTTGTGAAATAGGAGAACCTACTTCGGTATATGAACCGCGCACCTTTAAATAGGACAGCCACTCGGGCATTTTTACAAATTCTGAAATGACGCCTGAGAGTCCTACTGAAGGATAGAAAATAGCTTCATCTTTGGTATTGACGAGTTGCGATGCCCAGTCTGTACGCCCTGTGAGAGTAAGAAATAAGCGACTTTTCCACCCTAACTCAGTACTACCAAAAACAGCTATATTACGTGTATGACTATGGGTTTGTACTTTTCCTCCGCGAGGGTCTAAATTACTTGCTGCAAAGAAGTTGGAAATAGTGTGAAGATTTCCGCGGAATCCTGCGGTTTTATTAAGGTTGTCGTCATAAGAAGAACCTATGTTGGCAGTGATGTTGAAGAGTTTGCGGTCGTTACCGTCGTGGTCTACATATTTACCAAAGTTCTTATTGATGTTCAGCATTATATCGGCATAAGTTTGGTTAATAGTACGCATAGTGTAGCGCCATTCCCCACGTTTTCCTACTCCTGTACTTGGGTCGGAGGTAGCATAAGCTCGCATTTCGCCTTCTCCTTGTGTGTTGTCAATACGTACACGCCCGCTGATGTTTAACCAAGAGAGTACATCGTAAGTAAGTGAAGCTGAATACATATTGCGTTTTCTTTTTTCAAAGAAGAGTTGGCGATATATATTCCAATAAGGATTTTCTTTTACTACACCATTAGATACATTACCTACGTAGGGGTAATATTGTTCGTGAATTTTGCGAGAAGGATTCCAGCGCTCCCACGCTTTTAGTTCGTCAAAGTTATCCCCGCGTGGGAAAAGGTATAAAGAGGTCAGAGGGTTAAACCAGCCTCCTTGCGAATACATATTTTGATTACCTTGCAAAATATAGCTCGCCGAGAAATCGAAATGTAATTTGTTATTAAAAAAATGACTTGTATTGCGTCCCATAAAGTTATGGCGATAATAGCCATTGGTAGGGATAATTCCTTTAGAATCAGTAGAAGCGAATGATACAAAGGTTTGATTTTGTGCTGATCCTAGTGAAAAATCTACTGCATTGTTATGTACTATCCCTGTGTGGAAAAATTTTAGAGGGTCATAGGTAGAAGGAGTTGCAAGTTTAGGTCCCCAGCTGGTTTCTCCACTACTGCCGTAGGTGTTTTGGAACTCAGGTGTAATAAAAGGAGTAAGTACTTCTACTTTTGAGTTGAAGTTTACTGCTACTTTACCTTCTTTTCCTTTTTTTGTGTTGATAATCACTACTCCATTGGCAGCTGCGGCTCCATAAAGGGCAGCTGCAGAAGGTCCTGTAAGTACGTTGATACTTTCAATATCTTCGGGATTGAAGTCTGAAATACTTTCTCCTCCTCCTACGATACCGTTGTCACCGCCATCAGAGGCAGAAGAAGCATTGTTGAGGGGAATGCCATCTACTACATAAAGAGCATTGTTACTACCTGTGATAGATTTTGCGCCACGCATAATCACTTTGGTAGCACCTCCTACTCCTGATGCACTACGTTGGATATTTACCCCCGCTACTTTACCGTTGAGATTATTCACGAAGTTAGCATCTTTTACTTTGGTGAGTTCTTCCGCTTTCACCTGTTGAACGTTGTAACTCAGTGCTTTTTCTTGCCTTTTGATACCCAAAGCCGTTACTACTACTTCACCGAGTTGTTGAGTTTCTTCTTTTAAGATAATGTTTAGAGTAAATGTTTTTCCACCTCCTGTAGGTATTTTTTTACTTTGAGAAATAAAACCAACAGAACTAAATTCGATAGTAGCTCCTTCTTTCACTTGGATAGAGTACTTACCATCCATATCCGTTGCCATACCACGCGTTGTAGCTTTCACAACAACCGTTACACCAGGGAGAGGAATACCTCCTTCATCGGTAACCTTCCCTGAAACTGTTTTTTCCTGTGCTAACAAAATACTGCCATAAATTGTTAAAAGCACTGCTATAAAAAATCTTTTGTTCATAGAATAGTATAAAAAAATTAATACTTCAAGATGTATTTCACAATTGGGGGCAAAAGTACAAAATGTTTTTAATAACGTCAAAGATAAAAATGAATATTTTTTAAAAATAATAAAAATATTCTATAACTTTATAGATTTGCAGGATATTCTTTGTGAAATCTTAAAGTTGTGATGTGATTTTTTTTTAATGATATTGATATTAATTAATGTCAGTTTGATGTAAAGAGTGGTGTTATGCCTTAGGGGGCGAACAGTTCAGAAGGGTGTGGAGCCTTCGGAAGATATCGGAGAAGTTCGGAAGAGGGGAGGGAGGGTTTTTGATGAAAAAAGGCTATTAGATGGGTGTGGTTAGCTTATAGAGAGCTTATACGAATCTTGGACGATTGGTATAGAAAGGGTGTGTAAGTATTTGAAAGTGAGTGGTTAAAAGATGAGAAAAAGAGGTGGTTTTGAGGGTAATAAAACGAATTAAAACGGAAGTGAAGAGGTGGTTGAGATATATGAGAACCATATTTGAACAATATGTGTGAATAATTTTGTATATTTGCCGAAAATTAGAATGTATGATAAAACTTATTGTAACGGATATTGATGGTACTTTGGTGAATAATCAGAAGGAAGTACCTGAGAGTTTTTGGGAAGTTTTTAAGGAGATACGAGCCCGTAGAATTAATTTTTGCGTGGCGAGTGGACGACAAATACAGAGTTTGCACGAGCTTTTTGCACCTATTAAAGACGAGATAGCTTTTGCTCCTGATAACGGAGCTTCGCTAATATGCAAAGGGAAGACGCTTTTTGAAAACCCTTTGAACCCTAATGGTATTCGCCCCATATTGGAAACTTGTGAACAGATTGGGCAGATAGGGGTAGCGCTTTGTGGAAGAGAGAATGCCTACATTAAGACGGATAGTGTTACTATTTTTGATGAAATAGCCAGACATTATCCCGCTCATACAAAGGTGATGAACTTTTCGGAAGTGAATGATGACATCTTTAAGATAACTATTTGTGATGAAGGAATTTCAAGGATCAATAGCTATCCTCTTTTGAAAAAGTATGAGAATGATTTTAATGTGGTGGTCTCAGGTGAGATATGGCTTGATATTACCCGAAGTGATGTGAATAAAGGGGTGGCGGTAAGACGTCTGCAAGAAAAATTAGGGGTCTTGCCATCGGAAACAGTGGTTTTTGGCGACCATATGAACGATGTGGAAATGATACAAACCGCTGAGATGAGTTACGCGATGAAGAATGCCCAAGAGGCTTTGAAAGCTATTGCTAATTACGTGACTGAATACGATAATAACGAGGCGGGGGTAGTGAAAACTATACAGCATTTGATAAAATAAAAGAAGAATAGCAGAAAAGAAGGAGTACAAAACTCATAAAAAAATAGGAAAGGTTACCTGTTGATTTTCAATAGGTAACCTTCTTTTTTGGGAGAAAACTTTAAAATTGGGCGCAAAAAAATAATACAAAAGATATATAAGATATAATTATCTTTTATATCTTTGCACCCAGAAATTACAAAAACACTAATATATTTTATTTATGACAGCTAAGAAATTATGGATTTGGCTTGGGGCAACAGTAGCTGCTTCATTCCTTGTGCTGATTCTCTTCGGTGTAGAAATATACCGTACAGCACCTCCTTTCCCCGAAAAGATTGTAACGACCAATGGGGAAGTGCTCTATGAAGGGCAAGACATTAAAGATGGTCAGAATGTTTGGCAATCGATGGGCGGTCAAACCGTAGGTAGTATCTGGGGACACGGCGCTTATATAGCACCCGACTGGAATGCTGATTATCTACACCGCGAATCGGTATTGCTATTAGAGCTTTTTGCTCAGAAAGACGGTAAGGTGTACAAAGACCTGCCTGAAGATGAGCAAGCGAAGTACCAAGTGCAGTTGCGCAAAGAGTTGCGTACGAACACCTTTAACCAAGAAACAGGTGTGATTACCTTCTCGCCAGAGCGTGCTCAGGTGGCTAAAGAGTTGGCTGCGTATTACACCAAACTCTTTATGGACGACCCTTCGCTAAGTGAAACGCGCACTCATTACGCGATTCCGAAGAATGCTATCAAAGACCCTGTGCGTATGCAACAGATGAATGCATTCTTTACGTGGACTTCTTGGGTATGTAGCACTAATCGCCCTAATAGCGATGTAACCTATACCAATAACTGGCCTTATGACCCTGTGATAGGCAATCACCCCTCGACTTCACTACAAATGTGGTCAGGGTTCAGTGTGCTAATGTTGCTTTTCGGGGTGGGACTCTTGGTGTATTATCACGCAAGCAACAAAGAGGAAGAAGAAAATGAACATCTTCCTGCGGAAGACCCAATGCGCGGTATGAAACCTACACCTTCAATGAAAGCTACCCTTAAATATATTTGGATAGTATCGTTACTTATCTTGGTACAGATGGTGGCAGGAGTGATTACAGCGCACTATGGTGTAGAAGGAGGAGGTTTCTTTGGTATTCCGCTTGATATGATATTTCCACAGGCTATTTCGCGTAGCTGGCACGTACAGTTGGCTATTTTCTGGATAGCAACCTCTTGGCTGGCTACAGGGCTTTACATAGCTCCTGCGGTATCAGGACACGAGCCTAAATATCAAAAATTGGGGGTAAATATACTCTTTATTGCCCTACTGATAGTAGTGTTAGGTTCTTTGGCAGGACAATGGTTTGGCGTGATGCAAAAATTAGGCTTAGTAGAAAACTTCTACTTTGGACATCAAGGTTATGAATATCTAGAATTGGGTCGTTTTTGGCAAATACTATTGCTTGTAGGCTTATTCTTGTGGTTGTTCTTGATGGTAAGGGCTTTATTACCTGCTTTGCGTAAAAAAGACGAAAACCGCCATTTGTTATTGCTTTTTGTGTTAGCCTCTATTGCTATTGCAGCTTTCTATGGAGCAGGCTTGATGTACGGTCGCCAAACACATATGGCTATTGCTGAATATTGGCGTTGGTGGGTAGTTCACCTTTGGGTAGAAGGCTTCTTTGAAGTATTTGCTACCGTAGTGGCTGCTTTCTTGTTCTCACGTATGGGCTTGTTACGCTTGAAAGTGGCGAGTGCCTCAGTATTGTTCTCTACCATTATATTCTTAGCAGGTGGTATATTGGGTACATTCCACCACTTGTATTTTAGTGCTACCCCTACCGGTGTGTTAGCCTTAGGAGCTACTTTTAGTGCTTTGGAGATTGTGCCTTTGGTACTCATAGGATATGAGGCTTATCACAACTACAAGATTTCTAAATCTACTGAGTGGATAAAAGCCTACAAATGGCCTATCTATTGCTTTATTGCGATGTGTTTCTGGAACTTCCTTGGGGCAGGTATCTTTGGTTTTGCCATTAACCCGCCTATTGCCTTGTACTACATTCAAGGATTGAACACTACGGCAGTTCACGGACACGCAGCCCTCTTTGGGGTATATGGTATCCTTGGTATTGGACTTATTTTGTTTGTGCTTCGCGGTTTGTATCCTGATCGTCACTGGAATAACAAGATTCTTGGTTGGGCATTCTGGTTGATAAATATAGGGTTGCTTGTGATGTTGGTAGGAAGCTTACTTCCTATAGGTATTATGCAAGCAGTAGAAGCTATTCAAAACGGCTATTGGTCAGCGCGTTCTGAGGAGTTTATGCACACCGATTTGATGCAAACCATACGTTGGTTACGCGTTCCAGGTGATATACTCTTAGCAATAGGTGAATTGTTATTGGTATACTTCATCATTGGACTTAAAACCGGTTGGTCATTAAGAGACAAGCGATAATTTACAAAATAAACCTGAAAAAGCCAAAGGGCTGTCCTCTTTTGAGGACAGCCCTTTGGCTTTTTGGATATAAAAAAGAGCAAATCATAAGCCGGATTCTGTACCTACTCTTACCGAGCAGGTGCTTATCATTTATCTCGGTTAATGATTGCTCATTAGCTCTAACCGCCTACCCTCCAACATCGGGCGAGCAACCCTCAAACGCTGGTTTACGCGACGTTGCACCTCATAGAGTTTACCTGATTTCACTATGGCATTACCCATACATTCTTTCTGTTGCACTTGTCCTCGCCTCACGGCGGACGGGTGTTACCCGCTATGATGCTCTGTGGTGTCCAGACTTTCCTCTACTTTCGTAGCGATAAGCTGATTTGCTCTTTTTATAATTCTTAACTTAACCCTATATACTTTTGATTAGGTTTTTCATAAGGTGTTAATACACTTGCTTCAAGCATATTGAAATTTAGTAATAGGTTGTTTTCCTTTTCTTCATCAAAAAGTAAATCGTAGAGATAATGATGAACAAAGATATACCATTTTTTATTAGGATTTACTGCTGCAAAACCAGCGACATCGTTGCCTTTGTCAAGATAGAAATACTCCCATTGATAGAAATTCATTACTGCATTAGCAAATAATTCTCCTAAACCATAAGCTAAATCTACCTTGTCGTATGCTAAGGTATCGGCAGTAACTTTTTGCTCTTTATAAGCATCAATAAAATGTCTTAAAGAAGTAGCTACTTCTTTAGGATTGCTTTCATCACAAGCGAAATTATTTTCTTTTAGCAAGTCAATAGCTTTTTCTTTCAAAGCTAAAAGCTCTTCTTTTTCTTCACTATCAGCTAATCTTTCAGTAATTTCAGCCATAAATATCAATTTTTAATTTTCTAATTTGCTAATCTGCTAATTAATAATCGCCCAACGTTTCAGGGTTCTGTGCTAGACCTTTAGCCAATTGCTCGTCATTAGGAGCTTTGCCGTGCCAAGCGTGAGTGCCCATCATAAAGTCTACGCCATTCCCCATTTCGCTGTGGAGCAAGATACACACGGGTTTATCTTTGCCGGTTAAGGCTTTGGCATCTGCCAATCCTTTTAAGATAGAAGCAATATCGTTGCCTTTTTCAATATCGATTACCTGCCAGCCAAAGGCTTCCCATTTAGCGCGAAGATTACCTAAAGGCATTACGGCATCAGTAGGACCGTCAATCTGTTTGTGGTTGTAATCAACTGTAGCGATGAGGTTGTCCACTCCTTTACCCCCGGCATACATTGCCGCTTCCCATATTTGCCCTTCTTGTAGTTCACCATCGCCGTGGAGGGTATATACCAAGTGGTTATCGCCGTTGAGTTTTTTAGCCAAAGCCACCCCAATCGCTACTGAAAGCCCTTGTCCCAATGAACCCGAAGCCACGCGCACACCTTCCAACCCTTCGTGAGGTGTAGGGTGTCCTTGTAAGCGAGAATTGAGCAAGCGGAAAGTGTTCAGTTCACTTACTGGAAAGAACCCACGTCGTGCTAATACACTGTAAAACACTGGCGATATATGTCCGTTAGAGAGGAAGAATAAGTCCTCGTTTTTACCTTCCATAGAGAAAGGTAGTTTGATATCCATTACTTCGTTGTAGAGGCATACAAGGAATTCAGCGCAACCCAAAGAGCCCCCTGGGTGACCTGAATTTACTTTGTGAACCATTCTGAGGATATCTCTACGCACCTGCGTAGTAAGGTCGGTAAGTTGTTGGATATTCATTGTATTTCTTCAGTTTTACGTTTTTAATACCGCAAAGGTACAATTTTTAAAGACAAAAGCAACAACGGAAGGATAATAAATTTTATTTCTTCATATAATGAGCTTTCTTATACATTATCTTTGAAAGCAGGAAAGAGGGCATATATGAGAGGAAGCGCATTAACCATTTCATTTGTTTTGGGAATAGAAGCAATGCTTTCTTTTCAGTAATAGCTTGCGTGATTTCGCTCACGGCTTGGGCTTCGGTTACAAGAAAAGGTTTCTTAGAAAGGTCGTTGTGGTTGAGGTCGCGTAGTTTTTGGGTATCTACATAGCCTGGAGCAATGGTAGTAATTGCGATTCCATACCGACGCAAAGCACGGCGATAAGCATCGGCTATTTGTATCACACTACGCTTGGTCTTGGTGTATAGGCTTGACTCGGGGTAGTCTAAAATACCTGAAATAGAAGCGAGTAAAACTATCTGTCCGCCTGTGTGGCACATTGCTTTTCTTCCAACTTCTAAGCAGTTCACGGCTCCCATAATATTGGTTTGAAGCATTGCCACAGCCTCTTCATAGTTAATATCATATGCTACATCTTCAGCATAACTACCTGCACAATTGATGAGCAACGACAAAGTCCTCTCACCTACGAATTGCTGTATAATGTTTTGTAATTGCACTATATTGGTTACATCGGCTTGGTACTTCTCAAAACGCGATTCATCAGCGAGCTTTTGCAAATCTCTTCCACATACGCCTACGCAATTGCCTTGTAGGTGATAATAGCTCGCCAATGCTAACCCTATGCCTGAGGTGCCTCCTATGATAAATACATTCATTGTTTAAAAGCGTTTATTGTAGTTTGATAACCGTAGTTCCATTGTTTTTCTATTTGTTCACGATAGTGAGCGTAGTTTTTTGGAAAGTGAATACCTACCGCACATCGCTTCCAGTTGATATACTTCTCTGAGTAAAATCCTTTTAAGACCATAGTAGCATCGCGGGTATCGATGAGCTGAGCGGGATATTGTGCTACTTCGGCTAAACGCTCGTTGCCACTAAAACCTAAAACTGCACGCACTAACGCTTCTTCAGTAGAACTATAAGGCTGTTTTTCCTCTCTTATCACTTCTTGCGAAAGAGCATTTGCTAATTCTATAGGTAGTAAATCTATTGCGCCTCCTGCAAATACATCATCTGCTATATTTACCGGAGCTACGTAGAACATATCAGAAACTGAAATGCGAGCAGCTGTGAGCATTGGTATCTCTGTTTTAAGGAGAATATCTTTAGCAACTGCGGATTGTAAATAGTTATCAGAAGAGATTTGAATGGTTTGCAGATTTATATGTCTTCCAGTTTGTGTATCGGTAAAGAGTACTTTTTGGTAAAGCTTACGAGCCCCTCTCCGTTTGCCACATTCATCAGGAGTGAATAACATTTTAGAACCGACAATAATAGTAGGTAGGGTAGAGGAGAAGTGCACTTTCGAGACACTTGGCAATAGGTTAGAAAGGTCTTGTGCCATTGTTACCAAATAGCGATGATACACATCTTCAATATAAGGAGCGTGCCTCTTGTCGTATTGTTTTTTTAGAGCTAAAAAGCCTATACGGTATAATTGACTATAAGGGGTGAGAGAAAGGCTCTTGATGAAGTTATAAAATTCTTCGGATTGCAGGTAGGCTTTGCGAGCAGTATGTGCAGGAAAAGCGTTGATGATTAGAGTTGCAAAAGCACCTCCACAAGAGGCTATCAGTAGCGAAGGAGTTTTGCCTAAATCATCTAAAGCATTGTACATACCGCCATAAAGGGCAAAACGTGTACCTCCTCCTGAGAAGACTAAGGAGCGATGGAATGTTTTCATTGTGTCCATAGAAAGAACCATATACTGTTAAACAAAAGGCTATCCATACGGTCTAAAAGTCCGCCGTGACCAGGAATAAGGTTGCCAGTATCCTTTACGCCTGCTTTGCGTTTGAGAAAGGAAATACATACATCACCCCAAAAGCCGAAAAAGCTAATAGTTACTCCTAAGAGCAACCACGCGTGAAGGGACGCTTGCAAACCGAGCACATACGCCAAACACACGCTTACTAAAGGTGTGAGTAAGATTCCTCCTACGCAACCTGCTATAGTTTTATTTGGACTCACCTCGGGCAGTATCTTTTGCTTGCCAAAGTATTTACCTGATAAGTATTGAAACACGTCGTTCAGTTCGGTGGAAACAACTAAAAAGATAACCCATAACAAGCCGTTAGGTACTGAAAACAAAAAAAACAAATGTGGATAAGCAAATAGAACGATACCCAAAGAAAGGGCTATATAAGGTGCTTTGTTTTTGGCTACAAAGAAAGTTCCTAAAACTGAAATAATGAGCAGAACTATAGCCCCTAATAAATAAATTTGATAATGAGGAAAACAGAAAAGCAAAACGCCTTGTAGTATAGCAATAACAATAGGTAAGTAACGGGTATTGAAAGAAAAGAGCCGTCCTAACTCTTTTAAACATTGAAAACTCACCCAACATATAAAAATACGCATCGTAAGTTTATTATATACAGCTCCTGCGAAAACAGCAATAATGAATACCCAACTCCTAATGCGAAGAGGTACATCGGCAAACTTACTATGGCTATTAGTGTTGGGCATAAAGTCCTTTTTTGAGACGAATAAAAGTGCTGAGGGACAGTAAAGCAATTATAATCCCGAAGACAATCGCTGAGTAGGAAGTGATAGAAACGCCCAAGAAAGCTAAAAGTCCGTAAATGCCTATCAGTAACGCACGGTCGCTTTTACCCATAGGTCCTTCATAGCGTCTTTCACCGCCTAACACTTTGCCCATTACGCCCGCAAATTCATTGAGAACACTGAGCACAATAAAAATAACTACTAAATAAAGACTTTCGGGGTGATATTTCAGCAAAGGGAAGAAGATGAACACATCAGAAATCACATCACCCAATTCGTTGAGGATTTCACCTAAATAAGTGGTTTGCTGGAACTCGCGAGCCATCATTCCGTCGAGTGCATTGAGAATCATACGCAAGAGTAAACCTATGGGTAAGGCTAAGAAGAAGTAACGACATTCAGAGGCTTGCCAAAAGAGCACTCCAATTATTAAAGAAAACAAAATAGCAACTATCGTTATTTGGTTTGCAGTTACTTTCTTACGATGCAAGAACAGCAAGATAGGGTGTAGCAACTGCTGAAATTTAGGTTTTAGTTTGTAAACGGAAATCATATACTGAGCTATATAAACATTGATGAGGCAAAAGTAATAAAAAATAGTGAAAAACAAAACTTGCTTTTCACTATTTACTAATTATTTCTTAAGCCAATTGTTTTCAAACTTACAGTTCTTGTATTCTCCGTTTACTGAAATGTAAGTTTTCTCGATATGTTCTTTCATCCACTTACTGATGGCTTTCAGTTGTTTTTCTTTCAGAGCTAAATCTTGTATCTTTACGTAATCCTTTACAAAGTCGGCTTGGTGTTCCTCAATACGGTTGGTGATTTGGTAAATCTTATAGGTCTTTTTGCCTGTTCTATCTTCGTCGAGGAAAGGTACTGATACCTCATTGTCTTTAAGGTCTGAAATACGAGCGTAAAGTGTAGGCTCTATACGGGTAAGCTCAAAACGAGTAGAAAGGTCTTCGGGGTTGATAAGCTGACCGCCATCGTTGCGGGTTTCTTTTTCATCGGAGAAATTACGTGCAGCCTCGTCGAAAGTAAGCTCTTTGTTTACAATACGGTCGCGTATTTTGGCTATCTTCTCTTTAGCTTCGTTGAGAGCTTCTTGAGGAATTTCAGGCATTAACAAGATGTGTCGTACACTTACTTCCTTACCGCGAATCTTGTCCATTTGGATAATATGCCAACCGAAGCTAGACTCAAAGGGCTTAGATATTTCTCCTTCCCGCAGAGTGAAGGCTACGTCTTTAAAAGCTTTGTCAAAAGCAGAGTTACGGTTGAAGGTGAGTACTTGTCCGCCAGTAGCGCGGTCTTGGGAGTAGAGAATGGCTTTGGTAGAAAAACTCATACCGTTTTCCTCTACATCTTTTTTAATATCGTTGAGTTGGTTTATTACTTTTTGTACAGAACTCTTGGGAGCTACAGGATTGACTACAATTTGAGCAATTTCTAATTCAGTACCAAAGTGCGGACGTTCATCGGCTGGAATAGCGTTGAAGAAGGTACGTATTTCCTCAGGAGTTACTTCTATATCTTTTATAATTTGTTGTTTCATACGCTGAGCGAGCATACTCACTTTTAGGAGGTTGAAAAGCTCGTCGCGCATAGATTGTTCGTCGTCTTTTTTATAGAACTCTAAAAGTTTCTTAATGTCGCCACCTAACTGAGCGGTCAAAAATTCAATACGTTGGTTCACTTGGTCACGTACTTCGCTATCGGTAAGCTTCACACTGTCTTGCACAGCTTGGTGAGCGTAGAGTTTGTCCTCCATCAGTTTGCCGAGCATCTGGCAACGGTTGATTTCACGAGTGTCTACCTCTTGCTGTTGCAAATCAATATACGCCTTGTCGATATCTGATTCTAAAATCAAATAATCACCTACTACCGCTGCTACACCATCTACCTTTCTGCGCTCATTGTTTTGGGCAAAAAAGGGAGTCGTGAACAACAATATTACAAGTACTGACCAAATTTTTGTTTTATTCATAAACTTCGTTATTAACTTTAAACGTTCTGTTATTATATCAAAAGATGTGCCTAATTGCACTAACCAATTTGCAAAAGTAGTATTTATATTGGAAAAACGAAACTTTCTACTTTATTTTATTTTGAAACTACCGATGAACCACCCTATTGCGGGAAAGTAAAAAAGAGCAGTGAATGCCCATAACCATTCATAAAAATTACTGAAAATAGGATAGTTTACAATTACTGAAAAACCTTTGTAGGTGATGAGTATCTCGGTGGTGATAAAAGCAAAAAGAAACAGATAAACGAGCCATCGGTTTACTTTGTATACTTCTTCTAAAAACAGCAAGAGACCTATGGTTACAATCCCTAGAAAGTTAAAGTGTAAGTAACTTATCAACAGGTCGATGTTTTTAAACAAATAAGGCGTAAGGACAGGGAAAGCACCTGTGAACATCATTACTACTTTGGCGATAAAGAAACTGATAAATACAGTAGCTAAAAAACTCTTAGGTTGAGTTTTTAGGTATAAACGCAATATCATCACTACCGCAATGAGCCAAATAAGCACCGAAGCTCCTCCTACGATATAGTAAATAGGATAGCTAAAATAGCCTACCCAAGAGATGAAAAGCGAACCTATAATTCCCGCTTGAAACAGAATAAATACGCGCTTGATAAGCTGAGGATATTGAACCTCCCAACCGTATTTCTTTATAAAGAGTCCCATTAGGCTACTGAGCATAAAACCATTGTATTGAAAGTGCAAAAAGAAGGCAATGGCACACATATACATATCAGAGAACTTGCCATATTTTACTATGGTTACGGGCATTAGCCATATTCCCAAACTCGATAGGATAAGATACCAAATTCCCATTTTTACAAAAGGGGAAGTGGCATACTTCATAAAAAACTTCGCAAAAAAATAGGTACAGAAGATAAACACTGATGAAAAACTGATAGAAACAGCCCCATATCCTTGAAAAGGAAAGCTACATAGCATACCTAATACCGATAACTGAGTGATGTAGAACAGCCATCGGTAACGTTTGTGAAGTTGAGCGTTAAGAGGAATGGAAGTTCGCACTAAAATAGCCGAGAGCAGTACGTATACAAACCCTAAAAGTGCTAAATGCGAATGAGTATGCACGATATTTCGATAATTGAAATCGAAAGGATAGTCCACTACTTGTACCGAGCGCATAAAGATACCCAAGCACACTACTATAACGAAATAGGTGAATGCCCATCGTACATCAGTTCGTATGTTTAATTTAGTATTCAAAAGTACCATATTCGCTTTTTATAGTGAGACATTTATTATCTGATGAAGCTACCCTACCTATGATTTGCGCTTCTACATTAAATGATTTTGCAATAGTGATAATATCTTCTGCAATGGCTTCCTCTACATAGAGCTCCATACGATGCCCACAGTTGAACACTTGGTACATCTCTTTCCAATCGGTGTTGGATTCTTCTTGAATAAGTTTGAAAAGGGGAGGGGTAGGGAAAAGGTTGTCTTTGATAATATGCAAGTTATCTACAAAGTGCAATATTTTAGTTTGTGCGCCTCCACTGCAATGCACCATTCCACATATTTGGGTATTGTTGTACTTTTCTAATATTTTCTTGATGATAGGAGCATAGGTACGAGTAGGAGAGAGAACGAGTTTGCCAGCGTTTAACGGACTGCCAATTACCTTGTCGGTAAGTTGTTTCGTGCCAGCATATACGAGCTCACTGGGGACAGAGGCATCGAAACTTTCGGGGTATTTGTGTGCTAATACTTTTGCAAACACATCGTGACGCGCTGAGGTGAGTCCGTTGCTACCCATACCGCCATTGTATTGGTTTTCGTAGGTAGCTTGACCGTAGGAGGCGAGTCCTACAATCACATTGCCCGCTTTGATATTTGCGTTATCAATCACTTTACAGCGTTCTATGCGCGCTGTAACGGTAGAATCGACAATGATAGTGCGCACCAAATCACCTACATCGGCAGTTTCTCCCCCTGTAGAATGGATATGCACTCCAAAGGCAGAGAGTTCTGCAATCAGCTCTTCTGTTCCGTTGATAATAGCTGAAATGACTTCCGCAGGAATGAGGTTTTTGTTGCGCCCAATGGTGGACGAAAGCATAATATTATCGACTGCTCCCACACACAATAAATCGTCTATGTTCATTATGAGAGCATCTTGTGCAATGCCTTTCCATACGCTTAGGTCACCGGTTTCTTTCCAATACATATATGCCAAAGCTGACTTGGTACCGGCGCCATCGGCGTGCATTACAAGACAATAGTTGTCGTCGCCCGTAAGGTAATCGGGGACTATTTTACAAAAGGCTTTGGGGAATAATCCTTTATTGATATTTTTGATAGCTTTATGCACTTCGTCTTTGGCTGCCGAAACTCCGCGTTGTGCATAACGTTTGCTTACTTCCATTATAGTTTATTTTTGAGAGGCAAAGGTAAGAATAATTTATCAATTAGCAAATTTGGTACAGCGTGGTGCGAGCCACAAGGGTAGGTAAAGAATGAACGAACAATAGGTGAAAGAAGGCTTGTAGTTAATGGTTAGTGATTAATGGTTAATGGTGAAATTGGGAGAGGATTATACAAAGCTTATAGGATAATTAAACAATGAGTGGCTCTACAATGGCTCTACAGTGGGTCTACAGTGGGTCTACAGTGGGTCTACAATAGGGCAACAGTGATGAATAAACGAAGGAATAACGAAGGAATAACGAAGGAATAACGAAGGAATAACGAAGAATGAACGAAGAAACAATAAATCTAAGATGAATGTAAGGCGAATGGAAGGAGTAAATGTGTTGTGTATATGACGGTCTTTTGGTGCTGAAAAGGGGAATTTGTACAATTGTTATTATTTTACTACTTTTGCCAAAAATTCTGTACTGATGGAAGCAAATGTTATCAGAGCTGGAAATTACAACGTTTATTTTAATGAGGAAGGAACTGATTTTATCAATCGAATGGTTGCGGAAAAACGTCCTTCGAAGCTGTTTTTGTTGGTGGACAGTCATACCAATGAAAAATGTTTGCCTGTGTTTTTACCTACTCTCATTACTGATATTCCGATAGAAATTATAGAAATAGAAGCGGGAGAACTGCATAAAAACCTCGATACTTGTACGCAAGTGTGGCACGCACTTTCAGAATTAGGAGCCGACCGCAAGAGCTTGCTCATAAACGTAGGAGGAGGAGTGGTAACCGATTTAGGAGGCTTTGTGGCTTCTACCTATATGCGCGGAGTGCCCTTTATTAATGTGCCGACGAGTTTACTGGCAATGGTAGATGCCTCGGTAGGGGGGAAGACGGGGGTGGATTTAGGTCCTTTGAAAAATCTTGTAGGAGTGATAAACAATCCGTTGGGGGTGGTGATAGACTCGCAATATTTAGGAACGTTACCTGCTGAGGAATTGCGTAGCGGAATGGCAGAGATGTTTAAGCACGGACTTATTCGCTCGGAGGCTTATTGGAACAAAATGTGTGATTTGAGAAGCCTTTCGTTAGCTGATTTAGACAGTCTTATTCACGAATCGGTGGTGATAAAGAACGAGGTGGTAATGCAAGACCCGAAAGAATGTGGATTGAGAAAAATACTGAATTACGGTCATACGCTGGGGCACGCTATCGAGTCGTATTGTTTGGAAAACCCTAATCGCCAATGTTTGTTGCACGGAGAGGCTATTGCGATAGGAATAGTGTTGGCTACTTACTTATCGGTGAAAAAGTTAGGATTCCCTAAGGATAAATGCGATAAGGTGAAAAGCGTATTGGGAGAGTATTTCAGCAAACAAACTTTTCATAAAGAGGATATTGAGGATATTTGTGAGTTGATGCGTTTTGACAAGAAGAATGTAGCGGGCAGAGTACACTTTGTGCTTTTGGAGGAGATAGGTAAGCCTAAAACGGATTGTGTAGTGCCTGAGAAAGAGATTTACGAAGCGTTTGAGTATTATAGTGCGAGCCACACAGGGAGATAAAAGGTAAGACGTAAAAGGTAAAAGGTAAAGCCAGTGAGGGCTCACAGCTGGGTATGTGGAGGCGGATTAATTAGCAAATGAGGAAATGAGAAAATGAGGGAATGAGAAAATGAGGGAATGGGAAAATGGGGAGATGAGAAAAATTGACTAATAAAGCAATAATTAATTATGACAACCTTTTTTAGGACGTGACAGTGATTTTTTTGGGTGAATATTAAGTGAGGAAGCAAAAGAAATTAAAAATATATAAAGAATTAAACATTGAGATATAGCAATTACAATAGTATTTTTTGGTTATTTATTTTGGTGGTGCTACAAGGGTCGGCACAGAATTATTGGCACAAGGCTGATTTCTCGACTCAGCGCAGTGCAGCAGTAACAACTAATAACCCCAATTATCAGTATTTTACACTGAATAAAAAGGCGTTTGCACGTGCTTTGGAAACCGATAGTAGACGCAGTGAGGCTACCGTTCAGATACCTGATGCCAACGGAACACTCATTACTTATCGCATTGCACCTACGCAGGTTCTTTCGGAAGCAGTTGCACGAAAATATCCTTCTATTAAAACTTTTGTGGGTAAATCAGTAACCGACCCCTCTAAACATATTCGTTTTACGTGGAGCGATTATGGGCTTGATGCTATTATGGAAGAAGAGTTGAGCTATTCGTTTATAGAAGCAGAAGATAAAGAAGGTGTTTATTACAGGGTTTATCGTCGTAAGGATGTTGAAAAAGCATTCATAGACTGTAAAACATTAGATGTGCCTACTCTTTTGCAGGAAAGTAAAGCGGCTCAACGCCCTTCATTTCAGACTAAACCTATGCAACGTACTTTTCGCATTGCAATTGCTTGCACCCACGAATATACTGATTATTTCTGGGGGAAGGCTTCAGCTTTTGCCCAAATAGTCAGTACGCTAAACCGTGTAAATGAGGTCTATGGGCAGCAGCTGTCGATTGTTTTCCAGTTAGTTTCGGACGATAGTGTAGTATATGAGACTAAAGATACTGACCCTTTTACTGGTATTAACTACGAAAAAGAATGGTACGACAATAAAGCTCTTGTATTGCAACAAGTTTTGGACAACAAGATAGGTAATGCTAATTATGATATAGGGCAGTTGTTTCACAATGCCGCAGAAGGAGGTAATGCAGGTTGTATAGGGTGCGTGTGTACCAACGACCGCAAGGGACAGGGATTTTCGTCTTATCCGTTTGCTTACGTACGCAATAGAAGTGCTTTTGATATAGATGTGGTAGCTCACGAGATAGGACATCAACTGGGGGCACGGCATACTTTTTCTTATCGCAGAGAATATGGGTCGGGGTCGCAGATGGAACCAGGGAGTGGTACTACTATTATGAGCTACGCAGGAGTTACGCGATATTATGATGTGCAACAGAATGCTGACCCTTATTTTCATCACCGCACTATTTACGACATTACAGATAACCTACAAGGCAAGTCTTGTGCTACCGAAAATTCTACGGGCAACACTCCTCCTGAGATACCCGACTTGAAAAGCTATACTATTCCGTATGGAACTGCCTATTTATTAGAAGGTACTGCTACCGATGCTGATGGCGATGCGTTGCTCTATACGTGGGAAGAAAGCGACAATTATACAGAAACGGGTAATTATTATTTTTCACCTACAATACGTTCAGGAGCTACGGCACGCTCTATGAAACCCTCAGCACAATCTTATCGCTATATCCCGCGTTTGGAACGTATAGTAGCGGGTACGCTCACCCAGCAGAATCCTAAAAAAGGAGATGCTTGGGAAACAGTGCTCAACATAGGGCGTACCTTGCATTGGACTTTTATGGTTATCGACCGTCCTTTAGCAAGTAATCAAACAGGAAATACAGCTTATAAAACTATTGATGTGGTAGTGAGTGCAGACGCAGGTCCGTTTAAAGTGAGTTCGCATACCGAGCAAAGCACTTGGTATGTAGGGCAAAAAGTAAGTTTGCAGTGGGATGTAGCTAACACTGATAAAGCACCTGTGAACGCCGAAAAAGTGAAAATACTCTTTTCGACTGACGGAGGAGCTACTTTTTCGCATACCTTAGCTACGGGCTTACCCAATAATGGGAAAGCTGAAATAAGCGTGCCTGATGCTATTAAAACGCAGCAAGGAAGGTTTATGGTGAAAGCTGAAGAGAACCTATTTTTGGCAGTGAATGCAGGGAATATCATCGTAAAAGAAGATGACGATGTGGATAATGACGGCATACCTTCGCGTATGGATAACTGTCCGACTGTAGCCAACCCTGACCAAGCTGATGCTGATAATGACGGTGTAGGCGATGTTTGTGATGACGATATGGACGGTGATGGGATTTTAAATGTTTTGGATAACTGTCCTACCGTGTCTAACACTACCCAACAAGACACTGACAACGATGGTATAGGAGATGCTTGCGATAACGATATAGATGGAGATGGTTTCTTAAATGACCAAGATAATTGTCCTAATGTATACAATCCAGACCAAGCTGATTTAGACGATGACGGTATAGGCGACGCTTGTGATGACGATGTAGATGGCGACGGAATCCCGAATGCACAAGACCCACAGGTGGATTATGTGCTTATCTCCAACGCTTTTACTCCTAATGGCGATGGGGTGAATGATACTTATGTGATAGCGCGCGCTGAACGATACCCTAATAACACCCTGTATATATTCAATACCTTAGGGCAATTAGTATACTCGGCTCACGGGTATAAGAACCAATGGGACGGAAAGAAATCTGATGGTACCTTAGTGCCACAAGGTTCCTATGTAGCTATTTTCAGCATTGACGGCAGTGAAAAGAACAAAAAACAACTTTGGATTTACATTAATTATTAAGAAGAGAAAAACACAGAATCCTATGAAAAAGATATTATTAAGTATGTTGGTAATAGGCACAAGTGCTTTGCACGCACAAGCTACAGACCCTACATACATTTTTTATCAACAACACGAAAACCTAATAAACCCAGCGGCAGTGGGAATGGAGTTTGGACACACTATTTCGGTGGATATACGCAACCAGTGGCGAGGAATGACCGAAGCCCCACAAACACAAATCCTTTTTACTACGCATCGTTTGAGTGACCGCGTGGGGTTAGGTTTTTCATTGGCAAGCAACAAAGTGTTTATACAGAAACAAGCAGGCATTTACGCTGATTTCTCGTATGCAATACCCATTTCGTACAACTCGCGATTGATAGGAGGAATTAAATTTGGCGGTGATTTCTATAATATAGACGGCAGTGATATGACGTATTACAACGGCTTGTATAACCAATATTACCCTAATGGCACACGTATGCACCCTACTTATTATTACGACCCTTATTTGCAAACCATTTCAGGAAAATTCCAGACTAACTTTGGGGCAGGGCTGTATTATGACCACCCTAACTTTTACGTAGGTTTTTCTATCCCTAATATGCTTGCTACCGATAGGGTGCGAATGGATAACGACCAAATGACTTCTTTAGCCGAAACGATGTACTTCTATACCATAGCAGGCTATTATTGGCGTCTTACTCCCGATTTTACTATTAAACCGCGTTTGCAGATGCGCTTAGCCAAAGGTGAATATCCCTCGACCGATATTACAGTAGCAGGAAACTTTTTGGAACGAGCAGAATTAGGGATTACTTATCGCACAGATAAAGCTGTGAATGCTTATGTGTTATTTAACATTCCTAATTATTATGTATCTATAGGCTATGGTTTTGAGAGCTATTTTCAAACCCATATGAATTTACAGTCGCGCAACTCTCACGAGTTTTTGGTGCAATTTAAATGGTAAAGCTAAGGGGTGAAAATGAAACAAAGAGTGTTATTGTAATTTAGAATTTAAGTGTTTGAGTTGTTTTTGTTTCTAATTGTTATTTTATATTGCCTTTACTCAAATATTGGAGCTTTGTAGTTACAATTTGCTCTTATCCTTTATTAGAAGAAATTATTATCAGAATGAAAAGAAGATTACTTATCAGTGTTTTTTTGTTTATCGCAGGAGCACTACAAGCTCAATCTATAGATCCTACGTACATATTTTATCAACAACACCAAAACTTGGTGAATCCAGCTATGGTTGGCAAGGAAAATGGACATACTATTTCAGCAGACATTCGTAACCAATGGCGTGGAATGAATGAAGCTCCTCAAACGCAAACCTTTTTTACCACTCACAAGATAACTGACCGCGTGGGCTTAGGGCTTTCAGTAACCAATAATAAAGTATTTATTCAGAAGCAAACGGGTGCTTTTGGGGACTTTTCTTATAGAGTGCCTATAAACGAACATTCTAATATCGTAGGAGGAATTAAGTTTGGAGGAGAGCTTTTTAATATTGATATAAGCCAAATACGCACATATAATCACTTGTACAATACGAGACAGAATACTACGCGCTACGACCCCTATTTGCAAGATATCTCGGGGAAGTTCCAATTCAACTTTGGAGCTGGAGTTTATTATGAATTGCGTGACTTTTATGTAGGGCTATCTATCCCCAATATGCTCGCTTCTGATAAAGTGGGTATGGAAAATGATGTAATGACTTCCGTTGCTGAGAATATGTTATATTATGCAATGGCGGGCTATCATTGGCATATCTCTTCTGAATTTACTCTAAAACCAAGCGTACAAATATGTCTTGCTAAAAAACAAGAAGCCTCAACAAACTTCACTGTAGCTACTGACTATTTAAACCGTGCTGAGGTAGGGCTTACCTATCGCACTGATAAGGCTTTTAGCTCTTATGTACTCTTCAATATTCCGAATTATTATTTATCAGTGGGATATGGTTTTGAAACCTACTTTCAAACACATCTCAATTTACAATCGCGTAACTCTCACGAGTTTTTGGTACAAGTGAAGTGGTAGTGTGAGCCGTACGGGCAACTATTTTACTGTATATTGTAGCGTAGTATACTGTGCCACCCGAAAACCTCCAAGAGGGTTCTCACGAGAATTTCCTTTGTTCACAATATTACCTATGGGGCGCGTAGGAATAGTAAATGGGCTTTGTCCTTCTGATAATCTTATAAGCATTTGCACAAATTCTTTGTATTGAGGGTGAATCCGATAAAGTGTTACGTTTACAATATCTCCTTTGTTTAACTTATCATTATTGAGTCCTATCATTATAAAGAAAAACTTATAGTTAGCTATATAGTTGTCATCCAAAGTCCCGTAAGTAATTTTTTTGCTACTACTTTGTGTCAGCCTTACTAAATAAGCATTGGCTACACCATCACTAATACCGTCAAAGTAGAATTTTAACTCTATTTGGTCACCTAAAAAGCCTCCGTTTTCTTTTTGTACTATTTTGTCAGAAGGTATTATAGGAGCTTCAAGCATTTTGCTCTTAGCAGTATAGGTTTGTCCGTTGAGTTCTATGATAAGTTCATAGTCTTTGCCCAATTCAGGAGTGATACCTGCGGGAAATACATAACGGCTACCGCCTTTTAATGTGGCTACGTTATCAGTAGTAATGGTAGAAGTACCGTCCCATAACGAGAGTTGGTACTCTTGTGTCTGGGTTTGAGTATGTGCTTTGATTTTCACAATGGCATTATCAATAGCAGGTGAAGGCGTATCACCAAAATAGGCTTCCGTATAACTGATGTCCACTACAGGATAGGCTTTTGCCTCTCCTTTCTTCCAATCGAGAGATGCATCAATCACTAACTTTTGAGGGGCAGAGTCCAATTTTAAATCTATAACCTCTTCACAAGAAGTTAAAGCTAAAGCACTGAGAAGTATAATATAAATATTTCTTATTTTCATAGTAAATAGAGGTTTAAGCATTAGAAACTAAAGTTATAAGTTACACTGGGTATAATACCAAAAATAGAGAGTTTAACGGCTTCATTTTTATGGGTGTCTAAGTTCTCACGGAAGGAAACACTCACAGCATTCTTGCGATTGTACACGTTGTAAATACCGAAAACCCATTCGCTTTTCCAACGCTTGTTTGGGCGTTGTGGCGTATAGGTAGCCGAAAGATCCAAACGGTGATAAGCAGGCAAGCGGTATTCGTTGCGTTTGCTATAGTCAGGAACGCTCATTCCTAAGTAGTTATAACGTCCTACGGGGTAATTAGTAGGTAAGCCTGATTGAAAGTTAAATACAGCTCCGAATGTCCATTTAGGAGAGAGCTCATAGGTAGCCGTAATCGAAACATCGTGAGGTTTGTCGTAGGGAGCACTATACCAGTCGCCGTAGTTGATACCTATTTCTTCAGAGGTACGTCCTTTAGTTTGCATTTCCGATTTTGAGAGTGTATAAGCTATCCACCCAGTGAGTTTACCGGTGTTTTTACGCAATAACAGTTCCAAACCATAAGCTCTGTTTTCCCCTGTTAGCAATACTTGTTCAATCGCTTCGTTAGCAATGAGGTTCGCACCGTCTATATAATCTAAGCGATTTTGCACTTTCTTGTAATAAGTTTCAACCTCTATGCTGTATTTATCGTCCGAGAAGTTAGAAGCATAACCCAACGCCACTTGGTCAGCTAACTGTGGTTTGATAAACCCATCACTGGGTGCCCATACGTTCAAAGGCGAAGGCGAAGCTGTGTTAGAAATCAAATGTACATATTGAGCCGTACGCGCATAACTCGCTTTTATTGATTTATTATCGTTGAAAGCATAGCTCATAGTAAAGCGCGGTTCGAAGTTAGAGTACAAATTTATAATACGGTTACTACCGTAGTACTTTGTCCCAATAGGGGTCGCTTTCTGATAGATTTGTCGGCTCGTGTTAAATATCACAGGGTTGTCATCTTGATACACATTTATTGTGCGTTTCCCTAAGTGATAAAAATTACTAAAGCGTAAGCCGTACGATACCGTAAGAGCTTTCCCAATTTTCTGTTCGGCATCAGCATAGAATCCCAATTCAGCAGCATATTTATTGTCCAATATTTTTTCTTTAATAGTAGAAGCAGGAGAGGTAGGTACTATTTTACCAGGTTTGAAGGTATAATATAGTCCTTGAAAGCCGTAGGTAAATTTAAACTTCTCTGATACATAGTTTTTGAAATCATATTTTAGGTTAAAATTTTCTATCCCTGATCTCCATATCATATCAAGCAAGTTAAAGTCAAACTTATAGTCGTAATTGCTATAAATAACCGAAAGGTTTGAGAAGAGCTTCTCAGTAAATAAGTGATTCCAACGTAAATTCACTAAAGCATTACCATAAGCATTAGTGAGGTTATTGCTCAGTTTAAAAAAGTCCCTACCAAAGTAGCCCGAAAGATACAGCGCATTGTTTGGGTTCAGTTGGTAAGAGAGTTTTGTATTGAGGTCGTAAAAGTACATCGAATTTTCATTGTTGCTCAGTTTGAGGAAGAGATGAGCGTAAGAAGCGCGACCTCCTACTAAAAACGAGGCTTTGTCTTTCACTATAGGACCTTCGGCAAGTAATCGTGAAGAGAGCGCCCCTATGCCCCCTGTGGCCCCAAACTTGTTCTTGTTACCCTCTTTCTGATAAATATCCAAAACCGAAGCAATACGTCCACCATAGCGTGCTGGAATCCCTCCTTTGTATAGCTTCATATCACGTATAGCATCAGCGTTGAAGACACTCAAAAAACCAAAGAGGTGTGATGCATTGAAAATCGTTGCTTCATCAAGAAGTACTAAATTCTGGTCGGCAGCACCTCCACGCACGTTAAATCCTGATGATGCTTCGCCTGCGTTGCTCACCCCTGGCATCTGCATTAGGGTTTTGATAATATCTACTTCACCCACCAATACAGGCAGTTTCTTCACCGTAGCGATAGGAATAGAAGCTACACTCATTTCAGGCTTGCGTACTGCTGTTTTCTGGGTTGTGGCATTTGCAGTTACGTCTACTCCTGTAAGCTGAATAGTCTCAGGCTTCAGTTTGTAATCTTTGCGGATATTCTTGTCTAGTACTATAGTTTCTTGGTGAGTACCATAGCCTATATACTCAATGGTAATGGTATATTTACCTTCGGGCAAGGTAATAGAATAGAACCCGTACTCGTTGGTAGAGGTACCCGTGTGCAATTCTTTGATGATAAAGTTTACCCCTAAGAGCTTTTCGCCGTTAGAAGCATCAGATATCGAACCATTAAGGGTGTATTTGTGCTGTGCAAAAACAGCGGTTGTAGCTACTAAAAACAATAGTAGCAAGCACTTTCTTTTCATATGTTACTGTTTTTATTTTTCGGTACAAAAGTATAAGATAAGACGTTTATAGCACTTATCTATTTCTTGTAAAAAGTTATCAATTTTGTGTCTTTTTGAGTGCAAAGGTATAACAATATTGTGGTTTATACAAAAAAACTAATCAATTATTAGTGGAACTTACAAAATAATAACCAACGCTTGATTGTTTTTTAACTAAACTTACAACTTTAAAAATCTACTAATTTACCAATTAAAAAAATACCTGTCGTGCTACGACTGCTTGTGTGGCTCGCACTTTCTATTCACTCTTCCATACAAAAAAGTCAGCAATTAGCTTTACACTAACTGCTGACTCTTATCTCATTTGCTAATTTACTAACTACACCTGTGTAGCACGCACAATATATCAACAATATAAGCAGATTGACTCCTCCCAAAACGTCTTCTTTATGTTTTATTGTAAGAAAATCAGAAGTTACTTGGTTCATTTCGTACTGCTGAAAAGCTAAAAGTGAAGTTTCGTAAGATAAAGGTATGATAAAAAACTCACCCAATATAAATACTGCGATTGAAAGTATAAGCAATAGTAAGTTTTTCCGAGTTCTTTGGCATAAGTAAATTACAATATTGCCTATAAGGAACAACCACATTCCCTTAATCATTCCCAGTTGAACCATCGCATCTATAAATCGGCGTTGCCATAAGAAGAACGAAGTGTCTTGTGGTGTAGAAAGCATATTCATCGCTATAAAAGCCGAAATATTTCCTATTAATAAACTAAGCCCCACAATAGTAATAAATTGAGCTACTCGCTGAAGAAGATTTTTACTTTTCATCTGTTATTCTGTTTTTAATTTCTGAGATGCAAAATAATGCAGAAGTGGTGAGATAAAAATTAACTTGGGGTAATAAATTACATATAGGCTATTCTTCTTCTAATTCTGCTCAATGATTGTGGAGTAACTCCTACAAACGAAGCTATGTATTTCTGTGCTACTCGTTGCTCAATATTTTTATATTGTTTCATAAATTTCGAATAACGTTCTTGCGGACTATCAGTAAGTCCCGAAATGATGTATTGTACTGCTTTGATAAAAGTCTCTTCAAGTAGTAGCCTACCAAACCGTTCACCCTCTTCTATTTCTTTGTAAAACCGTTGCAGATTACCGTAAGAAATCATTTGCAAGACACTATCTTCAAGTGCAATGATTGTTTTCTGTGAAGGTGTTTTAGTTATAAAACTCTCATAGTCGCAAACAAAAGTATTCTCTTCGTTAAAGTGTATAGTAAGTTCTTTCCCATCATAATTCATAAATTGCCTCAGTAACCCCTTGTTTACATAACAGAAATGCCTACAGACTTTACCTTCTTGTAGTAGTACCTCTCCTTTGGCAAGATACAAAGGCTCAAAAAGCTCTTCTATAAGAACACAGTCCTTTCCCGATAGAGCTATATATCCCCTTATCTTGTTTAAAAGTAATTCGTATTTCATCTTCCATACAAAAAAGTCAGCAATTAGCCTTACACTAACTGCTGACTCTTATTTCATTTTCTAATTTGCTAATGTTCAAATTTGCTAATTATTTTCCTTTACCACCGATAGCAGGGTCTTTCATTCCCTCTTCAATCATAGTGTAGAATTGGTCAAGCTTAGGCAATATCACAATACGAGTACGACGGTTTAAGGCACGTCCGTTAGCATCACCATTGCTTGCTAAAGGCACGTAATAGCTACGACCGGCTGCAGTCATACGTTCAGGAGCAACTCCAAAGTCTTTTTGTAATACACGTACAATCTCGGTAGCACGCATTACGCTCAAATCCCAGTTGTCACGAATACAACTTGTTTTGATGTTTACGTTATCGGTGTGTCCTTCCACCATAAACTCAAAGTCAGGTTTATTTTTAACCACTTTTGCAACTTTTTCAAGTACGCTCTTTGCGTTTTTAGAAATAGTGTAGCTACCACTGCTGAAAAGCATCTTATCAGAGATATTGATAAATACCACACCTTTTTCTACTTTGATGTCTACATCTTGGTCGTCTAAGTTACCCAACACTCCTTTGAGGCTTTGTACCAAGGCGAGGTTTATTGAGTCACGACGGGTAACAGCATCGCGCAAATTCTTGATAGTTAAATCTTTTTCACGCAAGCTTTCCAATGATTTTTCAAGGTTCTCAGCACCTTTTTGGGTAAGCGTAGTAAGGTTACCCATATTGTTGATGAGCTGCTGATTGTTTTCTTTGAGCAAGTCGTTCTGATTTTTCATACTCTCCAACTTGTGAGTCAAGTTGTTCTTTTCGTCTAAACACATATTGAGTTTTACGGTAGCAGTGTTTAGCAAATCCTCAGTCTGTTTGTTTCTTGCTTCTAATTCAGCATACTTCTTTTTGGATACGCACGATGTGGTAATTAATCCCAACACCGACATTGCGATAATAAATTTTTTCATATAGTTTATGTTTTAAAATTAATCAATAGGCAAATGTACGCCTTTTTTTATTATTGTGCAATAAAAATGCCAACTTTTCGTCTTATTTGCTTTTTGGTTTCTCTTTAGCCTTCTCTTTCCCTGCCTTATTCTCTTTTTTAAGCGACGGATTTGCAAGCAGATTCTCCTCCTCGTCTATCTCCTCAGGAGTCTTCATTCCCTTAATTTTCTTGGGTTTTATTTTCTTCTCCGCATCGCTAAAAATCTCTTCTTTACTGCGGATACGTTCATCACCTCGCCATATAAATTCCTTAAACTTACGGTCGTTCACGTGTAATTTATCGTCTGGGTATAAATTCCCCGATGGTTGTGTAATAAACACCGTTTGTTGTATTTGCTGGTCTTTGTTTAAATAGAGCTTAATATGACTACAAGTCAGTTTGTTGATGCCTACCAGCTCCTTAGCGTCGTTATACACGTAATAAATAGACTCGGTATTCTGCAAAAAGTCTATTTGTCGCAAAACATTTTTCTTGAATTTGCCATACAAGAACTTACCTTTCACTTGGTTATAGCCATCGCCCAAACTGTCTTTCTCTACCACCAGTGCGTTGTTAAACACTTTCAAAGAGTCCAATTGCTCGGTCTTCGTATTGGCAATCAGGTGAATATTGTCACCCGTCATTTGGCTTTCGCCTGTCCACGCTACAGGTTTGCCCACCATTTGGGTCAGCCCATTAGCCTCGTCAGAGTGAATTGAATCGCACTTGGCTTGCATATCACTTTTGAAAATACGAGCATCGGGGTAAGCGCGAATCACGCGGTGTTGCGGTTTGCCAGTAACCAAAATGCGCTTGCCGTGCATATACATCGAGTCTTTCTCTACTAATGTGATTACCAATGCCTTTTTGGTGATAAACATCGAATCTTTTGCCTTGTGAATTTCGCCGTAATGCCCTCGTACAAAGGTCTTGTTTACCGTGTCCGAAATAAAGATATTGTTAGAGCCCGAAGAAAACTGACGGCGTTTATCAAAATACAAACTGTCGCCCACCAAGGTTTTCAGGTCGTATTCTATCTTGGCGTGCTTCATAAAATAACCCAATTGTCGACGCGTATCGTAAAAACCTCGCTCGCAATACACTTTGTAGTCAGCGCCCACAATGGTAGTTTTGCCGTAAAAATAGGCGTTGCCCGAATTGTGATAATAGTCCAACACCTGCGAATTAACCGTAAAATCTCTATTGACAATCTTTACCGAATTAGTAAATTGGTTTTTCTTGGTCGTTACGTAATACTTTCCTGTTTTACTGGTGAGCTCATTTTCAGGGTCAGTAATTTTCCCGAAATTGTTGTAATAAGCCTCCTGAGAGTTGCGGTCGAAGAAGAGTTCTTGGGTTTCCAGCGTCATATTCCCATTGCGCAATAGCACGTTCTCGCGGGCTACAGCTGTTTTAGTATTCCCTTTATACGATACGTACTGACTGTTCATTTGTAGTGTGTCGCCTTGTTGTAACACTACATTGCCGTGTGCAATCACCTCGTTTTTCTCCTCGTAGAGCACAGCCAAATCACACCACACGTCTAACCCTTGATGTCGAAACTGTACCCGTTGTCCGTCCGATTTAAAGATAGTAGCCCCAGGGTATTTCTCATTGTCAATCGTAAATTCCCCCCCGTAGATAATTTCGATACGGCGGGTCTTGCTATTGTCATTCTGAGCCCAAAGGTTAGTACAAAAGGTTAATAAACAAGTGAATAATATATAGTAATACGTTTTTTTCATTCAAATTCATTCCAATGATGGTGCAAAGATACGAAAATAATCATAAATGCCAATACATCTATGCCCCACACATCAATTTTTATACCATTCTCTTCCAGTTCACAGCCTTTACGGTTTCTATATTTCTCCTTTTTCGTCTCTATATACTTTCGTTTCTCCATTCTTTACCCTTCGCCTAATTAACACTTTTTAACTCTTTAATCTTCGCTCTTAATCCCTCATTCTTAACTACTTATATACCCTTTCTATACCAATCGTCCAAGATTCGTATAAGCTTCCTATAAGCTTTCTATAAGCTAACTACACCATAACCCTATCTTCGATACTCTCCGAGATTCTCCGATAACACACCTTTGCAATCCCTTCAAAACCTTCTCCATTCTCACATTCTCACATTCTCTCATTAACCACTAATCATTAATCATTAATCATTAATCATTAACCATTAACCATTAATTTAAATTTGGTGGTTGAGTATTAAATTCGTACCTTTGCACTCTATTATATCACGTAGCAAGTAAATGAACAATAACACCCCCTATCATACTCCTGTACTCTTAACGCAAAGCATTGAGGGACTGAATATCAAAGATAATGGCACTTATGTCGACGTTACCTTTGGTGGGGGAGGACATTCGCGCGAAATCTTAAAGCACCTCGGTAAAAACGGACGCCTCTATGCGTTTGACCAAGATGCCGACGCCCTTAATAATACCATCGATGATGAACGTTTTACTCTTATTCAGCAAAACTTTAAGTATCTGCGTCAGTATTTGCGCTTTTATGGAGTAACACAAGTAGATGGGGTTTTGGGTGATTTTGGGGTTTCCTCTCACCAGTTCGATGTAGCTGAGCGTGGTTTCTCTACTCGTTTTGAAGGCACACTCGATATGCGTATGAACCAGCAAGCTCCTCTTTCAGCCCAAGAAGTCGTCAATGAGTATGGCGAGATAGAACTCACTCATATCTTTTTTCAATATGGCGAACTGAAAAATGCCAAAGCGATAGCCCGTGCCATAATCAGTTACCGAGAGCAGAAGCCAATACGCTTAGGCAGTGAACTACAAGAGGCAGTAAAAGCTCTTTTGTCTAAATTTAAAGAGAACAAAGTGTTAGCACAAATCTATCAAGCCATTCGTATAGAGGTAAATGCCGAAATAGAAGCTTTGGAATCATTTTTGCTACAACTCCCTGCCGTAGTCAAGCCCCAAGGGCGTATCAGCCTTATCAGCTATCATTCACTCGAAGACCGCTGTGTAAAACGCTTCATTCGAGACGGACAGTTAGAAGGAGCTCCTGAGAAAGATTGGTATGGCAATGTGTTAGTACCCTTTAAAAAAGTAGGCGGTCTCATCACTCCTGATGATACTGAAATAGCACAAAACAGCCGTGCCCGTAGTGCCAAACTCCGTATCGCCGAACGTTTAAATTCATAACTGAAAAAAAAATGGGAAAAGCCACTGATGAAATAAAGAATATATTGCGAGGAAAATTTTTGGTAGAAGGTAAAGAAGCTACCCGAAATTGGTTCTTCATAAGCTTCCTTTTTGCTTTGGGAGTTATAATGATAGCTAGCTCGCATATGGTAGACCGCAAAGTACACCAAATAGCTAAGCTCAACGACGAAGTAAATGAGCTCAAGAGTGAATTCGTCGATGTGCGTTCGCGTTTGCAGAAAGTGCGTTTGGAGTCTTCACTTTTAGAACAATTAGAAAGTAAAGGACTCAAACAACCCGAAAAACCACCACAAAAAATAAAGGCAATTGTAGAAGAGTAATCTTTGAGATAATAGATAATACAAGTAGAAAGAAGCATTGGAAAAAAACGATAAAAAGATAACATCGCGCACTTATTTGGTAGCCATTATGATGCTACTGATGATAGGTGTCATTGCGGTAAAGCTCATAAAAATACAAATTGACGGTGATGAGTATCGCGCCAAAGTAGACGAAACTACCTTGAGAGAAGCTGATATTATCCCCAGTCAAGGTAATTTGTATTCTGATGATGGTAGCTTGCTTGCCACTTCGGTAACTCGGTATGATATCCGTTGGGACGGTATTGCGCCTTCCAGAGCTAATTTCAATAGGTATGTAAAACCCCTCAGCGATTCGCTTTCGCGTATGTTTGGAAAACCCAATAGCTATTACTTAAATCTCTTTAAAAAAGAACGTAGCTTAAAGAATCGCTATATGCTCGTAGCCACTAATCTGGGTTATAGCGAGTACTCCCGAATCAAGAAATTTCCCCTCTTCAATAAAGGTCCTTATAAAGGCGGTATCATCGTAGAGCGCAATATAAAACGCGAATATCCATTAGGAGGTATTGCACACCGCAGTATCGGCTATGCCCGTACTGATGAAACAGGCTATACTACCCGTGTAGGTTTGGAAGGTGCTTATGCCAGCTATTTGTTAGGAACCAAAGGTCGACGCGTAGAACAAAAAATAGCACAAGGACAGTGGAAACTTGCCAGTGGTTTTAATATCATCGAACCTAAGGACGGCTACGATGTAGTGTCTACCATCAATATCAATATCCAAGATATCGCTCACCACGCTTTGCTTACACAACTTAAAAAATACAAGGCTCATCACGGTTGTGTGATAGTAATGGAGGTGAATACAGGTGAGATAAAAGCTATTTCTAACTTAGAACTGAATACTAGAAACGATACATATTCTGAGCGTTATAACTTTGCTATTGGTGAAGCACACGAACCTGGTTCAGTCTTCAAACTGATGACAGTAGTAGCCGCTATGGAAGCCCGCAATATCGATACGACTTATGTGGTAGATATCAAGGAAGGAAAACAACAGTATTACGATAAGACCTTTCAAGACTCTCAACATAGGTTTACAGGAAATATAAGTCTGAACAAAGCTTTTTCGGTCTCTTCTAATGTTGGAATGACAGAACTCGTGCATAGCCTCTTTTCAAAATCTCCTTCTGATTTTACTACCAAGCTCATTCAAATGAACCTAAATCAACCCTTAGGTTTACCTATTTTAGGTGAAGGGATTCCCTATATTCCTACACCTCGCGACAAAATATGGAGTGGGGTAACGCTTGAGTCAATGGCAATAGGTTACTCCGTAAAGATTACTCCTTTGCAAAGCTTGGCTTTCTATAATGCAATTGCCAACGGGGGAGTAATGGTCAAACCTCGAATGATAAAAGAAGTAAAGGAATGGAATAAAACAGTAGAGAAGTTTAATGTGGAGATTATCAATGGTAAAATATGTTCTAAACAAACAGCCGACCGTGCCAAGGGACTATTGGCTAATGTAGTAGAACGTTCCTACGGTTCAGGGTATCGTCTCCATTCTCCCGATTTCTCAATGGCAGGTAAAACAGGTACAGCCCGTAAGAACTATGCCAGTGCCGATAAGAGTAAGCTTAGCTATATATCTTCATTTGCAGGCTTCTTTCCTGTCGATAACCCCAAATACTCTTGTATAGTGGTAATTCACGAACCCGATAAGAGTGTAGGTTTCTATGGTGCCGATGTATCAGGACCTGTATTTAAGAGTATTGCTCATAAAATCTATACCAATTCGCTCTTGATGGATACGGTAGAAAATGTAGATAAAATATCAGCCAGTACCACAACAAACTACGAAGATTACTACGCCAAAGCTGCTAAGTACAAAACCATAATGCCCGACCTTAGCGGTATGAACGTAATGGACGCTGTTGCTCTCTTGGAGAATATGGGCTTACGAGTGAAATTCTCAGGTGAAGGTAAAGTAAGCGCACAATCAATTGCCAAAGGTACTAAAGTACCCCGCAATATAGTAGTAGTGTTACAATGTGGCAAATTAGAGAATTAGCCGACGTGCTAATATACTAATTTTACACCCTGCATTCTATTGTACATTTGTACCCTACAAACTCCAACCAGTCCTACTGGTCTGTATTATCCGATTTAAACTAACAACTAAAAAATAATGCTTTTTGATGATTGGAAAGACAAAGACCCTTTAAAAGTTTCTCCTACTTTACTTTGGGACTACGACCTCTCTATCTTTGATTGGGAGAAAGGTAAAGTAATAGTTGTACAACGCATTGTAGAAAGAGGATGGGACAACGATTTTTATGCCGCTATGCAATTGTATGGAGGCTTGGAAGCGTTTATAGAAATAGTAAAACAAGTGCCTTACCTAAACGAAAGGGATATGAATTTCGTTTCAAAGGCATTTCAAATAGATTTAAACGATTTACAATGTTACAAGAACAGACAGTACCGGGAGCAACTTTTGAACTCCTGAAAATCTTGATGAAAGATGAAAAGCTGAATAAATTCTATTTAGCTGGAGGTACTGCTATAGCCCTGTATTTAGGACATCGCACTAGTATTGATTTAGATTTGTTTTCGTTAGAAGATTTTGATAATACTGAATTAGAGTTTTATCTATCTCAGCAATATAACTTTCTTACTGACAATAAGGCTCGCAATACTCTAAAAGGAAGTATAGAAGGAGTTAAAATAGACTTTATTACTTTTAATACTCCTTTGTGTGAACAGATACAAAACATAGGAGGTATAAGGCTATTCAGTTTGCAGGATATTATTGCAATGAAACTCTTAGCTATTGCCGATAATGGTACGCGGTTGAAAGATTTTATTGATATAGCCTATTTGTCGATGCGATTTTCATTTGATGAGATGCTCTCATTTGTAGCTTATAAATTTCCTAATAAAAATCTACAAATATACCGAAAAGCTCTTTTGTTTCATAATGATATTTATTTTGATGTCCCTATTCAACTCACTGAAAAGAAATACCAATGGGGAAAGATAGCAAAACGCCTCGATGAAATGGTTACTTCTCCTAAGAAAGTTTTTGAACATTCGCCTTTGTAAAATGACACTGACAAATAGAAAAATTGGTTAATTACTAATTAACATTATGAACTTAAAAACATTACTTAAAAACATCACTATAAAAACTTCTCTTTATGTGGAAGATAAAGATATCACCTCTGTTTGCTTCGACTCTCGAAAGGTCGAAAAGGGAAGTATGTTTGTTGCCATCACTGGTACTCAGTCTAACGGACACGAATACATAGACCAAGCTATACGCAGTGGCGCTAGTGCCATCGTATGTGAGCAATTACCTCAACAGTCCTTGCCTGGTGTAAGTTATATAGTAGTTCCCAATAGTCATAGTGCTTTAGCCTTGATTGCAGCTAACTTCTATAGCAATCCTTCCGAGAAACTTACCTTAGTAGGCGTAACAGGTACTAACGGAAAGACTACTATTGCAACGTTACTCTACCAATTGTTTAGAAAAGCAGGACAAAAAGCGGGGTTACTCTCCACAGTGGCGGTATACGTAGACGACCAGCGCTTTGAAGCAACTCACACCACCCCCGACCCTCTTCAACTGAATCATTATCTGCACTTAATGGTACAACAAGGGGTGAAATACTGCTTTATGGAAGTGAGCTCTCACGGCATCGACCAGCATCGTACTGAAGGGCTACAGTTCGCAGGAGGTATTTTCACTAACCTCACCCGCGACCACCTCGACTATCACAAAACCTTTGCTGCCTATCGCGATGTGAAAAAGCGTTTCTTTGATGCGTTACCCGCTACCGCTTTTGTTTTAGTAAACAACGATGATAAGAATGGGGCTTTTATGTTACAAAATACCAAAGCTCAAAAGAAAACATACGCACTCAAAACTCACGCAGATTATAAGGCATATATCATTGAGAGTAGATTTGACGGCTTGCTGTTGCGTATCAATCAGCACGAGGTATGGACAAAACTCATAGGTGAGTTTAATGCTTATAACCTTTTGGCGGTATATGCTACAGCTACTCTATTGGGTATTGACGAACTCGAAGCGCTTACTCTTATCAGCGCCATAGAACCTGTGGCAGGGCGCTTTCAGTATGCCGTATCGGCTACGGGAGTGATTACCATAGTGGATTATGCTCATACCCCCGATGCCCTTGAAAACGTTCTGAAAACCATCAACGATATACGCACTCACAACGAGACCCTCACTACCGTAGTGGGCTGTGGAGGCAATCGCGATAAAGGTAAACGCCCTATAATGGCTGATATAGCAACAACCCTCAGCGATAATGTAATCCTCACTTCCGACAATCCTCGAAACGAAGAACCTGAGGCGATTCTTTCCGAAATGCAACAAGGGGTACAGCCACAATACTTTCACAAAGTACAAACCATCACCGACCGTCGTCAGGCAATACAATCCGTTTGCAAGAATGCCAAAAAGGGGGACATCATTCTCATCGCCGGTAAGGGACACGAAACTTACCAAGAAATTAAAGGCGTTAGACACCATTTTGACGACTTTGAAATCGTACGGGAATACTTGGAGCTCTATAAGAAATAAGATTAGGTTTTAAGAGGAAAGTTTTTAAGTATTTACATCATTATAAAAATAAACATTTCCAAGAACTTAAAGCTCTTGGAAATGTTTATTATGCCACTACTTTGTTTTAAGATTTAAATTGTGTATATTTATTTTCCTTATACGACGTTCATTAAAATAAAAAAAGCTCCAACTTTGTTGGAGCTTTTTTCGTGACCTCGACAGGATTCAAACCTGTAACCTTCTGAGGGTATAACTTCAGGGGCTATTTCTGCGGTTTCTTTCTTAGTAGAGAACTATCAAACATTAGGGAAGGTAATTGCGGGACTCATTGCCACATATGGCACATATCGCACCGCTGTATTGGTAAATATTGCTCTCACTAAGGGATGGGCAATTGCTGCCAAAGAGGATGCTATCGCAAAAGGAATTCAGACACTTGCTACAAAAGCAGCAACAGTAGCTACTGGGGCACTTAATGCTGTAATGATGGCAAATCCTTATGTGCTTGTAGCTACTGCTGTGGTAGGTTTAGCAACATCTTATATTCTATTAAGGGATAACACCACAGCAGCCGAAAAGGCTACAAAAGACTACAACGACAAGAAACAACAAACCATTGAAAGTGAAAAAGCTCATAAACAGCACGTCGATGAACTTATTGAAACCGTCAATAACCAAGCTCTTGCAGACACTGAAAGGAGCGAAGCTCTCAATGAGCTTATTAAAACATACCCTAAAATATTTGAAAAATATGATATTGAAACGCTTAAACTTGCTGATATTCTTAAACTCAAAAAGGAAATAGCCAATGAGGATAGCAGACGTTCTGAAATAAACAAAATTAATGGGTATAGAAAAGCTAAAAAGGACTTAGAAGAGTTTAATAAGAACCCGCAAGCATATCTAAAACCATTAAATAACGCTATCAACACTGGTAGAGGAATGGGTTGGTTAAATATGTTTGGATATCAAAGTGTAACTGAAAGAGAGCAACGCGAGTATTTAGAATCAATGCTCAAAAACCACCAAAACGACCTTAAAAAAGGTATCAAAAACACAGCTTTATCTGATTGGAAAAAGAACCTTAAAACCCTACCTGAAAATGAGCTTCAAAAACAACTACAATATCGACAACGTCTCATTGCTGACTTGCAAAAACAAGAAAAAGAGGGTAAAAAATGGGCTTCACACGGAGTGAAGTTTGGTAATGAATGGTATTCCTTCAATAAAGAAGAATTACAAGCACAATCACAAGTATTAAAAGGACAAATAGATAAGTTACACGAACAAACTTACAACTATACTGACCTATCTAAGAAGTACGCCAAAGCTGTTAAAGATGCTGAAAAGGCACTATCGGATATTACCAACAACAAAGCAGGGTATAGAACCGAAAGCGATTATAAAAAAGCCATCTCTGATGCCAAAGAAAAGTTAGAACAAGCAAAAAAAGAGTACAACGACTTCACAGTGAAACCGTCAGGAAGTAGCAAGGCAAGGGCTACTAAAAATACCCTCCCTGATTTCGACACTGAAAAAGCCCAAAGAGACCACAACCGACAAATTCAAGACGACCTTTTTGCTCGTGAAGAGTCGCGTATCAAAATAATGAAAGACGGGGCGGAAAAGCGCCTTGCTATCATTCAATTGGAATACGACAAGCAAGAAGAGGAAATTAGAAGGCGTTCAGAAGACCAGCTAAACGCATTCATCGAAACCGAAAAACAAAAGGCAGAAGCACAAGGCAAATGGAAAAAAGGACAAGCCTTTGATACCAATACTCCTACTATCAATGCCGAAAAAGCACGCCTTGCTGAAAACGAAAAGGTGCTTTTAGCTTCCAATGCAGAGTACCAACGTATTCAGCAAGAACAAGTGTATAAGGACTTATTAGAAAAGTACCAAACCTACACCGACCAACGTAAAGCTATTGAGGAGAAATACAATGCCGATATTACCGCTTTGCAAGCTAAATTAGGCGCAGACGCTCCACAAGTCAAAAAAGCACAAGATGAAAAAGCACGAGAACTCAAAAAGTTGGATATACTCTACAAAAAAGAGGGTACAGCCATTGCTAAACTCTTTGAGAATATGCGCAAAAAGACCATCAAGGAAATACGCCAAACCATAGCAGAGGCAGAAGCTGAAATAGACCGGTTGGCGAGCAACCTTGATATGGGCGATAAGGATAATGTAGAATATATCCAAAGCCTACGCCAGCAACTTGAACAAACAAGAGAGACAGCCGAGCGTAGCGATACCGTTTTTGGCAAACTCGGTACAAACATCAAAAATCTATTCAAAGCCAAACCCAACACCGCCGAATGGCAGGAAGCGTTCAATGGTATGTTGTCGTCGGCACAATCAATCACAGGACAATTTGGACAGTTAGGGCAAGAGTTTGAGCGATTAGGACAAAGTACAGGTAACTCATCATTAGAGAAATTAGGGCGTACTTTACAAAACACAGCAAACTTACTTAATAAAACTCTTTCTTTTGCTCAAATGGGTGCAAGTGTAGGAGGGGGCTGGGGGGCTCTTATTGGTGCTGTTGTAGGTTTAGGAGTAGGAGGTTTAGAGGGGGCTGCAAAAGAGCGTTTAGCTCACGAAAAAAAATTACAAGAAATAGCTCAGTCAAAAATAAACCAACAGAATGAATACAATCGACTACTTTGGGAAGAGAAGATGTTACACAAAGAAAATACATCTATATTCGGCACGGAAGACATCAATAACGCTTTGAGTGATTTAAAAGAATACAACAGACTGTGGAACGATTTAGAGCGCAGGATGGGTTTTAATCTAAAAAAACGTTATGAGGACGCTGGCACAAGTTTCCGTAGTTATGGATATCGGTCACCTAACAGGGAAGGCGATGATTATCTTGGTTTAGAGAATATTAAAATTGCAACAGGTAGTTATACTACAGGAGCTTGGTTTTGGAAAAAATCTCATACTGAATATAATAGTCTACTTTCAGTGTATCCACAACTAATTAATAAAGCGGGGGAATTTGATGTAAACTTAGCTAAAAGCATTGTTAATAACAAGGAGTTTGAAGGAACAGGGAAACAAGCTCTACAAACCATCATACAACAGTATGAACAAGCATTAGAAGCACAAAAAAAGTTTGATGAATATCTTAATAAAACCTTTGGGGAAATGGGGACATCTATAATAGATAGTGTTGTTGATTCGTTAAAAAAAGGAGAAGACGCTTTTGAAAACTTTTCTAAGTCAGTAGGTAACATTATTAGCAAACTCGGTAAGCAGTTGATGTATGAGTTGTTTGTTGCGAAAGATTTTAAGGAATTTCAAAAGAAAATGCACAAAGTAGCAGGAGATGGAAATGTTAGTAGTGAAGAATATGCTAATGCTACTGCGAATCTTATAGCAGAATTTTCCAGTAGGATGAAAGGCAAAATCGGTGAAATGCAACAATTCTTAAAAAATTGGAATGAAATGAGTAGTAATTTAGGTTACGACTTTCTAAAAGAGCAACGTCAAGCAGTAGAGAAAGGTTTTGCAAGAATGTCTCAGGACACTGGTGAGGAGTTAAGCGGGCAGTTTAGATTAATGACGGAGCTACAAAAACAAACAAAAGATGGTGTTATTCAAATATCTGAGCGTACAAGATTCCTTTCTGAAGATTTGAAGAACTTACACGCTATGTCGGCTCAACAGTTAAAACATCTTGCGGGAATTGAAGTAAACACTTTTCAGTTGCACGATATGCGAAAAGACCTTACGGGTGTTAAGACAATATTAAGTGATATGCAGACAAGAGGAATTAAAATGAGATAATAGAAAAGCCCTCAATTAAGAGGGCTTTTCTATTATCAATGCGTAAGTGTAATATCGTTTGTCTTTGGAATAAATAGGATACTACGAAAATTATATAATGTTAGTTTGTCTCGTTTTTCATTAATAATTCCTCTTATTTCAACCCCTAAACTACTTTTTAGTGTTAGATTAGGGTAGCTATATGAAAACTTTCCTTTTTCAGTGCGTGATACCTTTTGAAATTTTCCATTTTCTAATCCTGTTTCTATGACAATTAGTAAATATTCATCGTACGTAAAGGATAGATTAATATATTTTTCTTTATATTCATCTCCTTTGTCTTGTATATATGTCCAAGAAACTTTCAAATCATCAGGAACTATTTTCTCCTCACTTTTCGAACACCCCACAGCGAGCAGGGCAATCAGTAATAATACTATTCTTTTCATTGTATGTTAGTTTTAAAAAAGTTTCTGTTGTTTAGGGATTTGTATATGTTGCTTGTATTTTAAAATCTTATAACTATCCTTAGTAATAAGATGAGTATTAATTTCGCTGTCATAGAATTTAGTAATTTCTAAATCAACAAGCATACAATCCCCTTTTGAAAATTGCTCACCATTATCTATAATCTTAATCATTTCTTCATCTTCCATTTTAGCAGATATTTTTTGATTTTGAAAAACAAAGTCCCATTTTAAATCTTTGGTAAAACTTGGGCGAATGATTAATATTTTCTTATCGGTAAGCACTTCTTTTATAGGCTCTTTTGAGACACCATCTAAATCGTCTAATTTAGTAGCAATAAGAGGAAAATCACTTTGAGATATATAGGTATTCGCATTATTGGAATTAAAACTAAATCCTGAAACATCAGTACTTTTTTCCAATACAGAAAATTGTTTTGCTATACTATCCCTTATACTCTTATTGTTATTAAAGAAATTAAAGACACTGTTTTGTATGACAGTAACATCTCCATTGACATTGGTTACTTCTACACTGTCCCCTTGTGGATTAGTTTTTTGAGGTTTTTCTCCTTTTAAGAATTTGGATAACCCGTACAATCCACACGTAATAGTTATTATATTAGAAGCATAATTAACATTTTGGGAAGAAAAAAGCGACTCTAATAGTTTTTCTACAAGCTCAATATGTATCTCAAAACTACCCTTTTCCAATGCTTTTATTTTTACCTCAATCTTCTTTTCTGTCTGTAAACTTCTATTCACTTCCTGAATGATGTTAGAAGTGTGCATAAGGCAACCTATTAGTGTTTCCACGTCTACTTCGTTCCTTTCGCTATCAAATATTATTTTAAAATCGTTGTCTTTCATTACTCACTTGTATATTTTCAAGGCAAAGATAGTAATAATTTTTCATTTTCAAACTAACAGATATTTTTTCTATATCTGTATCTCCAATTTCTTTAAACGTTCCCGCTCCCTTTTAGCCTTGTTCACTTGGTATATAGCCGTTGTGTTTTGGTTAGTGTGCGAAGCTAAAAGCATAGCCGTATCGCTGTCCAAATTATCAAGCATATAGTGTTTGAGGGCGTAAAAATCAGCTTCAATACCTAATTTATCTTTTACGTGTCGCTTCCAAAATCTTGTAACAATCTCGGTATGACCCATTTTCTTATTAGGAACAAAATCAAGTGCAAAAAGGTAGTCGTTATCGCTTTTACACTTGTTGCATATCTCTTCCCAAAATTCTAATGCAGGGGATAATATCACCTTTGTACATCGTTTGTACTGCCCGCCTTTTTCAAGGAGTATGACGAACTCTTGTCTGTCCAAATCTACATCTTTGCGTTGTAATCTGAAAAGTTCGGTATTACGTGCCCCTGAATATAGGAATATCATCATATACCTATAAAAGTCGGGGTTAATAAATCGCACGTGGTTTTTTACTTTTGTAAGTTCATCAGCGGTAAGTATAGTACGGACTTCTTTAATCACCTTTTTAGGGTATATATCCCTCGTAATGTTACTTTCGCAGCATTCGTACTCTATTAGCTCACGGTATAAGCTGGAGAAGTATATCACAAACCTATTGTAATATTTGTCGGATAGTCGCAACCAGTCCAGCATTCGCTTTAAGTCCACCCTTCGCAAGTCTTTAATTTTAACGGCTTGCAAATCGAGAGCTTCACACGCTTTTTCAAGTCTATTGATAGCGCATTGTATTTCGTATAGGTGCTTTTTAGTACCTACTTTTATTTCCAATGCACGCCTAAAAGCCTCAATAAAGTGCAATTCAGGGTAAAGACCCTCCTTGTGAACGCTCACGTACTTTTTGAGGATAGGATTAAAACCATTGTCAAGTTGCTGGGGAATGTTTTTAAGAAGAAAAGAAATCATCGCTTTTCGTTCCTCTATCGTATTAGGTCTGTTAGCCTTTTTTCGATAGGGAAAGCCCTTAGGGTATTTCTTTTCAAAACGAGGGTCAAAGAAAACGCATTGTACATACCAATCTTTATCCAAGTCTTTTTTAGTAGCTTTTTGCCAGTTGGCAGGGGACACCCATAGTTCGGAGTAGCTACACCCGTCCATTGTTTTTGTAACCATAATGTAATTATTTTTAGATTGACGTTTACCTTGTCGTTTTTGAATAATTACAAATGGGATTACCGTACTAAAAATAAAAGGTAACGCTTTGAGTGGAAGTACGTTACCTCTTAGTGACCTCGACAGGATTCAAACCTGTAACCTTCTGAGCCGTAATCAGATGCGCTATTCAGTTGCGCCACGAGGCCATTGTTGTTCTTGTTTTACGGGTGCAAAGGTACGACCTTTTTTGAAACCTGCAAACTTTTTCACAACTTTTTCACAAATTATTTTCTTCTTACTTTACTTGCACTCTCCAGCCGAAGGGGTCTTCTGCCTTGTTATACTGAATGTTAAGTATAGCTTGCTTGATTTTATCGGTATATAATTCAGCAGGACGATTTACGCTGTAATCTTTGCCTTTATAGCCAAATCCAGATATAGGGCTAATCACAGCTGCTGTTCCACAACCAAACGCTTCTTTCAATTCACCTTTTTCAGCTGCTTCGATAAGTTCGGTTACTTTCACGGGGCGTACTTCGGTTTTGATACCTAATTTTTCGGCTACTGCAATGATACTTTTACGAGTTACCCCATCGAGAATACGTTCACTAGTAGGGCAAGTAACAAGGGTGTCACCAAAACGGAACCATAGGTTCATTGTACCTGCTTCTTCTAAGAATTGGTGTGTAGCATCGTCTGTCCACATCACTTGTTGGTAACCTTCATTGGCAGCTTCTTGGGTAGGGAAAAACTGACCTGCGTAGTTACCTGCTGCTTTAGCAAAACCAAAACCACCATTAGCAGCACGGCTATAATAGTCCGCTATTTTTACTTTTACATCGCCTTTGTAGTAAGCTTGTACAGGGGCAGTAATAATCATAAAGAGGTAGTTTTTAGCAGGAGCCGCTTGCACACCAGCAGTAGTAGCAATCATAAATGGGCGCAAATAGAGGGCATTGCCAAATCCAGGTTTTATCCACTCACTATCAATATCTACAAGAGTACGGAGAGCTTGGTCAAACCATTCTTCAGGAAACTCAGGCATTGCTAATCGTGTGCAGGATTTATTGATACGTTTGTAGTTTTCTTGCGGACGAAATAGAAAAACGTGTCCGTTGTCGTCCTTATAAGCTTTCATTCCCTCAAAAACAGCTTGTCCGTAGTGGAATACGCTTGCCGAAGGCTCAAGGGTTATAGGAGCATAAGGTTTGATGGTTGGGTTTTGCCACTGTCCATCTTTGTATTCGCAGATAAACATATGGTCAGCAAAAGTTTTACCAAAACTCAGTTTTGAAAAGTCTATCTGGTTAATACGACTTTCTTTTACTTTTTCAATCTTTAAATTCATATTGTTTTAGTTTTTGATTTTGTCTAAATTTTTGTCAAAGGTACGAAATATTTTTTAACTTTGTCGCGTAAAACACAAAAATCTTTACCTATATTTTTCAACACACTAACTATTAAACGATTACTTGTTATCTTTTATCTTTCACCTGAATAATGACTCACGAACTTATAAAAACCTCTGATGGCTCTACCAGCTTTTATATTCCGCAGTTACACGAGACCTATCACTCAGTACACGGCGCGCTCCAAGAAACTCAGCACGTGTTTATCAAAAACGGCCTGCAACTATTTGACCACCAAAGTATCTCTATCTTAGAAATAGGATTTGGCACGGGGCTCAATGCTCTAGCTACTTACAAAGAGCACGAATCCTTGCAACTCAACATTCAGTATGAAACAGTAGAAGCTTATCCGCTTTCGTGGGACGAAGCCTCACAGATGAATTTTTCGCAATTGCTGAACGATGTTACACTTACTCCTATCTTTGAACAAATGCATCGCTGTATCTGGAACAAACTCATTACCCTATCACCCTCTTTTAGTTTCAAAAAGCGATTACAACGTTTTGAAACTATTAACGATACCGATACTTTCGACCTTATTTATTTCGATGCTTTTGGGGCGCAAGTGCAACCTGAATTGTGGCAAGAAGCTATTTTCCAACAGATGTACGCCGCTCTCAAAACTGGAGGCTATTTAGTAACCTACGCCGCCAAAGGCAGTGTGCGCCGTGCGATGCAAGCTTGTGGCTTTACGGTCGAGCGATTGCCTGGTCCGCCTATGAAAAGGGAAATGTTACGCGCTCACAAGGATTAAAGCCTAAATGTCCGTTTTCCACATACAAAGGGAAAGGTATATTGTTTGTATACAGCGTTCCCGTGCCTAAGCCTTGGGGCATTGGGTTGCGAAGTGTGTACGTCCATTGTGCAATGGCATTAAGCCCTATATTGCTCTCCAAAGCCGATGTTACCCACCAACCTATACCCAATGTTTCGGCAAGAGTTATCCATTCTTCAGAACCTCGATAGCCTCCTATGAGCGAAGGTTTTAAAATGATATACTGCGGTTGTATATCTCTCAGAAGTCGTTGTTTTTCTTCCCTTGTAAATATCCCTATCAGCTCCTCATCAAGGGCAATGGCCAGAGGTGTTTGCTCACACAGTTCAGCCATTGCTTCCCACTGTCCTGCGCGTATAGGTTGCTCAATAGAGTGTAATTGCAAAGTAGCCAAGCGTTCTAAATATCTCAGAGCTTCATTTGCTTGAAACGCACCATTAGCATCTACCCGTATTTCTATATCGCTTGCTGAAAACTCATTGCGCAAGGCTTTCAAAATACGGTATTCTTCTTCAAAGTCGATCGCTCCTATCTTCATTTTGATACAGCGAAAACCCTGAGCGAGTTTCTCTTTTATCTGCGCTTTCATAAAGTCGGGAGAGCCCATCCAAATGAGTCCATTGATAGGTATAGCGTCTTTTCCCTTCGTAAAGTTCGAAGGAAAGAGCTCGTACCAGTGTGGAGCTGCTACCGACCTAAATGCTTGTTCCACCCCAAATTGTATAGACGGAAAAGTCTTGAGCTCTTCTAATAAAGCCTTTTCTCCCAAGTGTAAGTGTTGTTCTACCCATTGCAATTTAGCCTCATAATCAGGTACGTCATCGGCACTAAGCCCACGAAAGAGGTTGCATTCTCCTATGCCTTTTTTGCCCTCTTGTTCTATTACCAAAAAAAAGGTCTCTTTGGAGGTAAGAACCCCTCTTGATGTCCCCGAAGGACGTTTAAAATTGAGAATGTGTTTAATCATAATTTGGTGCGAGCCGCACGAGCATTTTATCAATTTGCTAATTTTCTAATTGCTAATTACTAATTTTCTATAGTTTTTATCTATTTGTATCAATTCGACTGTGGTATAAGTATCAGGCAAGTATTTTTCAACCTTTTCCGCCCATTCAATAAAACACCAATCGCCCGAATAGAGGTATTCTTCAAAACCAATATCAAAAGCCTCTTCCTCGTTTTTGATACGGTAAAAATCAAAATGGTAAATACGACTATCAGCACCTTCATAAGGGTTCACAAGGCTAAAAGTAGGACTGCTCACATTGTCTGTACTACCTAAGGCACGCACCAAGGCTTTGATGAGTGTTGTTTTGCCAAATCCCATTCCTCCTCTAAAAATCACCACTTTGCAGTGTAAGTGAGGAAGAAGTTTTTTCGCAATAGTATCGATATCGGCTAAAGTGTAGGTAAATTCCATAACGTTATTTTTGAGGGCAAAGGTAGCAAATAATTGCGAATGATCTCCGTTCGACATTGAAAAGAATTTTTAATGTTATATACAAAAATCTTAAAAAATCAAAAAATGGAAATTAACTGAATTATAGAAATTATATTATTTTTAACTATTGTATATCAGGTGTTTATATACCCTTTCTATACCAATCGTCCAAGATTCGTATAAGCTTCCTATAAGCTTCCTATAAGCTAAGTATAAGTTATCTCCTAAATTTAGAAGTTCTTTTTATTTTAAAAAATATTCTTTTTTTCTTTTTTGTTTTCAAAAACTTTCGTATCTTTGACCCAAAATTAGTATTTGCTAATTGTTATTGTCAATTATTCATTGAATATGATATATATAGAATTATTAATCGTGCTCCTCGCTATCTTTCTAGGAGCCAGAGTAGGAGGTATTGGGCTCGGTATCTTCGGTATGATAGGTTTAGGAATTCTGGTCTTTTGTTTCGGACTCAAACCTGGTAATCCGCCTATCGATGTAATGCTTATCATTGTAGCAGTTATTACAGCGGCTGCTACATTGCAAGCAGCGGGAGGTTTAGATTATTTGGTGAAGGTAGCCGAGAAAATTCTGCGTAAAAATCCTGCTATGATTACCTTCTTGGCGCCTGTAGTCTGCTACTTTTTTACTTTGTTTTCAGGTACAGGCCACATTGCCTATTCGCTTTTGCCTATCATCTCCGAAATTGCTACCGATAGCAAGGTACGCCCTGAGCGTCCCCTTTCTATATCGGTAATAGCTTCGCAACAGGCTATTACAGCCAGCCCTATTTCGGCAGCTACAGCCGCTTTACTTTCAGCTGAGCTCTTAGGTAGTAAAGGTATTACGTTAGGCAACATCCTGATGGTGTGTATCCCCGCTACGCTCATAGGGGTAATTGTAGGCGCTATAGCCGTGAGTTTTATGGGCGTTCCTCTCGAAAAAGACCCTGAATACCAACGCCGTTTACGTGAAGGTCTTTTAGAAAAAGAAAGTCATACCGCTTCTCAAATGACCGGTAAAGACCTCCAAAGAGCCAAAACGTCAGTGATTATTTTCCTTATAGGAGTCCTCTCTATCGTACTTTTTGGTTCTATTGATACCTTGCGTCCATCTTTTGAAGTAGGAGGTGAGAAAGTACAAATGGGAATGACCCAACTCATCGAAATTATAATGATGTCTATCGCTGGCTTGATGATTATCTTTGCTCGAGTAGACATCAACAAAGCAGTAAAAGGCTCAGTATTTATTGCAGGTATGCAAGCCGTGATAGCTATTTTTGGGATTGCTTGGATGGGAGATACTTTTTTCAATGGCAATATTGAGTTCTTCAAAATGCACATTGAACAAATAGTTACTCAATATCCTTTCCTCTTTGCAGTAGCCCTTTTTGTAATGTCTGTTCTTTTATTTAGTCAAGCCGCTACGGTACGAACTCTTTATCCGTTAGGGATTGCCTTAGGCATTCACCCAATGGCAATGATAGCAATGTTCCCTGCGGTGAATGGCTATTTCTTTATCCCTAATTATCCTACCGTAGTAGCTGCTATCAATTTCGATAGAACAGGCACCACTCGCATAGGCAAGTACGTGCTGAACCACTCGTTCCAAATTCCTGGTTTTGTAGCTACTATTGTAGCCATTGCAGTAGGTTACCTAATAATTATATTTATGTGAAATATCTAATTTCTAATTCTTAACTTTCCATTTAAAACTAATAACTAAAATTATATATGATGACATTGATGAAAAAAATTGCCCTCTCATTGCTCTTAATGATGACTGTGGCAGTCTTTGCGCAACAAAAGCCAAAGATTCGTATTTTAGCTACTGGCGGTACTATCGCTGGAGTAAGTAAATCGAATACTGAAACCAACTATAAAGCTGGTGAGCTCGGTATTTATCAACTCTTGGAAGCAGTGCCCGAAGTGAAGAATATAGCCAATATAAGTGGTGAACAGATTGTGAAAATCGGTTCACAAGATATGAACGATGAGGTATGGCTCACCCTTGCCAAACGCATCAATCAGCTCTTAAATAAAGAAGGATATGATGGTGTGGTAATCACCCACGGTACCGATACAATGGAAGAAACCGCCTACTTCCTCAACCTTACCATACACAGCAAAAAACCTGTGGTAATGGTAGGAGCAATGCGTCCTGCTACCGGTATGAGTGCCGATGGTCCTCTAAACCTCTATAACGCAGTAGTAACTGCTGCCGATAAAAATGCTATGGGACGTGGAGTAATGGTGTGTATGAATGACATCGTACTTGATGCCAAAGATGTGATTAAAACCAATACCACTGCTGTCGAAACTTTCCAAGGAGCTAACTATGGCAAATTGGCATATATTCACAACGGTAAGGTATTCTTTAATCGCACTCCTGAAAACAAACACACTTATCAATCAGTGTTTAATGTTGATAATTTGAAACAATTGCCTAAAGTAGGTATCGTATATAGTTATTCTAACGTATCCGAATTGCCAATGAAAGCCTTTATGGACGCTAAATTCGATGGCATTGTACACGCAGGAGTAGGTAATGGTAACCTCTATCACACTATCTTCGATTTGGCAGTAAAAGCTAGAGAGCAAGGCATTCAGTTTGTGCGTTCTTCACGCGTACCTACAGGAGCAACAACTCTCGATGCCGAAGTAGATGATGCTAAATATCAATTTGTAGCTGCACAAGCACTCAACCCACAAAAAGCCCGCGTACTACTGATGTTGGCACTCACTAAAACTAAGGATTGGAAACAAATCCAAAAATACTTTAATGAATATTAAGATTTAGTCTTTAGTCGTTAGTACTTAGCTAACGATTAAAGACTAACAATTAACGACTAATTTATACTATGAAAAAAATATTATTGGCAATAAGCCTTCTGGTAGGAGGTGTTGCCACTGCACAACAAGATTTGCAAGACCAAATCAACCAATTGAGGGCAGAAATCGACCAGTTAAAAGCTACTGCTCCTGCGCCTCTACCTATGCCACAAGATGAAGAGGAAAACCCTATTCATAAGAAGTTTAATATGTACTTTAACTTTCAATCGAGCTTTGATCTTGAAAAAGTAAAAGACCAAGATATGACCGCTCAATTCAAAGCGCGCCAATTGCGATTGGAGGTTCGAGGTGATATTACCGACCGTATTTTCTACCGCTTCCGTCATCGTTTGAACAAATCAAATGCAGCAACCTCTTTGGATAATCTCGCCAAAGCTACCGATATGCTCTATGCAGGTTTCCGTTTAGACGATAAATGGACACTTACTGCAGGTAAAATGTGCCAAGCGTGGGGAGGTTTTGAGTTTGACCTAAACCCAATGAACATCTATGAATATTCTGATTTTGTAGACCATATGGATAATTTTATGTTAGGTGCGATGATTACTTATGCACCTAATAAAAATCACGAGTTTAATTTCCAAATTACCGATGTGCGTAATGATAGTTTTGAAAAACTATACGCAGGAAGTAGCTTTGAAGCAAGCAAATCACCACTTACTTATATTTTTAACTGGAATGGTAGTTTCTTTGATAATAAATTGCAAACACGTTGGGGAGCAGGGATTCAGCAAGAGGCTAAAAATATAGCCAATTCGATGGTTATGTTGGGTACTAAGCTAAACTTACCTAAGTTTCAAGTCTTCTTCGATTATATGATGGCTTATGAAAACTTAGACCGTTTGCAATACGCTTCTGTTTATACCACAACAGCCGTAGCTGTTCCTGCTTATTTAGAAGATACATCTTATAATTCTTTTGTAGTAAAAGCCGAATACCAGCCTATTCCACAACTGAATATTTTTGCACAAGGAATGTATGAAATGGCTGATGTGAAAAATAGTAGTCTCCCTTCTGGGGCTTATAATAACAACTATCGTTCTTATGGCTATTATGCAGGGGTTGAATATTTGCCTTTTGAAAAGCAAGATTTGCGTTTCTTCTTGGCTTATATAGGGCGAGCATATGATTATGAACACCAACCGCTTTCTCCTATGTTAGATAAAAATAGAGTAAGTATTGGTTTGATGTACCGTATTAAGGCATTTTAGTAAACAGTGAATATAGCTGTTAGACATATCGCATTACAACAATTCTCCACACCTGTACGTGTGGAGAATTATTGTGTATTTATATTTCGAGGAGAAGGAACTATTGCCGTAGATACGGTGCCCTATTCCTATGAAGGTAATACACTACTTTTTCTATCACCTTATCAATATTTTCAATGGGTAGAAGGCACTGCCAATGATAGCCTACTGTTGGAATTCCACGGTGATTTCTACTGTATTGAGTACCATAAGAAAGAAGTAGCCTGTAACGGACTCCTATTTAACGCTATCTTCTTGCATCCTCATATCAAGGTTACTGATAAACGTTTTGCTGAAATAATAACTCTTTTTGAACGTATAGAAGACGAAAGCAAAACGCCTTCCCTTTATTCAGAATCTGTACTCAAATCATACTTGCAACTTATTTTGGCTTTAGCAAGTAAAGAAAAAAGCCTATTATTAGAGCATACCTCTCTTAAAACTGAACATCATTTGGCTAACGACTTCCAAAAACTCTTAGAAGACCATTTTATTACAGAACGCAACGTGTCCTTTTATGCATCAGCATTATGCCTTACTCCCGATAGTTTTAGCAAGAAAATAAAAACACTTTTAGGAAAAACACCCAATAAACTCATACAAGAACGTGTAGTGCTCGAAGCTAAAAAACTGCTTCATCTTACCTATAAATCTATTAAAGAAGTAGCCTTTGAACTCAACTTTGAAGATGAGTTTTATTTCAGTAGGTTCTTTAAGAAAAATGTAGGTCTCTCACCCAAACACTTCCGAAAAAAGGTAGGAATTTCTATCGTTGCCCAGCCTAAAACGGAAAAGTCTATGAAATAACCTTTTTTATCCATTCGAGATACAAAATAACGCCGTATCTTTGCCCCCGCAAATAAAAAGTTAATTTTAAATATTAAATCACTATGCAAAAATTATTATCATTTTTAGCCGATAGCGAACGTTGCTTTGTAAACTTTATCAGGGTCGCTATCTTTATTGTAATGGCTTGGATTGGTGGTCTTAAAGTGTGCCAGTACGAAGCCGATGGTATTGTTCCCTTTGTAACGAATAGCCCGTTTATGAGTTTCTTCTACAACAATTCAGGCAAAACAGCCATTGATGAGAACGGCGTGACAGGTGAAGCAAACAAAGGTAAAGAAGTATCCCAATACAAGCTACACAAGAATCCTGAAGGGAAGATGGTAAAAGCTAATATTGAATGGCATAAAGAGAACGGTACTTATGTGTTCTCATATGGTTTAGGAGCTTTTATTTGTTTGATAGGGTTGCTTACTTTACTCGGTATTTGGTCGCCTAAAATAGGGGTAATAGGAGGCTTACTCACTTTCGGTATGAGTATAGTTACCCTCTCTTTCCTCATCACGACTCCTGAGGTGTATGTGCCTAACTTAGGTGGAGATATGCCTACGCCTGCTTATGGATTCCCTTATCTATCGGGAGCGGGACGTTTAGTATTGAAAGATATTATTATGTCGGCAGGTGGATTGATAGCAGCCTCAGAAGCTGCTCGCCGATTGCTAAAAAAGAATTAGAATTAGGGAAATATTAATTCTATCATCTAATTATAAGGGCTGTCTACCGCAAGGTAGATAGCCCTTTATATAATAAGTGAAGTGGGATTATTTATCTTCAAAAGTCCAATCGCCACGCACTTTAAGCACTTGTTCTATAATATCGCGCACAGCTCCCTGTCCGCCTTCAAGATGCGAAATGTAATCGGATACGGCTCTTACTTCGGGCACGGCATCTACGGGGCAAATAGCCAATCCTGCTCGCTTCATTGGGGGGATATCGGGCATATCGTCACCCATATAAAGTATTTGTTCTCTTTTAAGATGTTTTTCCTTTTGGTATTTCAAAAAGGTTTCGAGCTTTTGGTGACGGAGCATAAAGATATCTTTTACACCGAGGTTTTCGAAGCGTTTTTGTACGCCTACGTTACCTCCTCCTGTAATGATACATATGGTGTACCCTTTGGCAATAGCTGTTTTTACTGCAAATCCGTCCTTCATATTCATACTGCGCAATAGGTCGCCGTCGTTATTTACAAACACTTGAGTATTGGTAAATACGCCATCAACATCAAAAATAAAAGTTGTGATGTTCTTTAAACGTTCTTTATAGTTCTTTCTTTCCATAGGTGTTTATTATTGATTTTGTAATTATATTGTATATTTCTCGTTCATAACCTGCAAGCAAAGCTAAATGGTTAGCAATAGTTTGAGTATCGCCACGTCGTGCAGGTCCTGTTTGTGCTTCGAGGGCGGGCATTGTTTGGAGTTTTTCGAAAGTATTTTTTAGCAAAGGTTCTAATATTTCAAAAGGAATGGCGTGTGCCTCGCATATTCTTTGACTGATAGCCACCAAATGATTGGTGAAATTATTAACGAAAACAGCCGATAGGTGCATTATACTGCGTTGGTAACTACCCAGCGGATACACTTTTGTGGAAAGCTTTTGAGCTAATGGGTATAGAAATCTTTCCATATCCTCAGTATGTTCAGCCTCTAAACAAAAAGGAATGTTTGAAAAATCGACCTGAGAGCTTTTTGAAAAGGATTGTAAAGGGTAAAACACGCCACGTCGGTTTTTGGGTGAGAGTGCCTCCATAGGGGTATTGCCAGAGGTGTGCACTACCAATTGCCCCTCGAAAGGAAGGAAGGCTGAAACTTCACTAATAGCTTCGTCTTTCACGGCTATAATACATATATCGGTGGGGCGCAAGTCGGTAAGGCTGTGAATTTTATCTACCTGAAAATCGTTAAACTCAGGGCTGAACTCACTGCGGTTATACAACTGCCGAAGGTGCACCTCAGGGAGCTGATAGAGGGCTTTGGTGAGGTGATAAGCCACATTGCCTCCTCCTATGATACTAATATTAATAGCCATATTGACTGCAAAAAAAATGTTAAAAATTGCTTTTTCGCAAATATTCTTCAAAAAAAGACAAGGTTCTGTTTTTTCACCTCAAAAATACAAAAGGTTGATAATTAATGAATATTTTTAGTTCTTATCTTTTACTTTACCCCTACTTTACTCGAACCTAAGACGAAGGTAAGACGAACCTAAGACGAAGCTAAGACGAAGGAAAGAGGGTATTAAGCTGAATATCAAACGGAAAAAAGCTGTATTTAGTTTATTGAGAAAAAAATGTTAAAATTGCGTTTTTGGCGAAAAAAACGCAAAAAAATAAATATCATATATTCAGTAAGGGTACAAAGGTAGGAAAATAAAAGCAAATGACAAATTTTATAGAAAAAGTATATAGATTCATTTATTTTGTATATATTTGCAAAAAAATAGGGCTCATTGTATTATCTGCTGGGCAGATATGAATGGAATAAAATACTTCTTTTGTTGATTTTCAATGGATAAGAAGATTAAGTATTAGTTAGATTGCCAATTGTAAAAAACGGATTGTCAATGAATTTATTTAGAAGATTATTTAAAAGAAATGATATAAAAAGTGAAGATGAAGCACGCAAGTTAAATGAACAGCTTCCTGCTGATGAGCAATTTGCGATGAACTTTACTAAAAATGGCGGAAAGTTTATTTATTGCACTACCGAAATACAGGTGCAAGAGGTTTTTCGGCATATACTGAAAGAGTTGGGCGTATATGTGAAGATGAGTAGTAATGCTTCTCACACTATTAAAACGATGTTTGAAGAACACACGCCACTGTTTACTGCTGATATCGAAACTTCGAACGTGTATTTGACGGATTGTGAGTATCTTATCACTACTTTGGGCGGGATTATGCTCTCTTCGCATCAGTTGAGACATAAGAATATCAATGAATTACCTGAAATATTTATTGTTTTTGCCAAAACGAGTCAGATGGTGAGAGATATCCCCGAAGGAATGAGAGGTATAAAGAACAAATATCCGCAACAATTTCCTACGGGGCTCATTACGCTACAAAGTTTCACCGATGACCCTGAGAAGAATAGTATCAACCATTACGGCACGAGTTCTAAGAGGACGTACTTGATACTCTTAGAAGATTTACCTATTGATAAATAATAATTTATGAACGAACTCTTCAAAAGAACCATTACAGGCTTTATTTATGTTTTTCTATTGCTATCGGCAATTATGCTCAATGCTGATGCTTTTGACTTTTTGTTTTTATCCTTTGGTATTATTTGTTTATTTGAGTTTAAAAGGCTTATCAGATTAAAGGAATTGCATATATTTTTGCTTTTCTTGTTGGTTTGGTGGCTGTTTATTCACTTAAAAACTTATCCTTTCTCGGTTTATATGCTGCTTTTGGCTACTTTGCTTGCCAATATATACCTCACGATGATGCTTTTCAATGAAAAAACGCCTATCCGCAAGCAAAGTAACAATACTAAACTGCTTATTAGTCTACTGTATATAGGAGGAGGTTGTATATTTATGCCTCTGATTTACAAATATGAGAATAATCCGAATCCTAATTATTTTTATCAGAATATATTCAGCAACGAGTCGCAAATTACGATGATAGGACTGTTGTGTATTATATGGGCGAGTGATAGTTTTGCGTACCTTACTGGCAAAGCCTTTGGCAAACACAAGCTCTTTGAGCGTATTTCGCCTAAGAAAACTATTGAGGGTTTTGTGGGCGGACTCATAGGGGCGATGCTTATCGCTACGGCTATTTCGTATTACAGTGGCAGACCACTATGGCAATGGCTTATGTTGGCAGTGATTTTGGTGGTTACCGGTGCGGTAGGCGACCTGGTAGAGTCTAGCTTTAAACGAACTGCTAAAGTAAAAGACAGCGGGACGATACTGCCAGGACACGGAGGTTTACTCGACCGCCTGGATAGCCTTATTTTTGCCTCGCCTTTTGCGTACTTAACGCTACTAATTTTTGACCTTTTTTGATGATGAAATTCTACAAATATCAAGGAACAGGGAACGATTTTGTGATGATAGACAATCGCAAAGGGGTATTTCCTAAAAATAACGAAACGCTTGTGGCACAATTGTGTCATAGGCGTTTTGGCATTGGAGCCGATGGATTAATATTGCTTGAGAACGACCCGCAGTATGATTTCCGTATGGTGTATTACAATTCTGACGGGCGTGAAAGTACGATGTGTGGCAATGGCGGGCGCTGTGTGGTGGCTTTTGCGAAACAATTGGGTATTATAGAACACGAAACACTATTTATAGCTGTAGATGGGGAGCATCGTGCTACGATTGAAGGGGATAGCTACGTGTGCTTGCAAATGAAAAATGTAACTAAGGTGGAAGAACACAAAGGCTACGTATTCTTAAATACAGGGTCGCCTCACCACGTACAATGGGTGGAAGAGGTAGATACCGTAGACGTGAAAAGCGAAGGAGCTACTATACGCTATGGAGAACTTTATGCTACTCAGGGCGGTAGTAACGTGAATTTTGTGAGCAAAGGAGAGAAAGGCTTTAAAGTGCGCACTTATGAGCGTGGAGTGGAAGATGAAACTTACTCTTGCGGTACAGGGGTTACAGCCGTAGCGATTGCTCTTTATCACATAGGAGAAACCGATGCACAACAGATTACCCTGCACACTCGAGGAGGTGACTTGCAAGTGGCTTTCGATAGAGTAGGAGAGGGGTATGAGAATATCTATTTGAGTGGTAGTGCTCAATTCGTGTTTGAAGGAACAATAGAGGAGTTAAAAGGTAAAGAATGATAAAGTTAAGAGCGTTAGAACCTGAGGATATAGATTTCTTGTATCAGTTAGAAAACGAAGAAGCCTTGTGGGAGGTGAGTGACAACCAATTGCCTTTTGCTAAGCATTTGCTACAAGATTATATACGGAATGCCCAACAGGATATTTACGAAGCTAAGCAGTATCGCTATGTTATAGCGTTTGAAGAGGGAACGCCTATGGGCTGTGTAGATTTATACGATTTTAGTCCGAAGCACCGTAGAGCAGCTGTGGGGATAGCTCTTTTGCCCGTCTATCGAGGGAAAGGTTATGCCAAAGAAGCCTTGCGACAGTTGATAGCTCATACGCAACAATACTTAGACTTACACCAACTGATTGCTTATATCCCTGCGGATAATGAGGTGAGTATACGCCTTTTTGAGGGAGTAGGATTTAGTTGCAGTGGTGTACAAAAAGACTGGCTTTACAGTCAAGGAGTTTATAAAGATATGTTATTATACCAAAATATTTTCAGATAAGTCATAAAATGATACAAGATATTATTACTTATTTAGAGACCATAAACCCTATACTTGCTGCCTTATACGCTACCATTTTCACGTGGAGCGTAACAGCTTTGGGGGCTGCAGTGGTATTCTTTTTTAAGAAAGAAAACAAGACCGTGTTAGATGGTATGCTAGGCTTTACAGGAGGGGTGATGCTGGCAGCCAGTGTGTGGAGTTTGATAATACCCTCTATTAATATGACAGAAGGTGAAGGCTTTATAAAGGTTCTACCTGCTACGGTAGGGATATTTATGGGAGCATTTTTTCTTTATGTATTAGATAAGTTATTACCGCACTTTCACGCCAACTTCAAACAAACAGAAGGTATTAAAACCGATTGGCAAAAAACTACTTTGCTTATTTTAGCTATCACCTTGCACAACATTCCCGAAGGATTGGCGGTAGGGGTACTCTTTGGAGGAGTAGCCGCTGGTATTCCCGAAGCCTCTATTGCGGGAGCGGTAACTCTTGCCATCGGTATTGGGCTACAGAACTTTCCTGAAGGAATAGCCGTAGCGATGCCACTCAGACGTATGGGGGTAGGTAGATGTAAGAGTTTTTTTTATGGGCAGCTTTCGGCTATTGTAGAGCCCATAGCAGGGGTATTGGGTGCTTTTGCAGTACTCTTTTTTACTCCGATACTCCCTTATGCTCTCGCTTTTGCGGCAGGAGCTATGATTTATGTGGTCATAGAAGAGGTAATACCTGAAGCCCAGCAAAATGAGAACACCGATGTTTCTACCATAGGCTTTTTAATAGGTTTTGTAGTGATGATGGCAATGGACGTGGTATTGGGCTAACAAATATTTCTTTACAGATGTTTGTGTGATACTGAAAAAAAGCATATATTTGCCCAGAAATAGAAGCAATGAGAAGAGTATTAAACATTAAATAATTTTAATATGCAAAGAGACATTGATATTTTTGAACTAATTGAAGACGAAAGAGAGCGCCAAGAGTTGGGGATTGAGCTCATCGCTTCAGAGAATTTTGTGAGTGACCAAGTGATGGAAGCAGCAGGTTCGGTATTGACTAATAAATATGCTGAAGGTTATCCAGGCAAGCGTTACTACGGCGGTTGTGAAGTAATTGATGAAATAGAGCAAATAGCTATTAACCGCGCTAAAGCGCTTTTTGGTGCTAAATATGCCAATGTACAACCTCATAGTGGTTCGCAAGCTAATGCGGCAGTTTATGCTACTTGTCTTAAACCAAGTGATAAAATTCTCGGTTTCGACCTCTCACACGGTGGACACCTTACCCACGGATCTCCTGTGAATTTTTCAGGTAGGTTGTATGAGCCCGTATTTTATGGGGTAGAAAAGGAAACAGGAAGACTCAATTACAACAATATATTAGAAATAGCGGAACGAGAGCGCCCTAAAATGATAGTAGCAGGCGCCTCAGCCTACTCTCGTGATATCGATTTTAAATGCTTTAGGGAAATAGCCGACAAGGTAGGTGCTATTCTCTTTGCTGATATTGCACACCCTGCGGGGCTTATAGCCAAAGGACTCTTGAACGACCCTATCCCGTATTGTCATATTGTAACTACTACTACTCATAAAACACTGCGAGGGCCTCGAGGAGGACTTATCTTGATGGGTAAAGATTTTGAGAACCCTTTTGGTATAAAGACTCCTAAGGGAGAAGTGCGAATGATGTCGTCACTTATAGACAGTGCGGTATTCCCAGGTAACCAAGGAGGTCCTTTGGAACATATCATCGCAGCAAAAGCGGTTGCCTTTGGTGAAGCTCTTTCTGATGATTTTCTCTATTACGCTATACAAGTGCAAAAGAATGCGCGTAAATTAGCATCTGTACTTTTAGCAAAAGGCTATGATATCATCTCTAAAGGAACTGACAATCACCTAATGCTTATTGATTTGCGCAATAAAGATGTAAGTGGTAAAGAAGCAGAAGAAGCCCTTGGTAAAGCAGATATTACTGTGAACAAGAATATGGTGCCTTTTGATACTCGCTCGCCTTTTGTAACCAGTGGTATTAGGGTGGGAGTATCAGCAATCACTACTCGTGGACTGAAAGAAGCTGATATGGAACGCATTGCCGACTTTATAGACCGTGCGATTACTAATCGAGATAATGATGAAGTGCTTGAAGAAATAGCAGAAGAAGTAAATATGTTTATGGAAGACAGACCTTTGTTTGCATATTAGTAAATTATAGGCTACTTATATAAAGTATAAACATAGGCTCTTACTAAGTTTTTAGGACTTAGTAAGAGCTTTTTTGTTGCACTGTTTCGTAGAAAAAGTAACAATAGTTGAGAAGAAAATATTACTCAAAATATTTTGTATGTGAAAAATTTTCCCTACTTTTGCACCCCGAAAATCACTAATGAAACAATTATAAAACTCAAAATGTACAAACATTTAACTATTAAGTTATCGCTATTTATTTTACTATTTCTATTTGTAAAAGGGCAAGCACAGTCGTGTGATGAAAACGTATTAAAAGGGTTGGAAAGAACCCGTATTTATTACCATAAAGAAGTAACCAAAGACAGTAATGCTTCATTCTTCATTAAAAACCCTCTGAAAGGTACTACCTATTCATTTATAGATAAGGCAACTGGTGTTGCTTATAGCAAACTTTACACAGGTATGCCTGAGGAACTCACTATTGAGATTCCAGTAGGGAAGGTAACTACTGAGCAGAGCTTTATATTTAGGGCTACCAACGGCGATTGTGCTTATCAATCGTTGGACAATCGCGATGTTAATAAGCGATATTATGTAATTACCCCCAATACTCAACTCAAACTTTCTCTCAGTGTCGAACATGAATGGTGTGCACACTCAGGAGCAGTGCATATGAATATGGTGGGTGATGATAATGCCAATTACAATTTCTTCTTCAAAAAGCCTAATGGCAATTTTGAGCAATTGGCAGGACATTCTTATACTAGTTTAGATGCGGGTACCTACGAAGTAAAAGCGGTAAACAAGAACGACAATAGTAAAACCTATACACAAAAAGTAAAAATAGAGAAGCTTACTAAACACGTTGATTTTCAATTGAGTAGTGTAGTCGATGTGTGTACTGGCAAAATAGCTATTTATGTAGATACTAAAAAAGGAAAGACAGGAGGTTCAGTTGATAACAGTTATCCCCTATTTTTTACTTTGCTCAAAAATAATGTAGAGATAAAAAATCAAACTTCTCCTATATTTAAAGATGTAGAAGAAGGAGCTACCTATGAAGTGCGTGTGTACGATGCCTGTGGTACCAGTGGTGGTAACTTTTCTACTCAAACTTACAAAGTCACCAAAAGATTAGGGTTCTTCAAGGTTACTAATCACAGTGGCTTCTCGCCTAAAGCCGATTGTCCTTATATGGTTTCGTTTACCTCGGAACTCTACGTGAAAGATGCAAGAGAAATGGTTGAAAAGAACTTGATTCCTTATCCACTTGCTTTTACTTTTGAGATGACTTCTCCTTCTAATAAGGTGTATCACTTCTCTTTTGTGGTGAATAACCAGCAAGAGTTAGAAGATACTTTTAATGTGAGTAGCAATAGTTTCGCACTAAGGCCTCTCAAACTTTCTAACAACAATATTCCTTATGAGGCGGGCAAATGGAAACTTAAAGGGACTTATACTATTTGTGGCAAACAGAATGTTATCCCTGAAACTGAAAAAGAGGTCTTTTTGCCTATTACAGGGGTAGGGATAGGTACTGCTCAAGACGATTTGGCTATTAATTGTAGAAACCAAAAACTCGTTCTTACTAATAGTAATTATGTACAAACTTTAAAGAACTTCTATACAGTGTTAGAAAATGCTCCTGCTGGATTTGATTATCAGGCAGCGGGTTTTTATAAAATAACGACTTCTAATCCTCATTTGCAAAACAAATGGGTGAAATTCTTTGAAAGTGCTGATGGTAAAAAAACATTATTGCCTGCAAAGTTTGTAGAAGAAGGTAGTAATTACAAATTTAAAGTGGTAGACGAATGTACGAATACTACTAAAGACCTCAGTTATACAGGTTACGCTACTAGTCAAGGGCGTTTTACATTAGAGGCTAAAACCTATGCTACTTGTAGTAGTCCTTCGGGAACTCCCGATGATAATTCTCTTTGGAAAGAGGTTGTACTCCAAAGGGGAAGTATTGCCGATGGTACCATTACCAAAGTCGAAATTATTTCCTATGAAAAAGATAGTCGCTTTGCCGACTATAGTGCCTTAATGCCTGTTACATTGCCTATCGATATTACCGAAGCCTATAGATCGGGAGCACAACAGTGGAGAATAAAGCTCCCCGCAGGAGTTTACAATGTGCGATGGTCTGGGTCGTGTAACAAGACTGAAACCCTCAAAGTGCAAACCGGAGGTACTGAGAGCACTGCCTTTGAATGGCAAGATGGTTGTAATCCCAAATTGATAGTGAAAAGAAACACCTCTTATTCGCTTACAGAGGGAATACAGTATATTTTAGAACGCTATGAGACTAAAGAAAACCGATGGGCATCGGTTACTTATGGTTATTATGGAGGAGATACTTTTCTTGATGCGAGAAGAGATAGATTTGAGTTTAATATCCCGAATCCTCAACAAGGCAAATATCGCGTCTTACGCATTATACAATCCGATAGTAGAAATAGATTTAAAGAATGTACCCGTGTAGTAGCTGAACACGAATTTACCGAAGGTGAAATGCAACAGCCTAAAGGAGTACGTATGGATTGCTCGGCAATAGGAGGAACTCAAAAATATCATATAGCCATTATTCCACAAGGGGGGGTGCCTCCTTATACTTTTGAACTATCGGAAGCTGAGATAGATGGTAGCACTACGAATGCTGTGTACCAAAATAATGCCGATAATAATTTCTTTATCAATATAGATGCTTCTAAACCTCAGGCTCGCTATAAGTTTTTGGTAAAAGATTCTTGTGGCAAAGGGAAAGTGTATGAAGAGACTCTTTCACAAATTGCACCTCTTGCTGTACAGAAAAACCAAGACTACTATTGTGTGGGCTCTAAAGGAGTACTATCAGTGCCACAAATAAGTGGCGTTAGCTATCAGTGGTATCGCAACGATCAGCCTGCAACGGTGTTGAGTACAAACAATGAACTTGTTATAAACAACCTTACTCAAGCCGATCTCGACAATACTTTTAGCTTGAAGCTAACACTTACTCAAATTACCGACCCTAATGTAAAAAACTGTATAGAGCGAAATCTCAATGGTTTTGACACTATTCGTTTCAATGCTCACGCTCCTTATAGCCAAACTTATAAAGCTCCTATAGCGGTTAATAGAGTGGAGTGTTTAGACGAAACAAATAATAGTGTTAATAACATTTACGATGTAAATAAGCTGTTTAAAAACGTTCCTACTTCTTTTGAAAGTGACGTTTCTTACGATATAATTGATAAGGATGGATTGATTTCTACTACCAAAATGGATTATGTGGGTATAAAAGATATGATTAAAATGAGTCCGGCACTTGTAGGGAAACATACTTTTATATACCGCATAAAATCAGCTTGTGGCTCTGTGATTACACAAACGGAAGCTACTTTAGAAGTAAAAACTTATAAGGGAATTCCTGCTACAAGTATAAATGTTTGTGAAGCTACCAAAACATTGGCTGAACTCGAAACGATTATTAAAAATACAAACGCAGGTATAACAACATCTATATTTGGTAATAACTTTGAGTTTCAGTGGTATCCTACTTCCGCAGATGCAATTAATGAAACGAATAGAATTACCGCTCCATCGCTGTCTCTATCCGAAGGGAATAATCAGTATTACATAAAAGGGAAACACGTAGGCGATAGTTTCTGTTTTTCTTCACCTGCACAAGTGAATATTATGCGCCTTTCATCAGCTTCTAAAGGTGATAAAACCATAACACTTTGTGAAGGAACTACCGTAACCGACTTGAAGAAAGAAATTGCTAAGCCATTTACTTCCGATGTAAATAAAGTAGCTGTTTATAAGGGTACAACCCTACTTTCCAACGATGATGTGTTACAAACAGGCATTCAGTATACTTATACGTATAAAGTGGGCACTTGTGAAACACCTTCGGCTAACATAAATCTTACCCTCACTCCTATAACTCTCATACCTCCAGTAGAGAGTGTAACAGTTTGTGATTACGAGGTGGAAAATCTATCTTATTATACTACTTATGCTGTGGTAATGAATTACCTTCAAGCGAAGTATACATATAAGACAGTTAAATTGTATCAAAGTTTTGGACCTAATTATATTCCTCAAGTAAAACCTACTGATAAAATATATCTGAATAATAGCAACTTTCTATATACCTTGCAAGAAGCAGGGAAATGTGAGTCAGCTAAACAGAAAATCATCGTTGTAGCCGATATTAATCGTGCTATAGCTACTTCGGTAGCTATAAGTGTGTGTGAAGAAGATAAAGTATCGGCTATAAGAGCTAAATTAACAGGAAATAATATCAAAATCTATAAAAGATTAAAGACAAACTCTCAGCAGGCTGTTCTATCTATGGAAGTTAATGATAATGATAATATAGATTGGGCAGCAGGTATGGAATATTTCTATACTATAAAGAACACAGGAGATACTTGTGAAAGTAGAAAAGAAAGGATATACCTTTCAAAATCATTAGGAGGTAAAACTTTAGCACAGCCAGTCTCTTTATCATTGTGCAATAGCAATGCTACTATAAGGGATTTGAAAGTAGCCTTACAGGGTAATGAAGTGAAAATCTATACACTTAATGCTCAAAATAAGTATGTAGAGGAAGCAAATGCCACGGCTCTTAACGCTGCTACCACTTATTACTACACCCTTCGCGATATTGGGAAATGTGTGAGTGAAAAGGCTCCTATTACCTTTACACTTTTGCAGCGTCCTGCCACTCCTACAGTTACCCAAACTACCCAATCTTTCTGTACTAATGCCACCATAGCTTCCTTGCAACCGCAAGGCGCTAATATAGTATGGTATGTTACAGCTACCAGCACAACACCTCTAGCAAATACAACACCTTTGGTAGCGGGTAGTACTTACTATGTAGCTCAGAGAAATGGCAGTTGTGAAAGTCTCCGTGCAGCAGTGAATGTAGTCTATAGCAATACATTAAGCCTTACTGTACCAGCACCTTTAACCATTGCCTGCGATGATGCTAACATAGCAACAACTGTAGGCAATTGGCTCAACCAAGCTACAGTTACCGATACTTGTGGTACGGCTACCCTTACCCACAACTACACTGCGGTGAAACCGACGGATTGGTGTAACACTTCGATAGTAACTATTACCTTTGTAGGTAAAGACCCATTAGGCAACACCGTTACCAAAACAAGCACTATCAAAGTATTGCAAATTGATGCTGTAGACGATACGCATACGGGTATCATCAATGGAGGCAATGGAGCTAATGATGTGATTGATGTATTGCAAAATGATAGAGTAGGAGGTACACAAGCTACTGTAAGCAATGTACAGCTTACGATAGTAACCCCTGCTACTGGAGGAACCAATGTACCTGCACTTAATACCGCTACAGGTAAAATATCAGTCCCTGCAGGCACTAAATCGGGTACTTATACTATTCAGTACAAAATCTGTCATACCGAAAATAGTATAACTGTTTGCGACACAGCCACAGCTACTGTAAAAGTCGGCAGTACGCCAATTGTTGCCAAAGCTGATACTTATACAATAACCAATGGTACTAGCACAACAACTACCACTGGAACGGTATTAGATAACGATAAACTTGGCACTAAAATTCCAACCACCACCGATGTGATTCTTACCATAGTAACTACCACCACCGATGTAGTAGGAGCAACTAAAACGCCTACGCTCAACAACAATGGTACTGTTACGGTACCTTCGGGCACTAAATCGGGTACTTACCATATAGTATACAGCATTTGTGAGCGTTTGAATCCAAACAATTGTGCAACAGCCACAGCTACTGTAAAAGTAGGCAGTACGCCAATTGTTGCCAAAGCTGATACTTATACAATAACCAATGGTACTAGTACAACAACTACCACCGGTACGGTATTAGATAACGATAAACTCGGCACTAAAACGCCAACCACCACCGATGTGATTCTTACCGTAGTAACTACCACCACCGATGTAGTAGGAGCGACTAAAACGCCTACGCTCAACAACAATGGTACTGTTACGGTACCTTCGGGTACTAAATCGGGTACTTATGAGATAGTATACAGCATCTGTGAGCGTTTGAACCCTGATAACTGTGCAACAGCCACAGCTACTGTAAAAGTGTTTGTTCCTACTGTAGTAACGCCAACGACTATTGAAGCAGTGAACGATGGGGTAACTACGATTACAAGCACTGTAGGCGGCACTACGCCAAGCGTTCTTACTAACGATAAACTCAATGGTGTACCAAATCCAAGTATCAGTTCTGTAACACTTACTTGGAATACAGCAACTCCTACGGGCTTCACCTTGAACCCTAATGGAACAATTACGGTAGCACCAAACACCCCTGTGGGTATCCATACGATAAGCTACACTATATGCGCCGTAGCAAGTCCTACGGTATGTAGCACCGCAAGTATTGTGGTAACAGTGAGTGGTACAACCACAAGCACCACCCCAGTATTGCCAATAGCAGTAGATGATCATTCTACAACCACTATCAATACTCCAGTAGTGGTGAATGTATTGGGTAACGATATCCCTAATGGAGCAACAACTCCTAATGTGGTAGCCACCCCTGCTAACGGTACAGTAGTTGTGAATGTAGATGGTTCTATAGAATATCGTCCAAATACTAATTTTGAGGGCACTGATACCTTTGTGTATGAACTTTGCAACACCGATGGTTGTGCTTCAGCTACTGTTACTGTCGATGTAGTGAACAAGATAGTGCCGTACAATGGTATGTCGGTAAATGGCGATGGCAAAAACGATTATTTTCATATCGGTGGCATTGAGCGTTACCCTAACAATGTGGTACGTATCTATAACCGTTGGGGTGTGAAAGTATTCGAGACCGAAGGTTATGACAATGTTACCCGCGTATTTAGAGGCATCTCTAACGGACGTGTAACTATCGAACAAGCCGATAAGCTCCCACAAGGAACGTATTACTACGTGATAGAGTATTATGATAGTAATAACAACAAAGAATCTTTAGTTGGTTGGTTATACATTAAGAAATAGCATTATATAAATAGAAGAACCTCAAAAAAGGCTGTTCAGCATTTCGCTGAACAGCCTTTTTTGCATAGTATATTGTGTGGCTCACATTTCTGATGTAGCTCACATCTAATTTTTCTTCTCTTTTCTTTCGTTTTATTACCCTCAAAGCTGCGTTTTTTTCTTCACTCTTAATTATTCAGTATCAATTTTTTATATACCCTTTGTATATCTATCTTCCAAGATTCGTTCAAGCTTCCTATAAGCTTTCTATAAGCTAAGCATACCCAATTTACCTCTCATCTTTTACCTTTTGACTGAATTCTCACTTCTGATATTCTTCGTTTTTCTTCGATATCACTGAGTCTTTCCGAACTTCCCCGAAAAGTCTAAAAAGTCCAACTACTTTACTCACTTGCCCATCGTGCTACGACCTCTGGCAAAGATGATTATTGGTATTTTGGGTATTACTGGTGGTAAGTTAAAAAAGTTAGTTGCTAATTGTGAATTATGAATTATTTATTATCTTTGCACCATCAAATTTGTTATAAAAGATAAAAACAACAAAGCAACGATGGAATCATCACAAGATGAAATGTCCTTTTTAGACCATTTGGAAGCCTTACGCTGGCACTTGATACGTGCTATTATAGCTGTTTTAGCAGTGAGTGTGGTAGCGTTTGTGTGTAAGGATTTTATTTTCCAAATCATCTTTGCTCCTAAGAATGGTGATTTCTTTACTTACAGAATGTTCTGTAAGATAGGTCATCTTTTTGGATTTGAAAGTGCTTTTTGTGCTGAACAATTGCCTTTTACAATTCAAAGCCGTACAATGGCAGGGCAGTTTTCAGCTCATATCTGGACGTCTATTTGGGCAGGAGTGATTCTCGCATTTCCTTATGTACTTTATGAAGTGTGGAAATTCATCAGTCCAGCACTTTATGAAAACGAGCGTAAGCTGGCTCGTGGCTTTATTCTCATTGCTTCTTTGCTGTTTTTTATAGGAGTTTTGTTTGGCTATTATCTCATTACTCCACTATCAGTGAATTTCTTAGGGTCTTATTCAGTAAGTCCCGAAGTGAGAAACCAAATAGATTTAAACTCTTATATTTCGGTAGTACGCTCGTCAGTCATTTCGTGTGGCATTATTTTTGAGCTACCTATTGTTGTTTATTTTCTTACCAAATTAGGAGTGATAACACCTGCTTTTATGCGAAAATATCGCCGGCACGCAGTCATTGTAGTGCTTATCATTGCAGCAATTATAACCCCTCCTGATGTAGTAAGCCAAATTATCGTGTCGATACCGATAATGCTCTTATACGAAATAAGTATTTTTATTTCAGCTTACGTTTTAAAAAAAGAACAAAACAAGGTAATTTAATATTTTTAATGGATTGTAATACCTACTTACAGCACCTACCCAACGTGAAAACGTTGAAACAGCTTTGCAAAGGCGAAGCCGTATTAGATTGGATTATTTGTGGTCACGAGTTTGAAGTTTATCACACCTACTACAAAGTAAATGAAGAAGAATATGAAGGCTATGAAGCCCAATGGGGGCACGGCTTTGAAGATGAAGACGGTTCGTCGCTGTCGTTTTATTTTATTGATAAAGCCTGCTTAATCGTTCCCTCTTCGAGCGCCGAAGATAGCAAAGGAGGCGATAATCACGACTTCGAGAAGCGTATCCCGAAGGTGTTCTTGCCGTACTATCGTAAAAACTTTTCAGAAAGTGATATTCCTTTCGTGATATACTCTTTAGATGGCGAAACGTGGCAATGTGTAGAGAACTTCCCTGTGGAAGAACATATCGATAAGTTTGAGTATATTTCTACTGACCCTATGAAATACAAAGAATGGGCAGTGGAATATTTGGGCGACGAAGGCTTCTTGCAAGAAGTAATGAGCGAACAAACCATTACCGACCTTTACGAAGGGAAAGTGCTTACCGAAGAGATGGTGTACAGTATCGTAACCGAAGTACACGATTGGGTAGATTTAGAAACAGAACTCAACGAAATGCCTTATCGCTTTTCGTTTTAAGATTATATGAAATTAGTAGTAAATAACATCATCAAAATATACAAAGGAAGAAAAGTAGTAAAAGGCGTTTCGCTGGAAGTAAACCAAGGTGAAATCGTAGGACTCTTGGGACCTAACGGAGCAGGAAAAACGACTTCCTTTTATATGATAGTGGGACTCATCAAGCCCAACGGTGGTACTATTTTTTTGGATAATACCGAAATCACCAGTTATCCGATGTACAAACGTGCTCAAAGCGGTATTGGGTATTTGGCCCAAGAGGCTTCGGTATTTAGAAAGCTGAGTATTGAGGACAACATCAAAAGTGTCTTACAACTCACCAAACTCTCTAAGGCAGAACAACAACGCAAAACCGATGAGCTGATAGAAGAGTTTGGCTTAGGACATATTCGTAAAAATCGTGGAGACTTGCTTTCAGGGGGAGAACGTCGTCGCACAGAAATTGCACGTGCTTTGGCTACCAGTCCGAAGTTTATCTTGCTCGACGAGCCTTTTGCAGGGGTAGACCCTATAGCAGTGGAAGATATCCAACGCATTGTAGCACAACTCAAAGACAAGAATATAGGTATTCTCATCACCGACCACAATGTACAGGAAACACTAGCCATTACCGACCGCACTTATTTGATGTTCGAGGGAGGAATCCTCAAATCAGGAGTGCCTGAAGAATTGGCAGCTGATGAGATGGTAAGAAAAGTATACCTTGGAAGAAACTTTGAATTGAGACGCAAGAAAATATTAGAAGATTAGCCAATTAACAATAAAAAGAAATAACTAAAAACTATAATATAATGAAAAATTTAGTAGACCGTTTTATTAAGTATATAAAAATAGACTCTCAGTCCAACCCTGAGAGCGAAACAACTCCTAGCACCAAAAAACAATGGAATATGGCAAACCTATTGGTAGAAGAATTGAAAGCCATTGGTTTGCAAGACGTAACTGTAGATGAAAACGCCTACGTGATGGCTACGTTACCATCGAATGTAGATTACCCAGTGCCTACCATTGGTTTTATTTCTCACTTCGATACATCACCTGACTTCTCTGGTGAAAACGTAAATCCACAGTTTATAGAAAATTATGATGGGGGAGATATTGTCCTCAACAAAGAACAAAATATAGTGTTATCACCTTCTTATTTTGAGGATTTGTTGCTCTACAAAGGCAATACCATTATCACAACCGATGGTACGACCCTCTTAGGAGCTGACGATAAGGCGGGGATTGCCGAAATTGTAACCGCTATGGAATACCTTGTGCAACACCCAGAAATCAAACACGGAAAAATACGCGTAGGCTTTACCCCTGATGAGGAAATAGGACGTGGAGCACATAAATTCGATGTAAAAAAATTCGCTGCCGACTGGGCTTATACAATGGACGGCGGACAAATAGGCGAACTTGAATACGAGAGTTTCAATGCAGCAGGAGCTAAAATTTACTTCAAAGGAAAAAACGTGCATCCTGGTACTGCCAAAAACAAAATGATAAACTCAATGCTCGTAGCTACTCAGTTTATCAATGCACTACCAGCCGATGAGATTCCAGCTCGCACCGAAGGTCGCGAAGGGTTCTACCACATTACCGATATTTCTGGAGATGTAGAAAATACGGTAGTACAGCTTATCATCCGCGACCACGACCGCGACCTTTTCAACAAACGCAAAGCCGTAGTACAGCAAATTGTAGACGACCTTAACAAGCAAATCCCTAATGTAGCAGTAGCCGAAATAAAAGACCAATACTACAATATGGGTGAAAAAATCAAACCTGTGATGCATATTGTAGAAGTAGCCGAACGCGCGATGAAAGAATTAGGTATTACTCCTATTACTAAACCTATCCGCGGTGGTACCGATGGTTCTCAACTTAGCTTTATGGGCTTGCCTTGCCCTAATATCTTTGCAGGCGGACATAATTTCCACGGTAAATACGAATTTGTACCCGTAGAAAACCTCGAAAAAGCTACCGAAGTGATTATTCGCATTGCTGAATTAGTAGCAAAAAAATAAGATAATTAGCCGATTTATCAATTAGCCAATGTGTTAATTGACAAATTGGCTAATTTGCTAATTTTTCATTAACCATTAATAATTAACCATTAATCATTAAAAAAATGCCTACAATATCACATAGAGCACAAATATTGCCTCAGTCACCCATTAGAAAACTGACCCCTTACGCTGAAAAAGTAGCTAAGGAAGGGAAGACTATTTATCACCTCAATATCGGTCAGCCTGACATTAAAACCCCTGAAATAGCCGTACAAGCCGTAAAAGATTTTACTCCTAAGGTATTGGAATATACCAAAAGTGAGGGAATCGATTCTCTTAGAGAAAAGGTGGTGGAATACTACAAAAAACACGATATTAAGGTAGAAAGTAGTGATATTATCATCACTTGTGGAGGTTCTGAAGCTCTTACCTATGTAATTGCTACTGTTGCCAATGCCGATGATGAAATTATCATTCCAGAACCTTACTATGCGAACTATATTAGCTTCTCAGAAGCCTTTGATGCAGTGTGTGTGCCTATTACGTCTTCTTTTGATGATAACTTTGCCTTACCTCCTATAGAAGAGTTTGAGAAAAAGATAACTCCTAAAACCAAAGCTTTTCTCATTTGTAACCCCGGAAATCCTACAGGCTATTTGTATTCTAAAGAAGAAATTTTGCAATTGGCAGCAATAGCTAAAAAACACGATATTTTCCTCATTTTCGATGAGGTATACCGAGAGTTCGTATATGATGATGCTACCCATTATTCCATTATGCAAGTAGAAGGTATTGAACAAAATGCTATAATGATAGATTCGGTATCTAAACGTTTCAGTATGTGTGGAGCGCGCATCGGGTGGGTAGTTTCTAAGAATAAGGATGTGATGATGTCTGTTTTGAAGTTCGCTCAAGCACGCTTGTCTCCCCCTACTTATTCACAAATAGGAGCCGAACGCGCTTTTGATGTACCCGAAACTTATTTTGAAGAGGTACTAAAAGAATATACTCAGCGTAGGAACGTGCTCATTGAAGAACTTCGAAAAGTAGAAGGTGTGCGTGTATCGATGCCTAAGGGAGCTTTCTATTGTATAGCCGAATTGCCTGTAGAAAATGCAGAAGACTTCTGTATATGGCTTTTAGGCCATTTTTCAGTAAATAACGAAACGGTAATGTTGGCTCCTGCCGAAGGTTTTTATGCTACCAAAGGTTTAGGGTGCAACCAAGTGCGTATAGCTTATGTGCTCGAGAAGGAGAAGATAGTAAAAGCCATTCACATATTAGGTGAAGCTTTAAAGGAATACAACAAACATTAAGATTTTTATAAAACTAACTTTTAACACCTATTTTCTAATTCCTAATAAACTAAATAGTTATATTTTTTAGTGTTAAAAAAAACACATAAAATTATTGCTATATCAAAAATATTTTGTACTTTTGAGGCGGAAAATTAAAAACAGACAATGTCAGTAAAAAAAATAGCAGTATTAACATCAGGAGGAGACGCTCCTGGTATGAACGCCGCCATTCGTTCAGTGGTACGTACTTGTGCATATCACAACATCGAAGTGGTAGGTGTATATCGTGGCTATCAGGGAATGATAGAAGGCGATTTTGAAGAAATGAACGCACGTAGCGTTCGAGATATTATCAATAGAGGAGGTACTATCTTGAAATCAGCCCGCTCTAAAGATTTTAAAACTCCTGAAGGGCGCAAGGTAGCTTATGAAAAATTAAAAGCTGCAGGGGTAGATTCTTTGGTAGTAATAGGAGGTGATGGCTCTTTCACTGGGGCACTCTTGTTCAACAAAGAATTTGGTTTCCCCGTAATGGGAATCCCTGGTACTATCGATAACGATATCTATGGTACTGATTTTACTTTGGGATATGATACCGCTCTCAACACTGTAATTGAGGCTATCGACAAGATTAGAGATACTGCAAGCTCTCACAACCGCTTGTTTTTCATAGAAGTAATGGGGCGTGACGCAGGACACATCGCCTTGAACTCTGGGGTAGGGGCAGGTGCTGAAGAAATCTTGATTCCAGAAGAGAATATAGGACTTAAAAAGCTACTTGAATCTTTGGAAAAAAGTCGTAGGACTGGTAAAACTTCTAGCTTGGTAGTGGTTGCTGAAGGCGATAAAATAGGTAAAAACGTATTCGAACTTAAAGAATATGTAGAGCAACACCACCCCGATTACGATGTGCGTGTATCAGTATTAGGGCATATGCAACGTGGAGGTGCTCCTTCTTGCTTCGACCGCGTATTGGCAAGCCGTATGGGGGTAAAAGCAGTAGAATCACTCCTTGAAGGAAAATCTAACTATATGGTAGGAATCCGTAACAACAAAATGGAACTCACTCCGCTTGAAAAAGCTATCAAAGGCAGTTCTAAAATAGATACAGAACTCCTCCGTGTAGCCGAAATAATGGCAACTTAGTAACGTAACAAACTTAAAATTAAATAACGAATAAATTAAATTAAAAGAGAATTATGTCAGTAAAAATTGGAATTAACGGTTTCGGACGTATTGGACGTCTCGTATTCCGTGCTGCTTATGAAAGAGCCGACGTAGAAATCGTTGGTATTAACGACCTTTTGGATGTAGATTACATCGCTTATCTTTTGAAATACGATTCAGTTCACGGAACCTTTAAAGGTGATGTGAAAGTAGAAAATGGTCACTTAGTAGTAGATGGCAAAAAAGTGCGTATCACTGCTGAAAAAGATCCTAACAACCTTAAATGGAACGAAGTACACGCCGATGTAGTTGCTGAATGTACTGGTATCTTCACTACCTTAGAAAAAGCACAAGCTCATATTAATGCAGGAGCTAAAAAAGTAGTTATTTCTGCTCCATCAGCTGATGCTCCTATGTTTGTAATGGGTGTGAACCACAAATCAGTAAAACCTACTGATACTATCGTGTCTAACGCTTCTTGTACAACTAACTGCTTGGCGCCTATCGCTAAAGTATTGAATGATAACTTCGGTATCGAAGAGGCTTTGATGACTACAGTTCACGCTACAACCGCTACACAATTAACAGTAGATGGTCCTTCTAAAAAGGATTGGAGAGGTGGACGTTCAGCACTTTGCAACACCATTCCTTCTACTACCGGTGCTGCTAAGGCTGTAGGTAAAGTAATCCCTGAACTCAACGGTAAACTTACTGGTATGGCATTCCGCGTACCTACTGCCGATGTTTCAGTAGTAGATTTGACTTTCCGCACTAAAAAATCAACTACTTTAGAGGAAATCAATGCTGCTATGAAAAAAGCATCAGAAGGTGAATTGAAAGGTATACTTGGATACACTGAAGACCTTGTAGTTTCTCAAGACTTCGTAGGTTGCAAAAACACTTCTATTTTCGATACAAAAGCTGGTATCGGTTTGAGTGCTAACTTCTTCAAAGTAGTTTCTTGGTACGATAACGAGACTGGTTATTCAAACAAATTGGTAGATTTAGCACAGCACATTGCTAAATTGTAATTCATAAAGAAAAAAGGTGAGTTGCCTATGGAGGCATACTCACCTTTTTTAATAGTAAACAACTTAATAAAACCGAAACGATATGATTTTAATTGTAGACAGTGGAGCTACTAAGGCCGATTGGACAGCCTTGAATAGCAAAGGTGAAAAAATATTTTTTACTCAAACTTTAGGATTAAACCCTGAAGTTCTTACAGAAGAAATTCTCGTAGAGCGTATTACCACCAATTATCAATTGTTTGAGAACAGAAATTCAGTATCAGAAATTTATTTCTATGGTGCTGGTTGTGGTACTGAACGCATTCGTTACTTTGTAGAACGCAGTTTGGCAACTATCTTCAAAAACGCTAAAATAGATGTGAAAGAAGATACTTATGCAGCTGTGTTTGCCACTACAGCTCCCACCGATAAAGCTATTGTATGTATCTTAGGTACAGGTGCTAACTGCTCTTATTGGAATGGTAAAGAATTATACCAAGCAGTAGATTCATTAGGCTATATTTTGATGGACGAATCGAGTGGGAACTTTTATGGTAAACGATTGATTATCGACTATTACTTCAAGAAAATGCCATCAGACCTTGTACAAAAATTTGAAAACCAATATGAATTGGGCTCAGATGTGATTAAAAATCATTTGTACAAGATGCCAAATCCTAACAGTTACTTGGCTACTTTTGCGAAATTCGTAGTAGAAAATAAGAATCATGAATATTGCCGTGAGATGGTGAGAAAAGGTATGCAACTATTTGTAGACCACTGGATTTCTCAGTATGAAGACCGTTACGAAGTGCCTATCAACTTTGTAGGTAGTATTGCTTTCTTCCTCCAAGATATTTTGGAAGAAGTATTGACGGAAAACAACCTTAAATTGGGTACAGTGCTAAGAAAACCAATCGATGGTTTGGTTGCTTTCCACGTAAACAAATTCTTTTAATAACGAATAAAAGATAAAATAAAAAAGACACTCACTATTGTGGGTGTCTTTTTTATTTTAGAACAATCCGTATAGGAGTCCGTCTATTTTATTGATGATTTCACCTAAATCTTCAGGGTTGTTTACGAAATCAATGTTGTCTACTTCTATAATGAGTAGTTTCCCCTTGTCGTAACTTTTTATCCACTGTTCGTATCGCTGGTTGAGGCGGTTGAGATAGTCTATCGAGATTGTATTTTCGTAATCTCGACCGCGCTTTTGTATTTGGTTTACTAAGTTGGGTACTGAGCTTCTGAGGTAAATCAGTAGGTCTGGTGGGAGAACAAGGCGCTCCATCAGAGCGAATAGTGATTTGTAATTATCGAAATCACGAGAGCTCATCAGTCCCATTTCGTGTAAGTTAGGGGCAAAGATGTGAGCATCTTCGTAAATAGTGCGGTCTTGAATGATGTTATTTCCTTTCTCTCTAAAATCCAAAATCTGTCGGAAGCGACTGTTTAGAAAGTATATTTGTAAATTAAAACTCCAGCGCTCCATTTGGTGATAAAAATCATCTAAATAAGGGTTATCTACCACATCTTCGAAATGGGCTTCCCATTGGTAGTGTTTGGCTAATAGGGAGGTAAGGGTAGTTTTTCCAGCTCCTATATTTCCTGCAATTGCTATGTGCATTTTTAATTAGTTTTTTCAGCTTCCTCACGTAGACATTTAATCATAGAGGTGTTCTTGATTTCTTGTATTACGAAAGAACTTTGAATGTTAGAGATAATTTCTAATTTAGATATTTTGTGTACTACAAATCTCTGATAATCTTCCATATCGTTGAGCATAACTTTTAGCAGGAAGTCGTAGCCTCCTGCCATATACGAGGCTTCTAACACTTCATCTAAAGTGCTTATATATTTTTCGAACTCATTAAATAATTCGGCACTATGCTTAAGAAGTTTTACTTGACAATAAGCTACCAATTTTTTTCCGAGAGCTTTAGGATTGGCTACCGCTACATATCTTTGAATTATCCCTAGTGATTCTAATCGTTTGATACGTTCGTGAACTGGAGTGATTGACAGGCTTACTTTCTCGGATAATTTTTTAATAGATTGTTTGCTATCTTGTTGTAACTCATCTAAAAGTGCTAAATCAATACGGTCTAATGCATACATACTTTTATAAATTTATTGGGGGTAAAATTAGAAAATATTTTTGATATAGCAGGGAAAAAGACAAAATATTTTTTCTGTTGTTTTATAAAAGGCTCATAATCATTATTATTTTTAGATGAATAATTAGGTTGTAAAAGGCTAAAACCATAGAAATATTTTCTGAGTAAAGTATGTTTTACAGAATAGGTTATTTTCAATAATAGTTTGTATTGTCTTTAAATTGATTATCAATTGAATCAGCTTTGCCAAAGTGTGTGTCGCAAAAAGAACACATTAGAGTTTTTGGAAAGACACAGAATCATCGAAGGGAAACGAAGAATATCAAAAGATGATTAGAGGGGTTTTTGATGAAAAAAGGCTGAGAGAAGGGTGGGGTTAGCTTATAGAGAGCTTATAGGAAGCTTATACGAATCTTGGACGATTGGTATAGAAAGGGTGTGTAAAAAGTTGATTCATAATATAATACAGCAAGGTTAAAAGTGATAAAAACGAGGTTTCGAGGCGAAAGTAATAGAAAGATAAAATGAGAATAGAGCGATGGTTGAGTAATTGCCGACAACCCCAATGAGGACGAATTGTAACGATGAAAATATAAGATTTTACATTTAATTTTGCTCATTTCGTTTAATTATTGTAGCTTTGCCACTGCTATTAAAACAATATTACATTTAAGATGAACGAAATAGACTACAAATTTGTACATAAAGATTTTAGAATCAATGGATTTCCTATAGATAGAGAACGACTTATTATCTTGGCGGTAGCCTACGTGAAAGATGGTTTGCCTTACCGCAAATCGGTGGGGAGGTTTCTTCTGGATTGGCTTGACGACAGGGATTATATAGAAGCGACGACCTCAGGTTCTACTGGCATTCCTAAACAAATTCACCTTAAGAAACAAGGTATGGTTAATTCGGCTTTGGCTACGGGTGAATACCTTAATCTTTCACCTAAGAATCGTGCTTTGTTGTGTTTGCCAGCTGACTTTATTGCAGGTAAGATGATGCTTATTCGCGCCATTATTTTAGGTTTACACCTTGATATTATTCGCCCTTCGTCTATGCCTTTATCGCTTACCAGCAAGGATTATGATTTTTGTGCAATGATACCTTTGCAAGCGGCGAAATCTCTTACTGATTTGCCTCGTGTGAAGAAGGTAATATTAGGAGGAGCTTCTATTGATGGAGAATTAGAAGCTAAATTACAGAATATTCCCACAGAAGTGTATTCATCTTATGGAATGACTGAAACCATTTCGCATATTGCGATGCGCAGGGTAAATCACACGATGGAGCACGAAACTACCTATAAGGCAATGCCTAATGTTACGTTTACCCAAGACGACCGCAATTGTTTGGTAATAAATGCACCTTTGATTGCCGACCACCCTGTGATTACTAATGATATTGTAAATCTCATATCGCATAGCGAATTTGAGTGGTTAGGGCGTTTTGACAATATTATCAATTCGGGAGGCTTTAAAGTCTTTCCAGAAAGTGTAGAGCACAAGATTAAGAAGTACATCAAAGGTGATTACTTTATTACTAAAGAACCTGATGATGAATTAGGACAACGAGCAGTGCTTTACGTACAGGGTGAGGAGAAGGATTACCCTACTTTGGCACACGATATTTATATGGATAAAGATATACTGAAATACGAAGTGCCTCGCCAAATCTATTTCGTTCCTAAGTTTGTGTATACCGATAATCAAAAGCTAAGAAGGGACGAAACGGTTAAGAAATACAAGAAATAAGATGAAACTCAAGAGATTTATCCCTTATATATTGCCTTATAAGAAACAGGCAATACTGAACATATTTTTCAATATTCTTTATTCACTCTTTAGTGCACTTTCGTTTGTGGCACTTATCCCGATGCTTGATGTACTTTTTGGCAAAGCGCAAACAGTAGCTGAAGCTCCTGTATATTCGGGTAATTTGTTGGATTTAGGGAGTTATGGTAAAGCCTACTTAAACTACAAAGTAGGAATTCTTGCGGGAGAAAATACTATTTGGGCTCTTGGAATAGTGATTGCTTTGGTAATTTCACTCTTCTTGCTGAAGAATATGTTTAGCTATTTAGCTTCTTTTTTCATTACTTACCTTCGCAATGGTGTATTACGCGATTTGCGTGATGCACTTTACAAAAAAGTTGTAAGCCAACCGATAGCATTTTTCTCAGAACAGCGCAAAGGCGATATTATGTCGCGTATGGTAGGTGATGTAAACGAAGTACAATACTCATTGCTCTCGGGATTGGAGGCTTTTGTGAGAGAACCTCTTACTATTCTCTTTTCTATTTTGGTGATGCTAGGTATTAGCGTGAAACTCACAGTATTTACCTTTGTATTTATTCCTATTGCAGCGGCAGTAATTTCGAGGATAGGTAAATCACTAAAAAAGAATTCAATAGCTTTACAACAAGAACAAGGGCGATTTCTTTCGCTCATAGAAGAGACTATAGGCGGATTGCGCATTATAAAGGCATTTAATGCTGAGGGTATTTTCTCTAAGAAATTTAAGGAATCTAGCAATACTTTTAACCGATTGAGCAATAAGGTAATGAACCGTCAGAACTTAGGGTCGCCAATGAGTGAGTTTCTCGGTATTCTAATGATTGCTATTTTGCTGTGGTTTGGAGGCTCGTTAGTGTTGGTAGATAAAACATTAGAGGGCACTCAATTCATTGCCTTTATGGGATTGGCGTACAATATTCTCACCCCCGCTAAGGCTATCAGTAAGGCATCATACGATATGCGAAAAGGGAATGCAGCAGCCGAACGTATTTTGGAAATTCTTGATTACGAGAATCCTATTAAAGAGTGTGAAAATCCTGTTGTAATTTCTGATTTTACTACTGCTGTAGCTCTGAAAGATATTACTTTTGCGTATGCTGAACTGCCCGTACTCACTCATTTTTCTTTGGAAATACCTAAAGGGAAGACAATTGCCTTAGTAGGACAATCGGGGAGTGGCAAGAGCACTATTGCGAACCTTATTACTCGTTTTTACGATGTAAATCAGGGAGAGGTACTTATCGATGGGGTGAACGTAAAAGATATGCAAACTGCCTCCTTGCGAAAGCTCATAGGGGTGGTATCGCAGGATTCTATTCTTTTTAATGATACGGTAAAGAACAATCTGCTGATAGGAAAGCCCGATGCTACTGATGAAGAACTAGTGACAGCAGCTAAGATAGCTAATGCTTATGAATTTATAAAAGACCTTCCCAAGGGTTTCGATACCAACATAGGCGATGCAGGTAGTAAACTGAGTGGCGGACAAAAACAACGCCTTAGTATTGCTCGTGCAGTACTGAAAAACCCACCTATAATGGTACTCGATGAGGCAACTTCGGCACTTGATACAGAAAGCGAGCGTTTGGTACAGAATGCCTTAGAAAATATGATGAAGAACCGCACTTCGGTAGTGATTGCGCACCGGCTTTCAACAATCCAAAATGCTGACCAAATAGTAGTAATGCAAAAAGGACAAATAGTAGAGCAGGGTACCCATACTGAACTGATACAAAAGAACGGTATGTATAAAAAATTAGTGGAAATGCAATCGTTTGAGCAATAAGTTTAGGGTATAGATGCGAGTCGCACGGGCAGATGCGAGCCGCACGGGCAGATAAACAAAAGACGAACAAAGAACGAAGGAAAGGCGAACAAATGACGAATCTAAACCGAAGAAAAAGCGAATAATAAATCAACTATAGACAGATATTTATACTTACTTATTTAGAACTTTAGCAAGAAGAAAAGAGTGTTTTTACTTTTTTCGTACCTTTGCACCCAAATAGATTATAAACGAACAAAAACTAATGAAGAATTTTATAGAAGAATTGCGTTGGCGCGGTATGATTCAGGATATAATGCCTGAAACGGAACAACACCTTATGGAAGGCTTACGCGCTGCTTATGTGGGAATAGACCCTACTGCTGACTCACTGCATATTGGTCACTTGGTGGGCGTGATGATGTTGCGCCATTTCCAAAATTGCGGTCATAAACCCTATGCACTTGTAGGAGGTGCAACAGGTATGATAGGCGACCCTTCAGGTAAATCGGTAGAACGCAATTTGCTCACTGAAGAAGTATTAGCACACAATATAGCGGGTATCAAAAAACAATTGGCAAAATTTCTTGATTTTGAAAGCACTGCACCTAATCGTGCTGAACTCGTGAATAACTATAATTGGATGAAAGAGTTCTCATTCCTTTCATTCATTCGCGATATTGGTAAGCACATTACCGTAAACTATATGATGGCTAAGGATTCGGTAAAGAAACGCTTCGACCCTAATGAAAATACCGATGGAATGTCGTTTACTGAGTTCTCATATCAACTCTTGCAAGGTTATGACTTTTTGCATCTCTACCGTGAGAAAAACCTCACTTTGCAAATGGGAGGGTCTGACCAATGGGGAAACATTACCACTGGTACTGAGCTCATTCGCCGTATAGCAGGAGGGAAGGCGTATGCCCTTACTTGTCCGCTGATTACTAAAGCCGATGGTACTAAATTCGGTAAGAGTGAAGGTGGTAACGTATGGCTCGACCCTGAGAAAACTTCGCCTTACAAGTTCTTCCAATATTGGATTAATACTTCCGATGCTGATGCAGAACGTTATATAAAAATCTTTACAATGCTCAGTAAAGAGGAAATCAACAGTCTCATCGCTCAGCACACCGAGGCGCCTCACTTGCGCATATTGCAAAACAAATTGGCAGAAGAACTCACCCTATTAGTACACGGACGCGAAGAGCTTGAGAAAGCCAAAAAAGCATCACAAATCCTCTTTGGTAACTCTACTTCTGCCGATTTGCGCACTTTAGACGAGAAAACTTTCTTAGAAGTGTTTGATGGCGTACCTCAAGCCGAAGTAAGTGCCACCGATATTACTGGTGGACTTGATATGATTGCGATTCTTTCAGCAAAAACAGGTTTTATCAGTTCTAATTCCGAAGCACGTCGTGCCTTGAAAGAGAACTCTATCTCCGTAAATAAAGAGAAAGTAGGTGAAGACTACCAGATAGGGGAAAAAGACCTTGTAGATGGGAAATTTATCTTATTACAACGTGGAAAGAAAAACTACTTTATAGTGAAGAAAGTGTAGCTCTCTATAATATTCAACTTTGCCAAGGGAGCGAGCCGTGCAGACAGGAAAACTTTGGCAAAGTTTTTAATTTTAGCTCTTAACAATGAAACTCCTCTTACCCTTTATTTTATGCTTCTTACTTATCGCTTGTAAAACAGTAGATATGACCGTGCTAAATGATGTGCCATTTTATGCTTTTTCTAAAGAAAAGGAAGGAGATAATGAGCGTAAATTTCCTTTTGTACCTTTGGAATACCAACAGCAAAAGGCAGTAGTGAACAGCTTTCGGTTGCATTTTAAAAAATAGATACAAATAGACAATCAATGAAAGTAAGCACTCAAGAAAAGAAACGCCCTAATCTTCTTCTATTATATGTACCCCAAAGAGATTACTAAAAATCTCTTTTACTTTTATAAAATCACTTTGTCGTACGGCTAAATGTAGCACACAGTTTTCAGTGAGCAGTTGATGAGTGATGGTGAGGTTCTGCTCTTTTACTACCCGCATTACTTTGTTCATCAGTGGATATTCAAAACTGATGATAAGTTCTTCGGTAATGAGCTTTTCTACAATTTCTACTTCTTGCAAGGTGAGTTGGGCAGTAGTTTTGTAAGCCTGCACCAATCCGCCTACCCCTAATTTAATCCCTCCAAAATAACGCACTACTACCACCAGTACATTAGTAAGTTCAAACGACTGTATTTGCCCATAAATAGGAATCCCTGCTGTATTGTTAGGTTCACCGTCGTCGTTAGTGCGATAACGCTGCGTAGTGCCATAACCCAATTGCCACGCATAACACCAATGCCGTGCCGAGAAATGTGCTTTTTTCACAGCTTCGAGATGCACCTTTATCTCCTCTTCAGAAGTAATCGGGAAAGCATAGCCTAAAAACTTACTGCTCTTTTCCTTAAAAATCACCTCTTCTACCGAGGTTGCTATGGTTTTGTAGGTATCCAAATCAGCTAATTATTGAAAGGTATATTTCACTGAAAGTCCTGTGCGAATAGTCGTCATTGGGAAAGCAGTTGAAATAGCCGATTTAGAGAAATTGTATTGGAAATAATACGATGCCAAAAGGTTACGAGTAAGAGCATATTCGGCAGTGAGGTTACCCAACCACGAGGTTTGTCCTGCTGTTACTTGGTTGTTGAATATTTCCATATTGCGTATTACCGTAAACTCATTGAGGTAGGAAAGAGTGCCTTTCAGTACTAAATCGCTCTTCAAGGTAGTGAGATTACCATTTACTCGGGTAACGAAACGCAAATCTTTAAATCGGTATCCTACCCCGAATTTGTATTCGCGTTTGAGAATCTCAGTTAGGTAATCATTATCTAAACTGATAGAAATAGTGCGGTCTCGGTTGAATTCTGCCAAGAAGCTCATAGAGTTTTTGAATTCCATATCTGCCCTAATAAGCGGATTGAACTGCTCAGCGAGCGTAACAGTAGAATAGAGTTTCTCATTGAGAAAATCGCCTGCTACGTTCGTTTTATTAGGGTTAGCCGGTTCATATTCTAAGTTAGTTCGGAACTCACTAAGCGAGTAACTGGCACGATAACCGTGTGCCAATGAGAAACGACGGAAAGTATTCTTGATAAACTCTACGCGCATTAGTCCGGTATAGCGTATATTCCACTCAGGGATAGGAATATTCTTGAAAGCATCAAGCGATACGCCACTGGCACTACTTCCTGAATAGGCTGCAAAGAAAGCAGGTATCATCACTGCTTGGCTCTTTTTGCTATAACCTATAGGGTAACCTTCTGCATCTACGCTGGCTGGATTCAAACCGCGCGCCTCAGCCAAACGACGTGCTACGGTAAGTCGGTTTTCTTTGAAACGTTCAAAGGCTTCCGACTTGTATTCATCAATCTTATTAAAGGTAGTAGCTATCAAGTTGGTAGAAATATTAAATCTACCCACTTGGTTGCCTACTAATGGATTATAAACAAAGTTGCGCACTTCAAAGGTTTCAGTATAGTTCTCGGTATACTGACGATTAGCTTTTAAATTGATTTGCAAATCAGGGATAGGTTGCAAGTTAGCCGTAAGCAACAGCTGTTTCTCTTGTGATTTGATGTATTGGTCGTTGAAATCAGGGAATTCAGTAAGGTAACCGCGTTTTGCCATCTCATAACGTAAGTCAGTTTGGTCACCAAACATAAAGCCTGCCGATGGTTTAAAGGTGCCTAAGAAGCCTACTTGTTGCGTATATCCTGGTATGGTGCGAGCATTGGTAACTGAGTAGTTCACTCCTACTGTTTTGAGCATTGTCAAGAAAGTTTTAGCTACACTGGCTTTTTCTCCTCTTGGAGTAGCTTTTACGCCTAAGTAACGATACAGCTGGTCGAAAGTAAGGTTTGCTGTAAAGTTATGCGTATTGCCGTTTTGCAAGGTGTTTACTTCTTGGCGTGCCAACTGTAAGAGAGTTTGTGAACCGCGCTGATAGTCGAAATCACCAGAATAAGTATAGTTAGCTTTCATAAATTCAAAGAAAGGAAACTTACTAAAAGGCAAATCGTAGTTCACTTGGAACTTCGAGAAGAAGTGGTCTGGAGTTCCTAAATCCCAGAAATCTGACCAAAGTGATACTTCTTTATTAATGCCTGATATATCCCCATTGCCATCGTACACATAGTAGTTGCGAATGATACTGTTATTAGTAGCATTGAAGTTCAATCGCAATGATTTAGTCAAATTGTAGTTGATAGCGTATTGGTGATTCATCTGGTAATTGCGCTGTTGTAGCTCAGGGAGTGCTTTTTGCTGATTTGCATTCACACCATCAAAATGTACATCGCGGAACAATTGCTTAGTAAAAGAACGATTGATATCAGTAGTGAACATAATGCTGGTAGGCAGAATGTTCAAGTTTACATCTGCTAACCATTGCCAATAGCGCTTATTAGCAAACTTACTACTTTTCTTGAAAGGCTCTACGGCAGTAGGTTTGAAAGTATAGTTGTACATAAAGCCTGCGCGCACTTGTTGTTCATCTTCGTAACGCAACTCGTAATCGCGGTGGTTCTTCTCGTTGTAAGCATAGTTAAAAGTAAAGTTCTCTATGTTGTAAATACGGTTTTTCTGTCCTTCGCCTAAGTTTTTCTTCACCCCGATGAGGTTAATACCGCGTCTTAGTGTATAATCTTCTGCTTGTTCTTTAATAATTTCTCGCTCGCGTGCGTTTTGTGCTACGTCCAATCGGTCTTCTAATTTGATGTCTTGATATACGGGGTCGTACTCTGGGGTCGAGAGTTTCTGCGAGTGATTCAAGCCTACCGGTATTTGCATATTCCACTTAGGAGGGAGCAGTTTCCCCGCATTGATGTTCATCATTACATCGTATTCGCGGGTACTTTCTAAGGCGCGCTGATTAGGAGCTTGGTCTACCGCTCCAAAACCTACGGTATGCATACGTCCTGTAGCCGAGATGTTCATTAGTTCAGAGGCATTCGCATCAAGAGAGCCTACGGCTGCCCAACCGCCGTGGTTTTCCAATTCGGCTACACGCAATTCGTTGAACCAATATTCCCCACTCAGTCCATTACTGCCCGATACGTTTTTCACCCCTATCATTACGGCTCTTACACTACCGAGCGACGGATTCCCTTTGATTACATAACGGTTTTGTCCCGCTACGTGTGGCGCACTCTCAGGTACTACATTGAAGTTTGCATCGTAGTATACCGCATCACTCATTGTTTGGTTGCGTATGCTTATAGCTTTTAACTTGGTGAGCACGTCCATTGGGATAACCAATTGGTTGTTTTGTGGCCATATCAGTTGCTCTGTCGAAGCACCCGCAGGCGTTACCTGTAAGGGTACTTCCACTTGGTAATAGTTGTCGTTAAAGTCAGTACCTACCCGCAAGAAAGCCACTGCCTGATTATCGCTCAGCGGTTTGTTCTTATAGGCTTCAGCGTGTACAAACATCTTGATATACTTGTATTGTCGAAGGTCAAAGCGCATTGCCTTGTATACCGCCCTACTATCGTTGTTTTCAAGGTTATCCACTATGTAAGATAAAGCCTGCTCGTTTTGTTCTACCAAGGTGTTGTTGGTATTAATACGCTCACGGCGTACCCCTGGTGGCATACGGTAAGGAATAGGCTGACGGGTTTCGTTCTCAATTAAATTTACTGAATTGATTTCTACTTTGGTGCCGTCATCACTTGGGTCGTCCTTATCAGTGCTGAGGGTATAGTTGTAATAACGCCAATCACCGCGAATAAGGTCAAGTGTACCAAAGCGTAATAGCATTTCTTGAGGGAAGCCTGTAAGGTACATACGCATATGGGTCATCGAGTTGATGATATCCATCTTGTCGTTGTTGTTCAATGGATATTGGAACCCTTCTCGCCACATCTCACCGCTGGCAATCGGTATTTTAAACTGTATCCAGCGGGCACTTACTTGTTGCCCGTTAGGTGCTTCTACCGATACCACACGAATATCATTCACATAAGGGTCAGCAGTGGTGATATTAGGTTTAATACGCACTCTGTATTCAAGGTAGTTGTTGGCGGTGTTCATCGTATAATCACCGTTGATATCTTCATAATCAGGAATTGTGGTCGAACCTCTGTTCGTATTAGTTACTGCCACAGGCGAGTTACCTTGCGTACCATTGTAGTTGTAATAACGGTTTAAGATACCACCACTACGCGCCAAAAAGTATTCGTAGTTATCCATCGCAGGGTCGTTAGGTGAGGTAGCTACGTTATTGTTGTATATTCTCGATTCTTCGGCGTCGTTGAGTCCATCTAATCCTATATCTTGCAAGGCACGGTTAGATGAGTTGTCATCAAAAGCATATATCAGCGATTGTGCCGCAGGTACTTTACCCCAAGACGAGGTATTAATACTTGAAGTAGAAGAAAGTCCTGGTAAGCCGTTTTCGTATTGTTTTCTACCGTCTTTAAGCACGTCTTCTGATATATTTCCTAAGTTGAAAACCAATTCTCCATCACCACTGTATTCACCTGAATAATAAGGATCCATCACCCAGAACTGCAAGAACTCTATGTTACTTTCTTGAAAATCCGAATAGCTCATACCGCGCATAATTCCTGCCCATTTGTCGTTTTTAGTACGAGAAGCAAAACTTGGGTCGTTGTTATAAGGCCCTTTTACATTAGGGTAATAAGCTAAGTCTAAGGTAGTTTGTACTAACGATTGTCCTTGGGCTAATTGCTGTTGTGGGAAGATTTCTTCTATAAAAATACGGCGTGTACTATTCTTAGAGATTTCGCTACTGCTTATCTCCGAAGGCTTTTGGTTTGAATAGAACACAGGGTCTATGGTATACCACGACAGTTTAGCACGCCCATAACCATTGCGTAAGTTATTGGGGTCATCAGGCCCATTACCGTATAAAGTGCGCGAAGCTGTACCACTGCCTTGTCCAAATTCTAAAGGCGTGCTTGCCAATTTCCACGCAAGGGGCGAACGCATATCAATAGTGGCTTGCGCTGCCTCAAAGTCGTCTAAGTACACGGTAGTTTCTCCGTCAAAATCATCTGCCTTAGGGGTACCGGCTCTTAGGTAAGCAAATTCACCTCGTATAGATAGATTCGACGGCGCATCGCTCTTAATCGTAGGAATACGGTTTACCCAGCGAGTTAGGAAAGGTAGCTCAGTAGAGTAAGTTCCTCCAAAACCGAAGATAGTATTGTTTACGGCTTCTTGCCCGTAGCTGGTCTTTTGGGTATAAGGTCGTTCGCGTAGGTTTACGATAGAACCTCCAATGATAAACTTATCGTTGAATTTGTGTTCTACATTCACGCCCATAAAGCGGGTGGTTTGCCCTCCAAAAATCAGATTGTTCTCTACTGAAACCTGTATAGGCAAGTTGCTCGCTTCAAGACTCGGATTGATAATCTCCACAATTCCTGATTGATAGTCTACTAAATAGTCTAATCCTTCAACCAGTATACGCCCACCGGCTGTTACCGTTACTGAACCACGAGGTATGTTGAAGGCTCCTAAGGATATACCTCTTCTACCCGATGACTTATAGCGTCCTTTCATTTGGAACTTATTCTTATCACCGTCCATCTGGGCTTGGGTTTTCGTATTTTTGTATAGTGAAGTATAAACGTATTTTCGTTGGTTGTCATTATAAGTTGCAGGGTCGTCGTAATTTGCACCACCACCTAAGGTGTTGTAGAGGTATTCACCAAAAGGCTCTACTTTGGTAAAGAATATTTTTCCGTATTGTTCGTCTACGGTAATGCCCGGAACAAAATCAAAGAACCCGTCACCACCTGGCTGAGGGTCGTTGTATTTGTTGAGGCGGTCGAAGTTGAAGAGATTTAACAAAATGCGGTCTTCCAATCCTGTAGGCCAACCGTTATTGTTTACTTTTTCGATATAGTTAATAGGGGAGGGGTTGGAGTAGAAGATATTCATACGGAAATCTTCTGGTGAAAGCTGTGCTGAACCTACTGAATACACGTTCTTCATCATCAAATCCCAAATAGGGTCTTTCACATTCAGGCGGTTACTTTTAAGCATCTTCAACACCAAAAGGTTGTTGGTAATCGCATTGTTACCACCTCCGTAAAACTGATTGGTAGTTGCCGAGATACCGTCGTTGGCAAACTCACCCACTTGATACACTTGGCTACCGTAGGTATATTGATAAGCTACCGCCAATACCTCATCGCTACTAAGGGCTGTGTTCAGCGATATATAACCGAGTTTGGTATCTACTTTATAGTCCACTCCCTCTTCAAGTTTACGAGCGTTCTCTATAACGGCGTAGTCGTAACCCTGACTTACGTAGGAGCTGTTCGTGCCAAAACCTTGTTGTACCGTAGCCACATCGCGAATAGCGCTGGTAAGTACCGAATTTGGTGTGCCCAAACGTGTAGGGTCGTATTTGTTAGCCCCATTGGCAGGCATATTATTGGTGGTAGCATTAAAGAAGCTGGCTCCTGCTTTATTTCCCAAACGTGTATTCTCCATTTTGGGTTCACCTAAGTCTTGTACAGCCAAGATATTGCGGATATTCCCCATACGGCTATTGCGGTTGGTTACCCACACCTCCAAACGGGTAATTTGCACTTTACTATTGATAAATGGGTAGTTTTCTAAAGCGCGGTCGTAGTTATCACGGAAGAACTGTGCGAGGAAGTAGTTGCGGTTTTCGTCGTAGTCAAGAGCCGAAAATTCAAACTCTGTAATAGTGCCACTGCCTTGGGCACTTACGGTCTTTCGCTCCGATTTCTGTTCAGAGAAAACACCCGTGATAGTAGTACGCCCAAATTTAAGTTCTGTCTTCACCCCGAAAAGGCTCTGCGAACCTGTGATGAGTGAGTTAGACATCGGCATTGAGATATTACCCAATTCTATTTTTTGTACGATATCGTCTTCATCAGGGGTATATTCTAATTTAAATACATTTTGGAAATCAAAGGAGGCTTGTGTGTCGTATTGAGCGTTAAGTGTTAGGCGTGTACCTATCTTACCGGTAAGCCCTAAGCTGATGCGCTGTTCAAAATCTAAGCCCCACGAACTGCGGTAACGCGGACTCACTACGGGGTTGTCGTTGCGCGTATAGCGTACGCCTAAATCTACCCCTACACTTCCCTGCGGAATCAGTTCTATATTGCGCCCCCCGAACACGCTTTCAAAAAAGTCAGAATTTACGTATAATTCGGGCAAGAGGTCGCGTTGCGTTTTTTTCTTATCGGCAGTATTGCTTTGGGTATCGCCTATGGCGTCCAATTTAGTTCGGTAGTATTCCTTCATACGCTCACGCAACACCAAGTTTTCATATTGTTGTACCGTGAGAAACATAGGGGTAGAAAGGTCGTAATTTCCTAATTTCTCAGTGTATACATAGCGGTCGAGCGTCGGGTTATAGGTATACTGATGCACAATGCTTTTAGGTTGCTCTAACCCTATACGCCCAATGCCATTCCGCACAGTCGTCTCAGTTTGAGTACTCGTAGCGGTTTGGGTCGTAGGGGTTACTTGTGCTTGAACACTGAATCCTGCTAAAAGTAGTAGAAATAAGGTTAAACGTTGCTTTACTGACATCTTATAAGAAATAATTAAACACCTATAAACCAAATTATTGCTATAACGTTATAACCTCTTTTTTGGCAGATAGGTACATTATGAGATAATGTAATTTTGGTGCAAAAATATAAAATAAAGTATAATTAGCAAAGGATATCACTTTTTTTCTACACCAAATGTGTAAATTATTTTTTTAAATATACTTCACCTTCACCCTATCTTATCATTATCCTACCTTCGCCTTTTAAACGGATAACCACCCCAGTTGAAATCACCTTCCTCCTCCTAACTCGCTCTTCACTTTCGTTTTTCCCCTCTTTACTCTTCGTTTAATTAACATTTTTTTAACTTTTTAATATCTGCTCTTACCCTCTCATTATTAACTACTTATATACCCTTTCTATACCAATCGTCCAAGATTCGTATAAGCTTCCTATAAGCTTTCTATAAGCTAACTATACCATAACCCTATCTTCGATATCTTCCGTGTATATCCGAAATACTCCGATAATGCACTTTTGTAAATCCCTCTCTTTTGCAAAAAATAAGGCAATGGTTTTTCATACCATTGCCTTATAGCAGTTACTCTTTATATCTCTTTTTCGCGTTTATCTATTAACTCTCATCTGCTCTTGTGGCTCGCACTTTTACATTAAACTACCGTCAAAAAGGAAAGGTAGTAAATCTTTGATAGAAGCTGTTCTGATGATATTCCCTTCTGCTCCCATAAAATAAACAGGTATTAGCTTTTTCTGCTTAGTCTCGTATTCTGAAAGTGATTGCCTACACGCTCCACACGGAGAAACAGGGTAACAAGTAGGGTCTTCGGCAGTGCCCGAAATAGCAATCATCTCTATTTCTTCATCAGGACATTGGGTAGAAGCCTGATAAATAGCCACTCTTTCAGCACACAACCCCGACGGATAAGCAGCATTCTCTTGATTAGAACCTATGAAAATTTGTCCGTTTTTAAGACGAACCGCCGCTCCTACCTTAAATTTGGAGTAAGGAGCATAAGCATTTTCTCTAGCCATAATCGCTTGTTGCATTAGTTCTTGTGCTTTTTTTGGCAGGTCAGTAACCCCCTCAAAAACGCTATATTTAATATTTAATTGTTTTTCCGTTTTCATAAGTGAATATTCAATATTTGATTTATGGGGCAAATATACAGAAAATAATCAAAACTAATACACTTTTGTTATGGTTTCAGCATTTTAAAATCTTCTCTACTCTCAATAGGCGTATTTTGGTACTCTAACGTCCAGCCCACAGCTCGGGTAGCAAAAATAAGATTAGAAAGTTCGGTAAGCAATCGATTTTCGGCATTGCTCCTTAGGGTTGAAGCATTCACTTTGCGTTCCAACTCGGCTTTTACCTTCTTTTGTATCTTCTCTACATCGGTAGGAGTAAAAGGGTTCACCTGACTCTGGCTCACGTCGTAATATTTCATCGTTGGGTATATCTTTACCTCTGCCTCTGGCAGTGATTTAATGATGACTTTCTTTTGCTCTTCGTTTACCTCATAGCTGATTTTGTGCAGGTCGTAAGCTACCGTTACATCAGCATTTACTACTGTGAGGATTTTCTTATCAAACGAAAGCAAATCCATAAAGTACTTTTGAGTATCGGTATACGAGAGTACTTCTGCAAAATGTCCTTCAGTAACAACCAACTTGCTTACGTTGGCTATTTGCGTTTGTATCAGAGCCGTATCAGCCTCCAATCTCTCTTTGTCTTCTTTCTTATCAGTAAAATACTTTATTAATAGCAAGGCTACTACAGCCACAGCTACTCCTAACAAAAATTTCTTCATTGTTGTATATATTTTTTAATGTAAAAATTTTTAATTTACAGTCTATCAGAATTGGTTTGCAAATTTTGCGTCGCTACACTTTGCCAAAGTTTTGCTTGTGCGGCTCGCACCTTTGGCAAAGTTGATACACTGATAATCAGTCTCTTTTTCAGTATATTGTAGGGGCGACTTGCAAATCGCCCTCTAAGAACAAGCCTATTGAGTTGCAATCTATTTTTGTTTGACTATAAAAAAACAGCTATTGCTAGCTTAATCTATTACCTTTTACCTGTTGCCTATAATGTATCCCAAAAAGCACGCCAAAATTCCTAATCCTACACTTCCTACTACATAAAAAGTAGCTTTTAGTAGTTCATTTTGCTGAAATAATTGCAGTACTTCCAATGAAAAAGTAGAAAACGTGGTGAAGCCTCCCAAAACGCCTGTCATTAGTAATAAAACTAAATAGCTATCTACTTCTTTATTCTTGAAATAACCGTAGAGTATTCCTATCAAGAAACACCCCAATATATTTACCATAAAAATACTTATGGGGAAGGACAATATTTTACCCCATCTGCTCAATCCTACTGAAAGCACATAACGAAAAACTCCGCCCATAAAGCTCCCAAGTCCTACTATTAAAACTGATTTTATCATACTTACAATTGTTTGGTAATACTGTTAGATTTGTTTATCGCCTGCCCAACTCACAAAAACCGTCATTAAATGAGTTTCGAGGGCTTCGCAATAGCCTACAAAGATGAAATCTTCTTTTGATAGTTCGCTGTGATGTTGTTTGTTTACTTGTAATAATAATACCAATTTCCGTTCCACTCCTTGTCGCAATCTTCCTGAGAGGCAAAAGTACAATCTTTTATACCTTCCTCAGGGTATTGTTGATCACGCAATAGTTTTTGGTGATAGTCGTTTATCTTTTGCAGTAAGCCAGTTTCCTTTGCTTTGCTCAGTTCCTCTTCTGTTTTAAAGATGTAAGACACAAAGTAATCTTGCGGGGCTATATAAGCTCCGAAATCCACAGAAGCGTATAATTCTTGAAAAGTTGCCTTTACCTCTTCTTGTGTTTGGGCAATGATATTTTTCCATATTTTGCTCATAATTTTTTTATTTATTATTCTAATAACCATTGTTCATCGGTAAAACCTTTGCGGTAAGCCTTGCCGTGTACATCAATCACAGCGTGCCATTCTTGGCAGGTTTCTAAGGGAATTTCAGTCACTAAGGGCATACATTCTTCACGTAGGGCTTTATAGGTTTGGGCAGAAGAGAGATTCAGGCGGTTCAAAAGTCGTATAGCGTACTGGTCGGCTATGAACACCTTTCGCTCAAAAATGTACAACAACATTGCATCGGCAGTTTCCTCGCCCACACCTTTGATAGAGAGCAGTTCCTTGCGAAGCTCCTCAGTAGGGATAGCCTCAAACTTTTGTAAGGAAGCTCCGTGCGATACATACCATTCCATCAGGGCTTTGATGTAAGTGCTTTTTTGCTTGTAGAAGCCTGCCGGACGTATATATTCCTGTAAAGTGTTCAATTCCATAGTGTGTAAAGCCTCTACCGATAGGTTGCCCTCTAAGTTTGCAAGGGCTTTTTCGGTATTCTGTTGGGTGGTTTGCTGAATGAGAATCATCGAAATCCAGTCGGTAATGCGATTGGGGGCATTCCACCAATGTTGCTTGCCGTAATGGGCTAATAATTTATTAAAAACTTTGATTTTTTGAGACATAAAAACTAATGTCTAATTTTATAAGTTATTGTAATTGCACAAAGATATTTCTTTTAAACCTCTGTCGAAAAGAGAGGTCAAGCAAAGGTTGCCTGTGATATTTTGGAGTTTGTGTTTTGTCATTCCTTTAGGTAAGAAAACATTGCCATATTCGCGTGTGGTGAGCGAAAAGATTTTTTGATTGCCCTTCCATTCATCGGTTTTAAAAACAGGTGTTAGTATCACATATTCTGAGTCCGTGAAACAGCCATTAACACCGCGTTTTTTATGATCGGTATGCAAATTGTCCGATTCAATAATTTTCTCGATGACCTTCCCTTCGGCAGAGATTTGTGCGAGCGCATAATAATCCATTCCCCATTTATTAACCGATGAAGCGCTTTCACCCGGAATGAAGGCGTAGATTTTTTTATCCGATATTTTAAGACTGTCTATTTTTGGGGTGTCGGTGGTTCTGTTGTCACGATGTGTAAATGCTTTTTTATCTATGTAAGAAAAGGATTTCCATTTGGCAGTTTTGGCTGTATCATCAAATTCTAAAAGGGCAAAACATCTTGCATTGCCGTAATAAACTTCATTTTCAAAGCAAACGGGAATTATTTGGCTATCGGATATATTTTGAAAATACCGCTGTTCAGCTTTCTCTGGTACAATGTTATACCTGAGCAATGATTTATTTTTTATTGGAATGAGTGTTGGCGACGAATGCATATCTGAGTAATATTGCACTTCTTTTGCCGAGATGATGATGCCAAACCCTTCTTTATATCTGAAAAGCACAGGATAATCTCTGTTGGATGTTGGGGTATATTCAATAGGAATCTTTTTGACGCCTTCGGTTGAAAGAACAAGGACGTAATATTTATGCCAATCGGTATAATCGGAAGTTAGGATTACGGCAGTGCCATTGGGTAGTAAAGTTGAAGCATAAACAAATGAGAATTCATTGTCAAATTCCCATTTTCTCAAAAGTGTTAGTTTAAAATCGTTCATATCCTTTTCTTTTTTGCTGACAATTTACTTGGCAAAAGTAGTAAATAATTTTCTAATTAGAAAATTAGAAAATTGACTAAATTATTATTATCTTTGTGGCTTAAAAATCACATAGTATGGAATTGCAAGTAGGGAAAAGCTATCGCATAAAAAATGATATTTTCAGCTTTAAAGCGGGTGAAGTTTGGTCGTTAGTAGATGAGGGATACCAAGTGTACTTCGGCGAACACAATTTTGTATTCGTTAATGCCGAGAAAAATTGTCACTTTATGGTATTACGAAATACTTCCGATGAAGATATGGAAATAGGATGCCATTTAGATAGGTATTTTGAGGAAATTGAAGGGGATGATAATAATTTTATACCTTTGTCCTTAGATAAAAAAGACACTATGAAAATCTTAGTAATAGGCATAGGCGTTATAGGTTCTATTTACGGCTATGTGTTTTCTAAAGCAGGACACACAGTAACACATTATCTTAGAAAAGACAGTAAAAAGAATAACATACACACTTTAAACGTTCATATCTTGGACGGACGTGGACACAAGAAAGGACTTTCGTATACCGATAGCTATTCTATTGAGCACGCCACGGAAAAGGAGTATGATTTTATCTTCATTGCGGTACCTTCTGGAAAATTAGCAAGTGTGATAGAAGAACTCAATAGAGAGCATATTACAGGAACACTGCTCATTGCTTGTGGTATTTGGGAAGATAAGAATTATCTGGAAAAACTCTTAGGCAATCGTCCTTATGTATTGGGTTATCCCGTAGCAGGAGGCAACTTAGAAGGTGAGACCCTTAATGCTTGTCTGTTTGACCATTTTATGCTGGAGAGCAAAGCAAAAACTACTATCGATAATTATGATGATTTAGTAAAGCTATTTAGCGATTGCCACATAGACTTAGAACACCCTTACGATATGCTCGAATGGATATGGTTACATCTGGCTATTAATGCGGGAGTTATTTCGGTAGCAAGTACTACAATGGAAAATTATAGCAATAATGCACAAACTACTGAGGCAGCCGAGAAGCTAATGCAGTCTGCCAAATTACTGAAGCAAGCTGTAAAATCGGTACGTGAAACAGTGAAGATAGTAGCCTCACGAGGGGTGGTGCTAAAACATTACAACAACGAGTTACTACCTTATAAATTGCCTACTTTTCTTTCAGCACCTTTGATGAAAAGAATGTTTGCCAACAATATCCTCACCAAAAAAATAATGACCCTCCACAACAATCTCCCCGACTTATTATATATATGCAAGTGCGTGTATGAAGAAGGTAAGAAAAAAGGTATAGAAGCACCTTTGTTCTATAAAAATTGCAGCAAGTTACCAATGTAATGGAAAATTAGCAAATAAAATGAAAAGACTACTCCCTTTATTATTAGTCCTCCTTTGGGGTCAAAATATGTTATTGGCGCAAAAAGCAGTATTAGTTAGAACACAATACGAAAGCTATGCCATAGACAATCAAACCGATTCACTGCTCCCCGACAGAAAGGAAAGCCGTGAATACTATACCTTTTTGCACTTCAACCGTAGAAAGGATACTTTATTTGTCCATAAAAAAGATACCCCAAAGGATATAGCGCAAAAAGATGCCTTTTCTTACTTCCTCACTACGAAAAAAATAGATGCCGATAAGCTACAACTACTTATAGGCGATAGAAATTACACCCATACACTTTTATTTTACGTTGAAAACCCCAATATCATACGTGTAAATAGAGATAGTTATGTACTCAGTGATGAATACAACCACTTTCTAAAGAAGAAAATATTCAAAAAAAGGGATATTGCGACTATTTTAGATTTTTTAGACGACCAATTCGGGGATTATTTTATAGATACGGAAGTATTTATGATAAGCACTAAGGACAAATACAAAAAGAACTTAAAGATGAATGGAGGCACTGTCCTCAACGAAGCAGATACCACTGTTTATAGTACTTTATATGCAGCATACGATGATAAAGGTCTTCAAATGTTAGGAAGAGTAGATACTAACGAACCCCAATTACCTTTTTCACTTGACAAGAAAAGAAAATATATAGATGCTGATAAACTCATTTTTGAAATAGAGGAACAAACTCCCAAAAACAACGCCACTTATACCCAAGAAATCTATTTCTCAGGCGAAAAGTTTATAGAAAAAGGTGAATATACCCAATACGGACTTAATATTACTACGTTTTATACGGAAACCATAGAGAAAGTAAAAAAATGAAAGATGTAGAAAATAAACAAGTAAAGGTATACCTAAGTAGAGATAGTGTATGCGCAGCCGATGATGTAAACTGTCCCAATCCAGCTACGTTTTATCTACCCGATACTATAGACGAATTTATACTAATTATGGACAAGATGTTGCCATTTAGAAAGTGGAGATGTTACTTAGGAGAATATAGGAAAGGTATTGTAGGTGCAGAAGATGGAATACTTGTTTGGAAAGAAATAGATAATCACGTTCTTATCTCAAGTTATAAAACTAACAATGAATTTATTGTAACGCACGATAGTGATTGGTATGAAACAATTAAGTCGCACCCCTATTTATATTTTGAATGGTGTTTGGATTAAGAAAACGAAGAATAAAACCCTCCCCGCTCATAGTATTCTCTACGAGCGGGGAAATATTATTTCTGTTGGTTAGATAACCTGAGAACTTCTGTCCAGAAGGCGTCTTCTTCATCTATGTGTTCAGAGAATAACCAAACCTCTTGTATTTTGTCGTTCTCTACCCGATAGAGATCAATACCTCTCATTCGCATACTTTTGTCAAAAGCAAAGACCTCAAAAGCGACGGCAGCAGCTACCAAAGGGTCGTTTTCGGTGATATAATCGATTTGGTCAATAGCAAAAGTGCCTCCACTGAGCTCAGACATTCTTCCCAAATGAGAGAATACAGCCTCTTTACCTTTGTAACTACCTGAAAGAGCCCCTTTCCCTGGTTGATGCCATACTAAGTCATCGGCTAATAAACTGCCTACTTTCTCAAAATCTCCTTTAGCTAAGGAGATATAAAACTGATGTACAATTTCTGTTTTTGTCATTTTTATATGAATTTTTTTTTGTTATTTCACCGCAAAATTATACCTTTGTATCCAAGCACACAAGTACTTACGAGAAAGTAAGCACCTTACAAAAAAGTTAGAATTACTCAGTATCAAATAGAAAAAATATTGCGATGAACGAAAAAAATATTAACAAAGACTGTCCTGTATGGCGAACAATGCAAATAATGGGAAGCAAATGGGCAATGCTTATACTGTTTCATCTCAGTCAGCGCACACATCGTTATGGAGAATTAAAGCGTGCCATTCCACAAGTGAGTGAAAAAGTACTTAATGAAGAACTAAAAACGCTCTGCACTCATCAATTGGTAGCAAAAGTAAGTTATCCAGAAGTACCCCCACGAGTGGAGTATTCCCTTACCGATTTAGGTAAAGAAGCCTTACCTATCATAGAAGCGATTATCCGTTTTGGAAATGACCACTTGAAGAATAACTAATAAAAACCCTCCCCATTCGTAGTATTTCCTACCAGTGGGGAGGGTGTTTTTTAATCCTAATTTGTGTGTTATTTCAGTGAAGAAAGAAATGTTAACAATCGCTGGGCTTGCGCTTTGGCTTTTGCTTCTATATCCTCTCTGGTATAACCTGCATTTACTGATGTTCCATAAAAATATAGAGGCTCTACATACTTCATCTGCGCATAATAAGCCGTTTGCGCTAAGTTCTTACAAAACTCGTATACTTTGAAATGGTGTTCTCCCAAAGTGTGATATTCACTTTCGGGTGCCCCAACGGTAAAACTTGGGATAAAATATTTCCCTTTGAGCTTATCTCCTTGTGAACCATAAGCAAACTGATACGTGAAAACCTCATCAAACCAATGCTTGAGTATCGCTGGCATATTATACCAATAAAAAGGATATTGAAAGATAACCTCTTGATGCTTGAGTAAGGCTTCTTGCTCCGCTTTTACATCTATTTGAAAGGTAGGGTATAGCGCTGATAAATTTCTGATTTCAAAATCTATATCGCTACAAGAAAGCTCCTCTATGATAGCCTTATTGGCTATCGATTGGTCAAAATGGGGGTGTGCTAAAATTACTAATGCCATATTGAAATTATTTTTTAATTTTGGCGCAAAATTATAGTACAACTTTCAATCTGGCAATAACTATCTAAATAGATACTTTATAATTTCAACTATTATGGAAACAAAATTAGAGTGTACTGCCCCTAGCGTTCGCTTAGGAGAAAAAAACTATCCTTGCACCATTGCCGTAGCGATGGATTTGATAGGAGGAAAATGGAAAGCCGTGATTTTGTATCATCTTAAAGAAGGTGAAAAGCGATTTAGCGAACTGAGAAAAGACCTCTATTCGGTAACCGAAACTACGCTGAGTATCCAGCTAAAACAATTGGAAAACGACGGGCTTATTTCTAAAGTTGTCTATGGCGAAAAACCTCCTTTGGTGGCTATCTATTCACTCACCGACTTAGGGAAATCTTTTTTGCCCATACTCGATGCCCTTACCCAATGGGGAAATAAAATTGTGCTTGAAAAAGGAACTTTCCTAACAGAATAAAACACAATTATTAATTTCCAAATTTTCTAATTTGCTAATTGCTCAATTATTCTCCGCTTCCTTCTTCAAAGCATTCACTCTATTAATACCCAAACAAAAATCTATATTAAGGATAGCAAGTAGCAAAACGATTCTGCTAATTCGTTAAAAGTTTGTGCAGTTGAACGTTGAACGAGGGCTGTTCGGTTGCCAAAATACTGAAAAATTCATCGTCGAAAGCCTCGACCTTAGCGACAGCTCGCGCGATGAGTTCGGCACCTTTATCGGTGATGGCAACTACTTTGGCGCGGGTGTCGGTTTTGTGTTCTTCCCTTGTGATGAGGTCTTTGCTCTGTAAAGTGCGCACCACTTGCGAGGTAGTCATTGGGTCTATCTTGGTGAAATTTGCCAAAGATACCTGCGTGATTTCCTTTCCTTGTTGGGCAAACCACTGGGCACTCGCCAAGAGTACAAACTGGGGGTGTGTGAGGTCGAAAGGTTGCAACACTTTTTTGATTCCGCGTTGCCATAACATACTTACCTGCCAAAGTAAAAGCCCTGAGCTTTCTTCGGCTTTCAAATTAAAAATTGAGGGCTGAGAGGTCATTATGTAACATTTTAGAGGCTATAAGTTTAAAATCGTTCTCGGATATTTCCAAAATACCAAAACGAAAAGGATATCCCCACGCTTTTTTGTTGGGGATAAAGTCCAATAGCTCGATAAGGTCGGCTATGGGCGCTTCTTCGCAGTCTACAAAACTAATATTTCTCCTAAACGGACAGAAATTTTCACTCATCTGAAAGGCATAGACTTCCTCGTCTTTCACTCTGCCAATAGCCGTGAAGGCTTGGCATTTGTCTTCTTTTCCAAAATAGCATTTGGAAGAGTAATAGAGAATACCGTCACCCTCCTGCATACGTTTCAAAGGCTGTGCTTTGCCGTGGCAGGCTTGGGCAAATCCTCCCGCAACGCCCATTTGTACGTGGTCTTTGCTCGCCACGATAATCCAATATTTGATAGGTCTCTTTTTCATTTATAAATGGAATAAAAACCGTGTGATACACTGCCACACGGCGATTTTTATCAATTGCAAAATTAGCTTAATTCTTTGATTTGCGCAACCAATCGAGCGGCGTGATCTTTGGCTCTTTGTTGTAGGGTTGTAAGCGCTTCTTCGGGCATTACTTCTGGGATGTACTTCATTCCGTAAGAGATTACAGGCTCTTGGAAAAGCAGTTTGCAGTGATTGGCAGTTTGGCGGTGAATATTGAGAAAATCGGTAAACGGATAGTTCTGTGCGCCACCGTGTTGGTAAGCCTCTTCAGGTGCTCCAGTGGTGAAAGAAAGGATAAGTTTCTTGCCCATCAGCTTGTTGTCGCCATAAGCAAAGCCGTGTGAAAACACGTTGTCTAACCATTTTTTCAGCAAGGCAGGAAGCGAATACCAATTCACAGGGAATTGCCATACAATTACATCTGCTTTTACAAGTTTAGCTTGTTCGGCAGTTACATCAATTTGATAGTTAGGATAGAGAGCTTGCAAGTTACTTACTTCAGCCTCAGGGAGCAAGCGTTTTACTTCTTCTAAAATAGCCTTATTGGCGTTAGACGTCTCCATAGTAGGATGCCCGTTGATAATTAAAACTTTCATATATAATTTAAATTTACTTCTTTATTCGGGCGCAAAGGTAATATGTTTTTATATAATAAGCAAACTTACTATATATTATTTTATAAATATTTTTTTAAGGTGTAGGTATTACTATGAGTTGGGGGATATAAAAACTCCCCGCCGGTAGCTTTCTCTACCAGCGGGGAGGGGGGTGTATGTTTTCTAAAGGTTTTATGGCTTTTCATATGTTAGTGAAGGAGAGGCATTATAGCCACCCACGAACCATTCCTTTTTTTCGCTATCATATCTTAGAATCTCTACAGATGAATTGTCCTTGACATAGAAAAAATAAGTAAATTTTTTACATTATTGAGTGCTAATTTGAGCCTAGAGTCGATAGGGTATCTGTGCTCTTGATGAGTGCAAAAGTAGTGAATAATTAGCGAATTAAAAAATCCCCGCTCGTAGAGAATACTATCAGCGGGGATTTGTTTCTAATGTTTCTTTATAAATTCCGTAATTTCAGCGGCGGTTTTGGTTCGGGCTTCTTCAGTAGAAAAAACGTGGTCTACTTGGGGGAGAAGTATTAATCGACTATTTTTATACCCTTGGTGGTAGCGCTCGCCATAGGTGTAGGGGACTATCACATCCCAAGTGCCGTGAATAACGAGTACTGCGCCTTTGTACTCTTTGGCAGTTTCGTAAATAGGAAGCGTTTGGGCTGTTACAACATAGTCCCGTCCCATACGCATTCCTCTGGGGAGGTCTACATATTCAGGAATATGATGTGGGTCGTAAGTAGCGCCTTGTGTGCTGCCGCGCAGGGCGTCATCGCGCAAAACAGCCGCAGGGGCACAAAGAGCCACACTCTTGATGCTTTTCTTCAGCTCACCGGCTACCATCGAGGCTACTACACCTCCCTGAGAATGCCCTACAATACTGATGCCGCTCACCCAAGGGAGTTTCTGAGCATAATCTATCACCTTTTTGGCGTCTTCAATTTCGTTGAGTACGGTCATATCTTGAAAACGTCCTTCGCTTTTGCCACAACCGTTGAAATCAAAACGGATGCTCGCGATACCCGCCTCTTGCAGCCTGTCGGCGATAGTGCGCAATAGGGGACGGTCTTTATCGCCACCAAAACCGTGACAGATAATCACCATTCGCACCTTTTTGCCCTTCTCTATCTTAGGCATTTGCAGGGTAGCTGCTAATTTACCTTTAGCCCCTTGTATTTCTACAGGCTCTGTTTGGGCATTGATTGCTGTTGTTGCCATAATGAGTAATAAAATTAAAATCTTTTTCATTTTTTTTATTTGTAAACTTGTTAATTAGTCGATTTGCCGATTAGTCAATTAGTTAATGGTAGTTTTATTTTGTTGTACTCTACAAGGATTTCCGTATGCAATACTATCTGAAGGAATGTCTTTGGTTACCACGCTTCCTGAACCTATTACTACATTATTTCCGATAGTAACCCCAGGGTTAATCACTACATTACCACCTATCCATACGTTATCGCCAATGGTAATAGGGTGGGCATATTCTAAACCTTGTACGCGTTGTGTAACCTCCAAAGGATGTGTAGCTGTAAAAAGTGATACATTAGGAGCAAAAAGCACATTGTTGCCTATCACTATTTTAGCTGCATCGAGCATTACACAATGAAAATTAGCAAAAAAATTCTTTCCTATACTGATATTATAACCATAATCGCAATAGAAAGGAGTGCGAATTACAAAATCGCCATTATATTTTCCTAATAGTTGTTGCAATAGTTTTTGTCGCTCTTCTGATGTTTCAGGAAGCTGGTTGATTTGTAGCAAGAGGTCGCTTGCTTTTAATCTTTCTTGTACTAAAATATGATCGTTGGGATCATAAAGTTGCCCTAAAAGCATTTTTTCTTTTTCTGATTGAGACATTTTTATTTGATAAATTGAAATTTTAAGAGGACAAAAATACAACTAATTCTCCAATTAACAAATTTGCTAATTTCCAAATTTGCTAATTACTTCATACGCCCTGCCTATAGGAATTTCTGTCTCACCTATATACACAAACTGGTGGGTGTAGGAAGTAATGTGTTGTATATTCACTACATAACTCTTATTGACACGTACAAATACCGACTCAGAGAGCTGGCTATGGATGTTTTTGAGATTAATCCACGTGATGTAGCGGTCGGTGAAGGTGTGGATAATCACGTAATCTTTCAATGCTTCTATATATAGGATATCGTTATGAGGAATGCGGTAATTGCGTCTATTGGCGCGGATACTGATGTATTGTGTATCAGTAGCTTCAAAGTCGGTTTTCTGCTGCGAGAGCAGTTGGAGATAACTTTCGGCTTTGGCAACGGCTTTTTTAAAGCGTTCGGGGGTAATAGGCTTTACTAAATAGTCGAGGGCATCTACTTCATAGCTTTCTAAGGCATATTGGCTGTAGGCGGTGGTAAAGATAACCAAAGTATGTTCAGGTAAAGTTCTAGCGAACTCCAAGCCGTTTACCCCAGGCATCTCTATATCCAAAAAGAGTAAGTGTACTTCGTTCTTTTTCAGAAAGTCGGCAATGCCTACAGTGTTTTTGAAGGTGCCTAATACATTCAAATGGCTGTATTGCCTTATGAGGCGCTCCATACCGATACATGCTAAGGGTTCATCGTCTATTATCAAACAATTCATAGTTGTAGCGCTAAGGTTACTATATATTCTTGTGGTAGAGCTTCTTGCGACAGCTTAAAACGGTCGCCATAGAGCAGTTCTAACCGCCGGCGGAGGTTAGTTAATCCTATACCACTGAATTTTTGTTGAGGATTAGGTTGCAAAGGTACGGAATTGTATACAGAAAAGTGTAACCATCCCTCTTTTTGTTCGCATTTCATATAGATATAAGTAGGTGCAAGGGCATCAATACTGTGTTTTACAGCGTTTTCGGCTAAGATAAGCAATATGTTAGGAGGCAGTTGTATGCCTTGTATATTCTTTTCGTTGTAGGTAATCTCATAAGTAAAATCATCACGGCGCATTGCTTCCAAAGAGAGAAAATCGGAGAGAAAACGCAATTCAGAAGAGAGAAAAACTCGTTCTTCGTGTGATTGGTAGAGCAAATGTCGCAAGAAATCGGATAGTTTTGCGATGCTATACGAGGCTTTTTCGGGGTCGATGTACAACAATGTGTTGATACTATTGAGCATATTGAACAAAAAGTGCGGTTGTATTTGGCTACGGAGAGCTTGTAGCTCACTTTTGGCAGCTTGTTGCTCTAATTCTTGCATCTTTTCGGTGCTTTTTATCCACAATTGGAATATTTTTATGAGTGTGGATAGCATTATAAAAGGCAATAAACTCAATAATGAAAAGATAAATAGGGTAGGGATAGGCAAAGCCATCGCTTTTTTTAGGTCTTCACTGATAATATACTCTCTCCATATAACGGCATTTAGGTAGTAGGTAATCACTTGACAGATGAAAAGTATCCCTATAAGGCTAAAGGTGTAAGTAACAAGTTTTCCTCTAAACAAAAAGCGCGGAATAAGCACATAGATATTTAAGTAAAAAGCTGCTGTGATAATTATACATCTCTCTATCCAATCCAAGTGGTCAACAAAGCCTTTGTACGCTCCCCATTCTTTAGTGGTTAGGAAAAACAATAGCAATGATACACAAGCAGTTATATGCCTATAGATGCGATATCTATCGGCAATAAGAAACTGCAAGAAGAGATTGTTTTTTAGAAATATATAGGGATTTTCGTCCATAGTTTCTATTGGGTAAAGTCATACCTTTTTAGATTTTTGAATCCTGTTATTAGTTTCCTCCAATTGTAATCCCCGCCGAAAGGTAAAAAGCAGGATTGAACTGACTGGAACGAGGGGTGCCATCTTCATTTTTGGCTTCAGACTTGAACATCGCAGAGAGTTTGCGCTCTTGATATACACCCGAACGCAAAAAGTTAGCCCCTACTATAATAGGAATACTTAAGTATTTACCAATTTTAAATTCAGGTTGCAAGCCTGTGATGATATTCTGTTGGGTGAAAGTTTCCTTTCGTCCGTTACGTTTTAAGTAAGCGGCATAACCTCCCACATTAGCAACTAATTTCAGATTGAAGTGCTCGCTAAAGTTATACCCAAAAGCAATTTTTGCACCATCGATAGAAGCAGCTTCTATGGTGAATTTGTCGGAAAAACCGCCTTTGTATTTAACATAAAGGGCAGGGAATAGCATAGGGTAGCCAAAGGTATTATTAAGGGCAGCACCTCCCCCTATTTCGAAGTTGGGTTTCCAGTGCCATATAAACACTACAGCACCATTTGCTACTACATTTTCACCTATATGAATAGACGAAAGACGATTTTCGGGGGTATAGCTTCCTGCTCCGAGCACCATAAGCATAGACCAACGTGTTTTTAAAGGGCGGAGATGAATAGTGCTCACGCCGAGGTTCATCACCTCTGAAGGTAGTTCTTTCCCGATAGGAAAATTGTGGTTGTTCATCTTTACAAAAGTGCCGTTAAGCCCTACACCCCATACAGTAGTTCGCTGGTAAGGGTCTTCTTCCTCACGGACTTTCATCGAGAGGGGTACTAAAGCCCCCACAGAGTAAATCATAGCCGAGCCATCGCCTATATTGCTATCGCTTACTGCATCGTAGAACTTGGAATTGCTCATATACTCTGCTTTTACACTGATTTGCGCTGAAACACTTGCTACAAAGAGCAATGCTATAAAAGTTATTATTTCTTTCACTATAATAAAGATTTAAGTATTACAGTGGCAAAAGTACAGAAAAACGGATTGTTAGAAGAAAAAAAGTTGTTTTTCTATACCAAAAGCAGAATTTACTATACTAATCATACACTTTGTCAAAGTCCTTAGGCTTTGACAAAGTGTATGATTGTTGCCCGTGCCTATTATATCTCAAAAATTTTATTTAAAGCAAAGGTGAAAGTTCCTTTAGGGGACTTGTGTACAGTTGATAACATTTTTTTTGGCTAATATTTCGGTAGGCATAGGGCGGTAACGTTTTAAAATGCCTAATTTGTTTAAAAAATTGAAGGCTTTTACTGTGAAATTCTCAACACCTCTATCACTATCAGAGCGGATGATAAGGGCTTTCATTTTTTAGGTAAGAGATAAGAGTTAAGAGGTAATTTGTTGTGCTGTATAGGGTGCAAAGATACAAAAAGTCATTAGTAGAGGCAAATTACTATTCACTTTTACTAATGACTGATGAAACTATATGGGCGAATTGCTATTCGCCTCTATAATATTAAAACCCAAACTTGCCGTTTTGGTTTTGCCACGTTTCTTTTTTAGCAATAGGCTCGATAGTATCCCAATGTTCTGCTATTTTGCCGTTCTCTACGCGGAAAAGGTCGTAGAATGAAGAATGCACACCACCTAAATGTCCTTCGCTTACTACAAGCACAAAGTTGCCTTCACCCAATACTTTGTGAATGGTGTCGTACTTCATCGTGATACCTTGTTTAGCCATAGCCTCTAACGCACTGCCTAAACCTGAAAGGTTATCAGGTATTTGCGGGTTGTGTTGCAAATAATTGTCTCCATCGAAATACCCTGCGAGCTTTTCCATTTTGCCATTTACCAAAATATCCTCTACAAAGTTGCGGACAAGGGTTTTATTAGCTTCCGTCTTATCCAAATCTTTCACCTCAGTAGTACCGTCAGTCATTGTCCTATCGCTGGGGTTAGGTTGGGTAGGTTTTTCTTGTAGGTTGTCCCAGTGCTCTACGATTTTGCCATTCTCAAAGCGGAAAATATCAAAGCCTATCTTATCGCCAAAGAAGTTGTAATCGGTGTGGGCGAATACATAGTCGCCATCTTCAAATACACGCACGGTATTCACGCGGGCAGAGCCAGCAGGTAGTGCTTGTAAGGCAGCCCCGAAGCCAGCCAACCCATCGGCAATGGCGAGGTTGTGTTGTTTGTAATGCTCGGCATTGATATAGCCTACGGGCTCAGCGGCACCTGTTTCAATAGCTTTTAAAAGCTCGGTTACTTGTTGTTTTTGAGATTTCTGTGTCATCATTTCTTCTGTTTTTTGATTTTCTTGATTATTACTGTTTTGAGTGTTGTTGGTGCGAGTCGCACTAACAATTTGCTAATTAGCACATTTACAAATTTGCTAATTATTTTCGGGTGCAAAGGTACGGCGGGTTGGGGGCGAAAAACATTGAAGTAGTTCAATAAATTAGCCAATGAGCAAATATGCCCATTGGCTAATTAATAATGGTTGAAAAAAAAATCTATTCTCTTTACTCATCGATAAGTTGATTATTTAACCAATTGCCTTGCTTCTTCTAAGGTAACGGTTTTGCCTACAGCTCCTGCTTCGTTTAGGTCGCCGAATACCTCTAAACGGATAGACTGATTGAGACCTCCTACACGTACGGGTTCAAAACCTGTATCTTTGATAAGTTGCTCTACCACTGGGTTGATACTTACCTCATCGGTAGCATAGAAGAGCACCTTGCGTGGAGTGGTAAAGGCTTCAGCACTGAGCGATCCTGCCATTAGCGTACCTAAGGCTTTTGCTAAGTGCGCTCCTTGTGGCAAGTGTGAGGCGTTGATTTCACCTGCTGAGGCTTCAGCAGCGATTACTTTCTTAAAGCCTCCGTTTTCATCGGGAGCGATAGGGTTAGATACATCTACAATTACTTTTCCTTTGAGTGCCTCAGCGTGTTCTTTTAAAAACTCGCTTACAAGTGGAAAATAAATAGCGGGGATTACGATGTCGGCTTCTTTTACCGCAGTAGCGATGTCGGCTACTTGTGCGTTTTGCCAAGCTTTAGCTACTTCTTGTACTTTAGCAGTATCTCTACCTGCTACTATAAATTTGCGACCTGATTTGTTAAGGTTTTCGGCTACTGCCTTACCAATGTTTCCTAAGCCTATAACGGCAATTTTTTGTTCTGTTTTCATTGTGATAATACGTTTAAAATTCTGGTGCAAAGGTACGGCGATACGGCAGGCGAAAGCAATAAAGTATTTTAAGAAATACGCTTAAAATACTTTAAGGTCGTAGCACGACAGGTAATTATCCATTTCTTAGCAATTCGGCTTTTACGTTGCTAAGCGATACGGGAGTGATTCCTAGAAAAGCAGCGATTTGCGTCTGTGGTAATCGTTGTAGTAGGTGAGGATAGGCTTGGGTGAAGTATCGGTATTTTTCTTGTGCCGAAGCGCTGATAATCAATAGGAAGCGTTGTTGAAGTTGGGCATAGGCTTCCTCTATCAGCACACGGAAGATGCGGTTAAACTTAGGCGAATAGCCGTAGAGTTGAAATAAATCCTCTTGTTTTATCTGTAGTACAGTAGTATTTTCGAGGGCATCGATACTAAACTCTGAAGGTGTTTCTTTATAGAGGCTCATTAGGTTGGATATCCACTCGTTTTCAGCAGCGAAATGTACAATATGCTGGGTGCCTTTCTCGTTGATGGTGTACATCCGCAGGCAACCGCTCACTACAAAATTGAGCACGTGGCACACATCGCCTTCCTGCAAGATGTATTGCTTCTTGCGATACAAGCGAGGCTGAAATACCTCAGTTACATAGGCTTTCTCTTCGGCGTTAAGCAGAATAATCTTCTCAAAATGATTGATAATTGGGGTGATATAGGGTTCCATAGCATTCTTTCTTTTTAAGAGTACGCTCACTAAAAAGCGCACAGAGGGCTTCTATTTGTTCGGTTTCTCCAAAAATGTATTTAGCAAAGTGTTGTTGTAAAGTCATAAAAATTGATTAATAGAATTAAATGACGCAAAGATACCAAAATTGTGTGTGATGTTATTATTATACCATATAGAAATTGTCTTTTACTCTTAGCTGTTAATAGTCTTATTCCGCACTTTACGGAAGAAGAATTGGTTACCGACTTTTCCCGAAAACCCTTTTGTTAGGGAGTCGTTCTTTGTTTTCGCCATAGTTTACTTAGAGTTTAGAGGTCAGGTTTTAGGAATTAGATTAGTGATACAAAAGTAAGGATAAATTTTCAATTAACCATTAACAATTAACCGTTTGATATAGTGATTGTATTCCAGTGGTATTCGCTATAACTTCGCATAGTGTTCTGGGTAGAGCCACTGTAGAGCCACTGTAGAGCCACTGAAGATTCGGTGTAGCTTCGGTGTAGGTCGTAATAAAAAGGACACGAGCGTTTTGTTCGCATCAGCTTGTGAGAGAGATTCTTTGCTAATTGAATAGCTTCTGAATATTTTTATACGAATCCTTCACCAACTCGTGTACCTCTGCCTCGTCTTTCCAACACGCTTTTTCTATATCTTCTTCGGTTTGAGGTACCAATTTCTTCTTAAAGGTAGTAGTCATATCATACCAATAGGTCTCTTTCAAAAAATATTGCCCATCGCGTTTGAATATGTGATAAGTAATCATTCGGAAGCGCTGGATAAGCAGTTTTTTAACACCTGTTTCTTCCTCTACCTCACGCAAAGCACAAGTAGCGATATTTTCTCCCTTTTCTTTCTTTCCTTTGGGCAAATCCCACTTGCCGTGACGCTTAATCATCAGTACTTTTCCATCTTGATTATACACAATGCCACCCCCTGCTTTTATGGTAGGAAGAAGTTGCTTAAATTTCTTCATAAGTTTTTCTTCCTTAGGGTGATATAAGTAGATTTTTTCTACCTCTTTTTGCTTGAGTTCCTCCAAGATAACATCAAGAGTAACATCTTTTATTGGAAAACATTTGACGTTCTCAATATTTTCTCGTACATTTGTCAAAATAATCGACTTTTCGTCTAAAAATATTTCATACATAACCTATGATTTTAGATAGTATTACGGCACAAAATACCGCTGAATTTTTATTGCAAATTAACGCAATTAAATTGAATTCTGAAAATTATTTTACTTGGGCGAGCGGTTGGAAGTCACCAATTTATTGCGATAACCGTATAATTCTCTCATTTCCAGAGGTTCGTTCGTACTTTGCAAGTGTATTGACAAGAGGTGTAAAAGAGAAATTTCCCGAAGTACAAGTTATTGCAGGGGTAGCTACGGGGGCTATTGGCATTGGTATGTTGGTAGCTAATGCACTCCAATTGCCTTTCGTGTATGTGCGTCCTGAACCTAAAAAACACGGCAGACAAAACCAAATTGAAGGTTTTTTGCGCTCTGAACAAAAGGTAGTAGTGGTAGAAGACCTGATAAGTACCGGAATGAGTAGCCTTAATGCGGTAAAAGCCCTACGCGATAGTGGTGCTGAGGTGTTGGGAATGATAGCTCTTTTCTCTTACAATTTTGATGTAGCCAATGAGCGTTTTACCGAGGAAAAGGTACCGCTTTACACTGCCGGCGATTACGACAGTCTATTAGAAAAAGCCTTGTTTTTTGGTCGTATCAAAAAAGAAGATTTAGAGATGCTCCAGCAATGGCGCAAAAGTCCGGATACTTGGAAACAGTAAAATATTCATAGTAATTTTATGAAATATCTAACAATTATATGGTTGTTTTTTAGTGTAGGAGTCTTTGCACAAAAACAAGTGCGTGGTAGAGTGATGCGTGATACAATACCTTTGTCAGGAGCTCACGTGATGAATCTTTATACCAATGCTGTTACTACTACTGATGCTAATGGTTATTTTACACTGAAAGCAAGTGAACGTAATACTTTGCAAATTACTTTTGTAGGGATGCAAACTGTTTATCGCACTCTTACAAAAGCTGATTTTGGTTTCGGAGGAGTTTTAATACAGATGAAAGAACAGGTCAATCAGCTTGATGAAGTTGAAGTATCAAAATATCAAGGGGTTTCTGCTCAAAGGTTAGGTATTTTACAGCATACTCCTGTAGAGCGTACTTTTGCTGAAAAACGGTTGTATAGCGCTACTCATAGTGCAGGAGGAAATTTATTAAGCATTGATTTACTCATTAATACTATAAGTGGACGAAAGAAGCTCTTAAAGAAAATTGTAGCCAATGAACAGAACTTAGCTGTCGCTAGCTATATACGTGAAAATATGAAAGTCTTTCTACAAAAAGAACTCAAACTAAACGAAGAGGAAATAGACGTTTTAGCCTATTATGTAATGGAGAGAACCGAGTTCCACGATCTTGTAAGGAAGAAGGAAAATAAGCAAATGGAGTTTATGCTTATAGAGGCGTGGGGTGAGTACCAAAGATTAGCAAAAGCAGAAAAATAAAGAATAAAAAAGATGTATCAAAGAGAATTGATACATCTTTTTTTATTGTAATTACGATACAACTTCTGAGGATTTATCTTCTTCTTCCTCCTCAATAATATCGTGTGGGTCTTTAAATTTGCGCTTACCAAAGATATTTTCAAGATCTTCACGGAAGATTACTTCACGTTCTAAGAGCAAGTTTGCCAAAGTAGTAAGCTTATCCTTATTCTCGGTGAGAATATCAATAGCACGCTGATATTGTTCTTCTATAATCTTAGAAATCTCTTCATCTATTAGGTGCGCTGTTTTCTCACTATAAGGTTTGGTAAAACTATAATCGGCTTGGGCTGAATCGTAATAAGTAAGGTTACCTATCTTGTCATTAAGCCCATAAATGGTTACCATTGCACGCGCTTGTTTGGTTACCTTCTCAAGGTCGCTGAGAGCACCTGTAGAAATCTTATCGAATATCACTTTTTCTGCAGCTCTACCGCCAAGGGCAGCGCACATCTCATCGAGTATCTGTTCAGTACGCACTATTTGGCGTTCTTCTGGTAAATACCAAGCTGCGCCTAACGACTGTCCGCGAGGCACGATAGTTACTTTTACAAGTGGTGCGGCGTGTTCTAAGAGCCAACTTACAGTAGCGTGACCTGCTTCGTGGAAGGCTATAGTCTTGCGTTCTTCGGGAGTAAGGATTTTAGTTTTCTTCTCCAAACCACCTACAATTCTATCCACTGCATCAAGGAATTCTTGTTTGCTTACCGCTGTTTTCCCTTTGCGTGCTGCAATAAGAGCAGCTTCATTACATACGTTAGCAATATCAGCACCAGAGAATCCTGGGGTTTGTTTTGCTAAGAAGTCTATATCTAATGTTTCTGCTGTTTTGATAGGTCGCAAATGTACTTCAAATATCTGTTTGCGCTCATTTAAGTTAGGAAGCTCCACATAAATCTGACGGTCGAAACGTCCTGCGCGCATTAGCGCTTTATCGAGGATATCAGCGCGGTTAGTAGCTGCCAATACGATAACATTAGTATGTGAACCAAAACCGTCCATCTCGGTAAGGAGTTGATTGAGAGTATTCTCACGCTCATCATTAGCTCCCGTCATTACATTTTTACCACGAGCACGACCTATAGCATCAATTTCATCAATAAAGATAATGCAAGGAGACTTTTCTTTAGCTTGCTTGAAAAGGTCGCGCACACGAGAGGCTCCTACCCCTACGAACATCTCTACAAAGTCAGAACCAGAGAGTGAGAAGAAAGGTACTTGGGCTTCACCTGCTACAGCTTTCGCAAGAAGAGTTTTACCTGTACCAGGAGGACCTACTAATAGGGCTCCACGCGGTATTTTACCTCCTAATGAAGTGTATTTATCGGGGTTTTTGAGGAAGTCTACAATCTCTTGTACTTCTTCTTTTGCTCCCTCTAAGCCTGCTACATCTTGAAAAGTTACACGCGTTTCTTTCTTTTCATCGAATACACGCGCCTTAGATTTACCAATGCTGAAGATACCACCAGCTCCTCCGCCTCCTGCCATACGACGCATTACGTAAATCCATAAGCCTATGATAACTATAAAAGGCAAAATAGAGAACAGCAAATCGCCGAAGATGTTTTGCTGGGTCTTGTTCTCACGAGTAGTGCTGAGATTGTTATCTTTTACAATTTGGTCGAATCGGTTTTCGAAATTACTCAAATCGCCTAATTCAAAACGGTATTGGGGTACGTCACCTGCGTTAGCACCTTGCATAAAGGTATTTCCCGTAGGTTTTACCTCTTTGTGCTCTTCTTTTTTAAGAGCATCGGGGGTGAGATATACATTAGCTTCTTTATGGTTTAAGATGATGATTTTGGATACATCACCATTGCTAAGGTATTCCTCAAATTTAGATTGCGGAATCTCTTTGGGTTGTGACCAAAAACTGGCTCCTGAATAATAATTAAAACCTATGAGTATCAGCAGTAATATGGCATATAACCAATAGGCTGAAAAACGAGACCCGTTGCTTTTATTGTCCGACATATTTTTAATAGTTAGTTTCTAAGTTGATAATTTTAGCGTCTCCCCAAAGTCCTTCGAGGTCGTAATGCTCACGTATTTTTGTTTGGAAGATATGCACCACTACATCCACATAATCGATGAGTACCCACTCGGCATTAGCTTCACCTTCTACGTGCCACGGGTGTTGATGACCTTCGGCTTGACTCACTACCTTTTGAATAGCACCAGAGATAGCCGACACTTGGGTATTAGAAGACCCATTGCACAAAATAAAATAATCGCACACGGTATTCTCTACCTCGCGCAAATCCATAATGGTAATATCGGTTCCTTTTACTTTTTCTATACCAGCTATAATATTACTAATAAGCTGATTTGATGATATTTCCTTATTCAATGTTCTTTATTTTTACAGTTTAAACTTGTTGTATCTCTCTTGAAAGCGCGCAAAGATAAAACATTCCTTTTAGAAAAGCAAAAACATTGCCATTATTCTTCTGTCAGTTAGTTTCAGACATTTTGTCACGTAGTTAAAAATGCGGAGGTATGAGCCACACGAGCAGGTGCGAGTCGCACGGTCAGATGAAGGAATGACGAACGATGAACGAAGAAAGAACGAAGGTAAGGCGAAGTTACCTAAACGATACGATATTAGGCAAGCGTTGGGAAAAGCTGTGTAGCCTGAAATCGTCGTTGGTAACGCCTGTGAATTTGAAGATATTGTTACCTGTACCTGGAATATTAGGATAATACCCAAAGGAGAATTGTATGGCTCCAAAGGGAAAATAGTCGTTGGAGATATAAAAACCTATGGAAACCTTAGAGTATACTTCTGTTTTTAGAAAGGCAGTATTTTCTCTGCCTATAAAACCTATATCGGCTGAGAGAAACGGGCTAAACCTAAAGCCTATCAGCTGAAAAGGAGCATATACTTGCGTTTGTGAGGTGAGAATAAGTTTGCGTGTGCCGTATACTTCACGACTACTGAAGCCTAAGATACCATTAGATTCATTTAAGTTGATCCTGTCTCGCTGGTATACATTTCGGTTAAAACCTACTACAAAAGAGGAGCGCAAAAACTGACGAAAATGCCAATCGCCTATGTCGAACAATTTACTGAAATAGGTACCTTCACCTCTTAACACAGTTTCTTTGTTCGTGCCATCCTTAAAGAATGTGCCTACCTCAAAGTTGATAGAATGGTAACCACGCTTGGTATAGTTTGCTTCAGCAAAGCCTATACCGAGATAGGGCAAAGTAGCGTAGTTCTTCCGCAGTATCCCTGAGGTGAGAAACAAAGAACGCCCTATTCCTACGTCCTCGATATCGCCATTGCGAAAGATATAACGGTCTTTCACAAAGCCTGTACTATTGAGACTGAATTGAGTGAGATATAGGTTCTCGTTGCCGTAATATTGCTCGGGGTCTATCTCGGGAGAAGGTTTCTTGTAATAATTTATATTGCGAAAACGCCCAGCTATGATAAAGTTATTGATGCGCTTATTTTCTACTTTTCTGAGGGGCTTTACCCAACTACCAAAAGCATCGAAGGTGCGTGTCATTAAGATAGGAATATAGATAGAGTCGCAATAACTAATACCTTCGTCTTCATATCGGTATTCGTAATAACCTAAGCGCCCCGACCAGCGTGCCAAAGGTGAATACAATGGTCGCTCTACCTGTATGCTCTTTGAAAAATAGTTCTCGTAATCGGAATAATAACCGGTTCGCACATTGATGTAAGTGTTTTTGATGTTTCTCACCACATAGTTAAAACCTTTACCATTGTTCCCGATTCCTGAAAAGTATTGTTGATAGGTGAGCGAGAGTTCGTGTCCTATCCCAAAGAGATTTTGCTCGGTAAGTCGTGTCCAGCCTCTACTGCCTGCCAAGTCGCCGTCGACGTATATAGACCAGCTATCGAGCACATTCACTTGCACATCTACTGAATCGGAGGTTTGACTCACAGGGATAGCACGCACTTGTGCCCTACGGATATACCGCTGATTGCGCAATACGCGCTCAGTTTCACTCAGCAAAAGGGTATCTAAGGGCTTGTCTTTTTTAAACAGGAGAAACTTGCGTACCGTGCTTTCGCGGGTTTTCACGTGAAGTGCATTGCCAAAACGCTCCAAACGAGTGTTTGGTACTTTGTTTAAATCTCTTTCGTCAAACCCAAAAGGGTCTAAGGTAGTAATAACGATATTTCTAATGATTTTCCCTTGATAAGAAGGGGCTTTTTTAGGAGTAACGGTAGAGGTGCTTGTACCTTCGGATGTCTTTTCCTCAATTATAATAAAGTTATTGAGATTTTTAGTGAGCTTATATTTGCTAAAGAAGTTTCTGATTCTCTCATAAAATACTCTGTTTTTAGCTTCTCTTTCAGGTGAAATGCCTTCTAATAGCGAGTCTTTTACCTTTAAAGTATCTATTTCTTGAGAAAGAAGATAATTCATTCCCAAGAGAAAGAGTGCTATAAGAGTAAAGGTTTTTCTCATTTCCTTTTTTGCTGAAAGAACTGTTTTAACAAGGTTGTAGCTTCCTGGCTTAAAATACCAGTAACTACTTCGGTTTTTGGGTGCAGTTTGCCCCCCATTACGCTGTAACCTCTATGGGTATCGGGGGCAGCATAGACTAAACGCGATAACTGACTCCAATACAAAGCACCTGCACACATTGCACAAGGCTCTAACGTGAGGTACATAGTGCAACCTGTGAGGTATTTACCTCCTAGATAGTGAGCAGCCATAGTAATGGCTTGCATTTCGGCGTGCGCTGTCACATCGTTGAGGCGCTCGGTAAGGTTATGGGCTTTGGCGATAATTCTGTTATCAATGGTGATAATGGCTCCTACGGGAATCTCGTCTTCCTCGAAAGCTAATTGTGCTTCTTCTAAAGCCTTTTGCATAAAGTATTCGTCAGTATTCATTGAAATAAAAATTACTTTGGCAAAGTACAAAAACTTTGCCAAAGTAATGTTAAAAATACGGTTATAAGGTAATTATTTATTACCGCCAAAGAGGTTGCCAATACCTCCCATAATATCATCCATTACATTTCCGTCTTTGTTTTTGTCAAAGAAAGAGTTCATCATTTCACTGATGTTACCTCCTTTGCCTGAGAAAAAGTTGGATATCATTGGGGTTAAGTTTTGGAAAATCTTGCTTACATTATCCAATGAAACACCTGTTTTCTCACTGATAGCTTTTAAGGTAGACGATTGCCCGTCGCCTGTGAGTTTGTTTAAAATCTCACTACCTTCGGCTTTGCCTAGCATCGATTTGAGTGAATCCATTACCGAGCTTACTTTATCGCTACCGATACCTGTTTTCTCGCTCAATCCTTTTACGAGTTGTTGAAGGTTATCACCTCCTAAAAAATCTAACATTCCTGCCATATAATAATTATTTTAATAAGGTTATAATTTGTGAGGCTAACTCAAAACCTATGCGGTTCTGAGCTTCGTTAGTAGCTGCCCCTATGTGTGGGGTAAGCGATACCTGAGGGTGCATTAACACTTGTATAGCGGGGTTGGGTTCGTTTTCAAATACATCTAAACCTGCAAAAGCTACTTTGCCACTATCTAAGGCTTCTATAAGGGCTACTTCATTTAAAGCACCTCCACGTGCTAAATTGATGACTCCTACACCATCTTTCATCAAGGCAAACTCTTTTGCATCGAGTATATAACCTCCTTCTGCTGGGCTGTTGTTGAGAGTGATAAAATCAGCTTTTGCCAGTAGGTGTTCTTTTTCTACGGTTTTGATAGTGAAAGGCAAGGTTTGTCCGTCGAAAAAGTCGAGGGTTATTACTGCCTCAGTTACTTTGGGGTCGTAAGCCATTACGTTCATTCCTAAACCGATAGCAATGCGAGCTACCGCTTGTCCGCTACGTCCGAAACCTATAATGCCTATGGTTTTACCACGCAATTCGGCGCCATTGTTATAGTTTTTTTTGAGTTCGTTAAACTGAGTGTCGCCTTCCAAAGGCATATTGCGGTTGGCATCGTGTAGAAAGCGTACGCCACTGAAAAGGTGAGCAAAAACGAGCTCGGCTACCGAATTAGCCGAAGAGGCTGGGGTATTAATCACGTGTAGTTTTTTGCTTTTGGCGTGTGCCACATCTATATTGTCCATTCCTACGCCTCCTCTACCGATGAGTTTGAGTGACGGACAGCTATCGATGATATCTTTTCGCACTTGTGTGGCTGAACGCACTAAGAGCACATCGATTGCGTGTTTGTTTATATAGTCTATCAATTGGTTTTGAGCTACCTTAGTAGTGATAACTTCAAAACCTTCTTTTTCTAACGCTTCTTTTCCTGAATCGGAAATTCCATCGTTTGCAAGTATCTTTATCGCCATTATATTAATTTAATTAGTAAATTAGTGAATTAGCAAATTGCCAATTACAATTATACCCTTCTCTGTACAACCTCAAAGATGCGTTCGCCATCGCATTTTAGGGTTTTGGAAGGGAACTTGAGAATGAGGGCATAGTCGTGAGTTGCCATCAGTATGGTTCGTCCCGAGGCGTTGATTTCTTTGAGGACTTGCATTACTTCTACACTAGTCTCGGGGTCTAAGTTACCTGTGGGTTCATCGGCTAAGATGAGTTCGGGGTTGTTGAGCAAGGCACGTGCGATAGCTATGCGTTGTTGTTCGCCTCCTGATAGCTCGTGAGGGAACTTAAAACCTGTATTTTGCATTTTTACTTTTGCAAGTACCTCTTTTATGCGTTGTTGTATTTTTGCTTTATCAGTCCATCCGGTAGCTTTCAGCACAAAAGCGAGATTATCGTGCACGCTTCTATCGGTAAGCAGTTTGAAATCTTGGAATACCACTCCTAGTTTACGGCGGAGCAGAGGGATTTCGTCTTCGGTGAGTTTATTTAGGTTGAAACCTACGACTTTTCCTTGTCCTTTGGTAAGGGGTAAATCGCCGTAGAGCAACTTGATTAAGCTACTCTTTCCTGACCCTGTTTTGCCGATAAGGTACACTAATTCACCTTTTCCAATGGTGAGATTTACATTGGAGAGAATGAGGGTATTCTTTTGATATACTGATACTTCTTTTAAATCTAATACTGGTTCTTCCATTGATATAAGTTCAGTAAGGCAACTATTTTACCTTACAAAATTCCTGCAAAGGTAGAAAAAATATTTGGATGATGGAAATTTTTTTGGAGAAAAAGTGAAAAAAGGAGGTTATATAGAAAATAGCCGTAGCGCAGTAGGCGGTCGTAACACGATGGCAGGGAAATGGGAGAATTAGAAAATTAGAAAATGAGAGAATGACGAGTGACAAAAGCCCCCGACCCCCCGAAGGAGGACAAGCTCTAAAAAATGACAACACATATCAGTTTGACAATCAAGGTTTATTTGAAGCTAAAGGGATGCGAGTCGCACGGGCAGGGGAAATGGGAGAATTAGAAAATGAGAGAATGTGAGAATTAGAAAATGTAAGTTTATTTGGAATTCTCGGAGAGAGAAATAAGTTAAATTTACAGATTGTAGAGGGTTAAAATGTGTTAAATATTATAGTTTGTGTTATTGAAAAAAATACAATGATTTGACTTAAACTTTGAGTTTTCAGCAATGTTTGGACAAAATGATTAAGAAAAAAATGTTAAAATGAAGGATTTACCCTATTTTTCAGCAAAGTTTGAAGGAGAAACGAAATGTTAAAATTTACTTTTGCCTATTGACTTTTAAAGAAATACATTATACTTTTGGGGCAAAAATAAAAATAAATAAACTATGAGAAAAAGAACTTTCAAATTTGGAATGTTGGCTTTGGTAGCCTTTGCGCTTACTTATTGCCAACGTGAAGATGCCTCTGAGGCACCACAACAAGACCCTGTTCCTACCGTAGACCCACAAGCGGTAGTGAGCTTAAACGAAGCCAAGAGTCTTTTTGAGGCTTCGGAAAACCAGAAACGCACTGCTAACAGTGTAAGCCGTAGGAAGTACCCGTTTATTGAATTAGAAACCGATTGGCGGTATTTTGTGCAAACACAAACGCTCGTAGGCGATGCTTATTCTAAAATACCGGTAACTATAGTAGGTAGTGACTTAAGTGCCGAAATACTTTTTTTGAAGAAAGACGGTATTACCGAACAAACCCTTTTTGTTACTAAGGTAGATAGCCTTACGAGCGATAACCGCATTGTAAATGCTGACTTCTACTTGTTTACCCCCAAAGGAAAATTTATTTCTGCCTACCGAATGAAAGAGGGGGTTATTACCCACGAGTTGGTACCTAAATACAAAGGAAGGTATAGACTTGTAGTGGATACGGAGGCAGCACAGGCAGGTAGAAAAGGAGATGGTCACCATCATTTTGCTATTCGATGTGAATGTGAAACTGAATATGGAGAGGGCGACTGTGATTGTGCTAATAGTGACGGTGGTGGATTAGGTTCAGATGACAATCCTATTCCATTAGAAGAAGTAACGGTTTATGGAAAGCGTAAAAAGCGTATTAATGATTCTTACACTCCTTATCCGTCTTACACCCCTTATACACCTAATAATAATGGTTTCCCCGACCCTGATTCTAAGGAAAATCATCACTCTTATACAGGTGGAGGTTCATATAAAGGAGGGAGTAGTAGTGTAGGAGCCAGTTTGATGCGCTCAGACGGAACTAAAGTAGAAGAAAAGATTATTAATAAATTCACGAACCCTTGTGCTAAAGCTGTTTTAGACCAAGCTAAGACACTGAATAATGAGATTTCTAATATTCTTGGAATGTTTGGTTCAGATGATAATTATAATATAACATTTCATAATGAATCTTTTGCAACAGACTCTCGACATAAAGGTGATGTAGCCTATACTAAATCTTGGGGAAGTACAACTGCAAATACTTTTGAATGTGATGTTTACTTAAATGATGATATCATAAAAGGAGCTTCACAAGAATATGTTTTAGCTACTGTTTACCACGAAGTAATTCACGGCTATTTAAATGCTGAATCATTTTCATTAGAGCAAGAAGCATTTAATAGAAAATATCCTTTTATTAAACAACAATTTCTTTCCATAGGAGGCGAACAAGTTAGAAGATATGTTTTTTTAGATAAACACGAAAGATTTGCGCCTTTTATAGAGCGTTTGGCAAAAGGTATTATGTCTCTTCCTGGCACTAGAATTTCTATGGAAGAAGCCATTGCAATGGCAAAAGCAGGAGTGGTAGAAGATTATTCTTTGTCTGAAAGAGAAAAATATTTAGATGAGCAACAAAAATTGGGAAAAAGTGGAACAACTTGTACCCCTTAAAATCTCATAAGTTATGAAACGTTTATTATTTATATTACTTTTTTGTTCTTGGGCTATAGAAGCCCAAGAACAAAAATATATATTGCTTGATAGTCTTACCGCTAAATATAAGGTAAAACAGTATACACTTGATACTTCACCCTATGGAGCTAAGAATACAATAGAAATGTATAATGTATTCTATGACGGGAATAGTAAAGATGATTGCTATATAGTGCTTTTTTCGGTGCTCCCTGAGCTTGATAGCAAAACAAATTGGGAAAAAATAGACTATAAAACTATTAAAAATAACTTTTTCCCAACAAAAAACATTTTTAGAAGAATTATGCATAAAGTATTCGGAGTATTTTCTAATGAAAATATATATATTAATAAGGTAAAATTAGTCAAAAAAATAAAGGGAGAATATTATGCAAGTAAGTATTGTTGGGTGGAAGATTTTTATTGTATAAACGACTCTTTTCCCATACCAATAGCTACAAAAAGTTTTATTCTCAATGTCAATCAGCCTATAACACCTATTGGTGCTTTAAGAGATTTTTTTAGGAAGTTATCTCCTCTTTGTCAGGATTTCCCTTTTGAACAAAATACCGATTCTTTTTGTGGAATCCCCGATTTTCTTAAAAATACTTATCTTTCAAACATAGAAGAAAGGGGAGGGGATATGATATATTGTTTCTACCAATTTTACGAGAATTTACATACGAACATAAGTCGTTTTGGCTATGTTAAAGGGAAAGGAATTGTGGCAGGTGTGTATTTTAATCATTTTATGCCAGGCCCTTTTTTTATTGATAAAACAGGTAATTGGCGTAAACTAAAACGTCTTCCCGAAAATGAACTCCTCTGGGCAGAGGAACTCAAAAAGGAATGGGCTAAAAAAGAAGAAGAGAGAAAGAGAATGGGGATATGAAACAGTTAATTTTATATTTATTATTATTTTGTTCTTGTGCCCTCAACGCCCAAGAACAGAAATATATATTCTTGGATAGCCTTACCGCTCATTATCAAGTAAAACACTATACATTACGCCCTCATTCTTTTTATGAAGGGAAAGAGATTGAGATGTATAACGTTTATAATCAGGGAGTTTCCTTTGGTTATAATTATTTAACCCTCATCTCGGTATTACCTGATATGAACAATGCTAACTCTTGGGTAGAAGTCTCTAAGGAAGAGGTCGAAAAAGCTGTTGTTAAGATAGAAGAAGTCCGCAGAAGTAATAAAAATAAATTCTTAAACTCCTTCCCTTTAGTAAAAAAAGAAGGCGACAAGTATTATAAAGCAAGATCCTGTTTAGTAGAAGTATTTCAATTGATGAACTATTCTTCAAAAGTACACTTGAACGATAGTAACATCATCAATACAAAACAAGATTTTGTTACTTATGCTGAGTTAAAAAAAGAATTGAACAAAGGAACACATATTACTAAATATGCTTCACCGATGGAAGATAAAGAATCTTTCTTGGATCGTTGTTTTGAAAGTATTTACCTATCGGGTACAGAAAAACGGGGCAAAGATACTGTTTATCTGTTTTGGACGTTCACTGCTTGGAATAATCGCTCGGGGTTAGAGGCTTATCATCGTGGCATTGAACGCTTTGCTTATATAGAGGGCAAAGGCATTGTAGCGGGAAGTTATGATTTTTTGTTCGACACTCAAAGTCCGCGTCACTCACATAACAGTGAACCTGCTATAAAAAAAGAAGTAGGTAGAGAGTTAATATGGGCTGAAGAGCTTAAAAAAGAATAAACTGAAAAAGAAAAGGCTAAAAAATAAGGCTTATGAAAAACTTATTTTACTTACTATTATTTTGTTCTTGGGCTGTAGAAGCCCAAGAACAAAAATATATATTGTTAGATAGTTTAACCGCTAACTATCAAGTAAAGAAGTATACTCTTAATACTTCTCCTTATGGTCCTAAAAATACTATCGAAATGTATAATGTATTTTCTCCATATTATGGTGCAAATAAAGGGATTGATTATATAATTTTGTTTTCTGTACTCCCTGACCTCAGTAGTAAAACGAATTGGGAAGTGATAGATTTTGAAAAGATAAAAAACAATCTATTTCCTACAAAAGAAATTTTTAGAAGGGTTACTTACAAAGTATTTAATGCTCCTCTTGAGAAAGAAGATGATATTAGTGGGGTGAGATTAGTAAAAAAGGTAAAAGACAAGTATTATGTAGGCAAAATTATTAGAGTAGATGACTTTTATTGTATAGAGGTGCCTCGTGAGATTCAATTAGCTACCAAGAATTTTATACTTAATACCAATCAACCCATAACACCTATTAATGTGTTGAGAAGAGAATACAAAAACTTAAAACCTTTTTTGGAATTTTATTTAGATGATATAATCCTTGTTATGCCTGATATTTTTGAAAATATTTATCTTTCTAGTATAGAGGAGAAATGGGGAGATGTGATGTATTTCTTTTATCAACACTCTGATTATGATAATAGAGGTATTGGTGAGCTTGTTTATATTAAAGATAAAGGAGTTGTAGCAGGAGCCTATGGCGATTATTTTTACCCAAGAGGAAAGATTGATAGAACTGGTACTAAAAGGAGTGATTGGGACAAAGTAATTCACGATGGCAGAAAACCTCTTCTTTGGGCTGAAGAGCTCAAAAAAGAATGGGCAGACAAGGAGAAAGAACTTGAAAACTGGAAGAAAGGAAAATGAAGCAGTTATTATACCTATTACTTTTTTGTTCTTGTGTCATAATGGCACAAGAACAAAAATATATACTATTAGATAGCCTCACTGCCAACTATAAGGTAAAACACTATACACTTGATACTTCACCTTATGGTCCTAAAAATACTATTGAAATATATAACATTTTTTCATCTTATTACGGATTAAACAAAAATGATGATTATATAGTGTTGTTTTCGGTACTTCCAGATCTTAACAGTAAAACAAACTGGGAACTAATAGATTTCAATAAAATAAAGGGCAATCTATTTCCTACTAAAAATATTTTTAGGAGAATTATTTATAAAATATTTGGAGTCTTTTCTGATAAGAGTTTACATATTAATAGGGTAAAATTAGTTAAGAAAATAAATAATAAGTACTATGTAAGTAAAATATGTCGTGTAGATGATTTCTATTGTATGGATTTTCCTCGTGATATGCAAGTAGCAACAAAGGATTTTATTCTCAACACCAATCAGCCAATAAAACCTATAAGTATATTAAAGGAAGATTACAAAAAAGTAATTCCTTATCATCCTTTTCCTTTGGGTAAAGACGAAGGTTTTCTTATTCCTGATGTTTTGGAAGGTACTTATCTTTCGAATATAGAAGAAAAATGGGGAGATATGATGTATTATTTTTATCAATTTTGTGATGATAACTTTATTTATAAATTTGTTTATATCAAAGATAAAGGTATTGTAGCAGGAGCTTATGTTTATTTCTTTTACTCAAAAGGAAAAAGAGATATTTTAGGAGGAGATTGGGAGAAAGTAATTCACGATGGTAGAAAACCTCTTCTTTGGGCTGAAGAGCTTAAAAAAGAATGGGCAGACAAGGAGAAAGAACTTGAAAACTGGAAGAAAGGGAAATGAAACAGTTAATTTTATATTTATTATTATTTTGTTCTTGTGCCATTATGGCACAAGAACAAAAATATATACTATTAGATAGCCTCACCGCTAACTATCAAGTAAAGCAATATACACTTGATACGTCACCTTATGGACCTAAAAGACATATTGAAATCTACAATGTATTTTCAAAAGGTTATGGACTAAATGAAAATTATAACTACATTGTTTTGATTGCTGTACTTCCTGACCTAAGTAGCAAAACTGATTGGGAAGAAATAGATTTTGAGAAAATAAAGAACAATCTGTTTCCTACAAAAGAAATTTTCAGAAGGATAATTCATAAAGTATTTAATGTTCCCCTCAAGAAAGAATACGATATTAGTAGAACTAAATTAGTAAAAAAGGTAAAAGATAAGTATTATGTAGGCAAAATTATTAGAGTAGATGACTTTTATTGTATAGAGGTGCCTCGTGAGATTCAATTAGCTACCAAGAATTTTATCCTTAATACCAATCAACCTATAGTACCTATTAACTTATTGAAGCAGAAATATAAGAATTTTAAGCCTTTTCAACAATTTTATTTAGATGATATTTTTGTTATACCTGATATCCTTGAAGGTGTTTACCTCTCTAATATAGAAGAAAAATGGGAGGATACTATGTATTTCTTTTATCAATATTCTTATTATGATAATAGAGGTATTGATGAGCTCGTTTATATTAAAGATAAAGGAATTGTGGCAGGAGCCTATGGCGATTATTTTTACCCAATAGGAAAGATCGATAGAACTGGCACTAAAAGGAGTGATTGGGACAAAGTAATTAACGACGCTAAAAATCGTTTGCTTTGGGCAGAGGAGCTTAAAAAAGAATGGGCAGACAAGGAGAAAGAACTTGAAAATTGGAAGAAAGGAAAATAAAGCAGTTAATTTTATATTTATTATTATTTTGTCCTTGTGATGTAATGCTACAAGAAGTGAAAAAGGAATGAGCAAAGAAGAGAACAAAAAATAATTATTATAAGGCAATGGTATGAAAAACTATTGCCTTATTTTTTTCAATAGAGTAGGGATTGCAAAGGTGTGTTATCGGAAAATCTCGGATAAACTCGTAAGATATCGGAGATGGGATTATGGTATAGTTAGCTTATAGAAAGCTTATAGGAAGCTTATACGAATCTTGGATGATTGGTATAGAAAGGGTATATAAGTGGTTAAGAATGAGGGATTAAGAGCGAAGATTGAAGAGTTAAAAAATGTTAATTAGGCGAAGGGTAAAGAGTGAAGAAACGAAAGGTTTGAAGTGAAAAGAGCATAGGAGGGCGAAGGTGATTTCAACTTTGCCAAAATCTCAAACTTTGGCAAAGTATGTGGAGATAGTAAATAATGTGAGTTTGAAGTAGAGAAGTGAGGCTGTGCTTCAGAAATTAAGCAAAATTGATTTCAAATTTAAAACAAAATCAAGGATGTGCCTTGTAAAATGGCTATTCAAGACTTCATTTTATACAGAAGGGTGTAGCACGATAAACTGTTCTTTTTAGCCAAGAGAGTGTCGCAAAAAGCGAGTGAATAAAGCGTTTTAATTGTATAGAAAAGATGTTTGTTAGAAAGCAAAAAAGCGAATGGTGTTTTTATATGAACAAAAAAAGTATTACTTTTGCCTCACGCAAAACAATTTATTGAGAATGAAAACAGAAGAAATTATAACCATTGCCAAACAAACTATCAGTGAAGAAGCTCAGGCAGTTGCTAAATTAGTAGACTATATAGATGACGATTTTACTAAATCGATGGAGTATATATTGCAATCGAAGGGGCGTGTGGTGATTACGGGTATCGGGAAGAGTGCTATTATTGCTAATAAAATAGTGGCGACAATGAATTCTACTGGTACGCCTGCTATCTTTATGCACGCTGCTGATGCGATTCACGGTGACTTGGGCATCATACAACAGGACGATGTGGTGATATGCATTTCAAAAAGTGGTAATACGCCCGAAATAAAAGTATTGGTACCATTGCTTAAACGCGGTAATAACAAATTGATAGCGATTACTTCTAACAGAAATTCGGTTTTAGCCCAACAGGCTGATAGTGTGCTTTACGCTCACGTAGAGAAAGAGGCTTGCCCTAATAACTTAGCTCCGACGACTAGCACTACCGCTCAGTTGGTTTTGGGAGATGCCTTAGCGGTGTGTTTGCTTGAAATGAAGCATTTTGGTAGCAGTGATTTTGCTAAATATCACCCCGGTGGAGCATTAGGGAAACGCTTGTACTTGAAAGTGGCTGACATTGTAGTGCACAACCAAAAACCCGAAGTGGCTCCGGATACTGATATTAAGAAGGTGATTGTGGAAATATCGGAAAAGATGTTGGGGGTAGCTGCTGTGATTGATAATGGACGAATTGTGGGGGTAGTGACTGATGGGGATATCCGCAGAATGCTCAGTAAAACGGATAGTATAAAGGGATTGGTGGCTAAAGATATAATGAGTGCTAACCCTAAGACGATTGACTTGGAGAGTTTGGCTATTGATGCGTTACACCTAATGGAGAAGAATAAAATTACGCAGTTATTGGTAACGCGTGAAGGGCAATATGAGGGGATTATACACTTGCATAATTTGATACAAGAAGGTTTAATATAGATTTTAAGAAAGGTGAGAGAGTTATAATAATTATTCATTGTCAGGTATTTGGGTATTATTTTGTAAAAAATATTGCAGATTATTTGGTCAGGTAAAATAATTGTAGTACTTTTGCACCTCGAATTAAAAATTAATCATTTTATTATGAATCAATACGAAACTGTTTTCATTTTGAATCCCGTTTTATCTGATACACAGATAAAGGAAGCAGTAGAAAAGTTTGAGAATTTTCTTACTTCAAGGGGTGCAGAATTTGTAGCAAAAGAGAATTGGGGCTTGAAGAAATTAGCTTACCCAATCCAGAACAAGAAAAGCGGATTTTATCACCTCTTCGAGTTTAAAGTAGCTGGTGAAGTAATTGATGCTTTTGAATTAGAATTCCGTCGTGATGAGCGCGTGATGCGTTACCTGACTGTGAAATTAGACAAGCACGCCATTGAGTGGGCTGAAAAGAGAAGAGCAAAGTTAAACACTAAAAAAGCGTAAGAAAATGGCAGTAGAACAAAAAAAAGGAGATATCAAATATCTTACTCCGCTAAACATCGACACTTCAAAACAAAAGAAATATTGTCGTTTTAAAAAATCAGGTATTAAATACATTGATTACAAAGATGCTGACTTCCTTTTGAAGTTTGTAAACGAGCAAGGTAAGTTGTTACCTCGTCGTCTTACTGGTACTTCATTGAAGTTCCAACGCAAGGTGGCTACCGCTGTGAAGAGAGCACGCCACTTGGCATTAATGCCTTATGTAGCCGATTTATTAAAATAATAACAGGAGTAGAAACTATGGAAATTATACTAAAACAAGACGTACATAATTTAGGTTTTAAGGACGATGTCGTTACAGTAAAGAACGGCTACGGACGTAATTACCTCATTCCGCAAGGATTTGCAATTTTGGCTACTCCCTCAGCAAAAAAGGTATTAGCTGAAAATTTAAAACAGAAAGCTTACAAAGAGCAACACATTATTGATGAGGCTAAGAAAACAGCTCAAGCACTTTCGTCATTGGTGGTGAAAATTATTGCCAAAGTAGGTGCTGGAGATAAGCTTTTTGGGTCAATTAATAATGGTGATTTAGCACAAGAATTAGCCAAAGCGGGTCACGATATTGATAAGAAATTTATTTCTATCGCTGGTAACACCCTCAAACGTGCTGGGAAATACAATGCTTCTATCCGTTTACACCGTGAAGTAATTGTTGATTTTCCATTTGAAATTGTAGCAGAAGTAGCAAAAGTAGAGGCAAAACCTGCAGAAAAGGCTGAAGAGCCCAAAGCGGAAATTGCTACTGAGCAACCTGCTGGAAACTAATAAATTATAAGGATTTAAATAGTTCATATCAATTATAATTTTTGATACCTATAAGGGAAATTTACCTTTGTAGGTATTTTTTTTACAATAAAATTTTTGTATATTAAAAATAATGTGTACTTTTGTACCAATTTTAGCAGAATCTCAAAAAATACTATGGAATCCAAAATTAATACAATAGGTCTAACAATATGGGGTTACAAGCAGGGATGCAAGGTGTTAGCCTCACAAGGAGTTAACTTTCAGCTGCAAGAAGTAAAGGACAGATTGAAAGATATCAGTGCCTTTATACGCATACACACCCCGCGTGTAGATTTTTACACATTGCAGTTTAGCAATAGTTACAAGATATACACACAATACCGTTCCTCAAAAGAAGTGAATGGACAAAGCGGTGTGTATATAGCCATTTCATTGTATATACCACATTTTTTACAATGGAGAGGGGTACGACAAGTATTGAACTTGTTAATGGATATGTACTTTGCAGAGCATATCAATTACGAGAACAATATTCCGTTACTCAATGAAAAAGAGGATATATTCCCATATTTTAATCTTCTGAGAGGGTATGAAAAGCAGTTGGTAGAGGAACCAGTAACGGCTTCTTTCGCATTAGACCAAAGCTATATGCCTAAGGTTTTCCCTTATATGGATATTTATGAGGTAGATAAATACTTCAATATGCCTTACCGTCCTGAGTTTGAGAAATACCAAGACCTTGTGTTCTTGCGCAAAGAATTTGTGGAAGACCCTCGAGCTTATAGTATTGACTTTCTCTTTCCAGAATACGCAATACCTAGAACAAGTACCTCTACTTTCCAAACAACCAATGCAGGAGGAAGTAGTGGAGCTTCTCGGTTTGTGTCTTCTAATGCTAATATTAAGATATTAGCTTTTATGAAGAATGGTAAAGACGTGGGAGCTACCTATATGAACGAAGTCTTTTCGGACGATGATACTATTGAAGTGCTTCTTGAAAAATCGAGATATCACGAGATGTTCTCTTATCACGATACGATTAAGAAAGCGATAAGAAGAGGTTATATCAAGAAAGTACAAAACAATTATACTTTTGATTTAATTCCTTTTGCCCCAAAAGAGTTTAAAGTGTACGTAGAAACTCCTCAACGAGAGTTTGAGAAATACATTTCGTTCTTATCATTAGAGAGTACGACTTTTAAAGCTAAGCTATACTCTAATACAAAGGGATATTACTTTTTACTAAAAGGAGATGAGGCGCGTAATGTATTCAACCTTAGTTATAATGGTATTGTTTTCAAGAGTAACTATATGGTAGATGATAGGGTAGCCTTATCAGTACCTTTTGAGAAATATCAGTTTACGATTATTTCGAGCACTATAACTTCAGTATCTCTAAAAATCAATGGTATTGTATTCAGTAAAAACTTGCGCAGTGATTCGCCTATAGAGATTGTTTTACCTGAGAACTTATACCATTTTGAGTTTGAAAATCAAGATACAGGAAGAGTTATTAGTATATCGAAGAGCGGAGAGGTTAATTTTGATAGAGCTAAAGGTGCTTACAATCCACAAATGATTGCCTCAGAGAGTCCTGAGTTTTCTAATGGTTTATCAGTAGTAAACAGAGGGGTTGCTACCACTGAACGAGGCGAAGCGATAGAGATGAACACTAAGTCTCGTGCGTTTTGGATAAAGATTGCTTCGGCTGTTGCTTTTGTTTTAATATTAGTAGGTGTAGGCTATTGGTTTATTTTCCCGATGCTTAAAAATCCTGTGAAGGCCTATGTGGCAATCAATTCGGAGAGTGAAATAGACGAAATGCACTTCTTAACTAATATAGATGAGCGCACTTACGAGATTGAGGATTCTTATATTAGGTTAAAAAAGAGCTTGCCTATTGCTGAGACAAAATTGGTTGTTAGCTTCAAAGAAGAGGGGAAAGACACCTTGTTATTAAGTGAAGAACAACTCAATAAGTTAGCTCGAATGGTGGAAGCAAATAGCAAAGATACTCTTAAAATAGATTTGATTTCGCCTGCAATGGCATTTCTTTTGGATGTGAATAATTGGAAAGAAACTCACGCAGACCCTAAGGGAAGTCTTTTTATAGCAGAAGCCCAAAAGCGCAATTTCCTTACAGATAAATTACGACCTGAGTTTGAAAAAGCCGTATGGGAAAATTTCTTAAAGGATTTTGATTATTCTGCTTATAATAGTGAACAAGTAGATAGCCTTTTGCGTCCTTATTTAAAAGGAGGTTCTTCTGAATTGAAGTCTTATCAAACAGATTTGCAAAGAATAATTAGAGAAAGTAAAGCACGTGACCAAGTGGAAGTGGCTGTAGAAAGACCTAAGAGAGAAGAGCAACCTGCTACCAAACCTGAAGCAACTGTTGTTAATAGAAATGAAACTACAGTAGGAAAAACACCTAAAACAGTTACCCCTTCTTACAATACTGAAAGACCTGTAACTATAAGTGAGCCACGTGATCCTAAAACAGTGAAACGAGGAGAGAATACTACTCGACCTATCGCTAAAAATGTATCGCTCACAGAAACCTTTGTTACAGATATGAAACGCTTTAATTCACAGGCTTGTTCTGAAGAAGTTGTAGATAGAGTGAAAATGAATTTAAAACGTTTGGAAGGCAATGATTGGAGTGTGGTAATGTTTGAATTTAACCAAGGTAGAAGAGAGATAGAGGAACGTGTGAACCAATATAGTATGTTCTTTACAGCACTTAAAAATGGTACTTCTATTGACCAAGTTAAACCTTCTTACTTTGGAGGACAGACTAGCTTGATTAATTACCTTAAAAAAGGAACCAATTACGAATTGGTAAAAGGGAAGGCTAATCTCAAAACTTTTGCTGATATTCGCCAAGCGATTGTGAATATGGGGGTAGACCCCAAAACAATTCGCTAAGAGATATTGCCTTTTATCTTAAAATACTATACTTATGTTAGAAGTTTTCAACGACCTCGAAGCTTTACTTAAAGGCTTTTGGTTAGTAACTATTCCATTTGTAGAACAATTATAATTATAAGATAAATAATAAAAACTAAGGCGTCATCAATTTGGTGACGTCTTAGTTTTTATTACGTATTGATAGACCGAATAGCTTGTTCTAAGTTCTTCGCTAATCCAAACAGATAGTTGAACTGTTCTCCATAGAATTGTATCTCACGCATTGAGATAGGTGAAGAGGTATCTGTATTTTGAGGAGTGTCTATTATTTCTCTAATGGACTGATTAAATTGTTCAATAGGCGTTTTATAATCAGTTTGAGCAGTAGCCGTAGGTTCAATAAGTAACGTCAAACAATGTTGCAAGGCTGCTATAAGACTCTCAATTGCCTCGTTGAATACCGATTTAGGGAAGGTTACTTTCTTGCTGTTCAACCTAATGCCAAACGAAGCCACAGAGGCTAAGAAGGCTTGCTGTATCACAATAATCCCGTATACTGATGGATTTTTGTACTGCATAAACTTTGGCTCTTGTAACATTCGTTGGAAGGTGGTATTTAGGTTTGAGAGTGCCAACACAGCTTCTTTGCGCGATACTTTATAGGCAGTGGTAATCCCTTCTCCGGTGTTAAAAATCTCTTTTACTTGCTGTAAGTAACCGATATTAGCTTTTACTGATTTGGTAACCGCTTCCCTATAAGTATTGTGTTCCCACGTGGGCAAAATGAGATAATTCCCTGCAAACGATAGCCCAACCCCTATAACGGTATCCAATAGGCGGTCATAAATAAGGCTGTAAACATTAGGTGTAATCAGTGCAAAAATAAATATCGCACTGATAGTGATGAATATAGAAGCGTACATATAGTTCTCTTGAATCAACCCAAAAGCAATAGGCATACACAAAATAGCGACATAGAGGTACAAACTAGGGTAGGGGAGTAGGTAAATCACAGCAAACGAAGCTACCCCACCAATCATAGTGCCATAAACCCTGCTGAGCGATCGCTCTTGGGTAATCCCAAAACCAGGGCGCATAATAATGAAGATGGTAAGGATAATCCAGTAGGCATTGTTGATAGGGAATATATCACCTATGAGGTAACCCAAAAATACCACTATAGATAGGCGCATTGCGTGCCTAAAAAAGGTAGATTTTAAAGATATATGGTCTTTGAGCCGTCGCCACGAGTAGTTTTGGTAACTCACAAACTTGCGATAAGTACTCTCATCGCGTACCCCTGCATCGTTGCTATAATAGTTCTCAAAAATATGTCGGATATTTTCAATAGAATGATACTGACTTTCTATATAAATATAAAAATTTCGCAACAGCAAAGCACGTTCTTTATCTTCTTCCGATACTTCTGAAAGTGCTTTCAAGACTTCGTTCTTCTCTTTGGTTTGCGCTAATAAGTCTTTTAAACAGTTGTCTAATTGTATCTTTTTGCGTGACCCAATGTATTCCGACATTTGTTGTAGCTGTCTCGATAGTTCTTTGAGGAAATCTACATAAGTTTGTAAATATTCGCGATGCTCGGCAAAAACCTTGTCCACTTTCTCATATTGTACGGGGTTGGCTAAAGCTAGCTCGAAGATATCCACCAGCTCTATAAACATCAAAAATTGGCGTTGCAGGTAATCGGTTTTACCCGATTTGCTCCGTGAATCAAGCACGGCTTCACGGAGCTTTTCATATTTTTCATTGAGGCTTGTTTGCAGGTTGATGAGCTTTTTGAGTCCCTCGCTTCTGTCTTTGGCGATGAGTAAATCAGCTCTTACCGAAAAATACTCTGCCGTAAGAGCAAAGCACTTCCCTAATAGCTGTTCACTGTACAAACGCGGACGTATTTTTAGGAATATATACACTAATACACTGTACCACAAACCTCCTAATAACACACAACCACTGTACAAAACAATACCCCACCCTGTTTGCAAGTGGGCTAAAGTAGAGGCTATCTCAAATAATCCCGCGAAAGCTACCATTGTAGCGCGATGTCCGTATAACGAAATATAAGCGTTTCCGAAGGTGAGTAGAAATATGGTAGGCAGTAACAAGTATTCGTAAGGAGCCGTGAGGTTTACCAAAGTAGAACTGATAGTTGCTAGTAATGTTGCTATTAAAAGACCACCATAAAGGTGTTTTTGATTCCCTGGAATATCGCTGGGCGAAATTGCAACAATACTCAAAGCTATGGGTAAGCCAATATCCATTAGGTCAAACCAATAGCCCAACCCTAAGGGAATAAGCACCGCAATGGTTTTGAGGCACCCTTTGAAGAAAGAAAAACTTTTAAAGAATGATATGATGGAGGTATACATTTTTTACATATATTTGCGGGCAAAATTACAAAACTAATGGCAAATAACCATCTGATAACTGAAATATTAAAGGCAGGAAAGGTAATTCTATACCCCACCGATACCGTTTGGGGTTTGGGGTGTGATGCTACAAATCCTGAAGCGGTAGCTAAGATTTTCCAAATAAAACAACGCAGTGAGAGCAAAAGCCTCATCATTTTAGTGAGTGATACAGAGATGTTACAGCACTATGTAACAGATATACCTCCTAAGGTGCTTACCTATCTTCAAACCTTGCAAGAGCCTACCACTATTATTTATAGTCACCCTTTGCATTTGGCTAAGAACGTGATAGCTGCTGATAATACAGTAGCCATTAGGGTCGTGCAAGATGTGTTCTGCCAACAGATGATTGCCGATTTTGGTAAACCCATAGTCTCTACCTCTGCTAATATCAGTGGAGAGCCAACACCTTTGTATTATCAACTCATTAATCCCCAAATTATTGCGCAATGTGATTATGTAGTACCTTACCGTCAAGACGATACTCAAATAAAAAATCCCTCACGTCTGATTAGGTTTGATACAGACGGAGAGATTCAAATATTAAGATAAATAGTAAGTTACTCTACTATTTTCACAGGTGTTCCGTTATCTATATTAATTTGTCCACTGGTAATCACTTCTTCACCAACAGTAAGTCCGCTGATGATTTCTACCTTATCACCAAAGTTGCGACCGCTTTTCACATTTGCCATTTCAGCTTTAAGCACCTCCTGACCTTTAGCATTTTTGCTATTTACTATTTTAAAAATTTTATTTTGGCTCACACTACCCACGAAAGCAGAATGAGGTACCACAAGAGCTGTAACCTCATCATTACCACTGCCAAACTGTGCAGTCGCATACATTCCCGCTTTTAGCTTTTTATCTTTGTTGGCTACCAATATTTCTACGGGGAATTTGAGAGCTCCATTAGATTTCGGTGCGATAAAAGTAATTTTCCCCTCTACTAATTCTGAGGAAGTACTGGGTTTAATTTTAACAACATCCCCCACTTTTAGTTCTCCTACTTGACTTTCATCTACGGTAATTTTCAATTTCAGATTGTCGATATTTACCACGTTGAATAACGTCTGTCCAGCACTTACAAGAGTTCCTTCCTCTACCTCTTTGCTAGTTACAATCCCATTGATTTTACTACGCACCGCTGTATCACCCGATACGATAGCTGCCGAATTGTAGTTCGCTTGGGCGTTTTTGAGTTGTAAGCGCGCTTGTTCCAATTGTTGTGCGGTAACTCCTCCTGTTTGGTAAGCACTTTCAAAGCGCTTTAAATCCGATTTTGCAGTTTCGAGTACCGCTTTGGCATTGTCTAACTGCACATTGGTTCTGTCGGCTTTTGTTTGAGCCAATACTTGCCCTGCTCTCACAAAATCACCCTCTTTTACGTAAATTTTTATGACTTGTCCTCCTACTTCTGAAGATACATTCAGGTCTTGTTCGGCTACAAAAGTACCGTTAGCCGTAAAAAGGTCGGCTACTTTTTCTTCTGTTACTTTGGCAGCGCGCACGGCTACTTGGGCTTCTTTTTGGGCTACAATAGCTACCTCTTCAGCATTTTTCTGTTTGTTAGAATATAGGCGGAGCCCCATTAATCCTACAAGGACTATTATGATAACTGTAGTAATTATTTTTTTCATTTTTCTTAAATTACTGTATTAAGTGTTCTAAATCGGGGGCAAAGGTATAACAAAAAAACTTAATAAACAAAAAAAGTTTCCATATTTTTATCTTCATTCACTTTTTTCTCATTCTTCATTGGGTTGTTTTATTTGCTATTAAATGAAGTGAACGCTCACTCTATCAAGGTAATTGATGTCTAATAAAGAAGAAGCTCCCCCCACTGTATGAGTATCACTTTTGTAAACACTACACTGCAAATAGTTGAGGTCGTTAAACAGAAGCATTCGTTTTCCATCGGGAGCGCGAAGGTCAAGAGGAACACTAAAATCAATAAATTCGCTGTATTGGTTATAAATCTTTTTGAAGGTATACATATTAAAGATAACCTCAAAAGCTCTATCCTGCCTTATTTCTTCAAATAATTTCCTACTGATATTGCTCACCGCATTGCCATAGTGGTCAATATAAATAATCGTACCGTAAACGAAACGTTTATCAGCAGATATCTCTGGTTTAAAATGAGTAGCCTCTAAATACGTATCGGTTTTCTTGCCTATTTTGTTAAGGGGGATATTTTCGCATATTTTCTGGGCAATCAAAGGGAATGAATACAGCGTAGGGAAAAGTTCAGTGCTTTGTTCGCCTCTTATTTCGTACAGTTCAGCGTTCTTTTTATCTTCTGCTAAAAGATGAAAAATACCGTTATCAGCCCCGATAAAATAATGCCCGTTCAGTTTCATTACCATATGTCTTTTCTCAGGAGTACGCTCCGCATCTACTCCTATGATATGTATACTCCCTTTTGGGTAATGTACATAAGCATTCTTTAAGATGAAGGCAGCTTGAAACACATCAAAAGGTGATATCAAATGCGAGATATCTACCACGCAAGCTTCGGGGCACTTACTATAAATAGCACCCTTTACAGCTCCCACCGAGTAATCTCGTAAACCAAAATCAGTAGTTAATGTAATGATTTTCATTCCTTTTGTTATAATGATATCAAGTTTAAAACAGCATAAATATATAAGTATGAAGTTAACATACCTCCTTTAAATCTGCAATAATCAATCCTTAAGCTTCCCCCCATTATCCTTCATCATTTCTTCGTCATTTGTTTGCCCTTCCTTCGTTATTTATTTATCTGCCCGTGCGGCTCGCACCGTCATTTGTTCGTTCTTCCTTCGTCTTTTGTTCGTCTTTTGTTCGTCTTTTCATTATCTGCCTGTCGTGCTACGACTGCCCGTGCGGCTCGCACCGTCTTTTATATAAGCTTTCTATAAGCTTCTCCCAAATTAACCATTAACCATTAATCATTAATCATTAATCATTCTCACTCCCTTTAATTCTTCAATTTGTTGTAATAGCCTATGAATAATCTCCAACCCAGCCATATTCACATCAAGGTCGTAATGCCAATTAGTAAAACGTTCAAAAGCCGAAAGCTGGTCGTAATGCAGGTAAGTAGTGTTGTCAATCACTTCCGTTTCTATAAGTCCACTTGATTCTAAATCGTCAAAGAATGTGATTTCTATATTGTACAAACGAACGATGTCTTCTCTTGAAATTCTATCTTTCATAATTATGAATTTTTAAGTTGTTCAAATAATGCTTTTTGTTGTTCCGTAAGATTTTTAGGCAATTGTACTTGATAGGTTACAAAAAGGTCGCCAAATGAGCCTTCTTGCTTGTACACAGGAAAACCTTTACCTTTTAAGCGCACCGTAGTGCCATTTTGTGTCTCAGGAGCTACTTTCATTTTCACTTTACCACTGAGAGTATCTATCTGCACTTCGCCACCTAACATAGCTGTATATAGGTCGATATTTACAGTAGTTTTCAAATCGTTGCCATTGCGTTCAAACTGAGCGTCGGGTTCAATATGGAAAGTGATATACAAATCACCGTTAGGTCCTCCGTTATATCCTTCGTATCCGTGACCCTTTAGCTTAATTTGCAACCCTTCATATACCCCCGCAGGTACTGTGATGCGTATATTCTTGCCGTTCACCGTAAAAGTACGTTGCTGAGCAGTTGCCACTTCTCGCAGTGGTAGCGACATATCCGCAAAAATATCCTGTCCTTTAAACTTACCTGAGGCACTACCGTAACCTCTACCAAATCCCGAAGTCCGTCCGCCAAACATATCTCTGAAGAAATCAGAATAGTCTCCCTCAGAGTAATTACCTCCGCCAAAGCCTTCAAATCCTCCAAAACCACCTTGGGAGCGTTGCTGTTGTTGGGCTTTTTCGTACTCTTCTCCGTATTTCCAGTGTTCGCCATACTTGTCGTATTTAGCACGGTTTTCAGGATTGCTAAGTACTTCGTTAGCCTCGTTAATCTCTTTAAATTTCTGCTCTGCCGTCTTATCGTTAGGATTCATATCAGGGTGATACTTGCGCGCTAACTTGCGGTAAGCCTTCTTTATATCGTCTTGGGTAGCAGTTTTTTCTACCCCTAAGGTTTTATAGTAATCTATCATCTCTAATAATTTAACAGTCGCAAAGATACTACTTTATTTGATATATTTTGTATACAAATGATAAAAAAATAGGAAGAGATGGACTTATCTCTTCCTATGATTGTGTTTTTGCTTAGGTTCTAAGGCAAGCGTTGGTACAAGCAACAGTGGTGTAACTTATTGTACACTTCGTCGTCAGCGCGTTCTTTGCCTGCGTCGTGTCCTACTTTGGCAATGGCTTTTTGTACATCGCTTTCGCTACATTTGCGTTCGTCAAAAATAAGGGTCATATTCCCACTCTTGATGTTCCAATTAGCGCTCTTTACGCCTTTTACACTGTAAGCTGCTTTTTCTATGCGCGCTTTGCACTGTTCACAATTGCCTCCTACGGCAAACTCTACTTTCTTGTTTTTGTTAGGTGCTTGTTGAGCACTTGCGGTAGTGAGTCCAAAGAAACTCAAAGCTACCCATAATAAAATACGTGTTTTCATTCTGAAAAATACTTATTAGTTGTTAGTTCTTAGTCATTAGTCGTTAGCTTTCTAACCACTAACGATTATTTGCTAATTATAGAATTTTAAATCTTAATCCTGCGTAATACATCTGTCCGAAAGCAGGAGCGTACTGCATAGTACTATCAAAATACGCACCAAAAGGGTCGTTGGCAGCCAAAATTCCGTTCTCTTGCTTATAATTGGTGATATTTTCACCGCCTACATATATCTCAAAAGTCTTAGAGAATACTTTGGTGATTTGGGCATTGAGTGTAGCAAATGAGGGAGCGTAATCGCTAAGCCTATAAGCCACTGGGTTCGTAGCCGTAGTAGGTAAGCGTTGTTCTCCTAACCAATTGAAGGTTATATCAAACTTCCATTGCGAATGGTTGTTCTCGTGACGCTCGGGAGTCTCGTAAGCTACATTGGCAAACCAACGGTGTTTTGGGGTAAGAGTCTTCTCCAATTGTCCTTTGGTAAACTGTGTTTGCACATCGTAATACTTGTAGGCTGCTTTAAAGTCCAAACCTTTGGCAGGTGTGATGCTAAACTCAGCTTGTAAAGAGTTAGCAAAGCTATTACCATTGAGGTTATAAAACAAAGCTTGTTGGGGTGAGTTATCCAAATCTACTACTACTTGATTGTCAAAATCAGTGCGGTAGAAGTCTATGGAGAACTCAGCGTTCTTGCCCAATACTTTAAACGCTTGCAAAAAGCTCGCGCCGTAATTCCAAGCGATTTCAGGGTTCAAACCGTAGAGCTTACCACCATTACCTCCTACGATAGTAAACTCTCGTGCAGAAGCCAAGAGCTGTTGGTTCTCAGCAATCACATTAGCAGCTCGTTTGCCTCGTCCTGCCGATACTCTAAAAGTAGCTTGCTTCCAAGGATTGTAACGCACGTGCAAGCGTGGAGTGATAAAATTTCCTAAGTGATTATGACTGTCGGCGCGTACCCCTGCCACAAAACTGAAGTTGCTCAAATTGTCGTAAGTGTATTCAAAGAAGGCACCCACCGAGCGGTCTACACGTGAAAAATCCCCTGTGAGAGCCCTAGTACTAAGCATCTCGTTGTAATCGTCGTAAGTACCGTTGAGCCCTGTGGCAAACTTGTGCTTGGTATTGGTGATGATAGAGTTGTATATCAAGTTGCCATACCAACTCTTTTGGTGTATATCATAGCGATTCAAACCAAAGTAGGAATCTTGCTTGTGCGATTGGAAAGAGTTCTGTAAGCCTATGCTTTTATAAGGCGTATCAGGGAATACATACCCTATTTTGTTAGATGTGCTAAGGCGTTCGGAGTTTACTTCACTGCCCCAAGCATTGGTAGTCCCTTTGTCAGTCAGCGGATTAAAGCGCAATTCACCTGCCTGGCGCTCATCTTTCATATAATGGAGGTTTAAAAAGCCTACCCAACCCTTTTGAACATCGGCGTACTGCCAACGATTCAACAAGTTGATTTGGTTACCTATGGGGTTATCTATAAAACTATCGTGATTGTGGTCAGCTTTTTGCTGACGCACATTGCCGTGAGCGAAAAGAGTGGTAGCCCATTTATCAGAGAGCTTTTTATTGGTATGTGCATTGATTTCGTAGCGGTTATCCTCCGATGCGTATAAGTTCAAGAAAAAAGGAATGACATTGATAGGCTTCTCTATTTCATAATTGATTTGCCCCGAAATACTCTCATACCCGTTAATCACACTCCCTGCTCCTTTGGTAATCTGGATGCTCTCAATCCACGTACCAGGTACAAACGAGAGTCCGTAGGCTTGCGAAGCTCCGCGCATCGTAGGGATATTCTCCTCTGCCATTAGTATGTACGGACTGGTCAAACCTAACATCTTTATCTGTTTGTTACCCGTAACAGCGTCTGAGAAGTTCACATCAATCGACGGATTGGTAGAGAAACTCTCCGATAGGTTGCAACAAGCGGCTTTCAGCAGTTCCCCACTGCTCATTGTGTGAACATCGGCTACTTGCCACTGCGATTTCATTGTATTAGCACGTTTGTAGCTTACAACTACTTCTTCCAAAGTAGTTTCAGGCTCTAACTGAATGTGTAAGGGTGCATTACCGCTTACTTTCACAGTTTTCTTTTTATATCCTACATAGCTTGTTACCAAAGTAGAACTTCCCTCAGGTCGTTTCAAGGTAAAAGCTCCTTCGTTATCAGTAGAAGTACCTATTTGGGTACCTTCCCAATATACATCAGCACCTATAAGTGGTGTGTTGTTTTCATCGACTACACTCCCTTTGCTAAAATTTTGAGCAAAGAGAGACAAGGGCAACAACAGCCCTAATAAAAAGATATATTTTTTGTACATTATTGTTCTGTTTTATTCAGTTCAGGAATTAGAATTTAAGGATTAGAAAACAGAGGTAAACTCCTTTACTTCTTATCTCTTATCTTTTCCCTGAATAAAACACTCTCTGGCAGTACAATTCGTACAGAGGCGGAGCATTCAGCTGTGTAAAGAAATCAGTAGTGATAGATTTCTTTACCGTCTCAGTAATGCTTACCTCTTCTAATATGGGTAGGGTAGGGGTAGCTATTACAAAAGGTTGTAATTGCAACTCCAATACCTTTACTACCGATGTACTATCAGAAATAGAAGAAGTGATAGATGTGTCGTCACAACACTTTTTATGTGAAGTTTCTGTTTCGTTCTCATCGTCATCCGAAGCACAGCAAGAGTCCATTGTAGTACAGTCTTCCTCTTCTTCACTCGCAGAAGTAGGGTACTCTAAGGACACTGACGATAAGGTTTCTTTGCAATAATGAAAAGTAATCGCCCACCCTGAATTGGAGAACAGGACAAGCACTGATAATAATATGTTGATAAGTTTTCTTCTCATTACGGGGGCAAAGATACGACAATTTTTTATATCTCGTTTCGAAAGATAGTATTTTTTAGTAGAAATTCGAGTAGTAATAAAACAACAGCAATTATCGCTAAGGGTCTGAATTTCTCATCTACCTCAGTGTATTTAAACTCTTCAATCTTGGTAGTCTCCATCTTGTTGATTTCATCGTAAATCTGTTGGAGCTTCTGGTTGTCAGTGGCACGAAAGTATCTCCCGTGTGTTACTTCAGCTATCTTTTTCATTAGAGGCTCATCTATTTCCACTTGTAACATACGGTACATTATGCTACCGTCAGGATTGAGAGCGTAAGGTGAGAGCGCCGTTCCATTGGAGCCTATCCCTATTGTATATACTCTAATACCGTACTCAGCAGCCAACTCAGCTGCGGTTTGCGGGTCTATAAATCCTGTGTTGTTCACCCCATCGGTAAGGAGGATAATAACTCTACTCTTGGCTTTACTTTCTTTGAGTCGGTTTACAGCCGTTGCCAGTCCCATACCGATGGCTGTACCGTCTTCTATTTGTCCATAAGTAAGTTCCGAAAGAGCGTTTAAGATAATACCTTTATCCGTAGTCACAGGAGTTTTAGTATAGCTTTCTCCTGCGTAGATAACAAGTCCAATACGGTCATTAGGACGGTCTTTTACAAATTGTGAAGCTACCTTTTTTAGTGCTTCAAAACGGTTAGGCTTTAAGTCTTTTGAAAGCATACTCGCCGATACGTCTATTGCCATTACGATATCTATTCCATCAGTAATCTTTGTGTGTGCGTTTTCTGAATGGGTTTGTGGGCGTGCTAATGCTATAATTAGTAAGGCTACTGCCAATAAGCGCAAGGCAAACAAAGAATGGTATAAATGGTCTTTCCACGAACTCATCTTCTTAAAAGCGATAGTGGAAGATATAGTTACATTCGGTTTAGATTTCTTATTCCAATACCAATACCACGCCACCATTAGTGGTAAGACTAATAGTAACCAAAAGAACTGTGGATTGGCGAAAGTAATATTTTTAAGCATATTATTCTGTTTTAAATACAATAGAATTGATAACTCTTTGTGCTATCTTATCGGCGTTAGGTTCGTCTATATGGGTGATAAGAACTTGTTGGAGCGCATTGTTTTCAGTAAAACTGTACAGCTCATAAGAAGCGCTAAAGTATTTACCTTTCTCATTAGGAATACTCATTTTGCCAAAAACTTTTATACCTTTTGCACCGCTGGGCGAGGTGTATTCTTCCTGCAAGGTAGTGATGTTCTTCGCCTTAGCTTTATCCAATTGCGAAAGCACTATTTCATTCACCTTTTGTGGGTCTAAGGTAAGTCCACCGCCTTGTTCCTCTTGTTGAGGTGCTGTATGTTGGGCGTCTTTCTTAAAGGTAATGATATTGGTCATTATGTATAAAGGTGAATTAAGACTGCCGTAATAGAAAGTATATTGCTTATCTATAATCGATTTGTATTCCGCTACGTCTACTATTTGCTTGCGAATGAGTATCTCTGGGGTAGTGAGCTCAGTAATAGGATAACCGTAATCACTTGTTACCCACTCGCTGCGATTGATACTCGCATAAGTATTGAAGTATTTGTTGTACAAGATATTATATCCCATAAGCAATACAGGAGCTAATACTACAAAACAAAGCGCGACGATAAGAGCCACTCGGTTGCGTCTTTTTCTGCGTTCTCTTATTTTCAGTACGCTCATTGCGAAAGCGTCTTGTGTAGGCACTTCCCCTTCGGCTACTACCACAGGGATAGCCTCTTTGGTTTTGATAACCACATTCTCAATGGTCTCACGGTCGTATTCAGCATTGTTGTCCGAGGGCTTACTCTTGGCAAATTTCACCAAGTCGGCATTTTGTAATACCCGTTTGAGGTTGCTGATAGTCTCTTCCGATAAGTGTAGCTTTCCTGCTTCTTGCAAAATATTAATTTTAGCCAAAAGCTCATCTGTGGTACTCTCTTTGGCTAAAATATGCACCTCGTCTTCCAAGTATTCTTTTACAATATCGGTAAGCCGAGTATAATAGGCTTTGTGTTGTGATTCTATGAGGTATTTAGAATTTTGTAAGTCTTTTAGATCTTGTATGGCGCGCTCAAAAGGAGGTAACTTTTTGCGTTCTTCTTCGGCTGATAATTTCTTCTTGCGGAAGACGAAGAAGTATAATCCACCTGCTACTAAAAGGAGTCCTATAATTCCTATAATAATCCATAACCACATACGTGAAGCCGTAGGTGAGGCTACTTCCGTAATAGGTTTAATGTCGTATAAAGGCTGTTTGAGCGTATCTACCGCTACGGTATGTACTTCTACAAGTAGCGAATCGGTATAGTAGTCTTTGTTACTGATGTGTATTCTTTGTCGCGGAATGGTGTACTTCCCTTCATCAAATTGAGTAAGGTAGTAGGCTTTTTCCAAACGAAACTTACCTCCCTCTTTCAAGGTATCAGTAGGGTCGGCTTTTACCATTTCTAGCGGACTAAAACTCTGTCCTTCCGGAAATACCACAGCCGCATCAGCAGGGGCTTCTACCGATATCTTGTATTCTATCTGTTCTCCTATTTTTATGTTCTTTGTATTAGTCTCTACCTTCACCTCTTGTGCGTAAAGAGTAGGAAATACAAATAATATTAATATGAAATATAATATTCGTCTCATTTTACCGCTTAATACTTAATGTGAATCAAGGTTTGAAAAAATGATTATTTCTGATTTACAATATCATAGTCGCTTTTGCATCACATCTCCCCCTTTGAAGGTAGCCAGCGACAGCTGGGTATGTGTAAAGGGGGATGTTTATAATCAATTAGTTAATCCAACTCTTGATTGGTATACTTAATTTAGTCTCTTATCTCTTACCTATTTTTAAAGTATCCCAACAGCTTTTGGGTATAACTCTCATCGTTCCTACAGCTCACTACCCCTGCACCCGATTTTTGCCAAAACGTCTCAAAATAGTTCACCGTCTCGTGATATTGTTTTGCATATTCATTTTGCACTGCCGATGAAGCGGTGTTCACACGCATCAGCGCTCCCGTTTCAGCATCTTTTACCATCACATAACCTAAGTTAGGTAGTTCAGTTTCTTTTTTGTCATAAATGCGAATACCGGTAATATCGTGTTTTCTGGCAGCTATCTGTATAGGTTTCTCATAGCCTTTATCCATAAAGTCCGAGAGCATAAACACAATCGCCTTTTTCTTCGTTACCCTACTGAGGAACTCCAAAGCCTCCGAGATATTAGTCTTAAAACTTTTGGGCTGAAACTCTATAAGCTCTCTGATGATGCGCAACACGTGCGATTTCCCTTTTTTAGGGGGAATATACAGTTCTATTTGGTCAGAAAACAGTATCAAGCCCGTTTTGTCGTTATTCTGTAAAGCTGAGAACGCCAAGGTAGCTGCTATTTCGGTAATCACTTCACTTTTGAACTCTTGTTTCGTGCCAAAAAGCTCACTACCGCTCACGTCTATCATCAACATTAGCGTAAGTTCGCGTTCCTCTTCAAATACTTTCACAAAAGGCTCGTTGTAGCGTGCCGTTACGTTCCAGTCGATATTGCGAATATCATCACCAAATTGGTACGGACGTACTTCACTGAAAGTCATACCCCGACCTTTGAAGGTAGAGTGATACTCCCCTCCGAAAATATTATCGGAGAGCTTGCGCGTTTTTATCTCTATTTTGCGTACTTTCTTTAATAGTTCTTTGGTATCCACTTTTATTGTTTTATTGTAAGTTATGAATACAAATTAAAGCTTAAAATAATATAGTTATAACATAATAATTTTTTTTCTGTCACAACATTCTCCTCAGAGTACTCAGTGAGTTGTCGTAGTTCAGTATTACAACAATTCTTTTAATTTTATCTTTATTGTCTTCTCTTCATCACTATTAGGAGCTTTATATCCAATCTTAACTGTTTTACCTTTTTGTTTTAGCATTTGTCGGTATTGTTCTAAGTCCCCCGTATTGTTTTTATTGATACTCATAATTTTACTTCCTTCTCGTAGCCCTTTTTGGTAAGCCTCCGAGTTTATAATTATTCTTGTAACTACAATCTCATTATTTACCCGTTGTATAGAAATAGGACTTATGAGTTTTTCAAATTCTTTACTAAATAAATTATTAGGTCTTAGGTATAATTTATGTGTTTCATAGTTCAAGATAATATCAAATCTGTTAATGATTTCACTCCCCAAAATTCCTAAATAATTAGGGAACGAACTTACTCCTTCTTTGTCTGACGATAAATTAATGGGAATATCTTTAAAGTCAAATCCAGCAACGGTAAGTTCCTTTATCATTCCGGTTGTTACAGTACTCTTTTTGCTCAGATTATCACTCGAAGAGACCAAAGTCTTTCCTATTTTTTCAATCAACTTATGTTGCTCTTTATAGGGAGTGTTGATGAGTAACGAAAGTCCTGCTCCACTGTCAAAAAATACATCTCCGTCAAACACTTCCCCATTCTCTAATTTAATACGGATAGGGAACTGAGGAATAGGAACTCCTAACTTAAATTCAAAAGGTACTTCTGTATATCCTTCTGTGTTTAGAGTCTCACTAAGATTATAAAAAGAAATAACACGCCTCTGAAAATCAATCTTTGTAATATAATTCTTTATAATATCATTCCCGATGATACCATCGAACTTTTTCTCAAAAGCATTGTTCAACCTACTTAAATCTTCTAAAACAATATTTACATTCCCAATTTGTAACTCAGGATTTAAATTTATCGTTTGTGATAATGCTATGTGATATTCTTTACTTCCTCCAGCACCTTCTACTTTCTGGGTATGATTAGGCTTTATTCCATATTGCTCAGCAACATTTTTATCTAAAATAGTAGTGGAGGCTCCTGTATCAAAATAAAAGGTAAGAGGCATTGCCTCACCTTTTACTGATAGCTTTAATAACACGTACTTATCCTCTAATAACTCAAAAGGCAGAACTGCCCTTTGTGCACTAATAGCCAACGGCAAGCATAAGGTCAGTATTAAAGTACTCATTGTTTTCATAATAAAACTAGTTATTTTAATATCTCAGAATTACCTTTTACCTTTTACCTGCTATGGTACTTCAATAGTATTCACTATCTTGTGAATCATCTCTACTGAGGTAATATTCTCAGCCTCTGCTTCGTAGGTGATACCGATACGATGGCGCAATACGTCAAATACTACCGCACGTACGTCCTCAGGAATTACATAACCACGACGTTTGATGAAAGCATAACATTTTGCCGCCATTGCCAAGTTGATACTACCACGTGGCGAAGCTCCAAAGCTAATAAGTGGTTTAAGCTCTGCCAAGTTGTATTTTTCAGGATAACGAGTCGCAAAAACAATGTCTAAGATGTATTTCTCAATCTTTTCGTCCATATACACCTCGCGCACGGCTGTTTGTGCTTTTAGGATTTGTTCCAAACTCACTGTTTGGTTCACCACTGCGTAACTATTGCTGAGATTGTCGCGCATAATCTGTTGCTCTTCGTCCAATTTAGGATAATCGATAACCGTTTTAAGCATAAAACGGTCTACTTGTGCCTCAGGTAGTGGGTAAGTTCCTTCTTGCTCTACAGGGTTCTGAGTTGCCATTACCATAAAAGGAGCGTCTAACTTAAAGGTCGAATCACCAATGGTTACTTGTCGCTCTTGCATTGCTTCCAATAGAGCAGACTGTACTTTGGCAGGCGCACGGTTAATCTCGTCAGCCAATACAAAGTTCGCAAAGATAGGTCCCTTTTTTATAGAAAACTCGTTTTGTTTGATGTTGTAGGTCATTGTTCCTATCACATCGGCAGGCAATAAGTCCGGTGTAAACTGGATACGGCTAAACGACCCGTGTACCGATTTAGCAAGGGTGTTGATGGATAGCGTTTTTGCTAGCCCAGGTACCCCTTCCAAGAGGATATGCCCTTTGCCTAATAACCCTATAAGCAGGGCATTTACCATATGTTTTTGCCCTACAATCACCTTGTTCATCTCATTGGTGAGCGCATCGATAAACACACTTTCACGCTCTATCATTTCGTTTATCTGACTGATATCTACAGATGTTCTTTGTTCCATAGTACAAATTATTTTTTTAGCGTTTTTCTTTAATACAAATACTGTGCCGTCTTGTTATTAGTACAGGTTACAAAAGTATTTTTTTCTTACTAAACTTACAAATATTTTTGTAAAATAATTTTCTAAGCTGTGTTTAACCTCCCTTTACCTTATCTTACATCTTGTCATTGCTTTTACGTCCTATACTTTGCCAAAGTTTTCACTTGCCCATCGTGCTACGACCTTTTACAAAGTTTATTTTTTCTTTACCTTACCTCCGCCTTACATTCATCTTACATTTATAATTTGTTCATTTCTCTTTCATTCATTAATCACTTTTCACCCACTGTAGAGCCACTGTAACCCCACTCTTTATCCATCTATCTTATAAGTTTCCTATAATCTTTGTATAATTCCCTACCTCTAATTCACCATTAATCACTAACCATTAACCGCTAACCATTCATCATTAATAATTAACTTTTTTTGCGTAGCATATAAAAAAGTACTACTTTTGTCGCTCTAATAGCAAAGAGATAAGAAATGAAGTTTGAAACTAAAGCCATTCACGGCGTAAGAACTGCCAATAAAAACACAGAAAACTGGGGAAGCACCATCAATATGGCTTCTACTTTCCCTATTGAAGAATACGGTGTAGAACAAGAGTTTGAATACGGACGCGTTTCAAACCCTACTCGTAAGGATTTTGAAAGTCTTATAGCTCAATTAGAAAGTGGCATACACGGATTCGGATTCTCATCGGGTATGGCTGCCATTTCTTCTGTTTTTACAATGTTTAAAACAGGTGACCATTTTGTGTTAGGCTTAGATATCTACGGAGGTACTTATCGCATTATGCACGATATTTTCAATAAATTTGGTTTTGAAGCTACTTTTGTCGATATGACCGACCTAAGCAAAATAGAGAAAGCCATTCGCCCTAATACAAAAGCCATTTTTATAGAAACACCCTCCAACCCTCTGTTAGACGTTACCGATATATGTGGGGTAATAGAAATCGCCAAGAAACATAATCTGCTCACTATGGTCGATAATACCTTTATGTCGCCCGTGTTACAACGCCCTTTAGAGTTAGGAGCCGACATAGTATTACACAGTGCTACCAAATATTTAGGAGGTCATAACGATATCATCGCAGGAGCTGTGGTGGTAAATGATGAAACCTTAGCCGAGAAAATACGTTTTGCACAAGTAGCCATAGGGGCATTGCTTTCTCCGTTTGATAGCTGGTTGCTCTTGCGCAGTATGAAAACCCTAAAACTAAGAGTCGAAAAAGCACAAGCCAATACTCTTAAACTATTAAATTTCCTTAAAACGCACCCCGAAGTAGAAAAGGTGTATTATCCTACTGATACACAAAATAAAGGAAAAGCAATACAAGAACGCCAAGCTTCTGGTGGAGGTTCAGTATTTTCTTTTACAGTAAAAACCGAAGCCAAAGCCAAAAAGTTTTTCGAGAGTCTAAAAGTAGCCCTTTTTGCAGTGAGCTTAGGAGGAGTCGAAACATTGGTAACCCACCCCAGTTCGCTTACTCACACCGAGTTTCCCGAAGAAGAAAAAGTAGCACGAGGCGTTACCCGTACACTCATCCGCGTAGCAGTAGGAATTGAAGATGCTGACGACCTTATCGCCGATTTTAAACAAGCCTTAGAAAAATAATTTGTAAAAAATTTGCTGTTGATTCATTATTTATTTGTATCTTTGCCCGCTGGAAGAAAAAGAAGCTAACTTGTGAAGACACCCTATTTTAAACAATCTTTTCTTATTGTTTTATTTGCAACACTCATTTTCATTGGATTTAAGAACTGTTTGCCCGCACGTATTTTTCCCGAAACTAAAGCATCAGGAAGCAATGTAGTAGTAGATAGCTTAATGTTGGAAGCCATTTCAGGTAAAGAAATCGACAAAGTACTCAGCCAAGCCAATGATTCCTTAGCACAAGAACAACGACTTAAAAAGTCCGACCAGTATCTTTTTTCTTTCTTTAAAAAATTAGAAGAGTTAGAACAAACTAAAAATGGTAAAATAAGAATCGCTTATTACGGCGATTCGATGACTGATGGCGACCTCATAGTGCAAGATTTGAGAGCTCTTTTCCAAAACGCTTTCGGGGGGTTAGGAATTGGCTTTTTGCCCATTGCTTCTGAGTCGGCTAAATCAAGAGGAAGCGTATTTCATTCTTATTCCAATACTTGGAAAACCCAATCTTATGTGAATGTGAAACGCCCTAAACGTCCTTTTGGTGTCTCTGGGCAAGTGTTCTTTACACAAGGCAATGGTACGTGGGTACAATATAGGTCATCAAACCAAGCTCATATTAATCAGTTGTATGCACCAGCATTGTTCTATGGTGCTTCTGGTAATAAAGAAGCAAAAGTAGAAATTGCCTATAACGATACTGTAAGAGTAGTAAAATCATTAGATACTGATAAATTGCTGAATGTATTGCCTTTAACCGAAGGGGCAAACACTAAATCAGTGCGTATTACTTTCTATAAGTCCGATTCTATTCCTATTTATGGAGTGGGCTCAATGCAAGGCAAAGGCGTATATATAGATAACTTTTCAAGCAGAGGTAACTCAGGCTTACCCTTATCGCTTTTTAATCCTGATTTAATGAGAGCTTTCGATAGAGCGTTAGGCGGATATGACCTTGTAGTATTACACTTTGGTGCTAATGTACTCAATTACGGCACACTCGATTATTCGTGGTATGAACGCGGAATGACAAAGGTGATTAACCAGATAAGAGCTTGCTTCCCTCATACCTCAATTCTTGTTATCTCTACCGCCGATAAGTCTACTAAAGTAGATATGGAGATGCAAACCGATAAAGCAGTAGTACCTTTGGCAAATGCACAACGGAAATATGCACAAGATACTCGCTCTGGTTTTATTAATTTATATGAACTGATGGGGGGTAGAGGCTCTATGAAACAATGGGTAGAGGCAAATCCACCGTTAGCAGGTAAAGACTATACTCACTTTAATCCAAGAGGAGCTAAAAAAGTAGCCCACCTCATCTATAATAAACTTATGGAAGAGTATGAGCACTATAAAGATCCTCGTAATAGTGAAAAAGCCGATGTGTTCCAAGAAAGAATAAAAGAAATTCAAACAGTACGAACCGTTACTCCTACTACTCAACCTAATGTAAATAGAACAAGAACACAAACTGTAACAACTCAGCGAGTGCAATCACCAACTACTCAACGAGTACAAAGTGCAACAACTCAACGGGTACAAAGTACAACAACTCAACGGGTACAAAGTGCAACTATTCAGCGAGTACAAAGTGCAACGACTCAACGAGTGCAAAGTACAACCACTCAACGAGTGCAAAGTACAACGACTCAGCGGGTACAAAGTACGACTACTCAGCGAGTGCAATCACCAACGACTCAACGAGTACAACCATCAACAATTCAGGCAGTACAGAATATTACAAATAAAGTGCATAAAGATACTATTAAAGAAAAAAAAGACAATTTACATAGATAACATAACAAGATAGATAACACACTAAAAAAAATAGAACAATGAAAAAGCGAACGCCATTCATAAAGAAACTAATAGCTCCTGTATTGTTTATCATTACAGTAGCCCTCTATTTTAATGTTAATTATACTACAGCTATTAATTTATCTTCACTTACTTCAAAGATAGCAAATATAGAGAATAAAGAAGGAATTGATAAAGATGCCTTCAAGGAAGCTATTCCCCAGCCTTTGGCATATGCTGCAGGTGATGATGACTCTCCTAAGGAGTACAATAATCTGTACAATGCCTCAGCCTTGAACCCTTTTTTCGAAAAGCTTGCTGCTTTGGAGAACTTGAAAGATAGGAAGATTAATATTGTTCATATTGGCGACTCTCACATTCAAGCCGATGTAATGACTAATATTGTAAGACAACGCTTGCAAGAAGAGTTCGGAAATGCTGGTTTAGGCTTGGTATTCCCGTATTCACTTATTAGAACTAATGGGGGACATAATGTGAGCTTTACTTCCAATATCTCTTGGAATAGTGAAAAGAATACTTCTTCTGCAACTGTTGGTATTACAGGTTATTCTCTTTCTACCAGTAACAAGAATTTTGTTATTGAACTGGACTTAAAAAATAAAAACTACACCTTTAATACGGTAAAGATTATTACCCCTAATAACGAACGTTTGTTCGAATTGGCTACCAATGTAGGTAAAGTAGCTCGTTTGAAACCTAGTGTACCTAAAACACTTTCACACAAAGTAGAGCAAGGGCAAACACTTTATGGTATTTCAAAGAAATATCACACTTCAGTAGAAAAAATACAACAAGCTAATAACTTAAAAAGCGCACAAATAAGAATAGGGCAAGTATTGCGTATCCCTACTAAAGAGATGGTAGCTTCTACTCCTAAACAAAAAGTAGATTTATCTAATGCTACCATTTTAAACGGTAATTCTTTATATAGCTATTATTCTTATGATAATCTAACCCCTTCCAATAAGGTTTATCTCACAGCCAATACCGAGAGCTCTTCATTTACGCTTAATGGAATTGTCTTAGAAAATGATAAAAACGGAGTTATATATCACAGCATAGGGGTAAATGGTGCTCATTTCTCTGATTATAACAAATCACAGCTCTTTTTCGACCAAATCAAAGCCTTAGAACCCGATTTAATCATTATATCTTTGGGTACTAATGAAGCTTATTGTCGAATGTCAGCAACTCGTTATGACGAAGAGGTGAATAAATTCATAAAAGCAATTCGCTCTCAATATGGTCAATGTCCTATATTGCTTACTACACCTCCGCCTTCTCTTTACAAAAAGAAAAGTCCTAACCCCTTGTGTATGGAATACGCCGATACCCTCATCGATAATTCAGTAAAAGATAATTACAGTGTTTTCGACCTTTATCGAGCTGTAGGAGGAAATGAAGCTATTCAACGCTTTATTCAGCAAAATCTTATTGCTGGTGATCGCATACATTACACAAGAAGTGGCTATACTGAGCAAGGCGCTCTCTTTTATGATGCTTTTATGAGCAATTACTTGAATTATAAAAAACAATATAAACTATCTTTAAAACCCTATCTAAATTGAGTATAGATGCCTTACTGCAATGGTTTATTGATACATTCACAACTGAAAACATCTCTAAATGGTTTGTTGATAATTTCTCATTCACAACCGAACAAGTAAGACAATGGTTCATTTATGACCCTAATCATCCACTATTATTTAATAGTAGTTTGTTTTTAGGGTTATTTTTGGTGTTTTATTTGGTGTATATTATTACCAAAAAACACGCTCATTTCCGTACTGTTTATGTTACCTTATTTTCCTTATTCTTCTATTATAAGGCAGGAGGTAACTTCTTTGTGTTGCTGATAATCTCCTCATTGTTAAATTATTTCTTTGCAGGACAAATCTATAGAAGACAGAATGCCTCTTTGCGCAAGTTCTTCCTGGCAGTGAGTATGGTTGCCGATTTGGGTATTTTAGCCTATTTTAAGTATACTAACTTTTTAATTGATAGTCTCAATACACTGCTTCAAAGCAATTTTGCCTTACAAGATATCATCTTGCCTATAGGTATCTCGTTCTATACATTCCAAACAATGAGCTACACTATTGATGTATATCGCCGAGAGATAGAACCTGCTAAATCATTCTTAGATTTTACTTTCTTCGTATGTTTTTTTCCTCAATTAGTGGCAGGGCCTATTGTGCGTGCCAAGGATTTCATACCACAGATATACAAAAAAATAAGCTTAACGAAAGAAGAAACTTCTTTTGCTTTATTCCTTATCATTGGAGGACTGATTAAAAAAGCGGTTATTTCCGATTATATCTCCCTAAACTTTGTAGATAGAGTTTTCGATGCTCCTAACAGTTATACAGCTTTTGAGAACTTAATGGCAGTATATGGCTATTCTTTACAAATATATTGTGATTTCTCAGGCTATTCCGATATGGCTATAGGTTTAGCGCTACTAATGGGCTTCACTCTCCCCATAAACTTCCGTACTCCTTATCAGTCTAAAAATATCACTGAGTTTTGGAGACGTTGGCACATTTCCTTATCTACTTGGCTAAAAGATTATCTTTACTTTTCAGTAGGAGGAAACCGCAAAGGTACTTTTTGGGGCTACTTCTTCCCAACCGTCTTTTTTGCTTCCACTTTGCTATGGGCATTTCATATGCAAGAAAAAACAATGTTGCCTCTTTACATTACCTTAGGAGCAATCGTTGTGTTTGTATTGGCTATACTTATCTCTAAAAACCGACAAAAATCAGTGCGTAGTCATTTCAACCAGATGACGACAATGCTCCTAGGTGGTTTATGGCACGGAGCTAATTTGCGTTTCATTATTTGGGGAGCATTACACGGGTTAGCTTTGGCTGTTCATAAAACCTTTACGGAGTTCTTCCCTAATAAGAATCCTGAGAAAAGAACTTTTTTTAAAGGTATCGCTAATATCATTTTTGTAGTGATTACTTTCCACTTTGTAGCTTTTTGCTGGATATTTTTTAGAGCCAAAGATTTCGATATCGCTTTAAGTGTAATCTACAATATCCAGTCTATAACTTATGATCTTCATCAATTTCAAGTTATTGCCAAAGGCTATCAAAATGTATTTTTGTTAATGGCAATAGGCTTTGTTTGGCACTTTTTCCCTACCAGTTTAAACGAATGGCTTAAAAAGGTATTTGGTGCAATGCCTATTCTCTTTAAAGCAATTATTTTGGCACTTACTTTTTGGGTGGTATATGCCACTGCTTCAAGTGGAGCACAACCCTTTATTTACTTCCAGTTTTAGACGATATACATCTAAGTAAAAACTTAGTTTTTTACTCAAATAGAACAAATAAAAAAGTGATTACTTTCTCTTGAAAATAATCACTTTTTTAGTGTTTATATAGTTGTTCTATCCCAACTATAATACGCTTGCTAACGCTTTGTTTACTTCGCGTACTGCTCCGGTACTTTCAGCAAATTTGGCTTTTTCAGCATCGTTGAGTTTTACCTCTACAATTTTTTCTACACCATTTTTACCGATGATTACAGGCACTCCTACACACACATCCTTTTGTCCGTATTCTCCTTCGAGCAATACTGAGCAAGGGAAGAGTTTCTTTTGGTCGCAAGCGATTGCTTGTACTAAAGCTGATACGGCAGCCCCTGGTGCATACCAAGCCGAAGTTCCCAAGAGTTTAGTAAGGGTCGCGCCACCTACTTTAGTGTCTTCAGCAACCTGATTGAGGCGGTCAGCACTTAAAAACTCAGTTACAGGCACACCACGATAGCTTGCCAAACGAGTAAGAGGTAACATACCACTATCGCTGTGAGCAGCGATTACCATACCATCTACGTCTGAAATCGGACTGTTGAGCGCTTCTGCCAAACGATATTTAAAGCGAGCGCTATCAAGTGCTCCACCCATACCAATAATGTGGTTCTTAGGCAACTTAGTAGCTTTATGTACCAAATAAGCCATAGTATCCATAGGGTTGCTCACTACAATCACAATCACATTAGGTGAGTATTTTACCAATTGTTCTACAACCGATTTCACAATGTTTGCATTGGTACCGATAAGCTCTTCACGAGTCATACCTGGTTTACGAGGAATACCTGAGGTAATCACAGCTACATCACTGCCTGCTGTTTTTGAATAATCATTGGTTACCCCCACAATACGAGTGTCAAACCCATTGAGGGAGGCGGTTTGCATCAAATCCATAGCTTTACCTTCGGCAAAACCTTCTTTGATGTCAATTAAAACTACTTCAGACGCGAAGTCTTTAATAGCAATGTACTCTGCGCAACTTGCTCCTACGGCACCAGCGCCTACTACTGTAACTTTCATATAATCTATTATTTAAGTCAGGAGAAGCCTCCTGATGGTTATTTTCAAGCAACAAAAGTAAGGACTTTTAACAAATCCTCCAAATTATCTTTAAAAATATTTTTAACATTCTTTTACTTTTTCATTTTATGCTATGTGCTTTTTATGTACTTTTGCACTTTCAAAACTAATAAACCATTCAAAATGAAAGACACTTATTTTGTGGTGGGCATTTCCACCGAAGTCGGTAAGACCGTCGTTTCGGCTATCCTTACTGAAGCTCTCCAAGCCGATTATTGGAAACCAATCCAATCTGGCGATTTAGAAAACTCCGATACTCATAAGGTAAAACGTCTCATTAGCAACTCCCGCACGGTATTTCACCCTAATAGTTATGGGCTACACACACCTGCTAGTCCACATCTTTCTGCTCAGTTAGATGGCGTTCGTATTGAGCTTTCCAAAATTGTGCGTCCTACTACCAATAACACATTAATTATTGAAGCAGCAGGAGGTCTCTATGTTCCTTTAAATGATGAAGATACTATGCTCGATCTTATCCTCCCCACCGATAAGGTAGTGCTCGTCTCTCGCCACTATTTGGGTAGTATTAATCATACAATGCTCACTTATGAGGCCCTTAAAAACAAAGGACTCAACGTTTACGGCATTATTTTCAGTGGTACCCCCACACCGTCTACCGAGGAGTTTATTCTTCATAAAACAGGACTCCCCGTGCTCTTACGTATAGATGAAGAACCTTATTTTGATAAGCAAGTTGTTAAAGAATATGCTAGCAAACTAAAAATATAATACAAAATGTTATATTTTGTAGTGAAAAACAAATTAGTAATTTAATGATAATCAATGTGTCATAACCCTTTGTATAACAATCTTCCAAGATTCGTTCAAGCTTCCTATAAGCTTTGTATAGGTTAAGGATAAATTGAGAAGAGGAAAAATCTATCTATAAATTTGCACAGCTTATAAAATCTTTTTATCTTTGCGCCCGAAAAAAATTACATAATAATCATTAAATTAATATTGGAATGTATTTAACAAAAGAAGTAAAAGCGGAAATTTTCAAAAAGTACGCAGGTTCAGAAACCAACACTGGTTCAGCAGAAGGGCAAATCGCTCTTTTTACCCTTAGAATCAATCATCTTACAGAACACTTGAAAGTAAATCGCAAAGATTTTAATACCGAGCGTTCCTTGGTGAAATTAGTAGGTAGACGAAGAAGTTTGCTCGATTATTTGAAGAACACAGATATCGAAAGATACCGTGCGATTATCAAAGAGCTAAACATCAGAAAATAAGCAATAGTAAGGAGGCTTTGTGCCTCCTTTTGTTTATCACAGCAGTTTTTCATTGGTTAGACCCTAAAGCCCACAACACAACAATTATTAATTATTAATTAACAATTAAAGAATGATTCCAGAAGTAAAAAAAGAAATCATCGAATTAGGTGATGGCCGTACCATCACTATCGAAACAGGCAAGTTGGCTAAACAAGCCGACGGTGCTGTTGTGGTGCAAATGGGGAATGCGATGCTATTGGCAACCGTAGTATCAGCTAAAGAAATCAATCCTGAAACTGACTTTTTGCCTCTTACTGTAGACTATCGTGAGAAGTTTGCAGCAGCAGGTCGTTTCCCTGGGGGCTTTTTCAAACGTGAAACGCGCCCTAGCGACCAAGAAATACTTACAATGCGCTTGGTAGACCGCGTATTGCGTCCACTATTCCCTAAAGATTATCACGCTGAAACTCAGGTGATGATTCAGCTTATTTCTCACGACGAGAATGTAATGCCCGACGCTTTGGCAGGTCTTGCTGCCTCTGCTTGTTTGGCAGTGTCCGATATTCCGTTCGATGGTCCTATTTCCGAAGTACGCGTAGGTCGTGTAAACGGTAAATTTATCGTAAATCCAAGCCGTGAACAATTAGAAGCTTCTGATATTGATATTATGGTAGGTGCTTCTAAAGACTTTGTGGCAATGGTAGAAGGTGAAATGGACGAGGTGAGTGAAAAGGATATGGCTGAAGCTATCAAATTTGCACACGAGGCTATCAAACCTCATATTGAGGCACAATTGCATTTGGCTGAAAAAGTAGGTAAGACCGAAAAACGTACTTATGAGCCAGAGGTTGAAAACGAAGAGGTAAAAGCAAAAGTATATCCTTTGGCTTACAAAAAATGCTATGCAATTGCCAAAGAAAATACAACCAAACAAGAACGTGGCGAGAAGTTCAATGCGGTAAAAGAAGAATGCTTGGCACTCTTCACCGAAGAAGAATTAGAAGAACTCACACCTATCATCACTCGTTATTTTGACGAGGCTGAAAAAGAAGCTGTGCGCAACCTTATCTTAAACGAAAATATTCGTTTAGACGGTCGTAACACTACCCAAATACGCCCTATTTGGTGTGAAGTAGGCTATTTGCCATCAGCACACGGTTCATCTATCTTTACACGTGGTGAAACCCAATCGCTTACTACCGTTACGTTGGGAACTTCACGCGAAGCAAACGTAATCGATTTGCCTTCAGAACAAAGTGAAGAACGTTTCTACTTGCATTACAACTTCCCTCCTTTCTCAACAGGTGAAGCACGTCCGTTACGCGGAACATCACGTCGTGAGATAGGTCACGGTAACTTAGCACAACGCGCCCTCAAACGTATGATTCCTGAGGATTGCCCATATACCGTGCGTGTAGTATCCGAGATTTTGGAATCTAACGGTTCATCATCTATGGCTACCGTATGTGCAGGTACTTTAGCCTTGATGGATTCAGGGGTACAAATGGTAAAACCTGTATCGGGTATTGCTATGGGACTCATCACCGATGGCGAGCGTTATGCAGTACTTTCCGATATCTTAGGTGATGAAGACCACTTAGGTGATATGGACTTCAAAGTAACCGGTACCGCCGATGGTATTACCGCTTGCCAAATGGACATCAAAATCAAAGGTCTTTCTTACGAAATACTCGAAAAAGCTTTGAACCAAGCCCGCGAAGGACGTATGCACATCTTAGGCAAAATCACTGATACTATTGCCAAACCTAACCCAACAGTGAAACCTCACGCACCTAAAATTGTTAAGATGGATATGCCTAAGGAATACATCGGAGCATTTATCGGTACGGGTGGTAAGAACATTCAAGATTTGCAAGCGCGCACAAATACTACTATTGTGGTAGAAGAAGTGGGCGAATTGGGCATCATAGAAATCTTAGGTACCGACGAAGCTGGTATTCAAGAAGCTATTGAGGCAGTAAACGCAGTGAAATTTGAACCTGTAGAAGGAGAAACTTACACTGTAAAAGTAGTGCGCTTGGTAGAATTTGGGGCTTTTGTAGAGTTTGTTCCTGGTAAAGACTCTTTGCTCCACATCTCTGAAGTATCTTGGGATAGAATCGACAAAATAGAAGATGCTCTTAAAGAAGGTGATATCATAGAAGTGAAATACCTTGGTATCGACCCTAAAACCAAGAAAACAAGAGTATCACGCAAAGCCTTGTTGCCACGTCCACCACGCGAAGAGCGCCCTGACCGTCCAGCGAGAGAAGACCGCCCAAAATCAGATAAACCTTACAACGGTAAACCTCGTAACGACCGCCCTAAAGGACACAATAATAACCAAAAACCACGTCAAGAATAGCAAAAAACTTTGTCAAAATCTCAAAATTTGACAAAGCCTATCATAGAATTTTTGTATTCATAATATTTTTTAAACCGAAGATTTGGTACTTTTATAGTATAAAGTTTTCGGTTTTTCTTTTTTTTAGTATCTTTGCCATCACATAAAAGATTTCAAAAATGAAACCCTTTCTAATTTCAATCGTAACTGATGTGATTGATGCACCTGTAGCATTGGTATATAATATTGTTACTGATAATAAGAACTTTCAGTGGCGAAAGGAAGTGGAAAACATTGAGTTATTAGAAGACGGTTTTATTGAATATTACAAAGGTGGGGGACACACGTTTTTTAAGAATATTCAGAAGAAAGAAAATGAGTATTATGCCTTTACAATGCAACACAAACTATTTTATGGAGAATGGGAAGGAAAGTTTGAATCGTATAACGGAGGTACTAAAGTTTGCTTTCAAGAGAAAATACATATTAAAAACTTCTTTTTAAGACTCATAGCGCCTCTCTTTTGGAATTTAAAACGGATACAACAAAACTATATTACCACATTAAAAGCAGAAGTATATGCAAACCAATAGATACATACATTTGTGGCTACCCATAATGGGACTACACGCTTTGCATCAAGTAGAAGAGAGTATTTCATTCTGGCAATGGTATATTGACTTTGTAGATAAGATACCCTCTTGGTTGCAGTTTTCAAGAATTTTAGAGAATGCCCATTTAGCAAAAGCTCACCCTGAATATTTTATAGGAGCTTCCATAGGACAACTTGTTTTGGTAGCGGTCATTGCTTTTTTATGTCGAAAGAACGAAAAAGCTACAAGAATTGCTCTTGGGATATACCTCGCAGGATTGAGTTTCTTTTTGGTATGGCATATCCTAATAAGCTATTTCACCCATTCTTATTCTCCCGTAATGGTAACCTGCCTCATAGGGGTTTATCTCATCCCAAAATGGGGGTGCCAGTTGTTTAAAAGATAGAAGCCAATGACTATTCCAGAAATTATACAAACCTACAGAGCACTTGGTTTAGAATCCTCGTTGAATTATAATGAGTTCAACAAGATTCTTATTACCAGTCACTCTACCCGTATAGAAGGCTCTACTTTAACTTTAAACGAAACTCGCGTACTGATTGAAGAAGGCAACACTCCTAATGGTAAGCCTCTATTGTTTGCCAATCAAACTAAAGATCATTATGAGGCATTGAATTTTGTACTAAAAGAAGCTACACAACAACGACTTCTATCAGTAACTTTTATTCAGGAAATAGCTGCCAAAGTGATGAAAACTACAGGAGAAGTGCTTACTAATGCCTTAGGTACTGTAGATGCCAGCAAAGGTGAATTGCGTAAGGTGAGAGTAACCGCAGGAGGTGTATCGTTTATGAGTTTTGAAAAAGTACCGGCAACATTAGAGCAGTTAGTAAAAAAACTAAATGAACTACTCCCTAAGCAAACTACCGAAGAAGCTCAATTAGCACTGTCATTTTATGCTCATTATGAGTTAGTGAACATTCACCCTTTTCTTGATGGCAACGGCAGAACCTCACGCCTGCTGATGAACTTTATTCAACAGTGGTATGGTTTGCCTTTGGGTATTGTATTTGCAGAGGATAAAGCAGCTTATTACGAGGCTTTGAACTCTGTGCGAACAAACGAAAACTTTGAGGCATATAATGCTTTTATGTTTAGTCAGTATACTAAACATTTGCAAAATGAGATTGCTAAAGAGAAGGATTTTAGAGAAAAAGAAGACAAAACCATAGAATGGAAATTTTAAAATAGAAAAACAACTATGAAAAAATGGATTATAGGAGCGGTGATTGCCGTGATAGCCGTATTAGGCTTCTTTATTTATCGCGCTGTACTGGTGAGCAATACAGCTTTTCAAACCAAAGAAGAAATAGTATATATCCCTACAGGAGCCGATTTTAGCGATGTGTTGTACGTGATGAGTCCCTTGTTGAAAGACCGTACTTCTTTTATCCAAGTAGCCAAGTGTATAGGCTATGCTGATAAAGTAAAAGCAGGTAAATACATCATCAAAAAAGGGGCAACCAATATAGATATCGTACGCACTCTTCGCAATCGTAATACCCCAGTAAAACTCAAATTCAACAATCAGGAGCGATTAGAAGACTTTGCAGGACGTATCGCTGCACAAATAGAGCCTGATAGCACTACTTTAATGCGTGCTTTTTTAGACGCTAACTTCCTCAAAGAAAACGGTTTCACCGATGCTACTGCATTGGCAATGTATATCCCCAATACGTATGAGTTCTATTGGAATACCTCTGCCGAAGAATTTCGTGACCGTATGCTCAAAGAATATGAGCGTTTTTGGACGCCTGAACGCAAAGCTCAAGCCCAAAAGCAAGGGCTTACTCCTATAGAAGTGAGTATATTGGCATCAATTGTGCAGAAAGAAACAGCTAAGGTAGACGAGCGTCCGCGCATAGCAGGGGTTTACTTGAACCGCTTACATATCAATATGAAATTGCAGGCTGACCCTACTGCTATCTTTGCTATGAAAAACCATACGGGTGATTACAATATGGTAATAAAACGCGTTACCGAGGTGCATACAAGTTTGCAAAACCCCTATAATACTTATCGGAATTACGGTTTACCTGTGGGACTTATCACGATGCCCGATATATCGAGTATTGAAGCTGTGCTCAACCCTGAGCAACACGATTATCTCTTTTTTGTTGCTGATACTGAAAACTACGGTTATCACAAATTTTCGCGTACCTATATGCAACACCTACAAGGGAAAAAGCAATATACAAGATGGGTTGATGACAAAGGAATTAAATAGAAGATGATTAATGATTAATGGTTAATGGTTAATGGTTAATGGTTAATGGTTAATGGTGAAATTAGGGGTAACTTATACAGAGCTTATAGGATAAACGAACTATGAGTGGGTCTACAGTGGGTCTACAGTGGCTCTACAACGAACAAAAGACGAACAAAAGACGAACGATAAACGAAGGAACAACGAATGTAAAGTGGAAGTAAAGTGAAGGAGAGATATATTAAAAAGGTTTCTTTATTCACTTATTTCCCAATTGCTGATACCTGCTAAACGGGTATTGTAATGACAGCTATTATAGATGAATAATATATTTATTAGTCACTGATAAAAAATAAATGTTAAAAATCTTGTGTTTTTATGGCTGAAGACCTAATTTTGCCTTGCAAAATAAAGTTTTTTAAGGCTTAATAATGATGTGGGATTTTAAACGAACAGTAAATGTATTTACTCTAATACTACTACTTATACTCTTTTCTTCAACAGAGATTCTTAAAGCACAGCAACTAAAAACTGTAATTTCAGAGAATATAAAATTTACTACTTCTGGTTTTCAGGAAGATACTTATATTTCCGTGAGAATTATTTTTCCTAAAGATAAAGAAAAGATAGATGTAAGATTTACTTTTCCTAAAGGAATTGAATATGCGGGATATACTCTTGAAAAGAATAGTGCCATACGAAAAGTTACTCCCAAAGATATAAATTTACCTAATAACCCTGTGCTTACTGTACTAAGTAGACCAGGAAGTACAACACATCTTTTAGTGAAACGCAGAATTACTAAAAGAGGGTACAGCTATCTGAAAACACATCTATCTCTTCAAGATGAAGTGGGGGTAATGATTGATGAGGTAACGGTTGCTACTAAAAAATCTAATGAATATTTTTTAAATACTCCTAATCTGCAAATTACTACACAAAAGGTGAAAGAGAATCCTATGGGGGATTATTCGAGAGTATTCAGTATTGAGAATAAAACCATAGAGGGAAAAAGAGTAGGTATCATAAACGATATTTATTTTTCGGTGAAACACCCATTAGGGGTTAAAACACGAAAAATGATTTACAATAAAAAAGTACTTGCTCCCATAAGTAAAGTGCCACAGCATATAGGGCAAAATGGAGGAGAGAATTTGTATGTGATACGAATTTCGGAAGGATTAAAAGAGAAGGAAGGAGTTTGGATTACAGAAGAGTATACGGCGAAAGGTTGTAAAGCCAATGGAGAGGTGCGTTATGAGGCTTATTGGGGAGAAAATCCTTTGGAATTATATGAAGTGAGTAGTGCTGTTCAATCGATTACAATGCAAGTGGCAACTGATGAAAAACCTAATGTTATTTTAAATCCACAGAGTACAGCAACTTATTTTAAATGGAGTGAAGGCTTCTGTGGAAATACTTTGGGAATGTTTACTGCACAATACATTAATAAAGGGAATGCAACGGCTTATGACCTTCAACTGACCCTTTATGAAGAAGAGGATTTGGTGAAATTTAAGGCTTATAAACCCACGAATTTCCGTATTATAGATAGTGAGAAAAAAGAAATCATTATCCCTGATAAAGCCATACAAATGCCTGATGGTGTGTTAGGAAAACGCATCATTAGCTTTGCTGAATTAGAAAGTTTTAAGGATTTAGCATTAGGACAAAGCAATATAGGTCTTACTGATGAAGATGGTGACGGGATAAGAGATGATTTGGCACCAGAAGAAAAGTTAGAAATACGTTTTGATTTAGTTAGAAATGATAATATTCCCTGTTTATCATCTACCGAAGGGATATTTGCAGTAAGTATTATTGCTGAGCTTTCTTACCATAACTTGTGTGGTATTTCTTTTCATAAACAAGAGTCATTAAGTGACCATACTTTTAAACGAAAAATAAAAGAAGTGAAAGACACTTCAAAATTTCCTACCTTATTAGCACTTAACCAACCTATACCGGCTTCAATATCTTTTACTGCTTCTGTAACTACACAAGACAATATTCAACAATTACAATCACATCACAAAGAAATAGCAGAAAGGAAGTATCGTTATGAGCTGTTGTTACCCGAAGGAATGGCAATGATGAATATAAAGTTTTATAAAGCCGATGCTTATGGGGGTTTGGTAGCATCTGCAATAACTCTGCCTGATGTCCCTTCGGGAGGAACATTCAGTTATACCACAGCAGATGAGGTTTGGGGATATATCACTTCTGATATGATTTTAACAACTTGCAAGGCAAACAAGGTTTCTTTGCAATATTCAATTTGGCAAATGGATAAGAATAGGTATAATACTTATTGCAAAATACCCTATATTTGTACAGAAAGGGCGATAGTTGCCAAGTGTCCTGATGTGTGCTTTGAGAATGCCCCTAAAACACTTTCAACAACAATAGAAAGGGCTGAAAATTCGTATGGTTGGACAGATTATACAATGACCCAACGGCAAAAGCGTGCAAAAGTGAGACAAGAAGACCGCAAACGAGCACTTTACTTAGACGATATTGAAATAATATCGGAGGGTGTACAATTAGGGGGCTCTACTAAGAATCTTTATTATTATGTGCAGGTACCTAAAACAGTGGTATTATTACCTAAACAGGTTAGTTTAAAGATAGGAGAACATCTTATAACATTGGTTGCCAAGCAGGGTGTCCTTCGTCAGACCACCGATGATGAAAATAATTATTTCTTGTGGAATTTAACAGAGGCATTACCTTCTCGAGGAGTTTTAGCAGATGAGAAATTTACTGCCGTTGTTACTTATCAAGTGGAGAGTTGTACTGCTGAAGATGTTACTTCAACCTCTCAATTAAAAGAAGAGATAGGTTCTTTTTTTTATAGAATTGATGGAACAAAAGAACAAAACATAAATGAAAGAGGTTATCATACGGAGGAATTGCATTGTGGAGAAGAGAGTAAGAGTGTATTTTATATTGTAAATATACCTGATGAAGATGTTTATTCTTGCTATAAGATGAAAGATTGTGTGTTATTTTCTCTACGAAATAAGACAGAGAGTAGTGTTATTCAGCAGACTACCGATAGAATATTTAAAGATGAATATCGTCCTAAGAGGCTTGTAAAGATTATAGAGATAAAAGTGCCTAAGGGTTATGATTTGGTAAAGCCGGTGGCGTATCATTATTTAGAAAACACGGCAACTAATGTAGTGCATATTCCGTTAGAAAGCTTTACAACGAATGAAGATAAGGATTTTAAAGTGTATACTTATACTAACCCTATGAAAGGAACGGAGGGATATTTACCGCCAGAAATTATTTCGGGACAAAATGATGAGACTCAGTATATAGAAGTTTTTGTACAGCCTACTTGTAAAGCAAAAGTATGCACAAGCGAAGAAGAAGCCTTTAACCATAATCAATTAGTAATTATGGGGGTAACCTATGAAGGTTTCTATTATCATTATGCCAATAGTGGAGAGACAAAGATTACAAAACAGAATACATCGAATACTTTGCTTTATGGGGGACAGCGCTCTATTACTTTGCAGTCTATCACCCCTCAGAATATAAAAATACATAACACGACCTTTTTTATAGACTTTAGGTTACAAAATTTGAATAGGGAGCCCATAGATAATATTTGGCTTATGCTCCCCAATATACAAGGTATAGAAGTATTGAGATTGTTAGCAGTAGACCCTATTAAACAGAAAGAGCAAAGAGTTATCACAGCCCAAGATGTGCAAGGCAAGAAGTATTATTCTTTAAGTGAGCTACGAGCCTATACAGATATGGTTTATCGATTGGAATACCGAGTGACTAACTTCGATATGACACATTTTACCGTTGAGGTTTATGCAGGCAGGAGTTGTAATGATAATTTAATGGAATGCAATATACAACAACTTGTGTATAATGTAGAAAATGAAAAAGGAGTAACACCTGATATTGTTGTTGTAACACAACCTGAGAGTCAAGTGTTATGCAATGGAGAAAGAGCTGTATTTACTTCTGAGGCTAAACTTATCTCAGCAAGTGCTACAGGAAAAAACATCGGCTATCAGTGGCAAGAATTAACTAATAAAAGCACCCAATGGAAGAATATAGATACGGAAAAGGGCTCTGTTAGAAGAGGAGATAAAGTAACCTTAGTTTTTGAAGCTGTCAATGCTGACTTAAACGGGAATAAGTATAGGGTGAAATATAGTTATACAGACGTAAAAACTGCTACCGTTCAGTACTCTGAGGAAGCAATATTGAAGGTGAATTATTTAACTATCGAACAACAACCTACCTCAGGTGTTTATATTCAGAAAGCTTTACCATCGCCTTTATATGTAATAGTGAAGGGTACCACTACACCTGTGTATCAGTGGTATGAGAGTACTATGAATACAAATATCGGTGGTAAGGCAATAGATTCTCGCGCGAATAGTTATACACCTTCAACTGAAACAGTAGGGGAGAGGTATTATTATGTGACTATAACCGACAGATGTGGCACTGTAACAAGTTCAGTAGCCAAAATAGAGGTAAAAGCAGACACTTTTACAACAACAAGTGAATTAAAAAGAATTACTGTTTACAATGGCTTATCAGCAAACGGAGATGGAAAAAATGATTGTTTTTATATCAGAGGAATAGAGCATTACCTCAATAATAGAGTTAAGGTATATAATCGGGCAGGTGAAAAAGTGTTTGATATAAAAGGATATGACAATACTTCTCGCGTATTAAAAGGAGATAAAATGCCCTTAGGAACTTACTACTATGTGTTAGAATATTACGATGCTCAACGAAAAGAAACACAAATAGGGTGGCTGTATATACAAAAATAATAAGGGTATAGATATAAAATATTGTGTAAAAAGTGGTAGAAATGTAAAAAAGTTGTACTTTTGCCGAAATAAAAGTCAGTTAGATTTACTATCTAACTGATTTACAATAATAAAGAATAAAATTTAAGTAATACATAGTTTAAAAATGATTAAAAAAGCGTTTATTTTAGTATTAACAATGTTTAGTGTAGGGGTATATGGACAACAAGAGTCGCAATATACCCAGTATATGTACAACACTATGATGTTTAACCCAGCTTATACAGGCTCGAGAGAGGTAGGCAGTTTCTTTGGTATGTTTCGTACCCAATGGGTAGGCATCAAAGGAGCCCCCACTAATGGAAGCATTAGTTATCACCAACCAATGGAGAGCTTACGCAATGTAGGTTTGGGAGGAAGTATTTTTAGAGAGAGTATAGGACCTCAAAATCAAACGGATTTAACGATTGATTTTTCATATACTTTGAACTTTGAGAACTCTAAATTAGCTTTTGGTATCAATGGTTCGGGTAGCTTATTTCAAATAAATTATGATGAGCTAACCAAACAAGACCAAGCAGACCCTAACTTATCGGGCAGTGAGAGCGTTTTTTCTCCCAATATAGGAGCGGGTATTTATTGGTATACAGATAAGTATTATTTAGGGTTTTCAGTGCCTAATATGTTGGAAACCACTCATTACAACAAGAGTTCAGTGTCTGTGTTGAAGAATACGCAGCATATGTATTTAATCGGTGGTTATGTGTTCAACTTGTCAGAGAACACAAAATTCAAACCCGCAGTGCTTTCTAAGATAGCTTTTGGAGCACCCTTGCAATTGGACTTATCGGCAAACTTTATGTTTAATGAGAAGTTTGTGTTGGGGGCAGCTTACAGATGGTCGGCAGCAGTGAGTGTAATGGCAGGTTTTCAGATAAGTGAACGTTGGTTTGCGGGATATGCTTATGACTTTGAGACGACTGAATTATCAAAATATAATTCAGGTTCACACGAAATCTTTTTGCGTTATGAACTGCTCAAAACCTATAAGAAAATAGTGTCTCCTCGTTTCTTTTAGTTAGGAAGGAGAACAGAGAGTATAAGCCTTTATAAATTACTTAAAATTGAATTGTTGATGAGAAAATACACTTTTATAATAGCGTTATTTTGTGGAATATCTGTACTGTTTGCCCAGAATGAGAAAGAGTTGCAAAAAGCAAAGGAAATGTATAAAAACTTTGCTTATGTTGATGCTATAAAAATATATGAAAGCATTGCTAAGAAAGGATTTGTGAATCAAGATATATTAGAAAATCTTGGTAATTCATACTACTACAATGCCGAATACAAGAAAGCATTACCTTGGTACAAACAGCTATTTGAGAATAAGAAATATAAAATCAAACCTGAATATTACTATCGCTATGCACAAGTACTAAAATCAGTAGGGAAATATGACGAAGCAAATAAGCTAATGTCTCAGTTTGCTGAGCTTACAGGTAATAATGATACGCGTGCTGTACTTTATGAAGAGAATAAGGACTATCGGGAAGTGATAGAGAGTAACTCAGGACGTTTGCAATTACACCCAGTAGCTATTAACACCGAATATTCAGAATATGGGACAGCTTTTTATGGTGATAAAATAGTTTTTGCAGCAGCTAATAGCGGTAGAGCTTCTAAAGGAGGAATTTCACAATGGACAGGAGAGAGTTTTTATGACCTGTATATAGCAGACCGCAGTAAGCAAGAATTAAGTAATAAGAAACCTTTTTCATCAGCTTTAAATACAAAGTTTAATGAATCTACGGCTGTGTTTACAAAAGATGGAAAAACAGTGTATTTTACCCGTAATAACTATATAAATAAAAAGATAGGAACGAATGGAGAAAATACTATCTTACTAAAAATACTTAAAGCAACGAAAGATGAAAAAGGTGATTGGGGGAATGTGGTAGAGGTGCCATTTAATAGTAACCAATACAATGTGGCACACCCAGCCTTGAGTCCTGATGAAAAATATCTTTATTTTGCTTCAGATATGAAAGGAACCTTAGGGAGTTCGGATATCTTTCGCGTAGAGATTTTAGGAAATAATAAATACGGTAGACCCGAAAATTTAGGAGATGTTATTAATACGTCGGGACGTGAATCTTTCCCTTTTATCTCTAAGAACAATGTGTTGTATTACTCATCAGATGGTTTTCCAGGGTTAGGAGGTTTGGATATCTTTGCAGTAAAGTTTTATGAAGACGGAACTGTATCAAAACCTATTAATATAGGTAAGCCAGGTAATAGTGCTGATGATGATTTTTGTTTTATAATGGATAGTGACAGTAGGATAGGATTTTTAAGTTCTAACAGAGCTGGAGGAAAGGGTAAAGATGATATTTACAGCTTTTATGAAGAGAAACCTTTATCCTTTGACTGTGAGAAAATGCTGAAAGGAGTACTGAAAGATGCTAATACAAAAAGCGTTATTGTAGATGCTCTTATAGTGCTATCAGATAGAACAATGAAACAGGTAGATACTCAAAGAACTAAAGAAGATGGTACTTTTGCATTCAAGAAGGTGGATTGTAAAGAATTATATTATTACCTAAGAGCTGAAAAAGATAAATATGAAACCACAGAAGTGAAAGTATTAACGGGTAAAGAAGGAGATATCTTCTACGAGTTTTTGTTAAAACCGAGAGAAATAGCTATCTCAAAGGATACTGATTTAGCTAAAGTATTTGAGATAAAAGAAATATACTTCGATTTAAACAAGTCGAACATCAGACCAGATGCAGCGGTAGAATTAGCTAAGATTGTGGAAGTGATGAAACAATATCCTAAGATGAAGATAGATATTCGTTCGCACACCGATAGCCGAGCTACAGATGCTTATAACTTAGCTTTATCTGACCGCCGAGCTAAAGCAACTCTTGAATGGATAGTTAAGCAAGGTATTGACCGCAAGCGATTGAAAGCGAAAGGCTATGGAGAAACGCAATTAGTAAATGGTTGCTCAAATGGAGTGCCTTGCACTGAAGAACAACATCAAGCTAACCGCCGTAGTGAGTTTATTGTGGTAAGTATGGATTAATAGAAATATTGTAATGGAAGATTAGGAGTTATAAATTAACTCCTATTTTTCTATTTACCCAGTTGATATTACAAACCTTCTTTTTTATAATTTTTTCCTTTTATTGATTTATGAAGAAACAAATACCTTTCTATTTATTAGTCATTCTTGTAAGTACTTTTACACAAACTATTTGTGGACAAAGTGAAAAAGAAGCTTTACAGAAAGCAGCTAACTATTACAGGAACTTGGATTATGTACAGGCTATTAATGCCTATGAAAGTATTGCTCGTAAAGGAGTGGAACCCCAAGAGCTATTAGAAAATTTGGCTAATGCTTACTACTATAATGCCGATTACAAACAAGCGAATAAGTGGTATGCAAAACTCTTTGCAAATACTGATGTTAAGACAGGAAAAACTTATAATATTAATCCTGAATATTACTATCGTTATTCGCAAACTTTAAAATCAGTGGAAGATTATGAAGCCTCTGACAAAATGATGGATAAGTTTGTGGCTCTTAAAGGGAATACTGATTCGCGTGCAGTACTCTTTCAAAAGAACAGAGATTATCAGGCAGAAATTAAGCGGAATTCTGATAGAATGGTATTACACCCCTTACAGATTAATACTAATAAATCAGAGTATGGGACAGCTTTTTATGGTAATAATATAGTATATGCTACCAGCAAAGGAGGTATTTTAAAGAAGCGTGCAGATTGGACAGGCGATAATTTTTATAGTTTGTATGAGGCAACTACTGATAGCTTGCAAGTTTCTAAGAAAGGAAGGCTCAATGGTATCAATACTAAGTTTAATGAATCGACAGCTGCGTTTAGCAAAGATGGAAACACGGTTTATTTTACTCGTAATAACTTTATCCACAATGAAGTAAAGACTAATGGGGACGAAACAGTATTGTTGAAGATATTTAAAGCTACCAAAAATAAGAGCGGTAAGTGGGAAGATGTAAAAGAAATGCCTTTTAATAGTAATATTCATAATGTAGCTCACCCTGCTTTAAGTCCTGATGGCAAATATATTTATTTTGCATCGGATATGAAAGGCACTATTGGAGCATCGGATATTTATCGTGCTAAAATACTGAAAAACGGTTATGGGAAGCCAGAGAATTTAGGAGCACTTGTCAATACTCAAGGTAGAGAGTCTTTCCCATTTGTTTCAGATGATAACATATTGTATTATTCATCAGATGGTTTTCCAGGTTTAGGGGGATTAGATATTTATGCCGTAAAATTAGATGAGGAAGGCAATCCTATTTCTAAACCTGTGAATGTAGGTCGCCCTGCCAATAGTGCTGAAGATGATTTCTGTTATGTAATTAACACTCATACTAAAATAGGATATCTTACTTCAAACAGACCAGGAGGTAAAGGAAGTGATGATATTTATAGTTTTTATGAGGAAGCCCCAGTACAGTTCTCGTGTAAACAAGCCATTAATGGGATCGTTAAAAATGCAAAAAGTTTAGAAGTAATAGCAGATGCTAAAATTACTTTATTAGATAAATCATTGAAGTTAATAGAAGAACAAATCTCGAATAAGGAGGGGACTTTTAGTTTTCTTTATACTTCCAATTGCAAAGAAGAACAGCTAATAATTAGAACAATAAGGGAAGGTTTTTCTTCTGATGAGCAAAATGTTACTTTAATAGGATTAAAAGACGCATATGCTGAAGTATTGTTATCTCCTATTGTTGAGAAGAAACCTATAAAAATAGGAGATGATTTATCAAAGGAATTAAAAATAGATAATATATACTTCGACTATGATAAAGCTAATATTCGTCCTGATGCAGCTGAACAGTTGGCTAAAATAGTAAAAGTAATGGAAGAGTACCCTACTATGAAAATAGATGTGCGCTTGCATACTGATAGTAGAGGTTCTGATAGCTATAACTTAGCTTTGTCACAAAGACGTGCAAAATCAACTATTAAGTGGCTTATAGCTCACGGTATTCACAAAGATAGGATTACGGGTAAGGGATATGGAGAAACGCAATTAGTAAATGGTTGCTCAAATGGAGTACCCTGTACTGAAGAACAGCATCAAGCAAACCGTCGTAGTGAATTTATTATTATATCAATGTAAGAAAAGAATATTTCTATAAAATAGGAGGGAGGTTATCATTTTGATACCTCCCTTTTTTATTCTTTATAATGTTGCTTCAAAGATTTCTTTAAAATGAGTTAGGATACGTTGTTTTACTTCTTGAGTATCCACCTTATCTTTTGCTAATTCTACATTTAGGGATGTTACTGCTTTACCGCGAATACCACAAGGAATAATATTATCAAAATAGCCTAAATCAGTATTTACATTTAGGGCAAAGCCGTGCATTGTTACCCAACGAGAACAACGGACTCCCATTGCGCAAATTTTACGAGCAAAAGGTGTTCCTACATCAAGCCAAACCCCTGTCTCACCTTCACTGCGTTCGCCTTTGAGACCATAATCGGAAAGAGTACGGATAATCACTTCTTCTAAAGAACGCAAATATTTGTGGATATCGGTAAAAAAGTTTTCTAAATCTAAGATAGGATACCCCACAATCTGTCCAGGTCCGTGATAGGTGATATCTCCTCCACGATTGATTTTGTAAAAAGTAGCCCCTTTATTTTTTAGTCCTTCTTCATCGATGAGCAGATTCTCTATATGACCGCTTTTGCCAAGTGTATATACGTGAGGGTGTTCTACAAAAAGGAAATAATTAGTAGTAGGCAAGGTTGTGCCATTAGCTTTGTTATTTGTTTTTTGTGCGACTATTTCTTCAAACAGCGACTCTTGGTAGTCCCACGTTTCTTTGTAGTCTTTATTACCTAAATCCTTAACGATTACTTGTTTGTTCATAAATAGTTTGAATATTACCCTGACGGATATCTCCAGTATTGTACCCTTTGGTAAACCAATATTTACGTTGTTCAGAAGTACCGTGAGTGAAAGAATCAGGTACTACGTGTCCTTGCATACGTTTTTGTATAGCATCATCGCCTACAGCGTTAGCCGCACTAAGAGCTTCGTCAATATCATCGGCATCTAAATATTTTTGGTTGTGATGAGCCCATACTCCCGCATAGAAATCGGCTTGTAATTCTTGTGCTACCGACCATTTATTGGCAGCTGCTTTGGAGAGCCCTTGTTGTTTTTGGCGTACTTGTTGAGAAGTGCCTAAAAGCGTTTGGATATGATGCCCTACCTCGTGTGCCATTACGTAGGCAATAGCAAAATCGCCACCTTTAGCTCCGAAGCGCGTTTTGAGTTCTTCAAAGAAATCCATATCCATATAGAGCTTTTGGTCAGCAGGACAATAGAATGGACCTACTGCAGAAGAGGCAGTTCCACAGCCTGTATTTACATTAGCGGTAAAGAGTACCAAGGTAGGTTTCTTATAGGTTCCTAAGCCATTTTGAGCAAATACTTTATCCCATACATCTTCGGTATCGGCGAGTACTGTAGCGGTAAATTCACCTATTTTCTTTTGTTCGGCAGTAAGTTCTACACGTTCTACCGCTTGTTGAGTTTGGTTACCACCTGCTACTTGATTTACTACAGAGGCTACTTGTTGTCCTGTTTCGCCTCCAAAAAGTTGTAACAATACTACAATGATACCTACGATACCACCGCCTGCTATAAGACCACCTTTAGCACTTATTCCGCGACGATCGTCTACATTGCTACTTTGTCTTCTTCCTTCCCATTTCATAGTTTATCTTGTTATATTTTGGTGCAAAGATACATCTTTTCTCAATATGTACAATATCCGTTTACAATAAATGAATTCCGTTCTTATCGCATAACTGAACCATATCATTTGTCCATATTGATGCTTGTACTTCACCGATATGAGCTTTTTGCAAGAGTAGCATACAGATACGAGATTGACCGATACCTCCCCCAATAGTTAAGGGTAATTCACCACGTAATAGCATCTGATGATATTCTAACTTCTCGCGTTCTTCTGATTTTGAAGCTTTCAGTTGAGAATGTAGAGAGGCTTCGTTTACTCGAATACCCATTGAAGAAAGTTCTAAAGCGCTGTTTAGTACAGGATTCCAAATAATAAGGTCGCCATTGAGTTCCCAATCGTCATAATCGGGGGCTCTATTGTCGTGTTTTTTTCCTGAAAGAAGTGTTTTGCCTATTTGAGTAATAAAAATAGCTCCTTTTTCTTTGGTGAAATTATGTTCGCGTTCAGAAGGTGATAAGTTAGGATACATATCTTCTAATTCTTGTGAACTTATGAATGTTACTTCACGAGGTAGAAAAACCTTACACTTGTTATATTCTTTTACTAATATCGCTTCTGTTTCGAGAAAGGCATTATATAGCTGTTTTACGGTTTGTTTGAGATAAGATAAAGTGCGCTGAGAGGGAGTTATCACTTTTTCCCAATCCCATTGGTCTACATAAATAGAATGGGTATTATCTAATTCTTCATCTCTACGGATAGCATTCATATCAGTATAAATGCCTTCGCCTGCTGTAATACCATAACGTTTCAGGGCTAAACGTTTCCATTTAGCAAGCGAATGGATAATTTCTATCACTTCACCTTTGTAATCTTTCATTTCGAAGCTAACAGGGCGTTCTATTCCGTTGAGGTTATCATTAAGACCTGTGGAACGCTTCACAAATAAAGGAGCCGAAATACGTGTGAGGTTTAAAGCACGCGCCAAAGCCTGCTCAAAAGAGTCTTTGATTAGTTTTATAGCTCGCTCGGTATCCATTATTCCGTAGGGAGTTGAGTAGTTTTTAGGGATAATAATAGTCATAATCAGACGATAATAAGCTGTTTGTTAATTTAGTAGCTTGCTTTGAGTTAATAGCATTAGTTCTCGTACTGCTTTGGTAGTTATAGGGTGTTCATCGGCACGAACATCAAAACCATTCATTTCGCCTATATTCCACAAACCTATACCATCAGGGAAGGCTTTAGAGTCTTTAATTTTGGAGGCAATCTTCTCAAACCATTTAGCTCTCTCAGCATCATTTCCTTCGTATTTTTTTCCTGTTTCCTCAATGACCAAAGGTTTACCAATGCTATGGCAAAAGGCAACTAATTGGGGAATGCTATTAATAGCGTCGTCGTCGTATACGTGTATGGTGGGGATATCAATCTCGGGCAACGACCATATTTCTTTAAAACCTAAATCGGCATCGGTACCCCAGCCGTCTTTGCCTTGATGAAGGAACGCACCTGCTGAAATAGGGCGAGTTACTCCCATTCTCTTTAACTGAAGAGCTAACCGTTTATAGAAGGCAATGAGATTAGCTTTATTACCCGCTTTCTCTATTGGATTATCACTGTATTTACTAAAAGGCTCGCCTGCTATGGCTATGAAAGCAAGGTGAGGGTCGTTTTTATAAGTATATCCTTTTATAGGGGTTCTGTTTAAAACAACTTCTAAATACGGAGTCCAATCGGTAGAAGGTGAATAAGGGTTGATACCTTCTTTTATGAGTTGATTTCGTATGTAGGATAAATCTAAAACATAAGTCATACCGCTGGCGACTATTTTGGCTACTTTTTTATCCATTTCGTCAAACTTATGTTCAGGGTCACTGGTTAAATCTTGCAAATGACCTTTATCTTTTTGTATCATATCAGTCAATCGCATACAATTAATACCCATAGCTTTAGCATTAGCAATCCATTTATCGACATTAGGAGCTCCATAAGCAGTAGCAATTCTTAATCCTACTCCTGCTTTTGGTTCTTTGTTTTCAGGATTTGATTTTTCGTCTTTACAAGCGATTAGTAAAACAAAAAATAGGAGTAAATATTTTCCTTTCATATTGTGTAAGTTTTTTTAATTTTAGAATCAAAGAAACTACACTTTGCTAAACTTGCTGTTTAACAAAGTGTAGAAGCTATGAAAATTAATGAAAAAAGTATTTTATTTTTCGATAATAATAAATTCTACGCGTTTATTAGCTTGGTGTTCTTCTTCGCTACAAGGCACTCCGTTTTCGCAACCATTTACTAATTGCGTTTCGCCATAACCTTTGGCAGTTAATCGGTTAGGAGAAATACCTTTGCTTACAAGCCATTGATAGATAGATTGCGCTTGAGTTTCGGTGAGGTTCATATTGTAACCGTCTTCTCCTCGGCTATCGGTGTGCACTTTAATTGCTATCTTTACAGTAGGATTGGCTTCCAAAAAAGCCACAATTTTAGCTAATTGCACAGAGGCGTCATATCGGATATTGGTTCTTCCGTAGTTGAAATGAATATTATCAATGGCAAAAACAGGGGCTAAATCATCGCCCTCGTTAAGGCTTATTGTGTGAGGGGCTAATGATATTGTTTTTTTGAGAGTGTTATTGTTCTCAAAAACGATAGGGGTATCGGCAATATCATAATCTTTTTTTACGATTTCCACAAAGCCATTTTGGAAGTTACAGTTCAGTTTTTTGGTAGTAAAAGAGCCTTTACTATCAGTTGTATTGCTGGAAAGAGCTCCCATAGCACTATCGAATATATAAACTTGAGCACCAGAAATTTTGGCACCTGTTTCGGCATCGGTTACAGTGCCTATAATTTCACGAGAGCAATCTGGTGTAGGGTTAGTTTGAGGAGCGTCACCTTTTTTTGTGAGTACCTCAAATAGGTTAAATTGTTTTTTAGCTTCGTCTTTTTTACCTAAGGCTTGCAATACCACCGCATAGCGGTAACGGTTGATGGGTTGAGGAGAGTAGTTGCCGTCTTTCATTAGTTTTTCATACCAATGGAACGCTTTAGGATAATCTTTACTAGCATAGTAATAATCGCCTAATCGTTCTACAACTTCTTGTATTTCATATCCTCTATCTACTACTGTGTTATAAATTTCGACAGGAGATACTTTTATTTGTGAAAAACCTAAGGAGCAACCTCCTAAGAATAGCGCAAATAATACTTTTATCTTCATATTTTTCATTTCAAATTAAGGCACAAATGTACAAAAACTTCTTAAAAGTTGTACAGTTTTCCTTTTTAATTTAACATTTTTAACAATTTCTCTCTTAGTTAGAGTTAGGTAACATATACCTTATTTCTACCTTTACAAAATTAGTGCCAATTTTTTCGATTAGCAAATTAGATGTAAGCTGTACGGACAGTTGTGGCATAATGAGCAGTGCGAGCTACGCAGATGATTAAGTTAGCAAGCTGAGAGAGTTGGATTATCGAAAGATTTCGGAGAGGTTCGGAAGGGGTAAATTGGCTAAAAAGTGAAAAATAGAGGGTAAATGGGTATGCTTAGCTTATAGGGAGCTTATAGGAAGCTTGAACGAATCTTGGAAGATTGGTATAGAAAGGGTATATAAGTAGTTGATAGTAAATAGTTAAGAGTGATGAATAAAAAGAGGTTTAGGCGAAAGAAAAGTAATGAAAAACGAAAGCAACCTACCTTCTGAGGGAGATTGTAGCAACGCAAAAGTGATTGAAAAGTACTACTTTGCTATATTGAACTGATGTAAAAATACAAAAGGTCTATACGATTCATTTTCTGTATTATTTTCTTACTTATCAATCATCATTTGTAATTCATAATTATTTCCTACCTTTGCACCCTCATAACATTACAATGGACATTCAATTCAATACAAACGAAGATTACAATAAATTAGCCCTTAGTCAGCTGCGCAAACGCTTGAAAAAAGTAAAAGAAGGCGGGGGCAAAAAGAACCTCGAAAAACTTCACAGCCAAGGTAAACTTTCGGCTCGTGAACGCATAGAGTATCTGTTAGACAACGATAAACCCCAAATAGAAATAGGCGCTTTTGCCGGTGAGGGAATGTACGAAGAACACGGCGGTTGCCCCTCGGCTGGTGTAGTGGTGGTGATAGGCTATGTAGCTGGTAGACAATGCGTAGTAGTAGCTAACGACGCTACTGTAAAGGCGGGGGCGTGGTTTCCTATTACTGCCAAAAAGAACTTACGCGCTCAAGAAATTGCGATGGAGAACCGATTGCCTATCATCTATTTGGTGGATAGTGCAGGGGTGTACTTGCCTTTGCAGGACGAGATTTTCCCCGATAAGGAACACTTTGGTCGCATCTTTCGCAACAACGCTCTGATGAGCAGTATGGGCATCACCCAAATAGCCGTAGTAATGGGCAGTTGTGTGGCGGGTGGGGCTTACCTACCAATAATGAGCGATGAGGCATTGATAGTAGATAAAACGGGTAGTATCTTTTTGGCGGGCAGCTATTTAGTAAAAGCAGCTATAGGCGAAAACATCGACAATGAAACCTTAGGTGGGGCAACTACCCATTGCGAAATTAGCGGGGTAACCGACTACAAGGCAACCGATGATAAAGATGCCCTCGACCGTGTACGCCGTACAATGGCTAAACTCGCCGATGCCGAAAAAGCAGGCTTTAACCGCATTGAAGCTCATAAACCGCTGAAAGACCCTAACGAAATTTACGGTATCTTGCCTAAATTGCGTACAGAGCCTTATGATATGAAGGAAATTATCCTTCGATTGGTAGACAATTCAGAATTTGACGAATATAAAGAAGGGTACGGACAAACCATTCTCACCGGTTATGCGCGTATTGAGGGTTGGGCAGTAGGCATTGTTGCCAACCAGCGCAAAGTGGTAAAAACTAAGAAAGGGGAAATGCAGTTTGGAGGAGTAATCTACTCGGATAGTGCCGACAAGGCGACCCGCTTTATAGCCAATTGCAACCAAAAGAAAATTCCCTTGCTCTTTTTGCAAGATGTTACGGGCTTTATGGTAGGATCCAAATCAGAGCACGGAGGGATTATCAAAGATGGGGCTAAACTTGTGAATGCAGTTGCTAATTCGGTAGTGCCTAAATTTACGGTCGTGATAGGCAACTCGTATGGGGCTGGTAACTACGCAATGTGCGGTAAGGCTTACGACCCGCGTCTTATCGTATCGTGGCACAGTGGAAACATTTCGGTAATGGGAGGCACGCAAGCTGCTAAAGTACTCTTGCAGATAGAAACTGCCAACCTAAGGAAAAAAGGAGAGGAACTTACCCCTGAAAAAGAAGCCGTGCTTTTTGCTCATATCAAAGAGCAATACGACGAGCAGATATCACCCTACTACGCCGCTGCTCGCCTTTGGACTGATGCCATTATCGACCCATTAGAAACTCGCCAATGGATAGCAATGGGTATAGAAGCCGCTAATAATGCCCCTATTGAAAGAGCGTTTAATTTGGGTGTGATACAAGTATAAAATAGATAAACAATAAAAAATCCTTTAAAGTAACATCATACTTTAAGGGATTTTTTCTATCTAATTGTTATTTGTTTAATTGAATAAAGTGCCTTGCCTCGTAGGATTTACTCTACCTAAATGTTTATAAGCTAAATCGGTTACTTCGCGTCCGCGAGGAGTACGTACGATAAATCCTTCTTGAATGAGAAAAGGTTCATACACCTCTTCAATAGTTTCGGCACTTTCGGATACGGCAGTCGCCAAAGTGGTAATTCCCACAGGCCCTCCTTTGAACTTATCAATAAGAGTTGAAAGAATTTTGTTGTCCATCTCGTCTAATCCGTGAGCATCTACATTTAAGGCTTTGAGGCCGAAACGGGTAATAGCAATATTTATTTCACCATTGCCTTTTATCTGAGCAAAGTCACGAATACGGCGCAAAAGAGCATTCGCAATACGCGGGGTACCTCTACTTCTGCTCGCTAATTCTATAGCAGCTTCCATAGAAATTGGTACTTTAAGGATAGAAGCACTGCGCTGAACGATATCTGCCAAAAGTTCGGTAGAATAATACTGTAATCGACTTTGAATACCAAAACGTGCACGCATAGGAGCTGTAAGTAGCCCTGAACGGGTGGTCGCCCCTATAAGCGTAAATGGATTGAGATTGATTTGTACGGTGCGGGCGTTAGGGCCTGATTCTATCATTATATCAATCTTGTAGTCTTCCATAGCTGAGTAAAGATACTCTTCTACTACTGGACTCAAGCGGTGTATCTCGTCGATAAAAAGCACATCACGCTCTTGCAAATTAGTGAGTAATCCAGCTAAATCACCAGGTTTATCAAGCACAGGGCCTGAAGTAATTTTGATGCCTACGCCCAATTCGTTAGCTAAAATATGAGCGAGGGTAGTCTTTCCAAGTCCAGGAGGTCCGTGAAAAAGGGTATGGTCGAGTGCTTCGTGACGCATATTAGCAGCTTTTACGAATACTTTTAGGTTTTCTAAAACTGCTTCTTGCCCTGCGAAATCATCAAACGACAAAGGGCGCAAGGCTCTTTCTATATCGAGTTCTTGCGCCGAATAATTTTCTTTATTTGGGTCTAAGTTTTTATTCAAGCTTTTAGGATTTAGGTAATATGAGTTAGGAGATTGAATCACTTCATATTGCGAAGGTTGATTACTTCTTGCTGAGTGAGACGACGCCAATGACCACGAGGTAAATCTTTTTTAGTAAGCCCAGCAAATACTACACGGTCGAGTTTTTCTACTTGATAGCCCAAGTGTTCAAAAATACGACGTACAATACGATTGCGACCACTGTGAATTTTGATGCCTATTTCATTCTTAGGTTTGTCGTTCACATAGCTGATTTCATCTACTTCAATAAGACCATCTTCTAACTCTAATCCGTCTTGTACCTTCATAAAATCTTTGTAGTCGAGTTTGCGGTCGAGAATTACGTGGTATATTTTGCGCACACCGTGAGTGGGGTGAGTGAGTTTTTTGGTAAGCTCTCCATCATTGGTAAGCAATAACAAACCTGTAGTAGCTCTGTCTAAACGACCTACAGGCAAGATACGTACATTGGTAGCATTTGCGACCAAATCCATTACAGTTTTGCGTCCTTTCTCATCGTTAGTAGTGGTGATAAAACCTTTGGGTTTGTTGAGCAAGATGTATTCTTTCTTTTCAGAAGAAAGGAGTTTTCCATCAAAACGAACTTCATCGGTAGGCTTTACGCGATAGCCGAGTGTGGTCATTACTTCACCATTCACCGTTACATTACCTGCCGAAATATACATATCGGCATTACGGCGTGAGCAGATACCAGCATCGGCAATATATTTGTTCAAACGCACTTCAGCTGGAGTGGTAGTAAGGTAGTCTATAGGAGCGTTGTTCTGAGGCTTGTAGATGTTGTTATAAGGTTTTTTGTTGAAAGGTTTTTTATAATTATCGTTTCGGTTATAACCTTCATTACGGTTGTAGTTGTTAGGCTTGTTATATCCCTCATTCTTTTTGAAGTTAGGATTGTAAGATTTTCTGTTTTCGGAATTATAACCGTTGTTACTATTGTTGTAACGATTGCCTCCGTTATTTTCATAACGATTATCGCTATTATTTTCATAACGGTTGCTGTTATTGCTGTAATTGCGTCCTTCGTTCTGTCCGTAAGTTTTCTTTTTGAATGAACTATTGCCGTTGTTGTTGCGATTGTTACCGCTGTTATAAGAAGAATTGTAAGGCTTTTTCTCTGAATTCCCATTAGAGGAATAGCTATTCTTCTTGTAATTATTAAATTTTTTGTTTTCCATATAAATTAAATCTCTCTATTATGTATGCCGACGCATTACATTATGCTAAGGCTTCTGAACCTCCTACGATTTCTATAATCTCACCGGTAATAGTAGCCTGACGGGCTTTGTTGTAGGTGAGTATGAGTTCGTTCTTAAGGTCTTGAGCATTGTCGGTAGCTTTGTGCATAGCTGTCATACGAGCACCGTGCTCAGCAGCTACTGAGTCGCGTAAGGCTTTGAAAATCTCTGTTTTTAACGAACGCGGAATGAGTTCTTCTACGATCTCTTGCTTAGAAGGCTCATAAATATAATTTGTGTTTAGTTCTTTGCCTTTTGCTTTAGTCGCTATAGGCTGAATAGGCAAAAATGTTTCTTCGGTAAGAATTTGTGTAGCTGCATTCTTAAAGCTGTTGTACACCAATACTATCTGGTCATATTTACCCGAAGTGTACAATTCCATTAGTTCTTCAGCCAAAGCAGCAGCTGTAGCAAAGGTGAGCTTATCGAAAATCTCGCTGTTATGAGCTACAATATTGTCGTATTTTTTCAACACATCATTGCCTTTTTTACCTATGGTGTAGAGTTGTACCTGCTTGTCTTTATAGGTAGTTTGTTCTAACTCTAACGCTTTTTTAATCACGCTGGCATTGAATGCCCCGCAGAGTCCTCTATTGGAGGTGATAGGTACCAAAAGTACTTTTCTTACTTCTCCTTTGCGCGGATTATAAACATTCTCATCACCCAAGGCAGCACTAAGATGTTCTAATAACTGCTTGAGTTTATAAGCATAAGGCTTCATCGCTACAATAGCATCTTGAGCCTTTTTCAGTTTGGCTGCCGATACCATTTTCATCGCTGCTGTAATTTGCATCGTTGAACTTACCGATGAAATTCTGCTTCGTATTTCTTTTAAATTCGCCATTTTATCAATTAACAGTTAGCAATTTTATCATTGCTGTTAAAAAGAATACCTTTGATAAACATCTATTCCTTCTATCTTCCTTAATGAAGGTGATTTGCTATGGAATAGCTGAGAGGTTAGAATAATAAGGTTTTCTAAATCAAAACCCTGAATAGTACGTCCTAAAAGGAAAGATATGGTATATTCTTGCCAATTCTTACCTTGTTCTTTCGCTATTTCTGATACTTTTTGCAATATATCCCACATTTCAGTTTCTGTGATATATTGGCACCAATAACACCATTTAGCCAAAGAAGCTGCTCTACACAAATCCCACGCATAAGCCGATTTTACTGCTTCTACTTGTGCTAATTCTATCTCCAAACCTTTGGCTATTTGTTTTTGTATTTTGCTGAGCTCAGGTGAGGTTTGCGTTAGCAGATGTCGGAACTGTAACGAACGTTTCTCTGCTAATAAGTCACTTATAGTTTCTTTAGCAGATGCTGTATCTGTTATTTCCCATTGTCGACGTAATCCTTTCTGATATGTTTCTAATATTTCAGTAGGTATCAGGTTTAGTAGATTTTCACCACGGTAATACGTTAGTATTGCTCCAAAAGTAAGCAATCGTATCTGTTCCTCTGTTAAAGGGTTTTGATTGATGTGCCCTATTTGTTTTTGCAAATGTTTTTTTGTATAAACTTTGTTTACATAAATCTTTAGCGCAAATAAAAAGACGGCTCCAATAATTACCCATATAATAACACTCATAAGAATAAATGTTTAAAAAGATGTATTTACTATTTTGCGTATTTTTCACTCAAATCTTTCGCTACTTTTTCGAGAGTAGCTGTAATCTCATCGGTGAGTTTGCCAGCTTTTAGCTCGTCTAAAATATCACGGTGCGATACATTGAGGAACTCTAAATATTCTCTCTCAAACTCTTTTATCTTGTCCACAGGCACTTGTCTCAATAAGTTTTTAGAACCTGCATAGGTAATCGCAATTTGGTTTTCTACGGGGTAAGGGTCGTTTTGTGGTTGTTTTAAGATTTCCACATTGCGTTTTCCTTTTTCGATAACCCCCATAGTAGCTGCATCGAGGTCAGAGCCGAATTTGGCAAAAGCTTCGAGTTCGCGGTATTGTGCTTGGTCTAATTTGAGAGTTCCTGCTACTTTCTTCATCGATTTAATCTGTGCTGACCCTCCCACACGCGATACCGAAATACCCACGTTGATAGCTGGACGTACCCCCGAGTTGAACAAATCAGACTCCAAGAATATCTGTCCGTCAGTAATAGAAATCACGTTAGTAGGGATATAGGCTGATACGTCACCCGCTTGAGTTTCGATGATTGGCAAGGCAGTGAGAGAACCTCCCCCTTTTACGAGTGGTGCAATGCTTTCGGGTAGGTCGTTCATCTGGCGTGCGATAGTATCATCATTAATTACTTTGGCAGCGCGCTCTAATAAGCGAGAGTGCAAGTAGAACACATCACCAGGGTAAGCCTCACGTCCAGGTGGACGGCGTAATAGAAGTGATACCTCACGGTAAGCTACCGCTTGTTTAGAAAGGTCGTCGTAGATAATAAGAGCTGGGCGACCTGTATCACGGAAGTATTCCCCAATGGCAGCTCCTGCGAAAGGTGCATATACCTGCATAGGAGCAGGATCGGAAGCATTAGCCGCTACAATGGTAGTATAAGCCAAAGCACCTGCATCTTCTAAGGTTTTAGTGATACCTGCTACGGTAGAAGCTTTCTGACCAATAGCCACATAGATACAATATACTGGTTTGCCCGCATCGTAGAATTCTTTTTGGTTGAGGATAGTGTCGATACACACGGTAGTTTTACCCGTTTGGCGGTCACCAATCACTAACTCACGTTGTCCGCGACCGATAGGAATCATTGCATCGATAGCCTTGATACCTGTTTGTAGAGGTTCGTTTACAGGCTGACGGAAGATTACCCCAGGAGCTTTGCGTTCCAACGGCATTTCGTATAGTTTGCCGCTAATAGGTCCTTTTCCATCAATAGGTTGTCCTAAGGTATTTACCACACGCCCTACAATGCCTTCACCTACATTGATAGAAGCAATAAGCCCTGTACGTTTTATGGTATCCCCTTCTTTAATATCGGTAGAGGGACCTAAGAGAGTAATCCCCACGTTGTCTTCTTCGAGGTTGAGGACAATCCCTTGTAGTCCATTGTCAAATTTTACTAATTCACCGTATTGTGCATTCGATAGTCCGAAGATACGCGCAATACCGTCTCCCACTTGTAATACCGTTCCTACTTCTTCCAAAGAAGCATTGGCGTCGAAGTGAGCTAATTGTTCTTTTAAAATTGCTGAAATTTCAGCGGCTTTTATTTCTGCCATTTTTTCAGTTTTTATTTCTTAGTTGTTAGTTTTTAGTTGTCAGTCTTATTTATATCAATCTTTAAACAATTCTTTCTCCTTACCATTCGTCTCTTACTTACAGAAACAGTTTCTCTTGAAACTCTTGTTGTAATCTGCTAAGTTTATGCGCTACACTGGCGTTGTATTGCACATCATCTACACGAAGAATAAAGCCCCCAATAATATTTTTATCTATCTTGTTCTCAAGGGTAACATTTTTATTTTTAGTAAGCATCATTACCTTTTCGAGTATCTCTTTGCGGGTAGCTTCATTAAGCGGAGTTGCCGTAGTTACTACTGCTGTTTTGTTATGCTTATAATCGTTGTACAATACAACAAACTTCTCGGCTACTGCTCCGAGTATTGGCAAGCGTCGGTTCTGAATAAGCAAATCGAACAAACGTTGCGTTTCAGGAGTAACCATTGTAAATATTTCAGTAAGGACATTCTTCTTTACCGTTGTTTTCACAATAGGCGAAATGAGCATACGCTCCAAGTCCTTATTCATTTTTATTGTTTTATCTATCAAGGTCATATCAGCGAAAACCCCTTCTAATGCATTTTGTAGAAGAGCGTATTCCAAGAGTGCCTTGGCATATCTATTTGCTACTCTCAATCCGTACATAACCTATTTTAGTTTAACGTAACACCTTTTAGATAATCGTTGATGAGGGCAGTTTGTTTCTTCTCGTCTGAGAGTTCGCTCATCATCACTTTCTGAGCCATTTCAACAGAAAGAGCTGCCACTTGGTCTTTCAGCTGAGCCAAGGCTACTTTCTTCTCACTGTCAATCGCTTGTTGCGCTTGTTTGATAAGCTTTTCGCCTTCGCGTTGTGCTTCTTCTTTGGCTTCTGTTACGATTTTATCCTTAACATCTCTTGCCTCTTTCAAGATTACATCTCTCTCGGCACGTGCTTCAGCTAAAAGACGTTCATTATCGGCTTTGAGATTTGCCATTTGTTTTTGAGCTTCTTCAGCAGCTTCCAAAGCCTTATTGATAGAGTCTTCGCGTTGTTTTACCGCATTCATTATGGGCTTCCAAGCGTATTTTGCTAAGAGGAAAAGCAATATCAGAAATATGAGAGTATTCCAGAATAATAAACTTTCGGGGTGTGCTAAATTCATTTCTTTAGTTGTTATTTAGTCTTTAATAATATGATTATTTTATTCTCTTTTCTGTCCCTTTATGTAGGGATAAAAGACAATTCACCATTAGTGGCATACGCCCTAATTTTATAAAACCGTTGTGTAACCAACCGTTGCACAACGGTTTTGTCGTCCTATTTTGCGATGAGTGCTACTACCACAGCAAAAAGGGCTACCCCTTCAATAAGTGCTGCAGCAATAATCATCACAGTTTGAATTTTTGAAGACACTTCGGGTTGGCGTGCTACTCCTTCAACAGCAGAAGCACCAATTTTACCAATACCGATTCCAGCTCCAATGGCTGCTAATCCAGCCCCAATTCCTGCTAAAACCATATGTATAAAATTAATTAGTTACTTGTTAATTGTCAATTGTTAATTATCAATTGATTAGTGTTCTTCTTCCACTGCCTGTCCTATAAACAAAGCTGATAGCAATGTAAACACATAGGCTTGCAAAACAGCTACCAATAGCTCCAAGATACAGATAAACAAGGTAAAAACTATCGACACAGGCGATATATACACCGTTCCAAAGATGAAAATGAGTGAAATCAAGCTCAGTACAATGATGTGCCCTGCCGTCATATTGGCAAATAAACGTATCATCAAGGCAAAAGGCTTAGTAAAAACGCTCAACATTTCAATAGGTATCATAATTGGTAATATCCAGGTAGGAACTCCTGGGGGAGCAAAAATATGCTTCCAATAGTGTTTGTTACTGCTAAATAAGGTGAGAATAAGGGTAAAGATAGCCAACATACCTGTGAAAAGAATATTGTTAGTTACCGTACCAGCAAAAGGGAAAAACGGAATTAATCCGAAGAGGTTTCCTATCCAAATCAAGAAAAACACAGTAAGCAAATAAGGCATATACCTATTGTAGTACTTTTCGCCTATGTTAGGAATCGCTATCTCATCGCGCACAAAAAGCACTATAGGTTCTAAAACTCCTGTTAAGCCTTTAGGGGCTTTGGGGTTCTTCTTGTAAGAACGTGCCATATAGGTGAAGATGAGCACCATCAATACCGATACTAAAAGCAATGAAAACACGTTCTTAGTAATAGAAAAGTTCAACGGACGTGTATTGGTTACTTCTCCTTTCTCGTTGAAAGAGAGAGGTGTATCAGCATTTGCGTAGTAAATATCTTCTTTGTAGCGCACAAATCGCTGTCCGTCTTTATCTACTACTACCGTACCTTTGTTGTCGTGATGGAAGGCACTCGATAGGAAAGTCACTAATCCTTTATCGGTATAAAGAATGATAGGCAAGGGTAACGAATAAGTGTGCCCTTTATAATCAAACAAGTGAAAATCGTGTGAATCGTTGATGTGTTCATCAATCAAATCGTTGATTTGAAAAGGCTCTCCTTCCTCACTTTCAGTTGCAAAACCTTGTAGAGGAATGAGTGAGGTTACAAATAAAGTGATATATAGAATGTAATTCTTTATTTTCATTACTTGTTTTGTTTTTATTCGTGCAAATGTAGGAGTTTTTATTTAAGTGACGAAATTATTTAACACATTTTTTCACTTAATATAATATAACCTACTGAAATACAGAAGTTATATTTTAGGAGTTGAAATTTAGGTCTCGCTCTAATTATTAACTTCTAATTCTTATAAAATGCTATACACAGGGTGTCCTTTGAGTTTCTCTCTGCCGTTCAGAAAATGCAGTTCCATCAAGAAATCTAGTTGTACAATATCGCCACCGAGGCGTTCTACAAGTTTTACTACCGCTTCAGCAGTACCACCGGTAGCGAGGATATCGTCGTGAATAAGGATTTTTTCACCTTTTATAATAGCGTCTGCGTGAATTTCCAATACGTCTTGCCCGTACTCCAAATCGTAGGTTTGTGAGAGTGTTTTATAAGGTAATTTCCCTTTTTTGCGTACCGGTACAAAGCCAGCCCCCAATCGTTGTGCAAGCAACATTCCGAAGAAGAAACCTCTACTTTCCATACCCACTACTTTGTCTATTTTCTGTCCGTGCAGGTTCTCCACCAGCAAGTCGATTACATATTGCCCTGCTTTCACATCCATTAGTAATGGTGTAATATCTTTGAAGATAATTCCCTCTTTTGGAAAATCTTTAATATCTCTAATTTTACTTTTGATATATTCTTTTTTGTCCATTTTTTTACTTGTTACCTAATTACGTGGATTAAACACTTCTGCTAGCATACACCTCGCACTGCCTCCTCCACAAGTCTCAATAGTTTCTAAATTGCTGTGGAGTATCTGGGTATATTTCTCAATCGTCTGTATCTGTTGAGGGGTAAGGGCGTTATAAGCGGCATCACTCATCACCAAATAAGTACTGTCCTTACCCTGCACTTGTAACATATTGCCTGCGTACTGGCACATCTGTTCAGGGGTGATGCTGATAATCTCTTTCTTGTCTTCTTTTAGGTGATGCAAAAGGTTCTTGCGCTCACTCTTGTCGGTGATGGTATCTAAACACACCACCGCAAAATTTTCACCTAAAGCCATCATCACATTGGTATGATAGATAGGTACTTGCTTACCATCTACCTTTTGGTAAGCTTTGAAAATTACAGGCGTATACTCAAAATCTTCACAGAACTCAATAAATAGTTCCTCATCAGCGCGGGGCGAGAGCGCACAATAAGCCTTGCGATGCACACGGTCTAGCACCATAGCCCCCGTACCTTCCAAGAAGATGTTTTCTTGCTCAGCATCAGTATAGTCATACACATTTTCGATGAGAAAACCTTCTTCCTCTACTTTGTCCAAAATATCCTCACGACGCTCACGACGCCGATTTTCGGCAAACATAGGGTAAATTGCTACGTTGCCATTTTGGTGAAAGGTAATCCAATTATTCGGAAATACCGAATCAGGAGTGTTTTGCTCGTAAATATCGTCTACGCCAATCACTTTTACTCCTACCTCACGTAGTTTATGCACAAAGGCATCAAACTCTTGTTGCGCTTGGCGATTGATTTCCTCGTTCTTCAAATCCATTTCCTCTTGGAAATAGTTGTTCACAACGGTTTCTTCGTTCATACGGAAGCGCACAGGGCGCACCATTAGTACAGTATTGGTAATTTGTTTTTTCATCAGTAAACAATGGTTAGCACTCAAAGCGACAAAAGTACAAAATAATCAGTAATTAACAATGAAGCAAGAAAAATTATTTTTTCAAAAACGCTACAATTCCGATTTTATCAAGCTCCATTTTAATTTCACCTTGTCTCTATTTTATCTTCCTCTTATCTTCATCTTATCTTCGTTCATTGTTCGTCTTTTGTTCGTCTTTTGTTCGTTGTAGAGCCACTGTAGACCCACTGTAGAGCCACTGTAGAGCCACTGTAGAGCCACTGTAGACCCACTGTAGAGCCACTCATTGTTCGTTTATCGTTTAAGCCTTGTATAAGCAACCTCCTTAATTTACCCATCTGCCTTTGCGACTTCCTCCCTTCATCATTTGTTCAAGTTTCAATTTATCTTTTATTTTTTATCTTTTACTTTTAAAAAATGCTATTACTTGGTATTGTAGTATTGGTACTAAACTACTGCTGAGACACACTTTTTTTATATACAAATTCCTTCTATCAGATATGGAGAATAGACATAGTGCTATTAAAAATGTTGCTAAACACTTAGATGTTATAAAAGTAGCAGAAATGGTTTAGCTTGTAAATAATACCATAAAAAAAGCTGTATAGCGTTTCGCTATACAGCTTTTTTGTCTCTACACAGCATTACTACAATACAGCAATACAAGAAATCTCTACTTCTACGGATTTAGGCAGTTGTGCTACTTGTACGGTTTCACGTGCAGGTGCTGTTGCTTCGTTGAAATAGCGCGCATATACGCTATTTACTTGTGCAAACTGCCCCATATCGGCTAAGAAAATAGTAGTTTTTACTACATTCTCAAAAGTAGCTCCTGCTTCGGTAAGGATAGCTTTGAGATTTTCCATTACTTGTTTGGTAGCGGCTTCTATGCCTTTTACTACTTCTCCCGTTGCAGGATTTACCGGTATTTGCCCTGATACGTAGAGCGTGTTGCCAGCTTTTACGGCTTGTGTGTAAGGACCAATGGGTGCTGGCGCTTTTTCTGTAAAAATGATATGTTTCATATAGCTATTAGTTATTAGTCGTTAATTGTTTGTCGTTAGTTTTGTAAAGTTGGCTTTCAGAGTTCCTACGTTGCCTACTCTGTCTTTGGCGTTTACAATGAGTTCGTATCTATTGGTTTGGGTAGTATCAATATCGCTGAAATGAAAGGTGAGACATCGGTTTTTAGGTTCATATTCAAAGAGAATCCACTGCCCATTTAGGGTGGCGGAACAAGATTCAAATCCCGTAAGATTATCGTTTACTAAAATCTTGAGAGTATTACCTTTCACAATGCCTCCGTTCCTAAAATTCACTGCCTTAAGAGTGGGCGGAATAGTATCCTTACGCAAATAGAACTTTCCTAAGTTACGCGATTTGGCTGTAAACACACCATCTTTATAGACTGTCGGTTCATAGCCCCCGTTCGAACGAGCTATAAATACCTTAGAAGTATCCTCATTGGCATAAGTGTCACTTTTGATAGTTACAGTAAAGAACTTTTGAGCAGGAATGAAGGAACTACCTACGGTTAAAGTATCCTTAGTGCTAGTAATATTCATCAAATAGTCTTTATAAAAAGTATCTTCGGGAAAGTATACACTTCCGTATTCCATTTCGTAATAATTATCACGAGTAGCAACTACTTGCTTATTGCCTTTAGGTTCTGGTCGAGCTGTTTTTAAAGGCTCTCGTTTGCCTTCAATAGGAATATTGATTTTAGTGGTATTCCCCTTAAAGTCTTCTGCAATAATAGATACGGTGTATTGTTTACCTTCTTCAATAGTAAGATAACCTTTATTAGGTTTTAAGGTAGGATATACTGATTCGAGTTTGTTGTTAGGCAATTTGTACAAAAGCTGTACAAACCCTTTGTGTTGTGCATATCGTTCGTAGTCTATAAGTGCATTAAGGTAACGTGTTTCGTCATAGTTTACTTTATCAAAGACAGTTTCTAACTGGGTCTCTCCGTTTAGAAGTAAACTCACCTTATAAATACCATTGCGATGCATTGTTTCATCTTGACGGTCATAGCCCAAAATACCAAAACCTATAGTACCAATCGCATTAACTTTCTCGGTGAGGTAAGTGCCGTCTATCTGTTTATTTTTATTAAGCTGACGTGGCAACTGAGTGTTATCTATTTGTGCGTCATCACTTAGTGAATAAGCATATACAAGCAATACATCAGGAGGAGTGGTGTCTTGTATTTCTTGAAAACCAAAAAGCAGAGGATTCCAACCGTTATTGTGAATATCGCGTACCTCAAAATGCAAGTGAGGACCTCTACTTCCGCCTGTATTACCACTGAGAGCTATCCAATCGCCTTTTTTTACGATAAATTGTTTTTCGGGAAGAAGTATATCGATATCATAGCTTTGCTTTTCGTATTGTTTTTGCTTTACGTAAGCTTCTATTTCAGGGGCGTACTTTTGTAAATGCCCATAAGTAGTTACATAACCATTGGGGTGAGTAATAAACAACATTTTGCCATAACTGTAAGGACTTACTTTGATACGAGACACATAGCCATCTTCGGCAGCAAACACCTGTAGTCCTTCACGACCTTCGGTTTTTAGGTCGATGCCACCGTGAAAGTGGTTGGGACGCAATTCAGCAAAATTACCTGCGAGCAAAGGTTTGGTGTTGAGAGGCATTGCGACCTGGAAAGACTGAGCTTCTAAGGTAAGAGGTAAGAGGTAAGAGGTAAAAAGTAAAAGATTGGATAATAAGCAGGCGATAAGTTTTTTCATTGTTTCCGTTTAAAATATTTTGCTTTTGTAAAAACGGCGCAAAAGTAAGAATAATTTGTCAATTAGCCAATTTGTAGATTAGTAAATTAGTAAATTTTTGTTAGTGGTTAGATATTTTAGGTATGAAAAAAAACTTTGCCAAAGTTCTATGGCTTTGGCAAAGTTCGTGTGATAAGATTTCTTAAAGCGTGCTGATGTTCAAATCTTTTAAATCAAGAGTAGCACCTATTTCTAAGAGGTGTAAGCGACGGTGGTCGTCTTTGAATTTGCGTTTAGCCGCTTCTTTATCAATTTTGATTACGGGGAAGGTGTCGTAATGCACACCTAACACATTGCCTACCTCTACAAAACGAGCCGCTGTAAGAGCATCGCGTACGCCCATTGTATAGTTGTTGCCGATAGGAAAAATAGCTAAATTCACCTTGTATTGGTGAGGAATAATTTTCATATCGTAATGTAAGGCGGTATCTCCTGAAATGTAGATAGTATTATCGTTGTAATCAATCAAAAAACCAGCAGGATTGCCTCCATAAGAACCATCGGGGAAGGAAGATGAGTGTTCTGCCTTAATCATCTTTATTTTTACCTTGCCATCTACGAAGCGGTGAGAGCCTCCGAGATTCATAGCGTGACCACTAAGCCCTAATTTTTCAAAATGAGCGAGAATTTCAGGATTGGTAATCAGTTGAGCGCCTGTGCGTTTGGCAATAGCTCCTACATCGGCAATATGGTCGCCGTGGGCGTGGGTAATGAGAATGTAATCCGCTTTGATAGAGTTTATATCAATGTGTGAAGCCAAAGGGTTTGGGCTAATAAAAGGGTCTACGAGAAAGTGAGTCCCATTGATGTCTATATTCACGCAAGCGTGACCTAAGTAAGTTACTTTCATAGTGTTTTATTTATTTGTTGTTTAAGGCTACAAATGTAGAGATAAAAAATGAATAAAGCAAATAATTTTCAGTTTTTATTTTAATGCTACTTCCACAACCAAGTACAATTTTTTAAATTAGCAAATAATCCTTACTTTTGCACTTTAAACTGAAAAAGAATGAAAAATACCTATATATTAGCTATAGAATCTTCTTGCGATGATACTTCAGCTTCAGTGCTTTGCAATGATAAAGTGCTTTCTAATGAGGTGGCAAATCAAGAGGTGCATAAACAATACGGCGGGGTAGTGCCCGAATTGGCTTCACGCGCTCACTTGCAAAATATAGTGCCCGTAGTGGCTCAAGCGCTCAAAAAAGCAGGAATAACCAAAGAAGAGCTCTCGGCTATTGCCTTTACCAGAGGGCCAGGCTTAATGGGGTCATTGCTTGTAGGGACTTCATTTGCTAAATCGATGGCAATGGGTCTAGATATCCCACTCATTGAAGTGAACCATATGCAGGCACATATTTTAGCACATTTTATAGAGGAAGGTCAGCCGAAACCAGAGTTTCCTTTTCTTGCAATGACCATCAGCGGGGGGCATACCCAGATTGTGAAGGTAAACAGTTTTTTTGATATGGAAGTGTTGGGCGAAACCCTTGACGATGCAGTAGGGGAGGCGTTTGACAAAACCGCTAAAATATTAGGACTTCCTTACCCCGGTGGACCTCTCATAGATAAATACGCCCAAGAGGGCAACCCAAAAGCCTTCAGTTTTTCTAAACCTAAAATATCTGGTCTCAACTTCAGTTTTTCGGGACTTAAAACAGGTATTCTCTATTTTGTACAGAAAAACACTGAAGAAAATCCTAATTTCATAACTGAGCATTTAGCCGACATCTGTGCCTCGGTGCAACACACTATTGTGGAAATACTTATGAATAAACTCAAAAAAGCTGTAAAAGAAACAGGTATCAAGCAGGTGGCTATTGGGGGAGGGGTATCGGCTAATTCGGGTATTCGCAATGCTCTCACAGCTTTAGGAAAGCAGTACGGTTGGCAAACCTTTGTACCTAAATTTCAGTATTGTACCGATAATGCAGCGATGATAGGTATCGTAGGTTATCATAAGTTTTTGGAAGGAAATTTTGTAGCACAAGAAGTAACTGCCCAAGCGCGACTTTCTTTTAATTAGCAGATTTGTTAATTTATTTTGAAACATTCAAAATAAATTCGTACTTTTGTCTCCTAAATTATAAAAACCATTAAAACGATGAAGACAGAAACATCATTAAATGAAAAACAAGGGCACTGGATTCTCGCCAAGCTCGGCAAGAAAGTGTTGCGCCCAGGAGGAAGAGTACTCAGCGAATGGTTAGTGAAAAACTTAGAGATTACCTCCAAAGATGATATTGTAGAGTTTGCCCCAGGCTTAGGATTCACGGCTAATATAGCCTGTTCTTACAAGCCTTTCAGCTATACAGGAGTAGATATGAATGAGGCAGCTGCTGCTTTAGCTAAAAAGAATATTCACTATGAAAATGCACGCGTGATTGTAGCTGATGCCGCAGCTTCTACACTTCCCGATGCTTTTGCTAATAAAGTGTATGGAGAGGCAATGCTCACTATGCAACCTCTTGAACACAAAAAAGCTATTATAGCAGAGGCTTTTAGAATACTCAAACCAGGAGGTTATTACGCTATTCACGAATTAGGTTTACAGCCAGACAATGTGAGCGACGAGGTGAAAAACGATGTTTTTAAAGAACTAAGTGCCAATATACGTGTACACGCACGCCCTATGACCTCCAGTGAGTGGAAAGCTCTTTTTGAAGAGCAAGGTTTTAAGGTGGCGAAAGAACAGCACAACGCAATGCTCTTACTTGAAAACAAGCGCGTATGGCAAGATGAAGGGATATTCCGCACGCTTAAATTCTTCTTCAATCTCTTTACCCATCCCGATTTGCGCAAACGCGTGATGAATATGAAGAAAACGTTTAGAAAACACCAAAAGAACTTAGACGCTATTGCTATTGTTGTTCAAAAACCCCTTTAAACGATTTTACAAAAAAGCTCATATCTTTATAGGAAATCTCCTATAAAAATATGAGCTAAAAAAAGTAACAAATAAAAATAATTTTCTTCGCTTTAATGGTCTTTTACAATTACAAGTTGTGCTTTCGAGCCTGTTGCTAAATCCCAACGGTTGCGTATAATGGTGTTGCCTTTGTCGTCCAGCACCATAAACTCGGCTGTATTAGGGCCTGATTCACCTTGGTTGAGCGCTAAAAACTCTACTTTGTTGAAACCTGGTTTCAATTCTACTTTAAAACCTCTGAACTCTCCAAGAAGAAAAATATCGCGAACTTCTTCTACTCCATTCACATATAAACTCACTCGATCGCCATCAATAGCTGCGAAGTCGCGACAATATACATTTACAAACTTTCCATTATTGGTGAAGTCGCCAAAGAATTGGTCGCCTTTTGGGGCTTCATAATCTTCCCGTTTATGGTCGTTGAGTACCTCATAATTAGGTTTGAACTCTATTTTACGCTGTACCAAATTACTCTTTCCCGTAAAATCAATGCTCTTTTCAGGTATCTTCATCCAGGGATTATTCTCTTTTTTAGGAGCTACCCGCAGATTGATGGGACTACCCTTGTACTCTATCTCAGGTGATTTTTCTAACGGAATGACTACCTTTTCATCTTTTTTACGTGTTTCAAAAGGTTGAGCTTGAGCTACTAATCCCCCTAATAAAAGTAATATGTACAAGTATAAATGTTTCATATTGTTTGAGCATTTACTTTTTTATAGCGATAACTATGCCAAATTTGCTATTTTGCCAATTGTTTTATACTTTTGCGCTTCATTATAAAGTATTTTTTTATGAAAAACATTACATTATTTGTAGCGCTGTGTGCTTCTTTTGTAGCAACAGCACAAGACGACCTAATCAGATCGGTAGCAGGAAATCAATCGGCTAATGCTGGATTTCAGTTTACTACCGTTATTAACCTCGAACGCACCGACGTGAAAGACCAAGGTAGTAGTGGCACTTGCTGGAGCTATGCAGGGGCTTCGTTTATAGAAAGTGAGATGAAGCGTATGGGTAAAAAGCCTATCGATCTTGCCGAAATCTTCACTGCTCGCAACTGTTATATCGAAAAAGCTAAACAATATGTGCGTATGCACGGCAATTTGGATTACGGACAAGGAGGTGAACTCCACGATGTAATCAATATGTACGCCAAATATGGTGCTGTACCTCAAAATGTTTATACAGGCTTGCACTATGGTACTACTCGCAATGATTTTGGTGAACTGCACGCTATCCTACAAGGCTTTTTAAAAGGAATGATAAGAAATGGTGAAAAGAAGAAAAAACTCACCCCTAACTGGCTACCTGCTTTCACAGCAACCATCGATGCCTATTTAGGTGCAGTGCCCGAAAGTTTTATGTACGAAGGTAAAAAGTACACTCCTCAGAGCTTTGCTAAAGAGCGCGTAGGTATCAATCCTGCCGACTATATAGAAATGGTATCGTATGCCGATCAGCCTCTCTACAAAAACGTATTTATGGCAGTACCCGATAACTGGAGCTTTGATTATGCTTACAATATTGCAATGACCGACCTCACTAAAACCATTGACAACGCTCTTAAAAAAGGTTATACGGTAGCGTGGGCAGCCGATGTGAGTGAGCGTTATTTCAGTTGGAAAAACGGAGTGGCTTTTGTGCCTGAAAAAGAAGTGAGTGAGATGAGTAATGAGGAAGCCTTGTATCTTTTTTCTAATCCTCCCACTGCCGAAAGAACCATCACCCCCGAGATGCGTCAGCGTGATTTTGACAACTATCAAACTACCGATGACCACGCAATGCACATCGTAGGGCTTGCCAAAGACCAAAACGGACGTGAGTACTACATCGTGAAAAACTCTTGGGGCTTGCGCAACGACTATGAGGGCTATTTATATGTAACTAAAGCCTTTGTAGAGTTTAAAACAACTGCCATTATGCTTCACAAGGGAGGAGTGCCGAAAGAGGTACTTTCAGGTAAGAGATAAGAAGTTAACACTAAAAATTGTTCATTATTTATTGCTAATTAATAAATTGTTTTGTATCTTTGCCAAATAGTTACCAAATCATTCTCGTATGAACTTACACGAATACCAAGGAAAGGAAATCCTTTCGAGTTTTGGGGTGCGCGTACAACGTGGTATCGTTGCTCACACCCCCACCGAAGCCGTAGAGGCAGCCAAACAACTCACCGAAGCCACTAATACTCAGTGGTATGTGGTAAAAGCACAAGTGCACGCCGGAGGGCGCGGAAAAGGAGGTGGCATTAAGTTAGCCAAAGGTTTAGACCAAGTAGAGCCCATCGCTTCTCAAATTATAGGTATGCAACTCGTTACCCCTCAAACGCCACCCTCAGGGAAAAAAGTACATCAAGTGCTCATCGCTGAAGATGTGTATTATCCTGGAGAAAGCGAGCCTAAAGAGTTCTATATGTCGGTACTATTGAACCGTGCCAAAGGTAAAAATATGATTATGTATTCTACCGAAGGGGGAATGGATATTGAGGCAGTTGCCGAAAAAACGCCACACCTTATCTTCACCGAAGAAATCGACCCTGCCGTAGGGCTCTTGCCTTTCCAAGCTCGCCAGATTGCTTTCAACTTAGGCGTTACGGGTGAGGCTCAAAAAGAAATGGTGAAGTTCGTAACAGCACTCTACAATGCTTATGTATCTTCTGATGCTAGCTTGTTTGAAATTAACCCTGTTCTAAAAACTTCTGATAATAAAATAATGGCAGTAGATGCCAAAGTAACTCTTGATGACAATTCGCTTTTCCGTCACCCTGAGTATGCGGCTTATCGCGATACACGAGAGGAAAACCCAGTAGAAGTAGAAGCTAAAGCCGTTGGGCTCAACTATGTTGCTCTCGATGGTAACGTGGGCTGTATCGTAAATGGTGCAGGCTTGGCAATGGCTACGATGGACTTGATTAAACAAGCGGGGGGGTCACCTGCTAACTTCCTTGATGTAGGAGGTACCGCCGATGCCAAACGCGTAGAAGCTGCTTTCCGCATTATCCTCAAAGACCCTAATGTAAAGGCTATCCTCATTAATATCTTTGGTGGTATTGTGCGTTGCGACCGTGTAGCACAAGGGGTAGTAGATGCCTACCAAAATATGGGCGATGCTATCAAAGTGCCTATCATAGTGCGCTTGCAGGGTACGAATGCTGAGCTTGCTAAAGAAATATTAGACAATTCAGGCTTAGCGGTTCACTCAGCAATCCTCTTCCAAGAAGCCGCCGATAAAGTAAAAGAAGTATTACAATAAACAACAGATAATATTTTTAGCTTTTCTGTTTTGAAGTTTATTCTTAGGAAAATATTCTAAATTCATATCGGTACACAATTTTTATTATTAAAAATTTGTGTACCGATATTATTTTTCATATCTTTGCGCCCAATTAAAATTTCAATAAAAATATATGAAATCAAACGTATTAGGTTATCCTCGTATCGGTGAAAAACGAGAACTTAAAAAAGCTAATGAGTCTTTCTGGGCTGGTAAAATATCAGAAGAAGAACTCTTAGCTGTGGCTGAAAATATTCGTGTACATAACTGGACACTACAAAAAGAAGCAGGAGTAGATTTGATTCCTTCTAACGACTTCTCTCTTTATGACCAAATGCTTGACTTTTCGTTTACAATAAGCGCTATTCCTGAGCGTTTTACACCAATTAAACATTTGCGTGATTTAGAACGTTATTACGCTTTGGCACGTGGCTATCAAAAAAATGGTATCGATATTACTGCTATGGAAATGACCAAATGGTTTGATACCAATTACCACTATATCGTACCCGAATTTACTAAAGACCAATCTTTCAAAATTCTTGTAAACAAACCTTTGCAAGAGTACAACTTGGCTAAAAAACACGGTTTCGACACTAAACCTGTACTTATCGGCTTGGTAACTTATTTGCTTCTCGGAAAAGAAAAAGAACAAGGATTCCACCGCTTAGACTTGGCTGAGCGTCTATTGCCTGTGTATGTACAAATCGTACGAAGTTTAGTAGATGCAGGTGCTAAAACTATTCAAATAGATGAGCCTTACTTAGCTCTCGACCTTCCTGAAGGCGCTCCCGATGTATACAAAAAGGTATATACCGAGCTAAGAAGCAAATTCCCTACCACCGAATTTATCCTCACTACCTACTTCGGAGCATTGGATAACAATACCGAATTAGCTGTTTCATTGCCTTTCAATGTATTGCACATCGATTTAGTGCGTGCAGCTGCTCAGCTTGACAAAGTGCTCAAAGCACTTCCTGCCGATAAAAAATTATCTCTTGGAGTAGTAGATGGACGTAATATTTGGAAAAACAACTTCGAACACTCATTAGCATTGATTGAAAAAGCTAAAGAAGCTATCGGTGCTGACCGCCTATTGATAGCTACTTCTTGCTCTTTATTGCACTCTCCTTGCAACCTCGAACTCGAAAACAACGAGAAAGTGCTTACCCCTGAAATCAAGCAATGGTTGGCTTTTGCTAAACAAAAAGTAAAAGAAGTAACTACTTTGCAAGCTCTTGCTACAGGTCACATAACACCTGAGGTAAAAGTAGCCTTTGAAGAAAACAAAAAAGCAGCTGAAACACGTAAAACTTCACCGCTTATCCACGACAACAAAGTGAAAGAGCGTGTGAACAACATCACAGCCAAAGACGATGTGCGCCACAGTCCGTTCAACGAGCGTAAAGTAGCACAACACAAAGCGTTAAACTTACCTCTTTTCCCTACAACTACTATTGGGTCATTCCCTCAAACCGACGAGGTACGCAGCTGGCGTGCTCGTTTCAAAAAAGGAGAACTCACCCAAGCTGAATACGATAAGTTATTGGAAAAAGAAATTGAAGAGTCTATCCGTTTCCAAGAAGATACCAATATCGATGTACTCGTACACGGAGAGTTTGAACGTAACGATATGGTGGAATACTTTGGCGAATTGCTCAAAGGTTACACCTTCACCAAATTCGGTTGGGTACAAAGCTACGGTTCACGTTGCGTAAAGCCACCGATTATCTTTGGTGATATTTCTCGTCCTGAACCAATGACTGTACGCTGGAGTAAATACGCACAATCGCTTACCAAATTGTCCGTAAAAGGTATGCTTACAGGACCTGTAACTATCTTGCAATGGTCGTTTGTACGCGATGACCAACCGCGTTCTGAAACTTGTTTGCAGATAGCTTTAGCAATCCGTGATGAAGTAGTAGACCTCGAAAAAGCGGGCATCAAAGTTATTCAGATTGACGAACCAGCTATCCGCGAAGGATTGCCTTTGCGCAAGAGTGAGTGGAAATCCTACTTCGATTGGGCAATCAAAGCATTCCGCATTTCAGCTTCAGGCGTAAAAGACGAAACTCAAATCCACACCCATATGTGCTATTCTGAGTTCAACGATATGATTGAAGCTATCGCCGATATGGACGCTGATGTGATTACCATAGAGTGTTCACGTTCACAAATGGAACTCCTCGATGTATTTGGCGACTTCAAATATCCTAACGAAATAGGACCTGGGGTATACGATATTCACTCACCACGCGTACCTTCACAAGAAGAAATGACCAACTTGATGAAGAAAGCCATTTCGGTAGTGCCAAAAGAGCAATTGTGGGTAAACCCCGACTGCGGACTCAAAACACGCCACTGGCCAGAAACCAAAGCAGCTCTTCACGCAATGGTGGATACCGCTAAAGAACTTCGCAATCTTTACAAATAAGAAATAAGAAGTAATAAATAAAAAAAGCAATGTGCATTTTCTCGTACATTGCTTTTTTGTTTGTAAATTTCTAAAATCTACTAACAATACTAATAATCATCTGCTAATTCTAAGAAATCCTCAAAATATTCATCAAAAGAATTAAATAGAAGTGTAGGTTTGCTCATTACAAAATCATTGTTTTTATTACAATGTATTTCAGCACCATATACTTTTGAATCGTTGAGGCGATCTGTTTTTGAGACTTTGTACAGAATAAGATATTCGTCAATTTCGTAATTGAGTACAATAAAATCATCGGGGAGGTTGAGTTCTTCTCTCAACTGTTTTGTGAGTTCTATTATTGGATATGATAATATTCCATCTTCTTTGTAAACTCCATTGATATAAGTATCCCCAAAGTTACAAGAGCCACATTCGCTCAAGAACTTTACATACACTTCAGGGAGTAATACCCCTAAAGATGTTTCTACAATTTGAATTTCTTCGGCGGTAGCACCTTCACAGTATTCAAATTCATCACTCTGTTGTAGTTTTCTCAGGTAATTCATTATGTTCTTCTCTTTTAAATACAAAAGTATCGTAGTAAGTATTGAAAAACTGTACAAACATAACCGCACCTTGTCGGTCTTTGTAGACTTCTACTAACAAATCCCCATCTTTATTAGGAGCTATGCGTATTCTATCAATATCTACTCCTAAATAAATAGGAATAAACGGATAGATTCTAAACCTATTATAGCGTTGCCAAAAGTTCTTCTTCTGTTTGCCTTTAAAACCAGCTACCATTCTAGTGGTGCTATCCTTTACTTTTTGGTAACTCACGTACAGCGAATCGGCTTTTACTTGCAGTTTAAACCTACTTAAAGGTAGCGCTGTTTCTTGGTATTCTTTGGGCAGTAGCGGAAAGAACAAAGGAGCTTGTTTTTCCATAGGCTCAGAATATACATAATACGTTCCTTCATTAAGGGTCTTAATAGCAGCTTCATCCATAGGAGCTGTCATTTTAGGGCGTTGCACTGTTTTACACGAAAACAGCAATAACGATAGTAAAACAAAAGCAATGGTTCTCATATAAAATTATTATTAATCATTCACCACTAATCACTCACCATTAATCATCAGTTCCTCTCTTTTAGCATCGGTACAAACTGAAAAGTCCCGTGCGTAGTCTTGTGAAATTCTTTTTCCGATATGCGCTCGTAAAGCGTCATTGTTTGAGTTTCTTCTCCTATCGGAATTACTAAACGTCCTCCTACCGCCAATTGTGCAAGCAACGCTTTCGGCACATAAGGAGCGCCTGCCGTTACCAAAATACGGTCAAAAGGCGCTTCGTTAGGAATTCCTTTATAACCGTCGCCAAAGTACATATGTACAGTACGATTCATTAGTTTGGGGAGTAGTTTTTGGGTTTGCTTAAAGAGTTTCTGTTGTCGCTCAATAGTGTAAAGCTGTACCCCTAAATATAGCAGTACACTAGCTTGATAGCCACTGCCCGTACCTATCTCCAATACTTTTTGTCGAGGTGATACTTGTAGCAATTCCGTTTGGAAAGCTACGGTATAGGGTTGAGAGATAGTTTGCCCTTCCTCTATCGGGAAAGCCTTATCTTGGTAAGCGTGGTCTTCAAAACTGCTGTCCATAAACAAATGGCGTGGTATCGTGCGAATAGCCTCCAATACACGCTTGTCCTTTATGCCTTTTTCTCTCAATAAATCAGCTAATTGATTCCGTAAACCTTTGTGTTTTAATGTGTCTTTCAGCGGTAGCATCTTCTTGTATTTTCGGGTACAAAATTCAACCTTTTTTTTCAACTAAAAAAGTATTTGTGTTATTTTTTTGCTAAAAAGTTGATTAGTTTAAAAATTATTTATACTTTTGTGGCGGAAAAAACTAAATTAGGAAAGAGATGAAGCGTTTAGAACGTAACTTGTATTTCATCTTTGTCTTCCTTTTAGCTACGGCTTGCAGAGTGAGCGATACCTCCTCTGAAGCCACTCAAGTAGTGAAAGTTGAAGATAGATATGAAATGACACTACCTAACTCTCTTACCAGCCAAAATAATCTTTATGAAGAAGCCTCTCTGCAATATGGCAACGGTAAATCTGAGCTTTTTGTTGCAGTAATCGATGAAGACCGCAAGGAGCTTAATGAGGTACTTTACCAAGTATTAAAGGACTCTTTGCATATTAAAAACAAAAAAGCCTTTGTTAAATCCTTCGGATTAAAGGACTATTTTAGCATCTGCAAAAAAGGTTGGGCAGAAGCCAAGATGATGCGCCCTACTGATAAACAAATTACCGAAACTACCATTAATAAATATCCTGCTGTAGTAGTTGAAACTACCGAAACCGTCAATGGTATCGGAGTCTTTTACGTGGTGGCTATTGTCGAAACTAAAAAGACCTACTACCAAGTTTTTACTTGGACGTTAGCTAGCAAAAAAGAAAAGAATTACCAGCAGATGAAGGACATTATCAATTCCCTAAAAGAATTATAAATACTTATCTAATGACTATTAATGTAGCCCTTGCCAGCTTTGGTATGAGTGGACGGGTATTTCACGCCCCTTTCATAGCACAACACCCACAGTATCACCTCTATGCGATAGTAGAACGCCATCGTTCCGATTCACACGCTCTATATCCTGATGCTAAACTTTATCGCTCAGTAAACGAAATGCTACAAGACCCTGCGGTAGATTTGGTAGTGGTCAATACCCCCGTGCAAACCCATTATGAGTATGCCAAAGAAGCGTTATTAGCAAATAAGAATGTATTGGTAGAAAAGCCTTTTACGGTTACTGTCGAGCAGGCTGAAGAACTCAATACATTGGCTACAAAACAAGGCAAGCTGCTTTCCGTTTACCAAAATAGGCGTTATGATGGCGATTATTTAAAGGTAAAAGAAATAGTAAACAGTGGTGTACTGGGCGAACTTAAAGAAGTAGAAATGCGCTTCGACCGTTTCCGAAGTGAAATTAGTGCTAAGGCTCATAAGGAAACTCCCGAACGTGGGGGAGGGGCTCTCTACGATTTAGGAGCACATCTCATAGACCAAGCACTCCAGCTATTTGGTACTCCTAAAAACGTATATGCCGATTTGGGTTACCTTCGCAAAGGTACTCAAACCGACGATTATTTTGAACTGATTCTCTTTTACGAAAACGAACTACGCGTCCGCCTTAAATCCACTACCTATGCTTTGGAACGCCAATGGGAGTACACCTTGCACGGCACTAAGGGTTCCTTTCTTCAACAGCGGTTCGACGGACAAGAAAATGCCTTAGTAGCGGGCACTATCCCTTCAGCCTCTCAGTGGCTACCTTCTGTTGCCGAGCCTAATGGCATTCTCCATACACTTGAAAAACGTTTGTTTACCACTGCCCAACACGGTAACTATTGGCTTTTTTATAACGACCTTTACCAAGCTTTAACAGGCAAAGGTGCCAATCCCGTCCCTGCCACTCAAGCCGTTGAAATTATCAAACTTATTAGTCAATTTAGCCAATAACACAATCTGCTAATTCTCTAATTTTCTAATTTGCAAATTACAACCTTCCTTGCAAGAATTTCTTTACTTTCTTCACGTCATACCCCTTCCCCGATTCTAAATCTTCACTTTTTTGAGTGAAAAGCACATCTCCTTTTTCGTTGAGAATCAAAAAAGAGGGATAACCATATTGTGCGCCAGGGTTTCCGTACTTTTTAAAAGCCTTTTCATTCTTGTTTTCAGGTGAGAAGTTTAGGTGATAAAAAATATATTTCTTATCCAAAATACTTTTCAGTTCAGGCGTAGTAGTCACCAAATGGTTAAAGCGCAAGCACCACACACACCAATTCCCACCTATTTGCACCAACACTTTTTTGTGTTCTTTTTTAGCTTGTTTTAGCAGTTGTGTAATACGTGCATCACCGTCTTCCTCAGGGTGATAAGGTTGTTCATAACCAGCGCGTTCTTTACTTATTTCCTCACTGTTTTGAGACCAAAGAGCAGTACCTCCCCAGCAGAGGAGTGCTATAAAAAAGTATTTCTTCATAAAAACCAAATCTTTTAGAAATATATAATTACAAAAAAAGTGCCAAGATATTTCAAGAGCTATATTGAGGCTGTTCCAAAAGTCTTAAATTTCATTTGTGTCGCTACACTTTGCCAAAGTTACCTGTGTGGCTTGTACCTTTGTCAAAGTTGATTACCTTGATAATCAATTTCTTTTAGTTATATTGTAGAGGCGATTGGCAAATTGCCTTCACAATAAACATTACTAAATTTCCTCTTTTCAATAGATTTTATCTATCATAAATGGCTCTTATAAACATCTAATATATAGGTTATTAATAGCGTTCCTTCGTCTTTTGTTCGTCTTTTGTTCGTCTTAGCTTCGTCTTAGGTTCGCTTTAGCTTCGGTTAAACTCCCTCCAAAATGGCTCTTTTTCCCTCATTTCTCATAGATAATATCTATATAAAGAAAACTATCCGCTTAATGAGTTGATATTTTTAAATATCACAACTATTTTATAGTTTCAATTTTTATTGATTTTTAAGATTTCCATAAGGTTAGATATTCCTTTTTTATTCTGAATTTTCATTTGCTAATTTTCTAATTGGCTAATTCCCAAATTACTAATACATTATCTTAAAAATATTTCATAAAAAGTATGGTTATTCCAAAACAAAACATTACCTTTGCCTATCATTAATGAAAAATAAACGAAACAATTGCTTTTTATGGATAAGTATTCTTTTTTGAATGCCGCAAGTACGGCTTATTTTGGTGATTTATATGATAAATATCTCGAAAACCCCGATGCGGTAGAACCCAGTTGGCGCGCTTTCTTTCAAGGTTTCGATTTTGCTCAAGAGCAATACAGTACTCCGGTAGAAGAAGCAGTACCTGTAATGGTACAACAAGTGGTGGGTAACGAAAACCCTGCGCTTTCCGAAACTGTCAAGAAAGAGTTTGCCGTGCTTAACCTCATCAATGGTTATCGCACTTACGGTCACTTATTCGCACAAATTAATCCGCTACGTCCTCGTGAGCCATATACACCTACTTTGGCTATCGAAAACTACGGGCTTACGACGGCTGACCTCAATACTACCTTCGATGCTGCTCGTGAAATAGGCTTAGCTCCCTCGCCTTTAAGTGCAATTATTGAGGCGTTGAATACTACTTATTGTAAGTCGATAGGGGTAGAATATCAGTATATTCACAATCCCCAAGAACGCGATTGGTTCACCAAACGATTACAGCAAAATCACAATAAACCTCAGTTTTCTAAGGAAGAAAAACTGCAGATCCTTAACAAACTTAATGAAGCCACTTCTTTTGAGAACTTCCTTCATACTAAGTATGTAGGTCAAAAACGCTTTTCGCTTGAAGGCAACGATGCGCTCATCGCAGGTCTCGACTTTATGGTGGAAGCTGCTGCCGAGCAAGGCGTAAAACACGTAGTACTCGGTATGGCGCACCGTGGGCGATTAAATGTATTAGCCAATGTGTTCGGCAAGAATCCAAAGGATATCTTTTCCGAGTTCGACGGTAAGGATTACGAAATGGACGATTGGTTCGACGGTGATGTGAAATACCACTTGGGTATCACCACCCAACGCACTACTCGTGCCGGAGAAACCGTAGATATGAATTTGGTACCTAATCCTTCGCATCTCGAAGCTGTAGATGCCGTTGTAGGAGGTATTACTCGTGCGAAACAAGACCACTATTGTCAAGAGAATTTCCGACAAGCCTTGCCTATCATCATTCACGGTGATGCTGCTGTGTCAGGGCAGGGTATCGTCTACGAAACGGTGCAGATGTGTGGCTTGAGAGGCTTCACCAATGCGGGTACCGTGCATATAGTGATAAACAACCAAGTAGGTTTCACTGCTAATTTTGCCGACTCGCGTTCGTCGTTGTACTGTACCGATATTGCAAAGATGAACGATTCGCCTGTGCTTCACGTAAATGCCGACGATGCCGAAGCCGTAGTGTGCACTTTTCTCTTGGCAATCGATTACCGCCAAGCCTTTGGCAAAGACGTGTATATCAATCTCTTTGGCTATCGTAAATACGGTCATAATGAAGGCGATGAACCACGTTTTACACAACCTCTTTTGTACAAAATTATAAGTAAGCACGACAATCCCCGCAATATTTACGCACAGAAGCTAATCGAAGAAGGGCTCATACAGCAAAGTTATGTTGCCGAGATAGAGAACGCTTATAAAGCTACTCTTGATGCAGACCTCGAAGCATCTCGTCGCGAACCACTTACGATATTAAAGCCTTTTATGCAAACCGAATGGCAAGGCTTTGAAATAGCATCGCCAAAACAAATGTTACAAAAGGTAGATACGACTATTAGCAAACGAAAACTCGACACAATAGCCAAGGCACTTACTGAATTGCCTGCCGATAAACCTTTTATCAGTAAGGTGAAGAAGATTGTAGCCGACCGTAAAGAGGCATATGCACACAACCATATCGATTGGGGAATGGCAGAGCTCTTGGCGTATGGTTCACTCCTTACTGAGGGCTACGATGTACGTATCACTGGGGAAGATGTGCAACGCGGTACATTCTCGCACCGTCACGCTGTGCTCAAAACAGAAGATACCGAAGAAGAAATATGCTTCTTGCAAGACCTCAAAACCAAACAATTGGCAACAGGTACTTTCCATATCTACAATTCGCTGTTATCCGAATATGGAGTCTTGGGCTATGAGTACGGTTATGCAATGGCAAGTCCGCGCACGCTCACCATATGGGAAGCACAGTTCGGCGATTTCTCTAATGGCGCACAAATAATGATTGACCAGTACATCTGTTGTGGTGAAGACAAATGGAAAGTGCAAGACGGATTGGTAATGTTACTCCCTCACGGTTATGAAGGACAAGGAGCTGAGCACTCTTCAGCGCGCATAGAACGCTATTTACAACTCTGTGCTGAGAACAATATGTATGTAGCCAATTGTACTACCCCCGCTAACTTTTTCCACCTACTACGCCGCCAAATGAAGACTACCTTCCGTAAGCCGTTGGTAATATTCACTCCTAAAAGCTTATTGCGTCACCCCCAAGTGATTTCAACTGTGGAAGACTTAGCTGGCGGACAGTTCCAAGAGGTGTTAGACGACCTTCTCGCTAAAGCTCAAAAAGTAAAACGCGTAGTATTTTGCTCTGGTCGCTATTACTACGACCTCTATGCTGAACGCGAAAAACTTGGTAGAGACGATATAGCCTTAGTGCGCATCGAGCAGTTGTTCCCGCTACCGCTAACACAGCTCAAAACCATTATAGCGAAGTACAAACACGCCACCGACTTTATTTGGGCGCAAGAAGAACCTAAAAATATGGGCGCTTATGGCTATATGCTAATGAATTTCGATTTGGTAAAATGGCGTTATGTAGGTACTCCCGCCTATGCAGCCCCTGCCTCTGGTAGCCATACCCGTGACCGCAAACGCCACAACAAAGCTATCGCGGCTGTATTTGAATAAGAAAAAACTAAAAATACCAATTGATATGAAACGAATTATTACATTACTATTGCTGATAACCACTTATGCACTATCAGCGCAAAAAACAGTTACCAAAATTGTGTCACGAGAGCAGAATTCACCCTTGTTCGTGGTGAATGGCGTTCTGATAGACGATAACAAGATATGTAGTATCTTTTTAAACGCAATTGATCCTAATGATATTGAGAATATCAACGTACTTAAAAGCGCACTTAAAGATCCTTCTGCTACTGTTTTATGTAGCAGTAAAGCCGAAAAAGGAGTGGTTATCATTACTTTGAAGAAAAGCAAAGACACTTCTAAGAAAGATAACCTATCAGGAATAGAAAATCCTAATAAAGCTTTTCCTCTGGTTGTTGTCAATGATGTAGAGTTTTCAGATCCTGAAGTAGGAAAGCTTTTTATGAACAATGTCAGCCCTAAAAGAGTAGAGAGTATCGTAGTGCTAAAAGACAAAAAAGCTACTGAAAAATACGGTGAGAAAGCTAAAAACGGAGTGATTTTAGTTACTCTAAAAGGAAAACCTGAAAAGTTAGATATACCACCTTATGAACCTAAATCGTAGTACGACGAGCAATTCGTCGCAAACTTTGGCAAAGTTCAACCCCTATGGGGAACGCAGCTTTCTAACACATAACACCTAAAAAAATGAGTCGAACTTTTTACATTAAAAACACACAAGCACCTGAAGAAATGACTCCTCAGCAATTGCTCGACCTCCAGCGTGAGGGATTTGTACAATACTCTATTGATGATAACGACGAGCATTACTCTCAAGTGATGAATGCACCGCTCAGTGATTGGGGCTATATGCTGATGGGACAAGAAGGCATCAGTGGTCGCGGTTTTGAGGTCTCTTACGACACCGAAACCCAAGACTACGGTGTGCGCGTCTTTACTCCCAGTACCGAAGCCGATTGGTTAGGTGCGTACGAGTTTATTGGCAAAGTAGCCACCGCATTGGGTAGCAAAGTGGTTGATGAAGAAGGAGAGGTTTATGAACCTAATGCCATTACGTACGATTATAGAAACGATATTAAATTTGGTATCAAATGTTATGAAGGTGAAAAAGGAGGATCTTATCTGTTCGGTGTCTACCGTCCTATATGTTTGTCAGACGAAATGATAAACGGGTTATTAGTCGCCGAAGATAAGGTAAAAGCCTTTAGTCAGCTCATAGAAAAACAACTATATGAGCACCCTGATGCATATATTGCACGTCAGCAGTTTTTTAGAAATGATAAAAGAGAGGTGATGGGAGCTTATGCTCTTACAGAGGGCGTCCCTACTATCTTGCCATATGAATATCCGCCTTTTGTAGATTTCACCCAAGTAAACCTCAGTCAAGACGATGTAAAGTTGTGGCGCATTAGTTTGGTAGTCATCAACGGCGATGAAAACGACCCTAATGCTTATGAGGTACTCGATGGACTCGATTACCAAACCTTTTTAGAGCGATTGCCTCAAGAGAAAATACAAAAACTCGATGGTCACTATATGCTTATAACCCTCAACCGACAAGAACTCGAAGCTCTTTTGCAAAACGACAAGCAAGAACGCAAAGGACTCCTAGCAAAATTGAAAAACTTTTTAACGACGAAATAACTAATACCTAACACCTAAAACTAAACGATATGTTGGAAATGAAAGTCCCTTCACCTGGGGAATCTATCACCGAAGTAGAAATAGCCCGTTGGCTTGTAAAAACAGGTGATTATGTAACCAAAGACCAAGCTGTTGCCGAAGTGGATTCCGATAAGGCTACTCTTGAACTTCCCGCTGAAGCCAGTGGAGTCATTACACTGAAAGCCGAAGAAGGCGAAGCTGTAAAAGTAGGACAAGTGGTATGCCTGATTGATACTAAAGCAAAAGCACCAGCAGGAGCTTCATCAGCAGGTACTTCACCATCACAACCAGTTAAACAGGAAGCTCCTATAGCACCTACATCTTCTGCAAAGCAAGTTCCAAGTCCTGCCGCTCGTAAAATATTAGCAGAACGCGAGATTCCTGTATCAGCAGTAGTGGGTACAGGTAAAGGCGGTCGTATTACCAAAGATGATGCACTTAAAGCCTCTAAACCTTCGATGGGGACTCCTACGGGTGGCGTTCGCAAAGAAGTGCGTACTAAGATGAGTATGTTGCGTCGCAAAGTAGCCGAACGTTTGGTGAGTGCTAAGAATGAAACCGCTATGCTCACTACCTTCAATGAGGTGGATATGACGGCTATTTACGAGTTGCGCGCCAAATATAAGGACGCTTTCAAAGAGCGCCATAATGTGAGTCTCGGCTTTATGTCGTTCTTTACTTTAGCCGTCGTGCGTGCCCTTAAACTCTTCCCCGATGTCAATTCGATGATTGATGGACAAGACAAGGTAACTTACGATTTCTGCGACATCTCTATAGCCGTTTCAGGACCTAAAGGCTTGATGGTTCCCGTGATTCGCAATGCCGAGAACCTTTCGTTTAGAGGTGTGGAAGCCGAAGTAAAACGCTTAGCTACCCGCGCTCGTGATGGACAAATTACGGTAGATGAAATGACCGGTGGTACTTTTACGATTACTAATGGGGGCGTGTTTGGCTCTATGCTTTCTACTCCTATCATCAATCCGCCACAATCAGGGATTTTGGGTATGCACAACATCGTCGACCGCCCTATCGTGCGCAACGGACAGATAGTGATTGCTCCTGTAATGTATGTCGCTCTTTCATACGACCACCGTATCATCGATGGGCGTGAATCAGTAGGATTTTTAGTAGCTGTAAAAGAAGCTCTCGAAAATCCTGTAGAAATTCTAATGAATAGCAATCCTAAACAAGCTCTTGAGCTCTAAGGAATTAGAGAAAAAGATATAGAAAACTCCCTATAAAGCTAACAGCTTTATAGGGAGTTTTAATAATTAGTAAATTATGAATCAGTTACTTTACAAAAGCAACGGCTTTCATTTCTTCAATGAAACGCAGAGCAAGTTCATCGGCTTCTGCTTGACTTTTAGCTTCAGTGTAAATGCGAATAATAGGTTCAGTATTAGATTTTCGCAAGTGTACCCAGCTTTGAGGAAAATCAATCTTTAAGCCATCGATAGTATTGATTTGCTCGTGTGCGTACTTCTTTTGCATTTCACGTAGGATATTATCGGGGTTAATGTCTTTGGTAAGTTGTATTTTGTTCTTGCTCATATAATAAGCAGGATAACTATTGCGCAAGGTCTTTACACTGCATTTTCTTTCAGCAAGTAAGGAAAGGAATAACGCTACACCTACCAAAGCGTCACGACCATAGTGTAGTTCAGGATAGATAATACCTCCATTGCCTTCACCACCTATGATTGCGTGCACTTCCTTCATTTTAGCAACTACGTTTACCTCACCTACAGCTCCTGCTGCATACTGTACTCCGTACTTTTCGGCTATATCTCTCAATGCACGAGAAGAAGAGAGGTTAGAGACTACATTTCCTTTGGTTTTTCCTAAAATATAATCGGCGCAAGCAACCAGAGTATATTCTTCGCCGAACATTTCACCTTCTTCCGTAATAAAAGCTAATCTATCTACATCGGGGTCTACTACGATACCAAAATCAGCTTTTTCTTCAAGTACTTTTTTGCAGATGTCTCCCAAATGTTCTTTTAAAGGTTCGGGGTTATGAGGAAAATGTCCGTTTGGTTCACAATACAAACGAACTACTTCTACGCCAAAATGTTCTAATAACTTTGGAATTGCAATACCTCCTGTGGAGTTCACCGCATCAACAACCACTTTGAATTTACAATTGCGTATGGCTTCGATAGTGGAAGATATTAGCAACCCTAACACTGCCTCAATATGTTTTTGAATATAGGTATTATCGTGAGAAATACTTCCTAAAGCTTCTACATCAGCAAAAACCACTTTGTTCTCTTGAGCGATGGTTAGAATTCTTTCACCTTCTTTAGCACTGAGGAACTCTCCCTTATTATTGAGAAGTTTTAAGGCGTTCCACTGTTTAGGATTATGACTTGCAGTGAGAATAATGCCCCCATCGGCTTTTTCCATTGTAACAGCTACTTCGACGGTAGGAGTTGTACTTAGCCCGATATCCACTACATTAATGCCTAATCCTACAAGGGTGTATTGTACTAAGTTCTGTATCATTTCGCCCGAAATACGTGCGTCTCTTCCTACAACTACCTTTATATTTGCTTTGTTGAGGGTTTCTTTGAGCCACGTACCATAAGCGGCAGCGAATTTTACGGCATCGATAGGGGTTAGATTTTCATCGGGTACACCTCCAATAGTACCACGAATACCTGAGATTGATTTGATTAATGACATAATTTTAGTGATTATACTCTCTTCAAAAGATAAAAGAGAGAGTGTTTTTTCGCGACAAAAATAGGATAAAAAAATGATATATAAAAATTTGAAATCATAAAGATTAATTATTAATGGTTAGTGATTAATGGTTAAATTAAAGAAGGCTTATGGGATAAACGAACAACAGGCGAAGAAAGACTGGCTTAAGAGTGGGTCTACAGTGGGTCTACAATGAATAAAAGACGGTACGACCTGCACGGGCATATAGAGAAAAGACGAACAATGAACGAAGAAAGAACGAAGAAAGAACGAAGAAAGAACGAAGAAAGAACGAAGAAAGAACGAAGAAAGAACGAAGAAAGAACGAAGAAAGAACGAA